>NZ_JH601043.1:93010-93226 GCF_000245715.1 Paenibacillus sp. Aloe-11 | reverse complement strand
CAAGCCTTCCGCCAGCAAGCCCGCGATAATGCCTGTCAGCACATCGCCCGCGCCGCCTGTCGCCATCCCGGCATGACCTGTCGTATTGACGTAGGTCGTTCCGTCAGGGCACGCGATGACGGTACGCGCTCCCTTGAGTACCAGCGTAACCCCGCGTGTCCGGGCATACTGCCGGGCATGGGTGATGCGGTCACGCTGCACCTCTGCCGTCGATAT
>NZ_JH601043.1:91254-92098 GCF_000245715.1 Paenibacillus sp. Aloe-11 | reverse complement strand
GTGCCCAGCAGGGCATCGACGATGCCTGAGGCGCCGCGCAGGTCGAGGGCATCCCGGCCGTAGACGATGACCGGGATGCCCAGAGCCGCGATGACATCGCGCTGCGCAGCCGCTTCGCCGAGCAGCGTATCCGGTGAAGCGGCGTAGACAACGGTGACGCGCAGCCCCGCATCGGTCAGATGGCGGGCTGCCACCAGTCCGTCGCCCCCGTTGTTGCCTTTGCCTACGAGGATATACCAATGCTCCCGTTGCCATACAGCATGGCGCCCGTGATTCCACAGCTCCGTCCGGATGACCTCGCCGTGACCCGGCAGCTCGCCCGGTCCTGTCTGAGCGACTTTCTCTATCGCCTGCCTCCTGAACACATCAGCATCATCAACACCGCAGGTTGGATTGGTATGGCCTCCCAAGCTCCCATTGCTCGATCCGCATCTCCCCGCGCAAAGCTTCATTACCTCGTCGGCTACCGCGCGCCCGGCGTTTTCCATCAACGTGAGGGCCGGGATACCCAGCTTGTCAATCGTATACCGATCCAATTGCCGCATTTCATCGGCGGTCACCATGTACATATTTTTTCTCCTCCCTTATTGAAGTACCTAGCGCTTAGTATCCAACCGTAAAACGGGAATTGACGAATTCCCCTTCCACCAGCTCATCAATCAGGGCTACTGCATAATCTTCTACTGATATGCGGCTGTGGCCCAACTCGTCAACTACCAAGTGATCCAGGCCAATGCGGAAATGCCCCGTACGCTTTCCTGGTTCAATAATTCCCGCAGGACTGCAATATGTCCAATCCACATCGGCAGCGCGATACAGCTCGAGTGCCTCAGCATGTGCAGCC
>NZ_JH601043.1:73454-91220 GCF_000245715.1 Paenibacillus sp. Aloe-11 | reverse complement strand
ATCCATCAGGCGTTCACCGTTTTCTGTTATCAGGCTTCCGGCTCCGCCAACCACGAGGATGCGCTCCGCACCGGAACGCCGAGTGCCTTCCAATAAAGACCGGGTTGCCTCAAGCAATTCTTCTTCCGCTCCAAATGTGGGACCGTAGGCGCTAATGATAGCATCGTGTCCTTTCGCCACCTCTGTAACTGAATTCGGATTTAGAATGTCCGCTTGAACGACCGCCAAATATTCGCTTTGCTCCGTCACCCGCTGCGGATCACGTACTGCCGCCGTTACCTCATACTTGCGCTTGATCGCTTCCTTCACTAACGCCTGACCAATCGTTCCTGTTGCTCCGAAAATAATAACTTTCATATGAGCTTGCCCTCTTCCTGTAATTTACTTATTATTAGTATTTCGCACTATTAGTATTTCGCAAAATTTGATTTCAGTTGCCTAAATCAATTCCTGCCCAAGCCGCAGTGTCACGGCAAACAAACTGTTCGGAAGGCCCTTGGCTGCCGCTTCTTCCGTAATTTGCGTCAAGCCAGCCTCCTTGCGTAACGCTCGATACTCCTGGGCGGATGGAATGGCGTGTTCCACGCGAAGCTGTCCGTACGGTTGATTCGATGTCATGCTGAATCTCCTCTCCCTGCTTGTAATCTCGTCTATTTTACCAAAAAATACTTTATATATCTTGGTCAGACACAGACAGCCCTTGAAATGCCTGTGCGGTCTGTGCAATAGTGTAGGAAGAACAATGGAAGGAGGGATTGCGGGTGTCCCCGACGGACTTCGCGGCCTTAGCCGCATATATCTCACCCGGTCTGATTGCCTTACTGCTGGCGTTGTCCTTGCTGGTATGGCTGTACGTTCGCAGTGCAGTCCAGCTTCGAAATTCTCGTCAGCAGCGACTGAATGAATTACAGGAGTCCCTGCGCATCTACGGACGATTAGCAGGCTGCCTCCAAACCGCTGCCCTGGACAGCAGCAACGAAAAGCAGCAATACCCGAACGAACTGATTCATGCTCTTCAGGAGGCGAAGGCTGCTCCCTATTTGACTCCTCACTTGCAGGAGCAGGTGCAGGCATCCCTCCGGGAATGCGATGCTTTCCGCAGAGAATTGCTACTCAAATCCCTGGAACGCGAAATGAACAAATTGATCGAGGAACGACGGCTTGTCTTGCTGGAGTCACATGCTCCAGGCTGGGGGACAGCTTTATGGAAGCTGCTTCGTCCGGCAGCCGGCCCGTTGGCGCTGACCGGGATGATCTGGCTGGTCTCAAGGCTGCTTGTGGAATTGGCATCGTACAGCAATGTCGATAGCAGTCTGTCCAATACTACGCCATCTGCCTACTGGCTTATAGGATGTACATGGATGAGATTTGTATCCGGTTTGATCGCGCTGCTGTATGCATATCGGCTGATGACCCTACGCAGGCAAAATGATCTGGACGTAACGGCTTCCCATTTTCCAACAAGCCTGTTGTCTATGGTGATATCCGCTGTCGCACTGTTTCAATGGATCGGACCGGAGGCTTCTCCTTACATACTGGCTGTGCAGCTTGTGCTGTTTTTGCTCGGCTTCCGACTCACTCGAGGCCGCTCACGGAGTGATCGTCCTTATGTCGGTCATCCCGGTCTGATGAAGGCTGATTCATCTCAGCAAGGTGGGCATGTGGCAGACAAAGATAGAACGTCTGACCCTTCTTTGACAGAAGAACATACCCGATATTAACCTTCAAACCACATACCATCATCAGGACATCCCAAACAAACAGCGAATGGCTTTAGGGGTGTCCTGTTTTTTGAACAATTTTGGGCTTTTTGAGGGGTTAGGCTTGTGCCAGCAATCAAGGAAAGGGTATATTGTTTATATAAATGTAAATCATATCGTTTTTTATGTATGAATATTGAAAGAAATCCATATATGTTAAACTACCATCATTTGATGTACGTTAGAATTGGAGGAACTATGCAACTGGACATTTCTGAAAAATCACTTCCCGTATATGAAGCGCTGGCCAGTGAGGTTCGGCTGAATATGATTGTTCTGCTTGCGGAAAAGCCTATGAATATACGCGAGTTGGCGGAAGCGCTGGGACTTAGCAGTGCGATCATGACCATGCATGTCAAAAAGCTGGAGAGAGCGTCCATTATTTCGACTAAAATGCTGCCCGGACGTGGTGGAGTTCAGAAGGTGTGCTCGCTGGCTACGGACAAAATTGAGATCGCCATGCCACGCTATCAGCAGGATGTGCGGCAATTTCATCAGACGGAAATTTCCGTCGGACACTTTACGGATTTTGAAATTCAACCAACCTGTGGACTAGCTACCGTCGAAAAAATCATCGGAGAATTCGACGAGCCTCGTTCATTCCTGGACCCTGAGCGCTTCAATTCCAAGATCCTGTGGTTTAGCCAGGGATATATGGATTATAAGGTACCCAATTTCCTGCTGTCCAGCCAAAAGGCCGAGGAGCTGGAAATTTCGATGGAGCTATCGTCCGAGGCGCCTTTTACCAATGATAACTGGCCTTCAGACATTACTTTTTTTCTGAATGATGTCAATCTGGGGACTTGGACCAGCCCAGGAGATTTCGGGGACAACCGTGGTAAATACACACCCGCATGGTGGCCAGATTTCATCAATCAATACGGTCTGCTCAAAAGACTTCGCATTACGTCCGAGGGTACCTTTATGGACGGCAAGCAGATATCCGATGTGACTCTAAGCCAAGTGCTGATTGATCAGAAGCAATGGAAGTTCCGTATTGCCATACTGGATGATGCCCAGCATATTGGAGGGGTAACCCTGTTTGGTACCGGATTCGGTAACTACAACCAGGATATTCTGTTCCGCTTGTACTACAAACCTGCCGAAAGCCACACCAAAACAGCAGCGGTAGAAGCTGGCGAAGCCGGAAAATAGCTGTCGAGCCATTTCAGACCGTTTCAAGACCTGGAACACGGCGTTTTGCCCCATGCTTTTCATGGAAGCAAGCGCCGTGTTTTCCTATGCTCTCTTTCGATGTTCTGTGGCTATCGGCCGTTCAATCCCCTCCACCCCGCCAATGATGCGCAGATCACCGTCTTCTATATCCAAAGCGCATACATAAATCCCTCTTTCATCCCGAGATGCATAAGTTCCTGTATAAAATAACTGCTCATTTCGTTCATCCATTCCGCTCACGCTTCCCTCCGATTGCTGCGTTGTCTTGCATTATTACCCATAATCGACTCCATAGTGCACTTTGATTCTCTTTACACAAACTTTTTGTTTTGTTATATTGTTAAAGTTAATTGTCAACCATAATAAATTCAGATAGGTTGACAATTAAAATAATAGATTGGCGAAGGATGGTGATCATTACGCACTATGAACGTCTCGCCGCCATGAATAAGGCGCACTTATGGCTTCCCTTTACTCAAATGAAAGATTACAACAAGTCGGACCCTCTTATTATTGAACGTGGTCAAGGTGTCAAACTGTATGACATCCAGGGCCGATCATATTATGACGGATTCTCTTCTGTTTGGCTGAATGTACACGGTCATAACGTACCGGAACTCAATCAGGCGATCACGGATCAGTTAGAGCGGGTCGCCCACTCTACACTGCTTGGAATGGCGAATATACCTGCCATCGAACTGGCGGAGAAGCTGGTGAGAATCACCCCCAAGGGTTTAAACAAAGTATTTTACTCCGATTCAGGAGCAACTGGTGTCGAAATCGCAATCAAAATGGCGTTTCAATACTGGCACAACCGCGGAGTACATGAGAAAAAGACATTTATTACGATGAAGCAAGCGTACCATGGAGATACCATCGGGGCAGTCAGCGTCGGCGCGATACCCCTGTATCATGATGTGTTCCGACCGATGTTGTTTCCCACAGAGGTCATTCCTTATCCTTATGCCTACCGCCACGAAGGCGGCGCGGCGGGTGCAATGGAGTCTACTATAACCGCTTTACGCCATTTGCTTGAGACTCGCGGGGATGAAATAGCAGCTCTCATGGTGGAGCCAATCGTGCAGGGAGCGGCAGGAATGATCATCATGCCGCCAGGCTGTTTGCGGGAAATGGCCTTGCTTTGCCGCAAACACCAAGTACTTCTCATCGCGGACGAAGTCGCAACAGGTTTCGGTCGCACAGGAGCCATGTTTGCCTGCGATCTGGAAGGCGTTGCGCCTGATCTGATGGTTGTCGGCAAAGGACTCACTGGCGGCTACTTGCCCGTCGCCGCGACACTTGCGACTGACGAGATATACGATGCCTTCTATGCCGATTATCAAGAGCAAAAAACATTTTTCCACGGGCACTCCTTTACTGGAAACCCGCTTGGCTGTGCCGTTGCTTTGGCCAGTCTAAGACGAATCGAGGAGCAAGATATGCTAACAGGCGTAATAGCAAAGGCCTCATTGGTCGAGCAAAAGCTTATGGCACTTCAAGAACGGCCGCATGTCGGTGAAATTCGGCAAAAGGGCCTGATGATCGGAATCGAACTCGTACGTGATAAGACTTCACGCGAGCCATACGACTGGGAAGATCGGATCGGCGTTCGCGCTGCCGAGCGTGCAAGAGAACTTGGAATGCTCACAAGACCGCTTGGCAATGTTGTCGTATTTATCCCTCCTCTTGCCAGTACAGAGGATGAGTTGAATGCTATGACGGATATTTTGGCAGCATCTATTATAGACGTCACCGAAAATGGATTAACGATATGAGTACATTACGGGGAATGTTTATAACCGGTACGGATACCAGCGTTGGAAAGACCATTGTGACATCGGCCCTTGCCGCTACGCTGCGTGCAGAAGGTCTGAATGCAGGTGTCTGGAAGCCAGTGCAGTCCGGCGGTCTTCTTGGCAGCGGAGCAACGGATGCCGAACGTCTGCTGCAAAGCACAGGCATCTGTGAACGCCCGGAGGCTGTAGCACCTTTTACATTCGAAGCACCTCTGACCCCAATGCTTGCCGCCAAGCAGGCTGGTGTGACGCTTAGTCTTAAGGAGATTATCGCCGCAGGAGAACCACTTATCGGGCGCTATCAAGCACTGCTTATTGAAGGGGCGGGTGGGGTCGCTGTACCGCTGACCGATGACGCACTGGTGATTGACCTGATTTCCATGCTTCATATACCTGTTCTGATCGTGGCCAGATCCGGTCTGGGTACAATCAATCATACACTTTTGACCATTTCCTTCTTGCAGCAGCGCGGAATCCCGATTGTAGGCATCATCATGAACAACAGCGAATGTATTGACGCCCTGGATGATCCAAGTGCCGCGACAAATGCAGAACTCATCGAACAATACAGCGGCGGCCTAAAAGTCCTTGGACATTTTCCATACCTATATAACGAGGCTAATGACAAGACAAATACCAAGATGCTTATCCACTCTGTTCGAAAAAACATTCAATTAGCGCCGATCAGGCAAGCATTGTCATTACAAGGCGGTGATGATCATCCTTTGGATGAAAAAAGAACTTGAGGCATTACACCACGCATCAATGGAACGCCGCTTGCGTACCCATGTCCCTATCCCCGAAAGTCCTGGTTACGTGATGCATGGCGGACGAGCACTACTGGACTTGTCCTCGAATGACTATCTGGGGCTTGCTCAGCATCCTGCCATTATTGAAGCGATGCGTGATGCGCTCCTCAAGGAAGGAGCCGGAGCCGGCGCCTCCAGGCTTGTAACCGGCAATCGGCAGCCATATGCACAGCTAGAAAAAGCGTTGGCAGCATGGCAAAACTGTGATGCGGCACTTGTCTTCGCAAACGGGTATACAGCCAATGTTGGTGTCATTAGCGCGCTTGTGGGCCGTGGCGATGTGGTATTCAGCGACCAGCTCAACCATGCCAGCATCGTCGACGGTATTATTTTGAGCCGCGCCGAGCATGCGCGGTATCGCCATAACGATATGGAGCATTTGCATGCCTTATTGCATAAATTTCGTGATAAACGACGGAAGCTGATCGTGACGGACGCAGTCTTTTCCATGGATGGTGATCAGGCGCGCTTGCACGACCTTATTGCGCTCAAACGGGAGTTTAATGCCCTGCTGATGGTGGACGAGGCACACAGCGGAGGGGTTTACGGTCCACGTGGCGAAGGATTGACCTTTGCACTCGGAGTAAAAAATGATGTGGATATTCACATGGGAACACTCAGCAAATCGTTTGGCATCTACGGAGCTTATGTTTGTGGGAGTGAGACACTCATCAGATGGCTGATGAATAAGGCGAGGCCGCTTATCTATTCAACGGCACTCCCCCCTTCTCTTATAGCGGGGGCTGCCCAAGCATTAAAGCTGATACAAACAGAACACTGGCGTCGTGAGCGGCTGTTCGCGGCAAGCGAATTTTTTCGCTCCTCATTATGTGAAGCAGGTTTTAATATCGGCAACGGCGATTCTGCAATTGTACCTTTGGTGCTAGGCCATAATCATAAGGCTCTGCAATTTAGCAGTGCTCTGGAAAACGAAGGTATTGCGGCGATAGCCATTCGTCCTCCAACAGTACCCGAGGGGACTGCGCGAATTCGCTTCTCTTTATCGGCTGCACATTCCCTGGAGGAGTTAGCAGATGCCGTTACGAAAATTTGCAGGCTAGGACTTCAACTGGGGGTTTTGGAATCATGAGGTCACAATTAAGTGGCACTATCCTGTGGCTAACCGGGTGGAGTATGTCAAATCAGGTCTTTGATCGGCTGCGCGGGCTTCTCCCTGATTTTCATCATGCTTCTGTAGATTACAGCGCTGCTGCTTCCTCTGAGGAGATGCTGCATTTGACCGAAACGGCAGCGAAAGGTCTGCTTTCCTCAGGCTCTGGTCCTTTTCTGATAGGAGGCTGGTCACTGGGCGGGTTATTGGCATTGAAACTCGCGGATCAGAAGCTGGCAGATGGACTTGTGCTTTTTTCAGCAACAGCCAGGTTTACTCGTCCCAAAGAACAACAGAATCGCGGCTGGGGAGACGCCTATGTCAGGCAGATGATCACCGGACTCCAAAGAGATCGACAGGCTATAGAGAGCAAATTCAGTCAGATGATGTTTACGGACCTGGAAACAGCGTCGGATATCAGGAATCATCGTTCCCTCGTAGGCAACTGGACAACTCCGGCACTCATCGCGGGGCTTGAAACTCTCCGTCATGTGGAGTGTCTCTCTCGACTTCCGACCATTCATTGTCCAGTTCTTCTTATACACGGCACCGAAGATCAGATTTGTCCTTACGAGGCGGCAGAGGAGCTGCTCATGCAATTGCCTCAGGCAAAACTACTAGCCATACCCGATAGCGGACATGCTCCGTTTGTGGGCAGGGAGGCATCTATAGCTGAATCAATTAGGAGTTGGTGGCATGATCAGTAGAAAAGCAGCGATTGCACGGCAATTTAACCGCAGCGCAGCAGAATTGTATGATACTCATGCCCATGTGCAGCGCACCATGGCGGACATGCTTGCGGAATTTCTTATGCAACAGGCAAATGTTGATGATTCCAATAAACTCGGCATGCTTGAGATCGGATGCGGCACCGGTATTCTAACTGAAATTTTGGTGAACAGATGGCCGCACTCGTCTATTACTGCACTGGATATTGCGCCTGCAATGCTTCTGGCCGCTGAACAGCGTGTGCTGGGTACTGCAAACCCTGTAGGCTCGAACGATAGGCCTTCTTCTGATATTCGCTTTTTACTTGCTGATGTCGAAAAGTGGGCAGCTCACACTCCTGCCTCTTCGTTCGATCTCATCGTTTCCAGTGCTTGTTTCCAATGGTTGAGCCAGCCGCAGCAAACACTGAATTACCTTTACCGACTGCTTCGCCCCGGAGGGATACTCGCATTCGCGACCTTCGGGCCTCGTACCTTCCACGAGTTGCATACAGCTTTTGAAGAAGTTTACCGTGCTAAAGGTATGGTGCCCCAGAGGCACGGACTCACGTTTCAATCTGCAAATCAATGGAAAGATTCATTAACAACAGCTGGTTTCTCCAATATTCAATATAAATGTAAGCTGTTAACGGAAGAATACGCTTCACCAAGGGATTTTCTATTATCTGTAAAAGCGCTGGGAGCTAGCACTTCAGAAGCCGTTATTTCCCACAGTCTCGGATCGCGACGTCTGTTCACCAGCCTGTATAAAGAGTATGAAAATCGTTTTAGTACGCCGGAAGGTGTTGCAGCGACTTATGATATTGTATTTATTCAGGCATCAAAAACTCATTGATCTTTAAGGATACAAATAAAAAAACAGGACCGTTTCGTTCAAGAAACGTCCTGTTTTTCAATAATACTACACCGCTGTGGTTTGCGTACCTCTGCTGTTCCATTTTAAAGCCAGCCCCAAGCTAAGAATGAGAATGGCTGCCCCGAAAATGTAAGGCAAATTGATATGCACCTTGAACAACGTACCCGCCAGCGCAGGTCCCAGAATATTACCGATACTCATATAGGCATTGTTCATCCCGGCTGCAACGCCCTGCTCATCTCCCGCCATTTTGGATAAAGCGGTATTAATGGCTGGTCGCAGTAGCGACGTGGCGGTAAAGAAGATAAGGGAAACCCCGAGTACATAATAAAAGTTACCGGAGAGCAGCATAAGCACGAGGGAAATCGCAGAAAACAGAAAGGAGCCTATAATAACACTTTTTTCACCAAAACGATTTAACAACGGACTGATGACCACAGCCTGAATCACTGTTCCGACCAATGCACCTACTGTAATGATGATGGCAATATCACGCTCATTGTAATGGAACTTGCCCGTTACGAAGAAAGGGAACATGGTTTCAAAATGCGTTAGCCCAAAGGTGAGCGTGAATATCATAATCAGCAGCATAAAATACGGTTTGCGAAAAGAAAGTGCAAACTGCTTAATCACATTATCGCGCTTGACCTTAACATTCCGAAATTTCAACTGCTTCTCGAGCGACAAGGTTTCGGGCAGCAAAATCAATGAGATCAGCGCAGCCAAGCCCGATACGCAGGCCGAAACATATAATGGCGTGCGCATTGAGATATCCGCCAGAAAGCCGCCCACACCAGGGCCAATAACAAAGCCAAGAGACATGGCGGCGCCCAGCAAACCCATTCCTCTGCCGCGATTGTGTACCGTTGTAATGTCGGCAATATAAGCCATCATCGGAGGAATCATAAAGGCGGCCCCCGCTCCTCCCAGCAAACGGGAAATATACAGCATCGTCAACGAGTGTCCAATAGCAAATAATACAGAAGACACCGTCATGATTGCCAAACCGATAATAATCATTTTTTTACGTCCGTATTTATCGGACCATTCTCCAGCTAACGGTGAAAACAGAAACTGGGTCAAGCCAAACACGGCAACCAGGTAGCCTCCCGTTTCACCGCTGCCTCCCAAGGAATTCATAAATTTGGGAAGGATCGGGATGATAAGCCCAATTCCCAGCATGGCAATAAACATATTAATCATCAAAATGACCAGCGGTCCCATTTTCAACTGTTGTGAATCTGACATGTTGCGTTTTGTCCTCCTCAGCCTCTTTATTTCGCATGCGAAAATCTTATTTTGCAGCTATTTTATCAACAAAACTATATTAATAGAGCGAGAGACAAATAACAATCATAAAATACTTTCGTTAGCCCTGAATCTTTCCTTTGGCAGGACAGCAAAAAGGAGCCTGTGCATTCAGAAATGGTATCCGTCGAATATCCACATTGAGATTTGAACTCATCCAGTTTCCTACTTATCAAGCGAATATGCTCCTCAGTATCAGTTCCTTATTGGGAATCCTCGAATAGCTCATGCAGCATCTTTTCCTTGTTGTTCAAAAATTGCTTCATGATGACGAAATGATCGGTTTCCTCCAGCGTCCGGGTATCGATTCCTTCATGTGTCAGATGATACAGGACAGAGTCGGGATAGGCCATCAAAATCGGGGAATGCGTAGAAATGATAAACTGTGAGCCCTGCTGTACAAGTTCGTGAATCCGTGCAAGCATGGCCATCTGGCGCAAAGGCGATAATGCGGCTTCCGGCTCATCCAGAATATACAGCCCGTGTCCGCCAAAACGATGCACAAATGCAGCAAAAAAAGACTCGCCATGCGACTGCTCATGCAGCGACTTCCCCCCGTAGGACTCTCGAATGGGTCGACCTCTTCCTTCTCGATCCAGCTCATCAATATGAGTCGCCACATTATAGTAGCTCTCCGCCCGGAAAAAGAAGCCATCCCTTGGCTTGTCTACCCCTCTTACCAGCCGGATATGCTCATGCAGCGAGGAATGTGTGACCTGTGTAGAAAAATTAAAATTTTTGGTGCCACCCTCTGCATTAAATCCCCAAGCGACTGCGATTGCCTCCATAAGCGTCGATTTACCCACACCATTTTCTCCAACGATATAAGTAACGGAAGGATGGAACTTGAGTTCATTCCACTGGTGAAGAGCCTTTAAGTTAAAAGGATATTGGCTCGTGTCAGCATCTGGAGGCAACAACAGCTCCAATCGACGTATAAAAAGATTGCGATCCCATATACTCATTCCAGTTCAGCTCCATTTCCAAGCAATTTACTAGGCATTCCATCATTATATTGGAATGATTTACAGCAATCAATCTGAAATCCCATTTTCGTAACCCTTCTGTTGTTATTCAAGCGGTAAATACAGGTATAATATATAGTAGGGTAAATTTTATTATTTTTCAGGCAGGTGAATCGATGAATCCAAATCACAAACCAATCCAATCCTTTAAAATCGTACAGTTCATAATAACCATCTACAGGCAGCGAATGACGCGTATTTTGCTACCGCTGGCTGTACTGGCTTTTATTATATGGGAGGCTGGACGGGAGCTGAAAAGCTTCAATCTGGCGCGTATGCTGCATGAGCTGCGGCGAATGGATGCCGCGTTCCTCATCGAAATCGGTTTGTTCTCACTGGCAGCCGTGGCGGCCATGAGCGCATACGATTACGTGATCAGGCATCATTTCAAGCTTCAGGTCAAGCCTGGAACGACATTTCGGTACGCCTGGATCGCCAATACCTTTAATAATGTCTTTGGCTTTGCAGGCTTTACAGGCGCGGGACTACGCACTGTGCTGTACAAAAAAAGTGGCGTGCCGCTGGGTGTCATTACTTCTGCGGTCGTATTCCTTTCGCCTATCGTCATTACAGGGTTGTCTTTACTGGCTTGGGGAGCCATTATCCATCTGTATCCGGTCCAGCCTGTAGTAGATGCTCATCCATGGCTTCATTGGGCGCTATGGGGAATGGCGTTGTACCTGCCGCTGTTTCTGATCCTTCAACGATCCAAGCGTTACGCCAAATGGTTCAATAAGGGAGAAGGCCGGCTCTCCTGGTCCACGATCTCCGCCTCCATTGGCGCTTCGCTGCTGGAATGGCTGCTGGCCGGACTTACCTTTGCATGGATCGGCTCATACTTGCTCCATGAACTGCCAATCAGTGCTGTGTTCGGCATTTATGTCATTGCCGCGATAGCCGGACTTATCAGTCTCGCACCCGGAGGGGTCGGTGCTTTCGACATCATTGCCCTGCTTGGACTGCAATTGGCGGGTGCCAATCCAGATCGGGCCCTGGCTGTGCTATTGGTCTTTCGCGTCTTTTATTTCATCATTCCGTGGCTGATCGGCCTGGTCCTGGCCGCACTGGAGATGATTCCGCGCAACGAGCGCTTGAGCCAACTGGCCGAGACAGGTTGGGATTACTCCCTCAATGCCTGGCAGAAGGTATGGGGCTGGCCTGGTCAGTTCCGGTTTTTGGCCGATCTGGGGGTATGGGCGCTTGGCAAGCTGGTACTCATCTCCGGCGTTGTGCTTCTTTTGTCGGCGGCTACGCCCGGCCTGTTATATCGGCTTCGTTTTGCCGAGCATTTGCTCAGTCTGCCTGTCATGCGCCTATCGCACGAAATCTCGGTTATCATCGGGATTATGCTTGTCGTCCTGTCCCACGGGATATCTCTGCGTATTCGCAGAGCATTGCGATTGACATTGATTCTGCTGTTGGCGGGCGCTATTTTCACCTTCATCAAAGGCCTGGATTTTGAAGAAGCCTTGTTCCTGTTGTTCGTGGCATTAATGCTGTGGATTTCGCGTTCACGGTTTTATCGGGTCAGTGCACCGCTGAATCGGCACAACATTTTCATATGGGGCGGGTTATCTCTCCTCGTAACCGGGGCTTATTTTATGATTGGAGCAGGCTCCAATACTCCGTTTATGCGCCATCTGCATGCCAAGGTTCATCTGGATTTTTTTATGAACCGTAGTGATTACGGGGTTACTGCCGTGTTCAGTTTGATTTTGGCATGGGTGTTCCTGACGGTGTATTTCTTCCTCAGACCGCAACGCATAATCGGTAATCTGCCCGATACGCAGGAGTTGGATAAGCTAAAAGAATTTTTGGATCGGCAGGGCGGCAATCTCGTTTCTCATATGCTTTTTCTTGGGGATAAGTATCTGTATTGGACCAAGAACGAAGAAGTGGTTATTCCCTATGCTCGCAGCCGGGACAAGCTGATTGTATTGGGCGACCCGCTCGGTTCAAAAGAGCATGTGAGTAAAGCGATTCAGGAATTCCAACGCTTCGCAGATCGGTATGCGTTGACGGCTGTATTTTATCAGGCATCACCGGAGTATTTGTCCATCTATCACGAGAACGGCTATCGCTTTTTCAAGCTGGGCGAGGAAGCGCTGGTGCCACTGGAGTCCTTTACACTGACAGGCAAAAGCAACCAGGCGCTGCGCAGCGCCAAAAACCGCTTTGACCGCGAGGGCTACTCGTTCGAAATGATTCAGCCGCCCCTAGAATCGTCACTCATGGAGGAACTGCGTCATATTTCTAACATCTGGCTGGACGGACGCAAGGAAAAGGGGTATTCACTCGGCTGGTTCAAAGAACCTTATCTTCAGCTAGCACCAATTGCACTGTTAAAGGCCCCCGAAGGAAAGGTTATCGCCTTTGCTACAATGGCCCCTGCCTATGATCATGGACGGACGGTTTCCATTGACCTGATGCGCCACCTGCCTGACACGCCGAATGGCACGATGGACTACTTATTCACACGGGTCATTGAGTGGGCCAAGGAGAACGGGTATACGACCTTTAATCTCGGCATGGCACCGCTGTCTCAGGTAGGACAAAGTGAAAAGGCACTGCGCGAGGAAAAGCTGGCCAGACTCGTGTTTCAATACGGGGGACATTTCTACGGCTTTCAGGGGCTTCGACGCTTTAAGGATAAGTTCAAGCCGCAGTGGGAGCCACGCTATCTGGCCTATCCGGCTTCCGTCTTTTTGCCAATCCTGACACTGGATCTGGTATATCTGGTATCCAAACGCTCCGACTAAACGAAAGCATGCTGACAACAGCAAAACCCGACATAAAAAAGGTGTTCCCAACAACGGTTGCAGGAACACCTTTTGATTTAGAAAGGATTCTTAGAAACTGCCTTTTACAACTACTTCGGACAGTGGAAAACGTCCTGATGGACGTGCTGGAACTTGTGCCTTGCCTACGCTAATAAGCATGACTGGCAGGTAACGTGCAGGAATGTTGAATTGCTCGATCAGTTGTGCTGGAATAAATCCACCCATAGCGCAAGTGTCATAACCAAGAGATTTAGCAGCCAGCATAATGTTTTGTGCCGCCAAAGAAGAATTCAGGATCGCTGCATCGCGAGCTACTTGCGGATTTTGGTATGCACCATTGATTTGACCCACCAAGGCATCACGAATTTCTGCTGGCAATGTGCCTGCTTCTACCGCTTGATCATAAATGACTGTGTTACGGTTTGCTTCCAAATCGCCCAACACGGCAATCGTTACGGAGCTTTCTGCAACTTGACCTTGGTTGTAGGCGATAGGCAGCAATTTTTGCTTGTCCGCTTCGCTTTCGATCACGAGGAATTTCCAGTGTTGAAGGTTCCAAGCAGAAGGGGCTTCAATAGCAGCTGTCAAAATAGTCTCCAGATCACCCTCCGGCAATTTAAAATCCTTCACATAGCTTTTCACCGCGTGTCTTTCACTAATAACAGAAAGTGTTTCGTTCTTTTGGATGCTCGACATTGTGGGCACACTCCTAATGTTTTCATATTATATATCTAACTTGAATACTCATTAACTTCCCAAACTACTGCAATTATAAAAATGATAGTGAATGATGTCAATATGTTTAAGGATGATGACCCTTCACTCAAAATGCAGTAAAATACGAGTAAGACATTCATATCGGTAGATGCCCGCCGATCGGACAAGACATAATGAGTTTATTGGTTCTTATTTGATGAAAAAGGAGCGCTACTATGATTGGATCATTTAAAAAAACGGATATTGCTTTGTTTGCCGCCTGGGTTGTAGCTTGTGTGGCTACATTAGGCAGTCTGTACCTCAGCGAAATTTTGGGGTATGAGCCCTGCAAGCTGTGCTGGTTTCAGCGCATTCTGATGTATCCCCTGACCCTTTTGCTCGGGATCGCTTATTTTCGGGGAGATACGGGAATACGCCGTTATGTCATGCCGCTGGCTATCATTGGAGGCGCGATTGCAGCCTATCATTTTACGATTCAGCGTATCCATGCAGCCGCCAAAGCAGCTACGCAAGCCTCAACCTCCTGCGGCAGAGTATCCTGTGAACAGGATTACCTGAACTGGCTTGATTTTATCACCATTCCTTTTCTCGCACTCATTGCCTTTATCCTTATTATTGCAGCGATGGGATATATCATGCGTCAGGAGAAAAAATCAGCTCAGGGAGAGGTACAAGCCAAGGTTCTCGCATAAACATGATAGTGACCCGATTATAGGGGTCAGGCACCACCCTTGAGGCGTATAATCCGCTTGCCGGAGGAAAGACTGTGACTAATTATATCCATTACATATGTGTTATAATGATAGAGGTTTGCAGTCTGTCCAATAACGCTTACATTCCTTATAGAGGGGGCCCAGTTCATGTTTCATATCAGCACCCCATTTCTGCAATATGGCGCGACCTTCGGCATGATCCTAATCGCTATTTCGGCAATTTTTATCCGCATGAAGACAGGTCACCGTCCTATTAACGCCAAAAAGATCATCATCCCTCCACTCGGCATGAGCACCGGCTTTATGATGTTTGTCGTGCCAGAGATACGGGTTCCCTGGCTTTGGGCACTTGGCGCTTTTCTGATCGGCTGGTTTATTTTTTCCTATCCGCTGATCCGCAGTACCAAGTTTGAACTTCAAGAAGGGAAGGTTTACGTACAACGTTCGCGGGCCTTCTTTTTTATCCTGATCAGCCTGCTGATCGTCCGGCTGCTGCTGCATGAGTTTATTCAGCATTACATCACTATTCCGCAGACAGCAGGGCTATTCTTTATATTAGCCTTCGGGACCTTGCTGCACTGGCGGCTGCGTATGTATTTTCAATATCGCGAATTTGTTTCGAGCTGAGACGTAAGCCTGCATCTGACCAACAGGAACCTACATGCATCATGGCATGTTGCTGTATAGACCAAAAAGACACATTCCCCCAGCAGGAGCCGTGCCTTTTTGGTCTTTTGGTTTAGTTGGGGCAGCTGGGCAGCATGTGCTGTACGCTGCCGGTTGCTGTCTCTTCTTATTGCTGGGTCAAAATAATCGGGCCGTCCGCTGTAATAGCCAGCGTGTGCTCGTACTGCGCCGACAAACCGCCGTCCAGCGTACGTGCGGTCCAGCCGTCCGCATCAATTTTACTGCGGTATGTGCCTGTGTTGAGCATCGGTTCAATCGTAATGACCATGCCTTCTTTCAGGCGCGGCCCGCGATGCGGTGGTCCATAATGCGGAACCTGTGGTTGCTCATGCATTTCTTCCCCGATGCCATGCCCAATAAATTCGCGTACGACCGAGAAGCCTTCTGCTTCTGCATAAGTTTGAATCGCATGGGAAATGTCCCCAATCCGGTTACCGATAACCGCCTGCTCAATCCCTTTGTACAGAGATTCTTTGGTGACGTCCAGCAGCTTCTGTGCCTGCTCAGACACGTTACCCACTGCATACGACCAAGCAGAATCCGCCAGCCAGCCGTTCAGGTTCACAACCATATCGATGGTTACGATATCTCCGTCCTTCAACGGCGTCTTGTTCGGAAAGCCATGGCAAATCACATCGTTAGGTGATCCGCAAGTTGCAAACTGGTAGCCGTTATAGCCCTTTTGCTCCGGCGTTGCACCATGCTTTTTCATGAATGATTCCGCAAAGGCGTCAATTTCCAGTGTTGTAATACCCGGCTTGATCATTTTGGCAATTTCCCGGTGACAAGCAGCCAAAATCTCGCCAGCTTTTTTCATATTTTCAATTTGTTCTTTAGTTTTAATGATAATCATTAAACGGTCTCCTTCTTTTCCGTGTTCGTTCCACTTTTCACTACTTCCTTTTGCTGCTTCTATTGTAACGCTAAAAGCAGCGAAATGGAACCAATGTCCGATGATACCGTTTACAAGTATCTTAAATTGGGTATATAATACCCGTAACTTGTATACAAGGATGCAAAATCATTTCCAAGATAGGAGTATCCTATGAAATATCCAACAACCTGGTTACAGGGTGCAACACTTGGGGAAAGGATTGCTTGCGAACTCCGGCTCCAAATTATACGCGGCATACAGCCCCCCGGCACCGTGCTGTCTGAGAACCAGATTGCTGCCGATTTTGGCACAAGTCGTTCTCCTGTACGCGAAGCTTTGAAGGTACTTGCAAGTGAAGGCCTTCTCCGTTTGGAGCGCATGGGAGCGATTGTCATCGGCATGACCCCCGCTGATATGGAGGAACTGTTCGACGTAAGAAAGCTGATTGAGCATTTTGTTGTACAAAGGTATGTACATAGTGATAATACCGGATTGGTGACCGCTTTAAACCGAATGATCGACAAAATGGAAGTCGCTCTCAAGCACCAAGATGTCGTCGAATTTTCTCTTCAGGACTTTAATTTCCATGAAGCCTTGGTTCTGGAGGCAGGCCATACCCGTATTCTTCATACCTGGAATGGAATGAGACAGCTGATCCTGACGGTTATGCTGGCTGCCACAGAACAACGCTTTGCGTCCAACATTGAAGAATCCCAAGTTACGATTCACAAACATCGCACCTTTGCAAACGCCTTAAATCAGGGTGACGCGCAGGAGCTATTCGAGTTTATTGAGGATCATTATCGAGATACTCGCAACGCGGTTAACGACAGCGTGCTGTCTCCTTATCACAAAGCACGGTCCTAGTTTGTACATACGTGACAAAGAGCCGATGCACCGCGCTTTACGCGTTTTTAGCAGGCGCGGTTCTTCTTCCAATTGAAGTTGTCGACAGGTATACATATAACTGCACACGAATGAATAAGGAGGCACTGGTTAACGGGATGCCTGGGCATGAAGGCATGCCGGCTTTTGGATGATCAAGGAATTTTTCAACATGTCCGTTCCGCAGACTCTAAAATCATGGACCGTTATGGAAACCATTCTCTCCCTGGTTGCTTTCGGTTTGATTATGCTGCTGAGTGTGTTAATTTAACGATAATAGCTAATAACGGTAAGTGAAGGGGAGATTGACTATGGCAGACACCCGATATATGATCGGCGTCGATATCGGTACGACCAGTACCAAAGCAGTGCTTTTTGAGGAAAACGGCAATATTGCCGCCCAGCATCATGTAGGCTATCCGCTGCATACACCTGAGCCGGATGCGGCGGAGCAGGACCCGGAGGACATTTTCAAAGCCGTGGTGACGACGGTGCAAGAGGTCATGAAACAGAGCGGAGTCCCAGCCGGGCATGTGCTCTT
>NZ_JH601043.1:47461-73423 GCF_000245715.1 Paenibacillus sp. Aloe-11 | reverse complement strand
TGGCGGTGGATAAGAACGGCAAGCCGTTGACCGCCTCCATCACCTGGGCAGACAACCGCAGCGCCAAATGGGCTGAAGCGCTCAAGCATAAGTACAACGGACACGACATTTACTTACGCACCGGGACGCCCGTTCATCCCATGTCACCGCTGACGAAGCTGATGTGGATCACACGGGATTTACCCGATGTGGCGGCCCAGACGTACAAATTCATTTCGATTAAAGAATATGTATTTGCCCGGTTATTCCATCAATATGTGGTCGATCATTCGATTGCCTCCGCGACAGGTCTCATGAATTTGCAGCAGCTGGATTGGGACGAGGAGGCACTGCGCATTGCAGGTGTGACGAAGGAACAGCTGTCCGAGCTGGTGCCGACGACTCATGTGCTGCAAGGACTGGATAAGAATTACGCTCATGACATGGGCCTGATGGAAACGACTCCTTTTGTTATCGGGGCCAGTGACGGGGTCTTGTCCAACCTCGGTGTGAATGCAATCAAACCGGGGGTTGTCGCGGTCACCATCGGTACCAGTGGAGCCATCCGTACCGTGGTCGATCAGCCGCTGACCGATGCTAAGGGACGCTTTTTTTGTTATGCGTTGACCGAAAAGCTGTGGGTGATCGGTGGCCCGGTGAATAACGGCGGGATTGTGTTCCGCTGGATACGGGATGAATTTGCAGCCTCCGAGGTGGAAACGGCCAAACGCTTGGGAATTGATCCGTATCATGTGCTGACCCAAATCGCGGAACAGGTACGTCCCGGCTCCGACGGTCTGCTCTTTCTTCCGTATTTATCCGGCGAACGCGCACCTCTGTGGGACCCGAATGCACGCGGCTCTTTCTTTGGACTATCCCTGCGCCACAAAAAAGAGCATATGATTCGCGCCGCGCTGGAGGGCGTGCTGTTCAACCTGTACACGGTTATGCTCGCCATGGAAGAGGTCATCGGCAGGCCGTCAGTCATTCACGCCACTGGCGGATTCGCACGCTCGGAGCTGTGGCGTCAGCTTATGGCGGATATTTTCGATCAGGAGGTCATTATCCCCGAAAGTCTGGAAAGCTCCTGTCTCGGCGCAGCTATTCTAGGCTTGTATGCCCTGGGACGGATTGACTCACTGGATGCTGTATCTGGTATGATTGGCACCACCCACCAGCATAAGCCTGTGGCAGAGCATGTAGATATTTACCGCGAGTTACTGCCGATTTATATCCGCATCTCACGTAAATTTGAAGAAGAGTTCAAGGATATTGCGGAGTTTCAGGCCAAGTCCCTACAGGCTTTAAATTAATGGAACCTGTTGCAGCCTGGTTGCGTATTACCGTTTCATAAGAACCTGTCTATGTAAGCTGGACAGGATAAGAAGGAGGATTAGACGATGCTCAAAAAAATGCTGCACCGCCTGCTACATTCCACCTCTCATTCTCATAAGCAGCGATACAGCAGCTCAGATCGTTATTACGACCGTAGACGCCATTCTTCATCAGACGGCTACAGGAACAGCCATAACGGGCACCGATATTATAAGGACAAACGTCGCCATTACTCCAGTTCCTAGCCCAGGAACAAGAAACAGCAACAGGATATTGCGATGGAATATATCGGAACACAAGAAGGAACGATAACTCCTTCAATCCTAATAAAGCGAAGATCCTTCTCATCAAGGAGCTTCGCTTTATTGTTATGCCCCCTTCTTATGCAGGGCAATTTCTATGCATTTTACAGGAAATCGGCTTTTGCCGAAATTACAGAAACAAGGTTTTAGAGATAATTACCAGCAAAATAAACAGAACCAGAATTGCTCCTACAGAAGTCCAGACTCCTGGACCGTAACCCCAACCACCTACACCACACATATGACTCATTTACAGCACTCCTTTCGCTCATTTACAGGAGCATTGTATGTAGATCTGGTCAATTGCGTAAGGGGCATTCCCCCATTTTTACGGCGAATGCCTGGTTATCCTTATGGGCTGGCATTACGGATTAGCCTCCATCTGCTGTAATGCTTCCTCCAGCTCCAGTATAAATTGTCGGCTATGCTCATACCGAGGACCTATCTGAAAAAGCCGCTCCAGCATATGACGCACAGATGGACTGAGCTTCAATTCCTCCTGCCAGCTTCCCGGTGGTTGATCCGGCTGCGGCTCGTAGCTGCTATACAGCATAAAAAGCATCAAGTGACCGACATCATACAAATCGCTATAGACAGCGACGTCCTGTCGCTCAGGCGCGCGCTTGTCCAGCATGGCTTCGGTAAATACATCCTCCTGTCGCTCTCCTACCGCCAGCGCAAGACCAAAGTCGATCAAGTACAGTTTCCCTGCTCGATAAAGCACATTCGGGATGCGGATATCCCGATGGATATAGCCCCGTTCATGCACATGCATAACCCTTTCCATCAGTTCCAGCATGTAGACGATGCATTCCCGCTCTGAAAAAGAACGCTCCTCTTCAAATATAAGATCCTCCAGCGTTCTGCCCGAGATATATTCCATGACCAGGTACATTCCGTTCGGATGCTTTACCCTTTCGAGCAGCTTCGGGATATAGGGATGGTTCATCTGCTGCATGATATCAGCCTCACGCTGCAGCAACTGAACTGCCTTCGCCCGCTTGCTCGGTCTGGGCAGCTTGACCGCTACCTTCTGCCCACTCTGCCCATCCTGACAGAGGTAGGTCAGACCATAGCTGCCCATGCCCAGCAGTGAAAGAATACGATACCGTCCGCTTAGTATATCGCCAGGCTGTTTCGGATAATCGATCCATGATTGATAAGTGTTTCGCAACCAAGCAAACATCTTTATGCCCTTTCCTTTACATGCCGCAGCCAATCTCTTTCCATGCGGCTTGTTCTCTTATTCTTTAATTCTTGTGTTGTTCTTGTGTTCCACCATTATACCATCACAATAAAGACCACCAGAGCCATGAAGGTCTGATGGTCTACCAGAAAAATGAAGGTCATGCCTCTCTGCGTCTGCGCGGCGCCAACCCGAGCCAGGATAGCAGCGAACTGCGTGATTTGCGCTGTCTGCCCTGATAGGTACGCAAATTGGTAATTAGCTGTCGATCCCGTTCCTCGTCGGCCCGTTCTTTCATCCAGCGTCTCTGATCCTCCAACTGGTTAGAAAGGCTAGTATTTTTTTCCACCAAACGGCTATGCTCCGCTTCCAGCACTTCCAAACGACTTCGCATCTCCAGCAAAGCACTTTGCACCATATCCTGCACCTGCGTCATTTCTTGTGACTCTATGGGCTCCTGCAGCTGTAGCTGTACCGATTCTTCTGAAAGTTCCTGTACATTGATTTCATTCTGTAAGCCTGTCGGCTCCAGAGTAGCAGCGACTTGCGCCTGTACCCTATGCGCATCCCTGCCCTCAGCCGCCGCCAATATCTCCTCCCAGGTTGCAGTCAATGATTCCGCATCCGAGACGGGCGGCAAACGGAATTCTTCTTCCACGACTGAGAATGGTGCGGTCACTCTCTCAAGCACCACCTGTACTGCCTGATCCATCGTCATATGCTCTTCACGCAGAGCTCCCCGCATTACCTTCAGGCACTCGATATCTTCTGGACTGAACACTCTCGACTGGTTCGCGGAACGCTGAAACACATAGCCCTGCTCCTCCAGTGCTGCCGCGTATTTACGAAGGGTACTTGCCCCGATTTTCAACTGTCTGGCCGCTTCCGTCGTCGATCTGCCTTCTTCCATTGATCATTACCTCCCCGGATGGTATGGAAAGAAATAAGCTTGTATATGTACAATTCGCGGAATCAAATGGAAACCCTTTGGCAAAAAAGTTCTAATATTGCGGACTGCTAGGAACCTTTGTCATAGCCGAAGATTATAAAAAAATGCAAGAAACGACACACGGAAATGCTTCTGATCTATGCAGATTTAGAGTTTTTTTTCGAAACGTCACATAAATGTCATACTCCTAGTATTTTGATGGCACTATTCCTCCCATAAACATATTGTATTTTTTTGTCCATATAGATGATTCCTCAAGCTGAAATTTGAACCACCTTATCCTGTATTTAAGCGAAAACGTCGATTAATTCGCGATTTTGCTGCAATTCATCTTAAAAAAGCAGCTCTTTTTACAGTTTCTTTTTAATTTTGCGGTATACAGGTAAAACAATGGATATTTTCAAAAGATCATCAATATGTTATGTTATGTAACGTAAAATGGATTTTAGACATAATTTGTAGCATATTAACGTTCACTGGAACGAGGAGGAAACATAAATGAAGGGGAAGGCAAGGAAAGTAGCGATTGTCGGCGCGGGAATGGTCGGTTCGAGCTGTGCCTACTCAATGGTCAACCAGTCCATTTGTGACGAAATTATGATGATTGACCGCACATATGACCGAGCCTTGGCACATGCCCTCGATCTATCCCATTGTATGGATTTTACGTCCACACGTACTAAGGTACATGCGGGAACGTTTGCAGATTGCACAGATATGGATGTTGTGATTATAACAGCAGGGGCCAATCCGAAGCATGGGAAACACGACCGCCTGTCGGTATTGGATGACGCAGTGATTATTACTCAGGAGATTGTAACAGCCATTATGGAGAGTGGCTTCGACGGTATCTTCGTCATTGCAGCTAATCCTGTCGACATAGTGACCTATCTGGTGCAGAGTATTTCCGGTCTGCCGCGCAGCAAGGTGATCGGCACAGGCACCTCTATTGACTCATCCCGCCTCAAGACGCTGCTTTCTGAAGTATTTTCCATCGATCCCCGCAGCGTACAGGGCTATGCCCTTGGCGAACATGGCGATTCCCAATTCGTCGCCTGGTCACACGTCACGATTGGCGGAAAGCCACTCTTGCACATTTTGCGTCAGCATAAAGAGCGATTCAGCCACGTGGATCTGGAGGACATTGCCCGGAAAACGAAGGATGCAGGCTGGGAAATTTTCACTCGCAAGGGCGCTACTTATTTTGGCATAGCCAATGCGCTGGCCTACATTACCCGTTCCATTTTGAATGATGACGGTAAAATTATAGCGGTTTCTACCGTATTGGACGGCGAGTACGGGCACAGCGATGTCTGCACGGGCGTTCCGGCAATCATCGGCAGCGGAGGAATTCAGGAAATCATCGAGCTGGAGCTAAGCCCTGAAGAACAAGCCAAGTTTGACGCCTCCTGCCGTCTCATCAGCGATAATATTCGTGCCATGCCGGGCTTGGTGTAAAAACGTTCATCACGCCGGATTGAGCTGTAATATTTCTTTTTCAATCCGGTAGGGATAAACTAGCTATCAAGTCACCACATTCTTTCCAAAACGAGGTGTTCATATGATTTATTTATTTTTCAACCAACTGAACCCCCTTGTCCCCACTCTGCTTATCTGCCCGTTAATTGCTATTATAATCGGGGTTATTTGTTCGTCTTTTCATTCGAGGGTTCTGCTGGCTGTAGGGATCGCTCTTTTACTTCCTCTCCTGTTTATAACAACAAGTATAGCCACCTTCAAATCCAACTTGGACGCATGGGCAATGTACGGGATTATGTATGCCCTGATTACCTATGCTTCATTTAGGATAACCTCTCGAGCTAGAAGTTGAAACAGCTCCATATCCTCTTCTAAGATAATGTGATCCGTAAGAATGAAAAGATTAAAGCAGATGGAGGTGAGCCCATGTACCAGCAAGCTAACCCCCTTCATCTGCCCTATATCTCTCTATATCGAAACACCATCAGGCCCGCAAACAAAAACACAACAAAGCTGCCCAGGATCACCGCAATCAGCGTATCGGTTGGCACCATGAACGCCCCAAAGTTGTCTTTTCCGCTCGGCATCATCACCAGCAAAGGCTGCACCCACGGATAATATGGGCCGTAGGTCTGGGAGTTGGCGATCAGAATATTCGGCACGGTGAAGACGAAATTCAATGCAAGCGGTGCGGCAAAGCTGGACCACAGGAAAGACACCATAAGCTGCAACGCAGCCAGCGGCAGACAGGCCACCCAGCCCGCGAGCAGACTTTGGACGATCACTGCCCAAGGAATCGGTCCGTTCATACCCTGCACGGCTCCGACACCCAGCAGCGCTCCCCCGAACAATAGCTGGGTCAATCCGACCAAGGCCATAATGATTGTCAGCTTGGCCGCGTACAGACTGGTGCGGGATAATGGCAGTGACAGCAGTTGCTTCCAACCGCCACCCCCATGCTCGAATCGGCAGACCAGGGATCCAAACACGGCGGTCAGCATCGGCATGAACAGCAGCGCATGTAGTGTAAGCATAGTAGTCAACAGCTGCAGCCAGTTCCCTCCCGGGTTCGCCAGCAATCCAATCAGGACAGCAATCGCCGGACTGACGAGCGCAAGCAGCCAGACGGGCGATTTAGCCATTTTCAACCGTTCGACTGAAAGCAGACGTACATATCCTCCGAACATTACGCCACATCCTTTCGGCTAAAATGTACTGCTGTCAGGAGGCTGAGGATTACGCCCGTTCCACAGCCGATGGACGCAAACATCCACGCTTGAGGCGCCACCCATGCGAATTGCGGCCAGGCCAGTGGAAACCATTCGGACAGCTGTGAGGCAAACATGCTGCCGATGCCTAGCGTAATGCCCAGTGTTACAGGCAGCGCCTGATTATGGAATGTGACCGTTAGCCACAACAGCAGTACGAGCATAGGCAGTGTGCCACCCAAGGGCCAAAATCCAAGCCGCAGCAATTCGCCTATTGGCGCAGGCTCTCCCCCGAAGCCGAGAAGCATTCCCAGCCCCCATGTTCCAACCGTCAAGAGCAGGCAGGACACGCACAACATTACGATGGCCAGCGTCAGCTTCGCCATATAGACACTGAATTTCGAAATAGGCAAGGCCAGTAGCTGCTTCCAGGAGTTGGACGTATGCTCCACATTCGCCAGCATGGAAGAGACCATGGTGGCTCCTAGCACCAGCGCAAGGGGGACAAAAATAGCGATGTTATCCATCAGACCTTCCCATAAATGTCCCTTGTATCGCGGAATCAGATAGTCATAGCGGAGTCCGAAGTTCAGTCCCTGCATCGCCACCAGCCCAAGGGGACCGAGGAACACCAGGAACCAGATTCCCTTTCTACGTGCTTTGAGCAGATCCGCCGTCAGCGCCCGCAGCATCATAGGGAGCCCCCTCCTTTGCCCACCACTTGCATGAACATATCCTCCAGCGATTTGCGGCGTTCCTCCACACGATATATGGCATGGGCATTTTCGACCAATCTTCTGACCAGCAGTGCCACAGCTGCATCATTCATGTTTTCAAAATCCAGCGCCGCCCCGTCTTTCACCGAATGGTAGCCCTGCTCACGTGCAATCAGCTGAGCTGCTTCCGGCTCGGATACGACGATACGAATTCCCCCTGCGGATTCCTGACGGAGATTGTGAATTGTATTTTGGAAGACCAATTCGCCTTCACGGATAATGCCGACGGTATTCGCCATCTGCTCCACCTCGCTCAGCAGATGGCTGGATACCAGTACAGTGATCCCCCGTTTCTTGGGCATCGTCTGAATCAATTCGCGCATTTCCTGAATGCCCTCCGGGTCCAAACCATTCGTAGGCTCATCCAAAATAAGCACTTCGGGACTCCCGAGCAGCGCTGCTGCAATGCCAAGTCTCTGCTTCATGCCCAGCGAGTAGCCTTTGACCGGGCGTTTGGCGTGTTTGGTCAGCCTGACGACCTCCAATACGTCCGCAATGTTCTTTTTGGGCACATTCAAAATGCGGCGAATGGTCTCCAGATTTTCAATGGCGTTCAAATGACCATAATACGAAGGATACTCTACCAACGAGCCGACTTTGCGCAAAATATCGAGCTTATGTCTGCGAATATCCTGTCCGAATATACGGATCGTTCCCCGGGTTGGACGAATGAGTCCGAGCAGCATACGAATTGTTGTCGTTTTCCCCGCTCCGTTCGGACCGAGAAAGCCATAAATATCTCCATGGCCGATTTTCAGGTCCAGTTGGTTAACCGCAGCACGGCCTTTGTATATTTTACTGAGACCGTTCGTTTCGATAATGTATTCGTTCAAATTCCTCACCTCGGCACCTATCGTAACGCGCCAAGTTTAAAGCTGAGGGAACCCTTCGTTTAAGTTTTGTTTAAGAAACGGATTTGTGTCCCGGCAGAGGAACTGACAATATTTCTCTCCAGATTCATTTCACGAGCCAGCAATTCCGTAATTGCCAAGCCAATCCCTGCTCCTTTTTCACAAGACTGGCGCTCCATTCCCGGCCCTTTATCTGCAATAACTAACGCCGATTTTCCGTAATGCTCCTGTACATGAATGCCAATATAACGGCCTGATGCAGCATGGCGAACTACATTTTGGAATAGATTATCCAGCAAACGGCGGAAGCCCTGCTCATCGACCTTCCATACGATACTATGCTCAGGCAGATCGATATCCACCTCAAAGCCTTCCTTTTCCCATACCGGATACCAGCTGGCTGCACATTCCCTCACCAGTCGCAGGATATCGCGTGGTTCGTTATGCAATGTGTATTTGCCACTGGACAGCAGATTGTAGGTGAGCAGGTTATCGATCAGACTCCCAAGGTCCTTTAACTTGTTTTCCATCAGCATAATCGACTGCTTCCCTTTGCTGCTCAGATTTTCCGCATCCAGTGTGTACAAATGACTGCGCACAACCGTAAGTGGTGTCCGAATATCGTGTGACAGATCGGCGACCAGCCTTTTCCGCAGCTCTTCCTCCTGTCGCTCACGTCCCCGACTATCTGCCAACTGCTCAACCATCTGATTGAACGCTTCTTCCAGCTTGCCGATTTCATCCGGGCGTCCAGTAGCGACAAGAATGGGTAATCCATCCTCCCCTCGCTGCGACATGGCCGCCTGAAGCCGCACCAGTCTGCGCCGAATGCCTACAAAAAACAGGAGAGACACGAATATAAAGCCTGCAAGCATCAATACTATGAAAAAGAGGTAGTACATCAATATGCTGCTATTTGTATTCTGCTGTTCAAAGAATGAACGGGGCACTTTTAATACCATGTAACCCTGATTCACATCTTCTTTGCCGCCACCAATAAATGCCACTACTGTGAACGGTCCCTTGTAGCTTACTTGCTTCATAAAAGCAATAGCCTGCGCCGCACTCCATTGATTGGGGACATCTGATTGTGTAGGGAGCTCCAATCTTGTTTTCCCGGTAGCATCCACCCAAAATATCTGTGAATCAGGAAATATGTCCCGCTGTATTTTGCGCAGATGGGCTGAGATTTGCTCAGATGTGGCTCCTTTCAAGGCTACAGCTTCGCGATGCCAGCTACTTTCGGTACGGATAGTTGAGGGATAGTGTGAGTTTTTAGGCTTGAGATCCATCTGCCAGCTAGACAACATACTATAGATAAGCATCGTGGCAGGCAGCACGATAGGTAGAAGCATCATGGCTACCACAATAATGAGCAGATAGCGAAATAACAGCGAATTTCCAAATCGCCCTCCCTGATCAGGACCTGAGCCAGGACGTAGCCTCTCCCAACCATTACGCGGCCCGTTCATTACGCCTTCACCCGGTAGCCTACACCACGGATCGTCTCAATGATACGGGGATTCGCAGGGTCAATCTCCAGCTTCTCGCGCAGGTGCCGGATATGAACCATCAGCGTCTTGTCTCCGTCGATATACGGATCGCCCCACACAGCCTCATACATTTGCTCCTTGGTCATAATCTGGCCCAAATGCCGCAGCAAATAAGCAAAAATATGATATTGCTTGCCTGTTAACGTAATTTCTTCCCCGGTATCACGTTTCACAATACGGTTATCAGGAAGGTACACCGTGAGATGTGCCAATTGTATGGATTCTTCGGGTACGGTACCTGTTCGACGCAGCAAAACCTCGATCCGTGCAATGAGCTCATCAGGATGAAAAGGCTTGGTCACATAATCGTCGGCAAAATCCAGTCCTTGCAGCTTATCGTCAATGGAGGTGCGAGCCGACAACATAAGAATCGGGAGCTCCGGGCGCTCCTTCTTGAGCCGCTTGCCAATCGTGAACCCATCCAGACCGGGCAGCATCACATCCAAAATGACTAGCTGACACGTTTGGGCCGCTTCCACAGCCCCATCCCCACTGCGAAGCCAAATTACAGCATAATTTCGTTCTTCCAGATATTGATGCATCCAAGCACCGATTTCCTGATCATCTTCAATGTATAACACACTTGTTTTCATCATTAGTCACCTGCTTATCGTTTTTCTTTTATGTAATGGGCATTATAGCATTTATGGTACATAACCAGCTTAAAAAGGTTAATAACTACCTTATACGACATACACTATACGATTTCAAATTTTATGGCTTGTGAAAAAGGAGGCTATTCCATGCTACTGGAAGCGATATACCATCACCCGAAGCGTAATTGGGCTTTTGGCTATGATGATGAAACGATATTTCTGCGGCTTCGCACCAAGAAAAATGACCTGACCACCGTTCACGCTCTCACCGTAGATAAGTACGACTGGGAACGTACCCGGCAGCTTGTTCCGATGTCCAAATTTGCTACCGACGGCAGGTTTGATTACTACGAATGCAGCGTAAAGCCTACTCATCGTCGGCTGAAATATGGATTTTTGCTGGAAGATGGAGAGGAACGGCTATGGATGAATGAGGATAATTTTACTACCGAGGAACCCAAAAAAGCAGATAATCTGTTCCAATACCCATTTTTGAATCCGATAGATATTCTGAAGCCTCCTGCATGGGTGAGGGATGCCGTATTTTATCAGATTTTCCCGGAGCGCTTTGCGAACGGTGACCCCTCCATTAGCCCGGAAGGTGCGGAGACATGGGGCGGCACGCCGCAAAGAGACAATTTTTTCGGCGGGGATCTACAGGGCATTCTGGATCATCTGGATCACCTGAGCAAGCTGGGGATTAGCGCCCTGTATATGACCCCTGTCTTCAAGGCAACGACGAATCATAAATACGATACCGAGGATTATATGGAGGTAGATCCGCATTTCGGGGACAAGGAGATACTAAAGAAACTGGTGGGTGCCTGCCACGACCGGGGAATACGGGTGCTGCTTGATGCGGTATTCAACCATTCAGGGCGTACCTTCAAGCCCTTCGTTGACGTGCTGGAAAAAGGCGAAGCCTCCCCTTACAAGGACTGGTTCCATGTACATAGCTTCCCGCTGGAAGTGGTGGATGGCACACCAACCTACGATACATTCGGGCTGGAGCCAATGATGCCCAAGCTGAACACCGAACATCCTGAGGTGAAAAAGTATTTGCTGGGCGTGGCAAAGCATTGGATCGAAGAGATCGGCATCGACGGCTGGCGGCTGGATGTGGCTGACGAAGTGGATCACGCCTTTTGGAGAGAATTCCGTACGACGGTCAAGCAGGCCAATCCGGATGCGTACATTTTGGGTGAAATGTGGAATGAATCGTCTGAATGGCTGCAGGGTGATCAGTTCGATGCGACGATGAATTATCCGTTCACCTATGCGGTGAATGATTTTTTCGTCAAAAAAGTGACCGACGCCCAAAGCTTCGCCTTTGCCATCGGACAACAACTGGCCCGCTATCCGCTGCAGGCATCCGAGGTGGCCTTCAACCTGCTGGATAGCCACGACACACCACGCCTGCTGACGCTGTGCGGAGGTGATAAGCGACTGATGCGGCTGGCCGCCATGTTCCAGTTCACGTACATGGGCGCGCCCTGCATTTATTACGGTGATGAAATCGGCTTGGATGGAGAGGCCGATCCAGGCTGCCGCAAGTGCATGGAGTGGGACACCGATAAGCAGGATCATGAGCTATTCGCCTTTTATCGCGAGCTGATTGCGCTTCGCAAGGCGCATCCGGCCCTCCGCGATAAGGGCAGCATTACTTTTCTGGATGCACAGCCAAAAAGCTCGTCCCTCGCCTACGAACGCCGCAGCGAGAAAGAAGTACTGCTCGTGCTGCTCAACCGTTCCGGTAAGGATCACATTTTTGAACTGGACATTCCCGAACAAGAATGGCAATTAGCCTTTGGCGAAAGCGAGTGGTCCACAGGAGCAAAGGGGTTGCATGCCGAGCTTCCACCCTACGGCTACGCCGTGCTGAAGGCAGTACCTGTCAGGTCAGTGAAGCCTGCAAAAGAAAAGGATGACAAAACCAAAAGAAAGGCATAATGCCTATGTAGGCTCATGCTGGCGAGAGTACCGTGCGAGCACGGCCATACAAGCGAACCACCAGGAACAGGTTGGAAACCTGTATATCCTGGTGGTCTTTTGATGTAATGCCCCTCAGTTGGGATTCTCTGAAGAGATATGCTATATGCATGCTAGAGTAACAAAGCTTATCTCGGCGAATAGTAAACGATAGAGAAAAGAGGCTGATGTGAATTTAGTCGAATTTAGTTCACTGGATACGTTAGTTCGTCCAATCTAGAATACTCTCAACTTCATATGATGAACCATCAAGAGAAAAGGAGGGGACAACATATGAAAACAAAAAGTTCATCACTGAAAAAGAAAGCAGCCGCAGGTAAGGGCAGAAAAATCGTCCTTGGCCCAACCAGAGCTCGCGCTACCCAAGACCTGGGCAATGGATTTTTTCGCAGGGAGTTTAGCCCATTTACCATAGGCCCCAACAGCTTTCTTACGATTACTTTTAATGCAGGGTCCGGCAGAGTCGTCATCAATGCAGGTTGGACCATTAGCGGTTTTGATTCAGCATGGCCTACTGACAGCTTCCCGAATACGGACACTCAATGGATATTGATTATCGAAAATCCAACGAATAACACTAGAACGGTCACTCCGTTCCTGATTACCAAAACACGGTAATTCACACAAAAAGCGAGTGTTTCCATCCATGTAAAAAACCGCTTCAAAGTAACCTTTGCAGCGGTTTTTTCTGCTCTGTCTAAATCCAGTACTTGGCAAGCCATTCATTATTTTCTCATTAGCCTCTGCGCGCTTTACGGGACAACAAATTGCCTAAAGACTGAACGCCTTGGACAAACAAGACCAGAACGACGACAGTAATCAGCATAACTAACGTATCGAACCGCTGGTAGCCGTAAGAGATGGCCAAATCACCAATCCCGCCGCCGCCGACCGCACCAGCCATAGCCGTGGCGCCAATTAAGCCAATGGTCGCTGTCGTTAACGATAAAATCAGGGAACTGAACGCTTCGGGAAGCAAAAAGTAACGAATAACCTGAAAAGGAGTGGCTCCCATTGCATCTGCCGCCTCCAATATTCCCGGATTAACCTCAAGCAGCGAATTTTCGACCAGCCTGCCGATGTATGGTGAAATATATACAATCAGCGGGACAATCGCCGCGCTGGTTCCAATGGATGTATTCACAATCAGACGGGTGAGCGGAATGATCGCTACCAGCAAAATGATGAACGGCAAAGAACGAACGATGTTTATGATTGGATTCAAAATACCGTAAAGCCATTTGTTCTCTAAAATGCCGCCCGGACGGGTGACAACCAATAAAATACCGATAGGTATACCGATTAACGCACCAATGAATAATGATATGCTGACCATGAGCAAGGATTCATACAATGCTTCCCACAGTTGGTCCCAGGTTATCGTGGTTCCTGTAATCATCATAGGTCCTTTACCTCCTGAATATTGACCCCTTTGCTCTTAATAAAAGCAACAGCCTGCTCGACGGCATGCTGTTCACCACGCAGTTGGATCGTCATATAGCCAATCGTCGTTTCTTGTATTTCCGTCATGCTGGCAAACAAGATATTCACATGAACTTCATGCTTTCGAATCAATTCATGCACTACTGGATCGGAAGCAGATTGTCCGATAAATTCCAGCTTGTATATCCGCTGTGATTCTTGCTGTTCGAACGTCCGCAGCACACTTTCCGGTACTTTATCGTGAATCACTGTCCGTACAAAGCTTTGTGTCGTCGGATGCTGCGGCTGCCCGAATACCTCCAGCACGTTGCCCTGCTCAATGATTTCACCCTTTTCCATTACGGCTACCTTGTTGCAAATTCGCTGAATCACCGACATCTCATGGGTGATGATCAAAATGGTGATCTTGTATTCCTGATTGATTTTGCGAAGCAAATCAAGAATAGACTGCGTGGTCTGCGGATCAAGTGCCGAAGTCGCCTCATCACAGAGCAAAATGGACGGGTTGCTCGCCAACGCCCGCGCAATCCCGACACGCTGCTTTTGACCGCCGGACAGCTCGCTTGGATAGCTGTTCGCCTTCTCGGACAAACCCGTAAACTCCAGCAGTTCCTTTACCCGCTGCTCAATCTTCCGTTTGTTGCGCTTGAGCAGCACCAGTGGAATTGCAATATTGTCGAACACCGTTTTCGATTCCAGCAAATTAAAATGCTGAAAAATCATTCCGATCTTCTTCCTTACCTTTCGTAGCCCCGAGGTCGAATAGGCATTTAACAGTTCCCCCTCGACAAGAACCTCTCCGCTGGTTACCTTCTCCAGACGATTGACCAATCGGATCAATGTGCTTTTACCAGCACCGCTGAATCCGATAAAGCCAAAGATATCCCCTTTATCTACCTTGATATTTATATTTTTTAACGCCTCTATGCTTAATCCTTTTCTTACATAGGTTTTGGATACATCTTTTAGTTCAATCATTACTCTGGCTCCTTCCGTTCCTTCAAGTATGTAAGATATCACTGAGCTGTTTGTATCCCATTATTGTTTTAGCTCACTAATTCCGAGTATTCTAGTAAGTTTTATAAAGTATACTACTTCGATTTAATATTCATGTCAATACTACAGGGATTGTCAAAAGCCGAGCTCGTCTCAGTTGGGGGCATTTTTTGCATAAATAGGAGTGGTATTGCAGATTCTATGGAATATGTCGAAGCATACACACCTTTCCCTAATGGGACGAAAACGGAGGAACTTACATGAAGCGAATATTAGCCTTGTGGCTATGCGTTGCGGTTATGGGGATGTTAGCAGTTACGGGTAAACCCCTACTCGCTGCCCAGGCTGTTGACGGACAGCCTTATCATTTTGGGTTCAAAAAAAGCAAGGGAGGCGAGCTGCCTTCTATCGCACAAGAGGGCTTTATGCACCTGATTGAGAGACAGGGAGGCATCTTTCTCGGAGATACTACGAAAAAAGAATTATTTCTCACGTTCGACAACGGCTATGAGAATGGATACACGCCCAAGGTGCTGGATGTTTTAAAGGCCAAAAAGGTGCCAGCCGCCTTCTTTGTAACCGGGCATTTTGTAAAGGACCAGCCAGCTTTGATGCGCCGTATGGCGAGTGAGGGCCATATTATCGGCAATCATTCTTGGAGCCATCCTGATATGAGCACCATTTCTTCAGCGGATATTCGGTCCGAGCTGGATCGGGTACGAAATGCATCGACAGAGCTAACCGGACAAAAGGAAATGAAATACGTCCGGCCGCCTCGCGGCATTTTCAGCGAAAAAGCATTGGCCACCTGTCGAGAAGCAGGATATACGAGTGTATTTTGGTCTGTAGCTTACAAGGACTGGGACACGAATATCCAGCAAGGAGCAGACTATGCCTATCAGCAGGTCATGCGTCAGCTCCATCCCGGAGCAGTCATTCTACTCCATTCTGTGTCCAAGGATAATGCCGAGGCCTTGGGTTCGATTATCGACGATGCTCGCAAGCAAGGCTATGAATTCAAAAGCCTGAACGACCTGAAGGTTAAGCATTACCACTAAAGCTGAATTTGACGAGTCGCTAAATGTTATCAGCCCGATCCACATGTGCCTACGGTAGGCCGTGTGAATCGGGCTTTTTTGGCGAGTATGGAACGCTAGAGATTCGATGCTATTTTAAAATTAGCTTATACACCCTTGCTTCATAAGGGCGCAGCTTCAATTCACGTAAATTCTCCCCTTGTGCCGGTTCGTAGTTAGACAGCAGCAGCTCCACTTTGGCAGCAGCGTAGCCATCCTCCTCGGGCCAGTGGAACACCGGATCACGGTCAAAAAAATTCAGAATGACCAGCAAATGCTCCTGTTCCAGCATGCGGGTGAATACATACAGTTCTGTATCAAGCGGCAGCAGCAGCTTATATTCACCATAAACAATGACCTCATGCTGTTTGCGCAGAGCAATCAGCTTACGGTAATAGTGAAAAATCGAATCCGGGCTCCTTCTCTCCGTCTCCGCGTTGATGTACATATAGTTATCGTTCATTTTCATCCATGGCTCTCCGTCGGTAAAACCCGCTGCATACCCATCATTCCACTGCATAGGAGTACGTGCATTATCCCGACTTTTTCTCCAAATCGCAGCCATAATCTCTTCCTCCGGCTCGCCTATCTTCCGTTGCTGCTCATAATAATTTAACGTCTCCACATCCCGGTAATCATCAATCGACGGGTATGCGATATTGGTCATGCCAATTTCCTCACCCTGATAAATATAAGGCGTACCTTCGAGCATATGTGTGAAGGTTGCCAGCATTTTGGCTGACTCCACACGATACTGTCCATCATCCCCAAATCGTGACAGGGCGCGCGGCTGATCATGATTGTTCAAATAATTGGCGTTCCATCCTTCCAGATGAAGCACAGTCTGCCAACGGCTCATAATTTGTTTCAGCTCCACCAGTGTCCACGGCTTGAATTTCCATTTTTCAGTCCCTTGCCCTTCGGCATCGACAAACATATGCTCAAACTGGAAAACCATATTCAGCTCATGCCGCTGGTCACCTACATAATCAAGCGCTTGCTCCGGGCCCAGACCAGAGGTTTCACCAACAGTCATTAAGGGATAACGCATCAACACTTTTTCATTCAGCATGCGCAGAAGATCATGCACCTGCTCCAGATTGGAAAAAAGCTGATAGGCTCGCACCCATGTTCTTTTATCGGGATTATCAGCATCCGGCAGTCCTTCAGCTTTGACAATATGGGCAATGGCGTCAAAACGGAAACCATCGATCCCCTTTTTTAGCCACCATTCCACCATACGATAGAGCTCGCCTACCATCTCTTCATTTTCCCAGTTTAAGTCCGGCTGGTGCTCGGAGTACAAATGCATGTAATATTCGTCTGTAAGCTTGTCATATTTCCACACAGAACCGGAAAAATACGATTCCCAGTTGTTCGGATATCCGCCATTTTTGCCTGTTCGCCATATGTAGTAATCCCGCTTCGGATTATCCTTGGATGAGCGTGATTCCGTAAACCACGGATGCTCATCTGATGTGTGGTTTAATACCAGATCCATCATGATTTTGATGCCTCGTTCATGCGCCTTGTGCAGGAGTTCATCAAAGTCATCCATCGTTCCGAACTCATCCATAATGGCATAGTAATCACTAATATCGTAGCCGTTATCATGATTAGGCGATTTGTACACTGGGCAAATCCAGATCACATCAATACCCAACTCACACAGATAATCCAGTCTGGACTGGATACCCTGCAAATCTCCTTTTCCGTCTCCATCAGAATCCTGAAAGCTGATGGGATATATCTGATATACCACAGCTTCCTTCCACCATATTTTTTTAAGCATGTTTCCCTCCTGTAGCTTCTCTGTACATCCAATAGCTTATGCTGTTAACATATACGCAATACCTGCTGGCGAACCGTTATTTAGAGGAATAGGATCAGTGAGGCCATTCTTAAATCAAAGGAGGAATTCATGTGAGACATCGATCCAAGGAGCCCAGAGATCTGATTGTAGAGTCTGCTGTAATCCCGCCAAATATCCATGTGGATGTGGAGTCAGCCACCGAAGGGGGAACCCGCCGCCTGATGCTTAGCGATAACCCGGAGACACTGACCCACGTGACTGTACCTACCGAGCAAGCCACCCTGTGGCATGATGTGGTTCGTACCACAACCCGAACGGTCAAGCACCGCATTTTCGGGTGGCACTACAACAAAATCGGAGGCCCCGTTAAGCTGGGCATTACGGTGGAGAACAAAAATCATGCTATGCTGGAAGTACGTCATATGGAACGTGCTCTTGAGATTGCGCCTGAGGATGGCAACTGGATTATAGATGTCGGGCAATCCATTGCCAAAAGCTGTTTGGCGGGTACGATGAAACGTCGGAAGCCCGTTGACCGTCATAAATTCGGCAGAGGCACCGCCCTGTTGGAGGAATTCGAGCTGCCTGAAGGATCGCTGGCCGGATTCACCTATGACTTCACGGTGGAATATGGCGAAGGCCACGGTACGCTGGACTACGTCATTCGCACCGTGATCAGCAAGGACACACGGGTCGACCTGCGCCAGATTCATACGGATGCGCTTCCGCCCGTACCTCCACCGCAGGCGCATCCACGGGGGGCATGGTCCTTTTCCGAAACGAATGCGCGGATGCCAGCGTACGTGGTAGGGCAAAGCGCCAATTATCGGGCGTGTGCCACTAAAAAACTGAACGGCGAGACTCCTGCCGATCTGCTGTTTACCGGGGCACGCAGCGAGTTGGGCCCTGCGCTGGACAACCGCGGACAATTCGGCACCATATACAATGCGACCATTCCCATCGTTAATAACAGTGACAAGATACGTACCGTGCGGATTTATGCGAATCCACGCGGGGGTGCATTCGCCGGGTCTGTACGCATAGACAATCGCGTATATGGTATTCCTCTGCTGCAAGATAATACCAAGGTATGCCGATTGGCTGATATCAGCGTTCCGCCCGGCAGGTCCAGCTATGCTCTCAGCTTCATGGTCGCAGGCAGTGCAACTACGCCGCTAGGTCTGTACGTTATCACGCTATAATCGTAATCATGGTTCTATAGTAGCAAATAACCCGGTGATCCTTGAGGATTACCGGGTTTCCTGATTACACTACTCTACTAAGCACAAAATCGGCGGGCGGTCGGGGCTCCGGCTTGCCAAACAAATAACCCTGAGCCAGAGACACACCGGCTTCACGACAAAATTCAAAATCCTCCATCCGCTCAACGCCTTCAGCCAGCACCTTGCCGCCAAAGCGAGAAGCTGATTCCACGATCCCCGTAACTTGTCGCTGCTGATCACTGTTGCGATGACAGCCATCAATTAAACTTCGATCAATTTTGACATAATCCGGCTGGAGGCAATTCATAAGCTCTGTCGTAGAATAACCTGCCCCCACATCGTCCAGTGCCACTGAAACTCCTCGTGTACGATATTGTTCAAAAATTTGATGCAAAACATTCAGGTCGTCAATTTCTTCCGTCTCTACGACCTCAAACACAAAATCCTCCGTATTCATGGACAACCGATCAATCGTCTCAAAGGTATGATTCAAGCAATAGGCTGGATTATAGATGGTTGAAGGGAGAAAGTTAATAAACCGTTTAATCCCCGCAGGGAGACATGCTGCACTTTTTTCAATAGCGGAAATACGAGCCAAGCGATCCAAATGAGCATGCAAGCCGGCTTCACGGGCAATTTCAAACAGTCGAAAAGGCTGAAAGGGCCGCTCCGAATGTGACGGACGCAGCAAAAACTCAAACCCGATAATGTTCAGGTTGTGGTCAACAATAGGCTGCATGTGGCTTGAAAAGCTTTTGTCCCTAATGATACTCATCATATCCGCGTGTTGAATTCTGGCTTGCAATTGGCTAAATAGAAGCCAGTCCTCATATCCTTCCACATGATTCAGTCCGATCGCCACAGCCTCCATATGTAGGAGCCATTCCTGGGGAAGACGAGCCAGTCCGTTAACCAGCTGCTTCAGCTCTGAATGGCTGTCATACTTAAACACTATTCCGTCCTCGCAGCATTGTTGCGGTAGTATACCCAAGCCATCTAATGCCAGATTAAGCGACACCCTGGGGTGCCTGATCTTCAGCAATCCTTGATCTCTAATAGGTAATATGATGCTGCAACTGCTGCATGTCATAATGGTCCTCCCTGGGAACAATTTTCCGGTTTTTTCACCATTATATCACAAATAACTAGAACAAAAGTACTATAAAATCAAGAAAAACAAGGTCTACACCAGTCGAAACTTAGGACTTAAGTGTATATCCGACAAAAAACAAAGTCTTTTGCACCAATTTTCAATTTCAATATTATTTTTCATAAAAGGCAAAAAAAAACAGCAAGTCTCCTGAATAGAGACTTGCTGCTTAGCTCTGATTAAATCTGGAACTGGAAAGGCAAACTTACTTGGAAGCCTTGGGCTTGGTTGTTTTAGCTGGTTTAGCAGCTGCAGGCTTGGTTGTTTTAACAGCCGGCTTCGCCGTTGCTTTCGCAGGGACTGCAGCTTCCTTTGCAGGAGTATTGGCTGTATTAGGCTTCGCGCCAGCTTTTAAGCTGTATTTGGCAAAACCGTCTGCCGCGCTGTCCAAGTAAGCAATTTGCTGATTTCCAGCCAGCACATCCTTGGCATCAGGAGAGGACTCGAAGGTAACCTTAGCCTGACCAAAAGGAGCAATAGACCAGTTGCCATCCGCTGACGGATTAATCGTTCCGTTCGTACGGATATAATCAATAATGACTTGACGGTTTTCATCCGGCGCTGCCATCACAATGCGCTTGCCATCCGGATTCGCCAGTTTGGACGAGGACGCACGGTAGTTATTGGTCGCTACGATAAATTTCTGTGCAGGATCAATTGCCTTCCCATTGTATTGCAAATCCTTGATACGATGAGCCGAAGAATCAATCATGTTTCCCTTGGCATCATAGCGTGCAGGCTGAGTTACATCGATTTGGTAAGTCACACCGTCAATGACATCAAAATTGTAGGTTGGGAAATCTTTATTGATCAGTGCTTGTTCCTCTGTTTTGCTTGGATCGATGCGGTTGAACTGACCCGCAGACCACTCCAGCCATTCCTGGATTTCAGCACCGGTTACTTCTACAGCATGAACCGTGTTCGGGTATACATACAGATCGGATACGTTTTTAATCGCAATCGTACCTTGCGGAATGTTCGTGTAATACTCGGCACCGTTGCGACCACCGGCCTTGAATGGAGCGCCAGCCGACAATACGGGAAGATTTTCGTATTCGGTCCCTTTCAGATGGTTTTGTACGTACCATTTTTGTGCATTCGTCACAATCTGAATAGATGGGTCATCCTGAACCAATGCAAAATAACTGGTAATCGGTGCGGTTGTGGTTCCAACCGGTTGACGAACATAATCCAGCGTTCCTTTATGCTCTTCCTTGACCGCATCTACCAGTTTAAACTCAGGGTTCGTCTTCACAGCCTGAGTTTGGGTATTCACAACTGGACGCACTTCTGACTGAGAATTAGTCACGCTCCACACATCTTTTTTCTTTTCCAGACTCAGGTCAATAATACCCAGTTCCTTGCCCCAAGAGGAAGCTTCTACAGCCGGTACGCCATTAATGGTTCCTTTATCCAGATCTACACCGCTCATTCCTTTAAAATCAGGGCCGGGGAAAGATTTATGAGCATGCCCAAACAGAATAGCGTTGATTCCGTCCACCTGGCTCAAATATTTAACGGCATTCTCCATCATTGGTGTTTGCGGCACATCCTCATAACCCGTGTGTGCAAGTACGACAATAATGTCGGCACCTTCCAACTTCATTTGAGGAATGAACTTTTTCGCCGTTTCCACAATATCCTTCGTAACGACCTTACCCTGCAAATTGGCTTTATCCCACTGCATAATTTGAGGAGTTACCAGACCGATTACACCCACTCTGAGCGTGTGCTCTTGGCCCTTCTCGTCCGTTACCGTTTTATTGAGAATCTGATAAGGGGTGAAATAATTTTTAGTACCCTGGCCCCCGTTGTCATAGTAAACGTTCGCATTTACGTAAGGGAATTCGGCTCCCTTAAGCGATTTCTCCAAAAAGTCGAGACCATAGTTAAATTCGTGGTTGCCCACAGTAGCCGCATCATAGCCCATCAAGTTCATCATCTTGTAGACCGGATGGACACCGCCTTCTTGCAAAAAGGTTTTGTTTCTGGCCATATAATCGCCTAATGGATTGCCCTGCAACAAATCACCGTTATCGAACAGCATGCTGTTTCTTGTTTCACTACGCGCCTGCTGGATCAGTCCGGCAGTGTTAATCAAGCCATATTCGTTGGTTTCCTTATCTGCATAATAATCGTAGTTCATCAACGTCGTGTGAATATCCGTTGTTTCCATGATCCGCAAATTCACTGTGGCGCTGTCCCGAGAATCGGTGGCAGCCCAGGACGGAGCAGCTGTAAACACCAGCATGCTGCAAGCTACAACCGCTGCTGTAAACCCTTTAAACCAATTTTTACGAAATAACAAAATATACCCCTCCTTATTAAGGTGTATGGCTCATATACATACTTTTGCACATATATGTAAGTTTCGAACCCACCATTCCTATTTTAATCCAACGCCAGACAAAAGAGTAGTCATTTGACCAAAGTTATTTATAAAAAAATAATTAATTTTCTCGCAAATGAACCGTCATCTCTTCCTCCATGCTGGACAGCTCCGCCTTCAAGGCATATAATCGTCGTAGTAAACCCGAATAAACAAACCCATTAAACCATACAATGCCAGGGGTGCTGGAATCGGCCGGCTGAGAGTGTGTCCCAAGACACTGACCCTTACAACCTGATCTGGGTAATGCCAGCGTAGGAATGCTTAAGCTAAGATGTGCCTTTTTTTACATAGGTCCATCCCTTACTTTGGTATATACAAGCGCAAGCGTCCCGGAACCTCGGGGCGCTTTTTTTGTTGAGGATTAAGTTGTTGGAAAGAGAGAGTCCGGCAGATGTTATTTTTATGAAATGGGAACATAGGCTGTCTGATTCGACGGATGACGGGTAATTAAAAGGAGAGAACACAACGATGAAGCGCATGAAAATGTTAAGCCTGGGACTGATTAGTCTGTGGCTCATGGCCCTGACACTGACCGCCTGCGGCGGAGGCTCCCCCTCTACAACCCAGGAGGCGGCACCTGCTACCAACGCTCCAGCTTCCACTCCGGCAAAGGGGCTTAAGGATGTTAAAGTTGTACTTGACTGGACACCAAATACGAATCATACAGGACTCTATGTCGCCAAGGATAAAGGATTTTACGAAAAAGCGGGCTTGAATGTCCAAATTGTCCAACCTGGTTCAGGCGGAGCCGATCAAATGGTTGCTTCGAATGCGGCACCTTTTGGGATCAGCTATCAAGAGGGCGTCACTCAGGCTCGTACGCAAGGCGTACCACTCGTATCTATCGCTGCGGTTATTCAGCATAATACCTCAGGCTTCGCAGCCCCGGTAGACCGCGGCATTAAAAGCCCCAAAGATTTTGAAGGAAAGAAATACGGCGGCTGGGGTTCACCCGTAGAAGAAGCGGTCATGAAATCCATCATGGATTCAGACAAGGCCGATGTGAGCAAAGTGAAGATTATGAATATGGGCAATGCCGACTATTTTACAGCCGTGAAGCGGGATATCGACTTTGCCTGGATTTTCTACGCATGGACCGGGATCGAGGCTCAACTTCGAGGTGAGCCCCTGGATATGCTGTATGTAAAAGATTATTCCAAAAGCCTTGATTACTATACGCCTGTGATTGTGAGCAATGAACAGACGATTAAGAATGATCCAGAGCTGGTCAAAGCGTTCATGGACGCCACCGCCCAAGGCTATGAATACACCATTGCTCATCCTGAAGAATCCGCGGATATCCTAAGCAAAGCCGTACCGGAGCTGGACAAAAAGCTGGTACTGGCCAGCCAAAAATGGCTAAGCCCGCGTTATCAGGATGATGCTGCGCAATGGGGTGTGCAAAAAGCAGAGGTATGGCAAAACTATTCAGACTGGATGTACGAACGCAAGCTGCTCAGCAAGCCTTTGGAAGTCGACAAAGCCTTCACAAACGACTTTTTGCCAAAGCGTTGATCTTGTAAATCGAACTTGAAGTAGCCTTTGTGCCACTACGCAGTCGGATGGTGCTTCCCATCGCCACCGCCCCCGGATTTCTCGAATAAAGCCTCAGCAGGGTAGAAATCTGGGGAGGTGATGCTTCCGAAGCGAGCTTTCCTACGGAAAGCTTTTAAAGCGACCGCTTCGCTTGTACAGCACCATTCCGCCCACTTCGTTCTCGTTCCACTTGGTTTATTCTTAAGTTCATCTTATCTAAGCGCCAAGTAGGAGCGCTTGTATGTTAAAATGCCTCACAACCTAGCTTTAAAAATAGGGTGCTTTTAAGGCGGGCAACAGATATCGTAAGATCAAATGAAACGCGAAGCGGTCTTAAACCACCCTATTTTCTCTAAAACACTTCACATAAAGGACAGGTGAATTCGCATGGCTAACACTTTGCTCAGTATTCAAGTGATTCCTAAAACTCCTAATAACGAGGACTCTTATCCTTATGTAGATAAGGCGATTGAGGTCATTCAACGTTCCGGTGTCAAGCATCAGGTGAATCCATTGGAGACGACCATGGAGGGTGAACTGGACGAGTTGCTGAACGTGGTTAAAGAAATGCACGTGGCATTGACGGAAGCCGGCAGCCCCAGCATCATTTCACAGATCAAAATCGCACATAACCCACAGGGCATCAGCATGAACAAGCTGACCGAAAAATATCGCCCATGAACCCAAAAGGCAAGAACGCATCCTGGTGGAAAAGCGTATGGCCGCCCCTTGTGGCGGTCCTCTTCTTTTTGGCAGCCTGGCAGGGGGCAGTTTCCTATTTGCAGATTGAGTCCTGGCTACTGCCAGCTCCGTCTCTGATCGTACAGGAGGGCATGGCTCAGTCGGAGCTGCTTGGTGCCCATACGTGGGCTACGATTCGCCTGACGCTTGGGGGATTTGCAATAGGGACAGCAACGGGACTGTTGATCGCCATCGTTCTTCATACGATTCCTTTTCTCAAGTCCGCCCTGTATCCACTGCTCATTCTTAGTCAAAACATTCCGATCATAGCCCTTGGCCCATTGCTGATGGTGTGGTTTGGTTTTGGCGTGCTGCCCAAGCTGATGGTCATTACGTTAGTGTGCTTCTTCCCCGTGGCTGTAGCGGCTATGGACGGACTGACACGGACGGACAGAATGATGATGAACTACATGCGCATGTCAGGCGCAGGCAGGATGGCCATTTTTATGAAGCTGGAGCTGCCGCACTCCTTGCCACAAGTATTTTCCGGCATCAAGATTGCTGCCACCTACAGCGTGATGGGCGCAATTATTGCCGAATGGATCGGTGCCAGCGAAGGAATCGGATATTATATGATGCTGCAAAAATCGGCCTATCGCACGGATTTGATTTTTGCCGCCATTGGCATCATTGTTGCACTCAGCTTACTGATGTTTGTCATGATCGTACTGCTAGAAAAATGGCTGGTTCGCTGGAAACCGGACCAGGAATAGCTTCCAAATGGATTCAATAAACTCGAAGAAAGGGTGTGGCGCGTATGAGTCTGCATCCGCCTGACTTATCACCACAAAACATGGCTGATGGACAACGAGCCAGAGAGGAGCAGGAGCTTTCGACGGCTCCTCCAGCGTTGGAAGTGGATGGCATCAGTCTCGCCTTCCGTGAAAGACGAAGCTCCCTGCCCGTATTGCAGGATGTGGCCCTGACCGTTAAGCGGGGAGAATTCGTCTCCCTCATCGGCCCGTCCGGCAGTGGCAAAAGCACGCTGTTTCACATCATCGGCGGGCTGCTCACCCCCCAGCAGGGTCGCATCCGCATGCACGGACAGGATGTGACGGGTGAACGCGGGCATATTAGCTATATGCCGCAGCAGCCTGCCCTTTTCCCGTGGCGTACCACGCTGGATAACGTACTGCTCGGGCAGGAAAATGCGCCGCGCAATCATACAGCGGCACACTCCCAGTACGCCAGCGAACGTGAACGCCGCGAAGAAGCTCTGCAATGGCTGGAGCAGGTCGGGCTGGGTCCCTTCGCCAAAGCGTATCCGCATACACTCTCTGGGGGTATGCAGCAACGCGCGGCCTTCCTGCGCGCGCTACTCAGCCCGCAGGAGCTGATGCTGCTGGATGAGCCGTTCAGCGCCCTGGATGCGCTGACACGTGCAGACAT
>NZ_JH601043.1:47058-47428 GCF_000245715.1 Paenibacillus sp. Aloe-11 | reverse complement strand
CGCCGCTCTGTGCTGTTCATCACCCACAGCATCGAGGAAGCGCTGCTGCTCTCCGACCGGATCTACGTACTGTCGGCACGACCTGCTTCGGTGATGCATGTCGTAGATGTTCCCTTCCCCCGTCCTCGCCGGGAGGAAATCACTCTTGATTCGCGTTTTAGCGAATGGAAGCGGACCATGACGGACTGGATGCGTCAGGAAAAATACAAGCTGTACGACGGCATGGAGGAGCATGCGGAGAGTGTCCGCAAAAATCCCACGGATAACGGAGCGGATCAGTATGAGTGACATTTTGACCACGGCAGCACCCGCGCCATTAATCGACGCGCACATTCATGTTGACAGCTACCCGCCTGAGCAGCAGGAGCCG
>NZ_JH601043.1:44703-47032 GCF_000245715.1 Paenibacillus sp. Aloe-11 | reverse complement strand
GTCGAAGCCGTCATAGCCGTATCCATGCATCTCACCTCAAGCCAAACCAATCTGCGGTTAGCTGAGCGTTGGCCCGGGCTGGTACGCCCAGCCTTCGGGTTTCATCCCGAGCAGCCTCTTCCATCACAAGCCGAGCTTGATCTGTTGTTTGACTGGATGGACAAGCATATAGAGCAGATGGTTGCCGTTGGCGAAGTCGGCTTGCCCTACTACAATCGGCTGGAGGCCGCGCGAAGCGGATCTTTCTTTGACCTCACTCCCTACATAGCACTGCTGGAGCGTTTTATCCGGTTTTCACGGAAGCATAACAAGCCTATTGTGCTGCACGCCGTTTATGAAGACGCCGATATCGCTTGCGACCTTCTGGAACGGCACGGTGTCACACAGGCGCATTTTCACTGGTTCAAGGGCTCTGCCGCCACGACCGAACGTATGGCCCGGAACGGCTACTATGTCTCCTTCACACCCGATCTTCTCTATGAAGAAGAAATTCGCAAATTGGCGAGACAGTACCCGTCCAATCAAATCATGGCAGAGACAGACGGACCTTGGCCGTTCGAGGGAGCTTTTACCGGACAACAGACACATCCACGGATGACTGCCGACGTCATTCGCGCGTACAGCAAGCTGACCGATCAAGACGAGACTGCCGTCCGCCTAGCATTTTATGGAAATACGAGACGCTTCTACTCACTATCCAAGTGATAAAGTCATATTTAGCAGTCAGCAGTCCCTGAAAGAATAAGATATCTGCTTTTACAGCATAAGCAAAGAACCTCCAGATACGCATCATAAACTGCGTAACCGAAGGTTCTTTGTATTTTTAAACCTATATAGAGGCTTTATAAGTCCCATATAGGCTTCTGCTTTTTTTATGGCTGCTCTACTTTATTGCTTCAAAAATCCCTTTTGCTCCAAAAATGGCTTCAACTGCAACCGTGCAGGCTCAGTCAGTCTCGCCGCCATTTGTTCAGACCAAGGCGTAGAGCGTTGACCGCCTGTACGCTCCTTCAAATATTCAGCCGATGTGTGATCATATAGCTCTACAGCCTTCATCGTCTGATTTTGGTCGTAGCCGTTCATGTGCAAAACACCGGACAGCGGAAGACGTGGACGCAAGCCCGTGTCCTGATCCGGTACGCCGATACACATACCGAACACCGGATATACCAGTTCAGGCAACCCTAACAGCTCGGATACCTCAGCTATTTTCGTACGGATACCCCCGATGTAGACGATACCCAAGCCAAGTGATTCAGCGGCTACTGCTGCATTCTGTGCAGCTAACGCGGCGTCAATGGTCGCAACTGTATAATTTTCGACGGAACCTTCGTAGGAAGGCTGACCTGGCTGATGGTGAACCGTGACCTGCTTCAAGCGATACAAATCCGCACACCATACCAGAAACACCGGGCATTGCTCAACATAAGCCTGACCCCCCGCCAGCTCAGCCAGCTTGGTTTTCAAAGCAGGCTCTGTAACGGCAATGACGGTATAAGCCTGCACATTGCTGGACGAGGAAGCCATTTGGCCAGCCGCCACAATAGCTGCGAGCTGCTCGTCGGTAACGGCGTCTGACTTGAATTTTCGTACAGACCGATGATTCATCAACAAGGAAATCGTATCATTCATGACTGCTTCACTCCTAATCCATAATATAAGCTTTTTATCTGTGTCAAGCTGTGAGTATTCGAAGAAGCTCTTGCATGCTTGCATGGCACTCCTACGAATATTATGAAACTTTCGCGGTTGATAAGCAACCTAACGCGATATAGGGCAACCGCAGGGGGAAAAGAACCAAGCATAACAAAAAAGCAAGCACGCTGAAAATCAAATCAGACGTACTTGCTCCAACACCAATTTTGTCACACTCCAGATCATTCTGGTGCTCGTATCCTGCCTAATTCATCATTGCAATTACAGCTTTACCCGCTGGAGACGCAGCGCATTCAGCACGACCGAAACAGAGCTGAATGCCATGGCTGCTCCCGCCAGCCACGGAGCGAGGAAGCCCAAGGCAGCAATCGGGATACCGATTACGTTGTAACCGAGCGCCCAAAACAGATTCTGCCGTATGTTAGTCATCGTCCGGCGACTCATTTCGATCGCATCGGGAATGCTGTTCAGGTTGCCACGCATCAGCGTAATATCGGCGGCTTCCATCGCTACATCCGTACCCGTGCCCATCGCCATCCCAATATTAGCCGTGGCCAGTGCAGGCGCATCGTTAATACCATCGCCCACCATGGCTACGATCAAGCCTTGTTCCTGAAGCCGTTTCACCTCTTCAGCCTTGCCTTCAGGCAGCACCTCCGCCAGTACCCGCTCA
>NZ_JH601043.1:44238-44613 GCF_000245715.1 Paenibacillus sp. Aloe-11 | reverse complement strand
CGGCCTCCCGTGAAGTTTCTTTGATCGTATCCGCCACGGCTACCAATCCGACATAGGCGCCATCCACAGCGACCAGCATCGCTGTTTTCCCAGCGTTCTCCAGTTCATTCATATGCAGCTGGGCGGAGTCAGCTATCGCGACGCCTTCCCTGCTCATCAACCGGCGTGTACCTGCAAGTACCCGCTTGCCTTCCACATGAGCCTTTACGCCATAACCCGGAATATTTTCAAAATCTGCCGGTTCCACCAGTTCAATGCCGCGTTCCACAATCCCCTTTACAATGGCTTCCGCCAGTGGATGCTCCGAGCTTTTTTCTGCCGCACCGAGCCAGCGCAGCAGATCCGTTTCAGCCAAGCCGCCCTCTTCGACAACAA
>NZ_JH601043.1:36133-44213 GCF_000245715.1 Paenibacillus sp. Aloe-11 | reverse complement strand
GTAACCGTACCTGTCTTATCCAGTACCACCGCGTTGATGGAACGAGTCATTTCCAGATGCTCGCCACCCTTGAACAGAATGCCATATTCTGCCGCACGCCCCGATCCTGCCATAATGGACGTTGGCGTAGCCAATCCAAGCGCACAAGGACAAGCAATGACGAGAACTGCAATCATTTTCTCCAATGAACCTGCAAAATCAGACGGTGTCACAAGGAAAAACCAGACAAGAAACGTCATCACGGCAACAGCAACTACGATGGGTACAAAGATACCCGAAATCTGATCCGCGACCCGCTGAATCGGGGCCTTGGAGTTTTGCGCATCTTCCACGACCTTAATAATACGGGCCAACGCCGTATCACCACCCACCCGCTCTGCCTGGATACGAAGTACCCCGTTTTTATTGAGCGTAGCTCCTGTGACCGGGGAACCCGCCTCTTTTTCAACTGGCAGGCTCTCACCGCTTAGCATCGATTCATCCACTGCCGAGCGCCCATCCACGACCACCCCATCGACGGGAATTTTCTCACCGGGGCGTACAATAAAGATATCCTTCACACGTACCTGCTCAATCGGTACATCGAGCTCTTGTCCATCACGCACCACACGTGCCGTCGTTGCCTGGAGACTCATCAGACTTTTGATCGCCTCAGACGAACGCCCTTTGGCTACCGCCTCGAACCATTTACCAACCAAAATAAGCGTAATCAGCACTGCGCTGGTCTCATAGTACAGCTCGGGCATAGTCATGACCCCTGTTCCTGTCGTGCCTGTCATTCCTCCCATGTCCTGCATGACAGCAGGTGGACGCAAGGTAAGGTACAAGCTGTAAAAATAAGCCGCAGACGTACCCAGTGCAACCAACACATCCATATTCGAGCTTCCATTGCGAAGGGCTTTATACGCACCCACATAAAACTGCCATCCAATAATAAACTGGATTGGCGTTGTCAGCACAAGCTGGAACCACGGGTTTAGAAACAGTTCCGGCACATAAATCCATGAAGTAAAGGAAAAATGACCCACCATCGCCCACAACAACGGAAACGACAGTATTGCAGACACGATCCACTTCCATTTTTTACGCTGGATATCTTTGTTGCGCACATCCGCTATATGATCATCAGCGCTCTGCGGGATCGCTCCGTAGCCCAGTTGCTCAATCTTGCTTACCAGATCCCCGACTGTAATACTCCCCGCCGCATATTCGACATGAGCCGTTTCCATCGCCAAATTCACCGTAGCGCCTGTCACACCCGGCATTCGATTCAAACCCTTCTCAATCCGGGTTGCGCAAGCCGCACATGTCATACCTGTCACATTCAGATTGGCTTCCTCGCTTACAGTTCCAAACCCAAGAGAAGCAATTTTATCGCGAAAATCAGGGATATCCACCTGCTTCGGATCATACGATATCGACGCCTGCTCCAACGCCAAATTCACATTGGCCTGGATCACGCCGTCTATTCGATTCAGACCTTTTTCAATACGGCTAGCGCAGGCGGCACAGGACATTCCTGTAACATGAAGCGTCGTCTGCTTATCACCGTCGGTCATACGGTTCTCCATGGTAGCTCTCCTCCTACATACCCCACAGGGGTATATCATGTTCAAAAAGAAAAAGCTCCTGCTATCGAAGCTTCTCCTTTAAAAAACAAATCTCTTCACGCATGAAGTATCTAAATTTAGACAACATCATAGCCTTGGTCTTCAATGGCAGTTTTCAAGGCTTCCACGTTCAGCTTGGACTCGTCATACTCTACAGCCACTTGTTTCGCTTCAAGATTGACCTTGCCGGAAGCGCCGACCTTCTCCAAAGCTCCCTCTACTGCTTTCACGCAGTGATTGCAGCTCATGCCTTCTACGTTCAATGTAACTTGTGCCATTTTCTTTTCCTCCTCCGGGGTACTTCATGTACCCGATGATGTGAATAGGTATTGCTTTTAACGGATTAGCTTCTTGACCGTAACCAGCAGCTCGTCAATCACTTCCGGCTCTCCTGCCTGCATGCGCTCAATGACACAGCTTTTCATATGCCCTTCCAGCAGCAGCTTGCCGACACCATTCAGAGCAGACTGAACAGCCGCAATCTGGTTCAGCACATCATCACAGTAGGTATCCTTCTCGATCAAGCCTTTAATTCCACGCACCTGACCTTCAATGCGGTTCAACCGGGATGTAAGACTGCTCTTGAACTCTGCCGAGTGATGACTTTTTCTAACTGTCTTTTCCCCGTCTGTTCCGCAATGATTCTCGTGAACTTCATGGTGGGAAACAGGTTGTTCCTCAGCCATACATCAGCCTCCTGTGTTGTGTATATGCCTGTGTAGTACATAGTGCATTTGTTAATATGTCCCTATCATAATATACCCCCATGGGGTATGTCAAGCTTCCAGAAAAATGTCACTCGTTTGCCTTATTTCAAGCCTTCGCGCGCTCTTCCTTGGCAAGCACCAGAAAGCTTAACAGCGCACCGATCTCTGCAATAGCGATAACGACCGCCATGGGTACAGGTGTTGTGCCGCTACCCAAGCCTACTAACGGTGAAGCGATGGAGCCAAGCAACAGAGGTAGCAAGCCAAGCATGGCAGACGCGCTGCCGGCAGAGCGCTGTTGGCTCTGCATGGCCAGTGAAGTCGTTGTCGTGCTCACAATCCCCACACAGGAAACGACAAAAAACAGGGGAACTAATACAGCAAACAATTGACCTCCGGTAAAGGCCACGGTAAGCAAGCTGATCCCGGCTACAGCCGCAATCACCAAGCCCGACAAGAGCAATTGCCGCTCGTTGAAGCGACCCACGAGTCTGCCAGTCAGCTGGGAAAACAGCACAATTCCCAAGCCATTCACCGCAAAAATGATGCTATACGTCTGAGGGGAAACCCCGAAAATATCCTGAAGCACAAACGGAGACCCGGCGATGTATGCGAACATTGCTCCTGTAACCAGCGCCTGCGAGAAGGCATAGCCCATAAAGCGTCGATCCGCAAACAAATGACCAAGCGTACCCAGCGTCTGCTTCAAGCCACCGGATGAGCGGCGATTAACAGGCAGCGTTTCCGGCAAGCCCAGCACGACGGCGATCAGCATAGCCACACCAACCAGGCACAGCACCATGAACACACCGCGCCAGGAAACAAAGTTCAGAATCACTCCACCCAGCACAGGTGCGGCAATGGGAGCCACGCCATTTACCAGCATGAGCAATGAGAAAAAGCGCGTCAATTCTTTGCCTGAGTATAGATCACGCGCCACAGCTCTGGAGATTACGATTCCCGCTGACCCGGTGAGTCCTTGAACAAAACGAAGCACAATGAGCATACCAATATTCGGCGCAAATACGCATAGCAGCGAAGCAGCAGCGTACAGAATAAGCGAGATGACCAGTGGCCCTCTTCGACCTCTGACATCACTAAGCGGACCAGCAACGATCTGACCCACTGCCAATCCCAGCAGACAGGCGGTCAAACTAAGCTGTGCCAGCGAAGTGGTCGTATGCAGATTGTCGGCTAATGTAGGTAATGATGGCAAGTACATATCTATGGACAAGGGTCCAAAAGCACTCAATGCTCCCAGGACAAAGGCGATCCATAAAATTCGGGATTTGGTCATATCCGCGGCAACCATTACCGTATTGGAAAACCGGTTCATAATAAGAATCATCCTTTTCAAAAAAATATAAAATATGACTTCAATATATTATGATATCATCATTTCGTCCTGCTTCGAATAATTACACGCTAATCCGCGATTTTTTTTCAAAACTGCTATATATCAGGCAGGAATTTACCAATTTCAGGTCGAATTGTACTATATCCAAAACATGTACTCAAAACAAAAAATTTATGGAATCTGGAGAATGATAATGGTCTATGATGGAGTGCTGCTGGGTCTCATTGTAGGTCTGCTCCGAGGAGGCTGGCGGCAAGGTCTGATCCGTTTCAGTCAAATTCGCCTTATAGCCGGCTGGATGTTTCCTTTGCTGCTGCTGGTGCAGTTTATTATTTTTTATGCCCAGGAAAAGTGGGCTTGGCTGGCGTCCATTAACGGATATTTATTTATGGGCATTTATGTGATTGGATTGATATTTCTCTGGTTGAACAGACACCATAAGGGATTCGGGCTTATTTTCATCGGCGTACTGTTGAATTTTATCGTCATGGCGGTGAATGGCGGCAGGATGCCGGTCTCGTTAAGCGCTTCGGAGGTGCTGGGTCCCTATTATACAGATATGCTTAAATCCGGAAGCGTCATCTCGAAGCATTATATGATGGATGCAGGCACACATTTATCATTGCTCGGTGATATTATCCCCCTCTCCAAACCCTATCCCCGCACGCAGGTGATCAGTATTGGAGATGTCGTCATGAACTTCGGGATGTTCCTGTTTATCCAAAGCGTTATGATCGTGAACAAGAAGAAGGATAATCAGCAAGAAACCAATCCCCGCCACGCCTAATGCGCACCTTATTCCAAGGAAGGGAGGGAATCCTATGAAAAATTTGAAATATTCCCGTGTGATTATCAATGCCATTATCGTCGCTTCTGTCGTAATCGCTTTGACTTCCGGTTACAAAATCGGGGGCTAGTCACCGATAAAAATAACAGGAAGCACAGGCTCAACAAAACAGGCTGGATTCCGGCCTGTTTTTTCATGTGAAATTTCCGATTACAAAATTGTAAATTATTCCATTCACCCCTGGTAGCTTTGACATCTAGATACGACAAGGCAGGAGAAGAAATGATGAGTATATTAAAAAAGCTGCAAGAACGGGTTACCGCGACGGGAATATACGTGTTTCTCATATGTACAGCAGGCGTGATCGTCTTGTTGTATACGAACCACTGGTCCTTTTTGCACTATTCGACAACAGAGTGGGTTACGATCTATTCCCTATTGGGAGCAGTTCTGATTCTGGAGCATTTTACCTTCCAGCTACCACCGGCCAGCAACAAGCAGTCCATGGACTCCTCCGTGTACCTTGCTTGTATTTTTGTGCATGGCATTGAAATTGCCATTCTGGTTTTGCTGTTCAATGCAGTCATTGCCGCGTTCCGGCATAAAGAGCTGTCCTGGTGGAAGCATACCGTCAATTTTTCCATTTATGCACTTTCCATTTTCCTGTCCTCCATCGTATTTGATCTAAGCGGCGGAACGCAGGGGGCTTTGAATGCCGAACATTTTACTTCCTATCTGCTCGCGCTAATCTGCTACTTTGCGGTGAATACAATCACACTGGGGCTCTTCTTTTATATCGCATACAAAGGGTCCTTCAATGAGCTGAAACAGGCTTTTGTGGCTGAATCCCTGCTCGTATATTTATGTACGCTTATCCTGTCTCTGGTGTTGACTACGTTGATGTATTACAACGGCATTTTGGGACTTCTGCTGGTCCTTGGACTAAGCATGCTCCTGTCTCACGCCTTCAAGCAGATGTTCACGATGTATCGGGAAATCGAGGAAAAGGCCAACATGGATCGCAGAACAGGACTATACAATCACAGCTACTTTGAAAATACACTTGAAGCCGAACTGGATATATCCAGATCCCAGAACATTCCTCTCAGTTTGGCTCTGATCGATATTGATGATTTCAAAAAATACAATGATCACTTTGGCCACCTCAAAGGCGATCAACTGCTGGGATTTCTAGGTGATTTTCTAAAAAAGGAAACCTCTGGTACCCACATCACTGTGTCCCGTTATGGCGGAGAAGAGTTCACCCTGCTTATGCCTGACCATACCGCTGAACAAGCCTACGAAATCGTTAATGCCATCCGAAAAAGGCTAAATGACTCCCGCTATGAAGGCGTGGAAATTTTCCCGCACGGCTGCTTGTCCTTCTCCGCGGGCATTGCACAAAGCCGCGTCGACATCTACGACAAGTCACAGCTGGTCGATCTGGCAGATAAAGCACTGTACTACGCCAAGAAGCAGGGGAAAAATATCGTTCATACCCATGGCAGTTTAAATGAAGTGGAACGTGAAGTCGATCTGGGACAGGATATTCGCGATATCGAACAGCAGCTTAATCTGTTTTTGTACAAGGATATCAATACCTTCAAGCATTCCAAACGGGTATTCAGATATGCAGCAGACATGAGCGAAATGCTTCAGCTCAGCCCGGAGGACAAACGACGTTTTGCGCTGGGTGCTCTCATTCATGACATTGGCAAGCTGGAAATCCCATGGAATATCCTGAATAAAAAAGAAAAGCTGTCCTGTGAGGAATGGCAGATGGTGAAAGGGCATGTCACGTGGGGCAAACGAATCATAGAGGCAAACGAGCGATTCATAGATCTGGTTCCTTTTGTGGAATTGCATCATGAACGCTTTGACGGGGGAGGCTATCCGTTTGGCTTTAAGGGGGAGCAAATTCCCCGGCTGTGTCGGATGCTGACAATTATCGACTCTTTTGATGCGATGACGACTGAACGCCCTTACCAACCCACCAAAACGTTCGAGGAGGCCATTGAAGAACTGCGAGCCTGCTCAGGCAGCCAATTCGATCCCGAACTAACGGCTATTTTTATCCACTATATTCAGCATAAGCAACCTGCTTTCATGGATTCCATGGAAACAGGCCACTAAATATTCTTTATATGCTTGATGCTCGGCCTCATTGCCTCTACCGGTATAGAAATCGTCCTGATTTCTATACCGGTAGAGGTTTTTATGTGAGTGGTACTTGAAACATACTGATTTATTTCAAATTTCATATAAATGTCATAATTCGCTCCATCTATTTACGCTGTATGGACTATGATAGATAGAGATTGGATTTGTCTGTATAAAATATTACAAATGAGGATATCCTCGCTTCAAGTAATCGAGAGAAGGTGACTTCACAGGCATGTCGTATCCGTCCAGGCCAGCTCGCGTGGCTTGTCTTCTATTGCTGTGCCTACCGCTTCTTATCCTGTTTCCTCGCTCATTATGGGCTCATGCATTTGTCATCGAATCCAGTCCGACCGAAAATCAAATTTTGGACAAGCCGCCTTCACAGGTGAGCATCACCTTTAATGAGGATTTGCAGTCTGCCTTTATGTCGATCAAGGTGACCGATGAGACAGGCAAGCGAGCCGATACAGGAAAAGCACAGCTCAACCCGGAACACAAAACCACCATGGAAATCAAACTGATTCCGGGGATGAAAGCTGGAATTTACACTGTCAATTGGAGAGCCTTGTCTGCAGACGGACACCCAATTAATGGAGTTATTCCCTTTCAAGTCGGTAGCGGTTCCAATTCGTATACCAACGAGACTGCCACATCTGAAGGCTCAGTTGCATCACGACCTGACTTAATCGCTGTCCGGTGGTTCCTTTACATCGGAATATCGCTGCTTTTCGGAGCGCTTTGCTTCCGTTTGTTCATCTTGCCAAGCTTAGGCCAAGACAAGGGCAAGAAAGCAGAGGCGTCGCAGGAGCTTGATCAACACTCCTCTGCCGCATTACCTCACTGGCCCGTGCTGCTATGGAGCGGCTACGGCATAACGTCAGCTGCCATTCTGGTCAGCCTGCCGCTTCAGGCCTCATGGGATGCGGGGGTTTCCATCGGGCAGGGCTTTACACTCCCGATCCTGGGAGAAGCTCTCCAGTTTACAGGGGCAGGACAGGTCTGGTTCATCCAGATGATTCTCGTACTACTGCTGAGTGTAACGCTGATTTACACGTTGGATCACAGCATTTCCATCCGCCAGCGCCGTCTGTGGAGCTACAGCTCTGTTATCCTGACGCTGAGCGTCATGCTGTCCAAAGCCTTTGTCGGCCACCCGGCAGCGGCGACCCATCCGGCTCCGGCCATTGCCGCGGACTTTGTTCACCTGGCGGCCGCGGCCTTTTGGATCGGCTCACTTGCCGTCATGGCTGTGTGCCTGCCTGTTGCCGGATCAGAGCTGCCCGCGTCGGAGCGGACAGCTCTGCGACAAGCAGCCCTGCGCCGCTTCGCCGGCTGGGGCATTGCCATGGTGGCTGCGCTGCTCGCCACCGGTATCTATGGAGCCGTGCTGTATGTACCGGCTCCCTCCATGCTGCTGAACACGTCCTACGGACTCGTTCTGCTCGGGAAAGCAGCG
>NZ_JH601043.1:35364-36075 GCF_000245715.1 Paenibacillus sp. Aloe-11 | reverse complement strand
GGCGACCCAGCGGGCCGCCGGAGGGTTGCGTGCCGAGCTGGGCGTCGGCCTGCTCGTAATGCTGCTCGCTGCGCTGCTCACCCACCTCTCACCCGGTCAGGCACCTGCTGTACCGTTCGAGGAGACTCGCACTACAGGCGAGTATAAGGTGACGCTGGCGGTCAGCCCCAATGCTGTGGGCAGCAATGAATTTAAGGTAGCCATTCAGGATCGCAAAGGGGCTGCGGTTTCAGGAATTCAGCAGGTTACATTGACGCTCGTTCCGGCAGACCCTGACAAAGCTCGGCAGGAATTTATTCTCCCCGTGAAGCAGCAACCCTTCCACAGTCAGGAATTGATGACCGCCGAAGGAACATGGGTGGTCAAAGTACACGCCCTGACGGCATCTCTTGATGCGGTAGATGCCGACTTTACCCTGCACGTGGGCGGGAAAAAATAATCATTTTATGACTTCAGGATTTTGCAAGATCCTCACATGAAAAAGGAGCGAAATAAATATGAATATAGCGATTCAATCGGTGAAATCCAGATTTTCCAGGTTTGCGGCGTCCGCGGGCCTGATTGCAGCAGGTGCCTTGCTTTTTGCAGGTATGGCCAGTGCACACGTGACGGTTAAGCCTTCTGTTTCACAGCCTAATGCGTGGGAAACCTATACACTGAAGGTGCCTGTGGAGAAAAACATTCCCACCACCAAAGTCGCTTTAAAAATCC
>NZ_JH601043.1:27158-35342 GCF_000245715.1 Paenibacillus sp. Aloe-11 | reverse complement strand
GACGAGCCTGTACCGGATTGGAAGGTTGCGACTGAAAAGGACAGCTCCGGTAAAGTGACTACCGTTACCTGGTCGGCGGAAAAAGACGGTATCCAAGCAGGGCAATACCAACGCTTCAGCTTTGTAGCGCAAAATGCAAACCAGAATACCGAAGCAGCCTGGGACGCCTTCCAGTATTACAGTGACGGAAGCATTGTGGAATGGACAGGCGACGAAGGAAGCAACAATCCTCATTCCATTACCAAAATAACGACAGAGGCCGCATCCGAAGCTCCTGCTCCTGCCGCAGACAGCGGGCACGATTCGGCGGGCACCGCAGCAGGCCATGCGAGCACAGGTACGGCTCAAGATAGCACTAGCCCCGCGCCCGCTTCGAACCCTGCTACCGAAGCCGCGCCTGCCGCTACTGCTCCAGCCAGCTCTGCCACACAAACGACAGCACTCGTCCTCTCGATGATTGCAGTCGTGCTTGGTGCAGCAGCTGTCGGCATTGCGCTCAAACGCCGCAAGTAACTGGGTTACGAACGTATAGAAGTTAGGTATATGACGTATTAATTATACGACGGTATAAAAATAAAAGCTGGGGCCATGTATCATGGCCCCAGCTTTCCCTAAAAACTTTATATATAGTAAAGTATAACCGATTAAGTAGTATTTCCACCTCATTATCTCTACACAATTACTCTAACAAAGCTTTTCCCTTTAAATTCGAATGTCATATTATAATCTTCCCAAATAAATAAATCATTTTGTTCTTCAGTAGTAACGATCCGATTAGCTTGTAAGGCATTTTTCAGTTCTTCTCGAAAACGTATAGGTCCTAATCGAAGAAAGCGTTCGATTCTTGCTGGTAGATTGTCAATCAATTCAAACTGATAAATAAAGCTATCGGGAATAAAGTCATTGTATGAAATTTCTTTAATATCAATAACCTCAATGTCATTTATAATAATACTTGTAATATGCGTGTCAAAAAAGTTGAGTCTAGAAACTCCCCATTCCATGTTTACAATATGTTCTGAATCACACAACTGTAAAATTGACTCTTGCAAATCCTCATAATGTAAGTGGCAATAAGCCAACAAGGCGGAGTTACGAATATTATATTTGATAAGCTCCGCCTCCTTTTTAAATACTCTTTAGTTCTTCCGTTATCTTACGCATTTCTAAGTGCTGATATTCCGCAATTTTCTCATCAAGTGCCTTTTTAAGAGCGTTATCAACTGATTCCCTGGTAATATGCTCATCTGAGAATAATCCAAATAAACCTTTATAAAATAAATTACGCGAATTGCTCAATAATTCATAATGTTTAAGATAATTACTGTGCAGGTAAACAAGTACATCAACATCTAGAAAAATTGCCTTAGTGTCATATTGATCATCTAAATGTTTGTAAAAATGCTCAGTCATAGTTTTAAAATTGCTCTCTTTAAACTTATTACTTATAAAAATATGTCCACTCAGTTGTTCTCTGTCACTGAAATATTGTATATAATCATTAGCATTTAAAGTATTTACATATTCAAGTGCCTTTCGTTGCTCTCCTTTGTCAAGATTATAACCTTGACCGTTAGTATTGAGCTTACAATCATAAGAGAATACATACTGTTTGGGCCTATTATTCCCCCTTTCTTTATAAGAGAGAGTAAATATACCCTCAGGAACCGGTTTACCTGAGAGCTCTTTTCCCCACTTTTCAGCATTTGGAAATATATCTTTTAACATTGCAAACACATCGTCTTCAAAATGTTTATCAGTATATTTCTTATTATTAATTTTTTCCGTTGTAATAGTTGTAAGTTCTGTGTGGGCGTCATTTGCAGCTGCTGATAAATATGTTTTGGAACGTCTGTATATCTTTTCCGAAATATCTTTAAGCATTAAAGGGAACAAATGTTCCTCTTCAATGTATATTCTACCAAAATTAATAGGTTCAACGCAACTATAATTACTATAATCTATTAGTTTTTCTGTCTGTCCAACAAGAATTAACATAGTAGGTTTTAAAAGCCTGTTTAGATTCTTTAAAGCAGCTTTATGCAATGCTTTTTCAGTAACAAGTACTTGTAATCCTTTTTCATTCGTCTCATCCCATAAATGCAAACATTTATATTCAGATGAGCCGATCTTAATATGATTCTCTCTAACTATCTTCCATGGGGTATTCCCAGTTTTACACTTACCTTTTACAAATTGATAAATAGCTTCAATATTCACAGTTACTAACTCATTAGAACCCTTACCAATTCTATCCCCTTCACAATCCACACATAAAGTCGGGACTTCCTCATCCTTTTCATAGTTATAATCGATTTTACAATTGTCACAATAATAAAACTTAGTAATTTTATCCTGAATAATGTTATGGCTACGAAGTTCTCCAAGCATGGATCTGACAAATGCACTAGGGTTCTCTACTTTAGAAACACCGAGTAAATAATCAATTTTATCTGCTTGCCCCTCTTCGAATTGTTCATTTGAAATTTCCGTGAACAGAGGAACACCAAATTTTTCAAAAAACTTTGAATTAAGTATTTCCTTGTTATCTATACTTAAATTACTATCATCCATAGTGAAAATTATATTTCCATTTTCCAAAATAGTAGACCTAATATTTCTGTTGCCTAGACTGGATTTAAAGTAGAGACTCTCCACATCTTTGATACTTGCCAAATTAATTGTTCCATTTGAATAAGCTTCTTCAACAGAGGGCCAAATATCCAAATAGTCTAATTCAAGTGTGATTTGTGGCGAATTTTTTAATGGACTACCGCGAAATTTTATCTTGTATACCATAAAATCAGTTACAGGTTTACCTGAGGCTGTAATTGTGGAACCATTAATAATACTGTTTACAAAGGTTTCTTTTTCATACGCCGCAAATACTTCTGACTCAATTAAAGATAAAGCACCTAAGGTTTTATCAAGATATATTCTGATAGCATTCTCTTCCATAATTAATGATTTAATTTCAACTGTATTCTTTTCTTCATCTATTAAAAACAGAGCTTGTGATACCTCTCGATTTCTTGGAGCAGATACAAAGTCTGGTTTGGGCGCATCACTAATTTGTCTATATAATAATATTAAAACTTTTTTAGAATGTATTGAGTAAGAAAAAACACGATAATGATTTTTACTGCCTGTTCCTTTAAAGAGAGTTTCTTTAAGTTCTTTATTATAAGAATCTTCGTTTGCAATTTTCCTAGCCTCATTAACCGTTATCTTTTTACTAAAAATGTATTTCTTCCCGGAAGACTTACTATCCCAAACAAAACAAGTAAATATCTCTACAAGATAGATCGGCGACATCCTATATAAGTGCAAAAGCTTCGCTAATGTTGAACGCTCATAGCGTATTCCCTCAAAAGCTAAATCATTATAGTACTTTTCAATTGTTTTTTTCTTTCGGTTAGATAAATCATGTAATAGTAGGAGTAATCTTCTCTCTTCCAAACTAAGTTTTAAGAGATTTTCTTTAATCTGCTCTTCATTACCACTATGATCTAATTCATACATTTGACATAACTCTTTTAAAGCTGGGAGCCTTAATACTACTAATACTCCTGACAGCTTCTTATGAACAAGGAGAGATTCCAGTTCCATAATCGCATCATAACGAACTCCTATTTCCCTCCAAAAAGCACCATCTAAAGCTTCTATTTTATAGTGTCTATTTAATACGTACATTCTTGTACTCCCTTCAAACAGTTCCTTTAGTAACTTATCGGAATATCAACAGTACAGATAATTTTCAAAGATTAATTAGGAATACTTCCGTTCTCTCCCCAACAAAAAACAACTTAATTTTAAAATTGGGTATAAATACTCACTTCTAACATTTGCTTATAGTAAAAGAGTACCAAAAAATCATTGTCCTATGCTGTAGAAAAATGTCGAACAAAAAAAACAATTTATTTTACAATTTCCTGAGGAGGTAAATCAATTGAAGTAGCAAAAAGTACCCACTAGATATAGCTCCCAACCTGTTATATGACAAATGTAAAACGACAGTGATTTGCACTTTACACCCTATAATTATAAAAAATATATTTATATAACATCAGAAAAAAATAAATAAAAAAAAACAATTAATAACAAAAATTTAATTAGTAAATCCGCTATCTTTTTTTCCGAATATTGTTTTTTCTCGCTCCTGCCACATTTTTATATGACGTTTAAATTTTTTCCTTTCCAAATAAATGCTCAGTTAAAGTAATCAAGACTTCACATTTGTAAGCTTTTCCAATAATAGATCTACAACCTGTCAACAATCAACTTTATTATTATACCAAAAAAAAGTAATATAGACCAAAAAAGGTTATATGAATTCTGTTAAATAGTTAGATGGGATAAAGCCATGCAAGGAAATACTAAAGGGGATTTTTACAAGAATTATATTGAGGAATGTTTGAGAAAAATAACAACCAATATCACTGGACAGACCTTTACCCAGAAAATGTACCTGATTAAGGGTAATTCATTTATTATTTTCAAACTTTAGATTTATATATAATATTCCCTCTCATCCTATACATTTCACATTCACCTATCTATCATTTTTTTGGTAAAATGGTAGACACCTCACGATTCTAGCATAATAGCTTTGCAATCTATTGAGCATAGGAGATCATAGGATGAAAATCGTAAATAAGGCTTTGTTATCCAGCGCTATTTTTCTAAGTACCGCAGCGGGCATCTATAGCCCCTTGGCACAAGCGGAGGCGGGCAAGGTCAGCATTATGCTGGACGGATACCCGTTGCCGTTCCCCGTGCAGCCCGCCATGATGAACGGCACGACCATGGTTCCTTTTCGTGCTATTTCGGAAGCTCTTGGCATTACCGTCAAATGGGACCAAGCCAGTCAAAGCATCACCGCTACCAAATCACAAGACTCTGCAACCAAGCAGGTGGTTCTGAAAATGGGCAGCCGCAATGCCACAGTAGATGGGCAAACGGTGCAGCTAACAGCCGCACCCCAAACCGTGCGCGGCAGCACGATGATCCCGTTAGGCTTTTTCGGGCAGCAGTTTGGGGCCACGGTCAACTGGAATCAGGCAACACGGACGGTCTCCATTACATCGCCACGTGAGGCCATGTATACGGTAGGCTTCTATGCGCTATCTTCCTTTGACCAGCGATCCAAGATACCCAATTTTAACGCCGTAGCCTTCGGCTGGAGCCGAATTGATACGAACGGACAGTTTACGACAACCGGCAAAGAATACAAATGGCCTCAAGCCGCTGGAGCCGTAACGCCGGAGTCTATCATCCAAGACGCAGATAGCCAGGGAACTTCCCCTTACCTGATGGTTTATTCGGTCGACGGCAATCACGAGCTGACCAAGGTTTTGGACAATGCGCAGCTTCAAGAGCAGACCATTTCCCAAATCGTCAGCACTGCCACTGACAAACAGTTCAAGGGCATCACGCTTGATCTGGAAGGATTGGGCTGGAGCGGCGATAAAGCCAAAGCACGTTCAGGCTACAACGCCTTTATCCAAAAGCTGTCGACCAAAGCGCATCAGGCTGGACTCAAGCTCACCGTCGTCCTGCATCCGCTGAACAGCTCATACTCTGGCTATGATTACAAGACGCTGGGCAATCTGGCGGACGATTTGATCATTATGGCTTATGATTATGGCCAAAAGGCGGCGCCTGAGCCTTTGGACAAAGTGGACGAAGCCATAAAGCTGGCCTTGAAGGAAACCTCGCGGGACAAGCTGATTTTGGGGATTTCGATGGGGAGCGAAAAAGACAGCACCGTTAACGCCAAGGTCGGTCTGGCCAAACGTTATGACCTCAAAGGCATCGCCATCTGGCGGCTGGGCATCATCGGAGAAACGGCTTGGGCGAAAATGAACGAGGCCATCGAGTTTAAATAGATGTACATTTTATAAAAATAATCCTGCCCTTATTCTGCCCGCTAATGTTCTCATACATCTGGTATGAAATCATCAGCGGGCTTTCCTTATGCCCACCTTAACAAAAATGCTTTCCCGAATTGGATGTTGTCGCCACAGGGTCGCCATTCTGCTCCCCATAAAAGATACCCCAGTCTCTCATAAAGTCCAGCAACGGCCTTAATGTATCCCCTAACGGGGTAAGCGAGTATTCCACGCGCGGCGGATTCTCATTATAAATTTGGCGATGTACAATGCCATCCCGCTCCAACTCACGCAACTGCAAGGTCAACATCCGCTGCGTAATATTGGGCAAGGTCCGTCGAATTTCATTGTAACGACGTGGTCCTGTGGTCAAATGATATAAGATGACTCCCTTCCATTTGCCGCCTATGACTCCGACGGTTTTCGCTACCGGACATCCAAAATTTACACTTACTGAATTTTCCATTTTATGCATCATGTATTCCCCTTCTTTCTGCAGGATGTAGACCTTTAGCCTTAGATCTGTAATAAGGAACAAATATGTGCGTACTTGTTCCCTTCAAAAACTTTCTATATGATGACTATATATTCGATATCAGCTCTCATTATATTAGCAGAAAATATATGAAGCACCAACCAAACCCAACTGGAGGGAATACGTTTTATGTCCAATACATCCGCTAAAAAACAGGAAATTCTGAACGCCTTTCTGTTTAGACACGCAACGAAGGAATTCGATCCTGATCGCATTATACCGGAGGAGGATTTTCAATTCATACTCGAAACCGGGCGTCTTTCCCCAAGCTCCGTCGGCTTCGAACCGTGGCAGTTTGTGGTCGTACAAAATCAGGCTTTAAGAGAAAAGCTCGCTGCGGTTTCCAGCGGCGGACAAAAGCAGATTCCTGCGGCCAGCCATGTTGTGCTCATTTTGGCGCGCAAGGATGTACGATATGATTCTCCTTACGTGGAGTATATGTATAAAGAGGTAAAAGGCATGTCCGAGGAAGACTTCGCTTCGCTACCGGGCCGCTACAAAATTTTTCAGGGTGTAAATCAACGCCTGCTGGAAAACGAACGTACACTGTTCGACTGGGCTTCCAAGCAGACCTATATCGCCTTGGGCAATATGATGACGGCGGCGGCTCAGATCGGCATTGATTCGTGCCCGATTGAGGGCTTTAACTACGATCAGGTGCATGCCATCCTGGAGGAAGAAGGACTGCTGGAGGACGGACGACTGGATATTTCGGTCATTGCCGCCTTCGGTTATCGCGCTCATGAACCCAAGCGGGAAAAATCCAGACAACCGCTGGAAAAGGTCACACGCTGGGTTCTGTAACCTGATACCCTGAACCTCCTCCTAAATACCAAGCAATGAAGTATCCAAAAAAACGGGCTGCGGCACTTCATCTGAAGGATGAACACACCGCAGCCCGCTTTTTTATACACCTTCAATCTCTATTAGATGCTCATGCCACAGCCTCATGGTTCCACAGCCTTATCCGTAGCATTTTCTGTTCTAATGGATCAGCATACGGATGCCTGTCAGGACAATACCGATCAGGAAGCCTGTAACCGCACCGTTAATACGTATCCATTGCAAATCCTGTCCCAGCTTGTCTTCCATCAACGCAATCAGAGATTTATTATCCATTTTATCTACATTTTCGCGTACCAGATTACCAATCCGGCTGTGGTTGGCTTCCACCAATCCGGTAATCTCCTCCACTATTCGTGCATTGATCTTGTCCAACAGCTCGGTGTTTCCTCTCAAATCAGTCAGCATCCGATCCAATAGCGGTAAAATATAGGTCGGCACATAGCTTCCGTCCTCCATATAGTTCAATAAACGTGCACGCAGCTCCTCCATTTTACCGAGCACCGACGCATCGCCTTCCCAGGCTTCAACAAGGCTGTTCTTCCAGCCGTTCAATCCTTCCTGAACCGTATCCTTTGTCGCTAATCGGGTCAACTGTGTTCTCAGACCATCCTGTACAGCCTGACGGTGCGGATGCTCTTCTCTTTGCAGTTCTGCTACCTGATTCAACAGGAAATGGCGAATCATTTCACCCATACGCTCTTCGTTCAGATAGCCGAGGAACGCATTCAAGGCAAACTGCATCAGCCCGCTCACCTGTAAACCGCTGATAGCCTGCATTCCCAAGGCACCCAGCGTGTAGCCTGTCTCCGGCTTCAAAAGCCAGGACTCAGCCTGCTCCAGTGTGTAATCCAGTACCTGGCGATCGTAGCCCTTCGCACTGGTTTGATAAGCAAGTGCCTCCAGTAATGGCCC
>NZ_JH601043.1:16070-27139 GCF_000245715.1 Paenibacillus sp. Aloe-11 | reverse complement strand
GCCGTTTAAGCTCTGCCACAATGACCGGAGTCAGTTCCGCGAGCGGGAGCGACTGAACGAGTCGTTTGGCAAGAACATTTATGGATGCCGCAGCTTCCGGCGTACGCAATCCTTTTTCCACACCATCCAGCACTAAATCGGCCAAACGGATATCAGCAATTTTAGACGCAATGCTGTCTTTGTTAAGTAAGTTATTCTCCACTGTACTCACCAATGCATTCGTGAGCTTCTCCCTGTTTTTAGGAAGTAGTGCCGTATGCGGAATCGGAATACCTAACGGATGACGGAACAATGCGGTGACGGCGAACCAGTCCGCCAGCCCCCCGACAAGTCCTGCCTCAAAAGCACCAGCCAACAAACGAGCCCAGCCATATTGCTGGAAGGGCAACGTAGCTGCAAAGCCCGCCCCCAGAATAACGAGCGACCAAGCCGCTGCGGTTTTCGTATTTTTTGATTTTCCCATCCTGTAATCCTCCAAACTGACTGTCGAGTAAATAAAGCACTATACCTGTATTACCCATCATAACATTGCCTGTGTGATTTCCAAAGTGAGGCGCGCCTTAAATGATCTGATTTTTTGCGTAATTTTTTATACATATATCCTCTTTTTTACATTCATGTTTGTGAACAACATCACAACACTGGGACCAAAATCTTATTTTCAATAATAAGACTTACGAACCATTTTGGTAGAACAAAGTCCCAAATTTCTTAAAACGAAAGGAGAAGTGAACAGGAAAGTTGAATGGGCATAAGATACCTTTTTTAGCATCATTCCGGTATTTAGCCTCAGAAAGGATTTGATCCATGATATCCCCAGATTCTTTCAACATTATTCGACTTTTACAAAGCTCACACACATAATTTGCTATTTTACTATATGGACATATTCGATGTGATAAAATAAAATTTTATAAATAGGAAATCATGTTTAATCAGCCATTATATATTGATAAATCAAACTATGATAAGCTTGATAAAATTGCTTCTTTGTAAAGGAATTGGATATGACAACAGACCAAAAAAACAACAAAGGCCTCTGGAACGGCGATCCGGTCGTAATTGTACGCACTCCCTCCGCTTTTGCCAAGCAATCCCTTTTATATATCCAGGAAATAGGCTACTTCCAAAAATCATCTGGTTTTACGATGGAAAGGAAAGAACTTACCTCCTTTTTGCTTGTTTTTACGTTGTCTGGTAAGGGAGAATTACTGTACCGGGACAAGAAGTATATTCTAAATCCGTATGATTTGTTTTTCATTAATTGCAAGGAATATGTGCAATACAGCACCTCCGGCCATGAATCCTGGGAGTTTATTAGTTTATACCTGTATGGCAACCTGATCGAAAATTTTTACGAACAATTTACCAAGTATAATAAACCCGTATTATCCATGCACAATCCATATGCTATATTGGACAAGCTGCATGCTCTGATTTGCGGGCAGTCTGACAGAAGCCTTTCCGCCGAACTGCTAACGTCCAGACTCATTGCCGAAATACTGACATGCATTTTGCAGCATCCCTACGATCGTCCGCATGTGAATGCAGAAACGCTCAGCGAAGTACGTCGGGTGCAGCAATATTTGGATGAGTCCTACAATGAACGTATTACGTTGGACTCGCTGGCAGACATGTTCGGATTAAACAAGTTTAATTTGGCTAAAAATTTCAAAAAGCAAATTGGATTCTCACCTATTGATTATCTCATTAATGTCCGCATCACCGCTGCCCAAACCTGGCTTAAAACCAGTGGCATGTCCATTGTAGATATTGCGAGATACGTAGGGATTCCCAATACGAGCCATTTTATTAATCTGTTCAAGGAACATGTAGGAGAAACTCCTCATTCCTTCCGTAAAAAATGGGGAAACCGTTCCAAGCTATAAAGAGAGGTCACATAAATTCAGTTTGATAGACGATAGACGTACAAGCTATTCACGATAATGGCAAAACTGTCGAAAGGCAGTGACGCAAAGCTATAGGGCCTTCCTCCAGCGGATGGTAGCCAGCCACCGAAATGAACGAGCTTTTTATTATGTCTTTTTTACATAAATCTACAACAAAATACTATGCCTCTCTCGAAGAAAAGCCCTGATCGCTAAGATCAGGGCTTTTTTCTGTTGGGATAGTCATGCCAACCTAGCATGCTGAATATACTAATCTCGGAAGCATTGCCATATTACAATGAATAGGAGAATGACTTGGAGCATGGGAACAAAAATAAATGTTATGATCATTGCCTTATTGCTCATTATCCAAAGTTTTTTCAGTGCAACGCTGGCTTACGCAGATACTCCAGCCCCCGAACTGCCGCAAAGTGCTGTTGTCGATCCCACACAACCCATTACGGATGCAGTATACGGCGTCCCAAATCCTGAACCTGCCATGGAGGCTCCTTCCGACACGAGCCCTATCGTTCAGGCAGCAGCAAACGCTGAACCTCATGCTGCAACGGCTCCACAGAGCATACTAACCAAGCTGATCCTGACGGATGAAGCGGGGCGAGTCATTGACGCGGTATATAACCCCGGCAGTCAACTGGATATCGGATCAGCCATCCAACTGGGGTATGAATGGGAACTTCCCGACAATACCTACAAAGCTGGAGACACCTTCACCTTCCAATTACCGGAACAGTTTGTCATCTACACGGATATCTCATCTCCATTGGTAACCACCGACGGAACCGTAGGCAGCTTCACCGTAGATCGTCAGGGCAAGGTTATCATGACCTTTAACCAATATGTAGAGAATCACTCCAATGTCAGCGGCAAGCTGCAAATCAAAACCGAATTCACCAAGGAAACGGTAAAAGGCAGCACCGAGATCATCATTGCGATTCCGATTAAAGGCGGGGTCCAAACGGTCATCGTGAATGTCAAACCCCAGTCAGGGCCAACCCTGAGCAAACAAGGGAAACCCGACGGCACCAATCGGATTGACTGGACCATTGATGTGAACAAGCAGCTAAACACCGTAAAGCATGCCCTCATCACGGATCCCACTCCTTCAGGGCTGGAGCTCATCAAAGACTCTGTTCAACTCTATCATCTGCAAGTCAATATCGACGGCTCCACCGTCGTTCGAGATCCTGTGAACACGAGTAAATATGCCATTGAAACGGATCAGGCCGGGACAGGATTGGTGATTCGCTTTCAAGACGAGAGCATTAGTACTGCCTATCAGATTCAATACTCCACCCGCATTATGGGCGACGAATCTCGTTTCTCCAACACAGCGACTCTTTCAGGAGATACGATAGAGAACGTTTCTGCTACCGCCACTGTTCAGGTGGAGCGTGGTGAATTTTTGTCCAAAAAGGTTGAAAAATATGATCATGCCACACAAACACTCTCGTGGGCCATAAAATATAATTTCGGTGAGAAAAAAATCCCCGAGTCCCAAGCTCTCTTGATTGATCATTTCAACAAAACTCAAAAATTGCTGCCAGGCTCACTGAAGGTATTTAAGGGTAACACCTTGGAGGAGCTACCTGCTTGGGCGTACACCGTCATCCCTGTCGACTATCCTGACCGAAACGGCTTCAAGCTTCAATTCAACTTTGACGTAGATTCAGCCTATACGATCCGATATCAGACCCAAGCCAGGGGCCGTGTCTATGAAAATGAAAAAATCACAAACATCATAACCTCCGATGGAACCGAAAAGAGCGTATCGACGGAAATCACAAGCGGAGTCATGACTAAAGCGTATGACACACCCAACTACAACACCAAAATCATACCTTGGGTGATTACCATGAATACCGATCTATACACCATGAAAAATATTGTCATTCGAGATGTATTTCCTAACGGCGGCCTGGCCTTGCTGCCGAACACGCTGAAAATTCAAAGCGTTGACAGAACAACAGAGCTGCACGCGCCCACAGATTATGAACTGGTTCCGCTATCACAGGATTACAAGCAAGGTTTTACGCTCATTTTTCATAAAACTATTCAGCAAGCATACACGATTAAATATTCAACCACCTATAATAATGACTGGAAAACGGATACGAGTAAGCCTGAGTTTCGCAATAGATCCACTATAGAGTATCAGTATGAAAACGGGGACACCTCATCGTACGAAGTAGAATGCCCGATCTGGCCAGACTTTATGACACAACGGAACGGGGCCAAGCAAGGAAGCTATAATGCAAACTCCAAGCTCATTACATGGGACATTAAAGCCAACTACAATCGCAAGGCCCTGAACCATGCCGAAGTGAGAGATCCCTTGCTGCAAGGCCAGAAGCTAGTGCCCGGCTCCATAAAAATATACGATATGACCTTGCTAGGATGGTGGGATGGCGTACAAAAAGGAGCTGAAATCCCGGCAGATCAATACACCATCATCCCTCCCTCAGAGCAAAATGGTCAAGAATTACGTATCCAATTCAAAAATAAGATGCAGACCCCCTACTGGATTACCTTTCAAACTTCACTGGAAGGGGAATTGATCGAAAAGGAAATCCGCAATAAAGCCCTGCTGCTGGATGGAGAAAAAACGGTCTCAGAATGGGCAGCCCAAGTCACGATCCCTCATGGCGGGGAATATGTATCTAAAGCGGGAACACAAAATGGAAACAAGATCGACTGGAGCATCCGTATCAATGAAGGACAGTCACATGTGTCCAACGTCAAAATTATAGATCAGCCCAGCAGCAATCAGATACTAATCGAGGATTCTTTTCACGTATACGCTACAACCATTGCCGCCAACGGAAATACCGCCAAGGGCACCGAGTTGATCAGAGATCAAGATTACAAGCTGTTTATCAAGACCGACGCCCCAGGTCAGCAAACTTTTGAGCTTGCTTTCGCCAAGGATATTTCCTCTGCTTTTATCCTTGAATATCAATCATTCATTAACGCTGAGGACAAAGCCAAGGTGAGCAACAAGGTTTCCTTTGAAGGAGATCGCCTGACGACAGAGCTGCGGGAGACTAGTCAGGAAATTATCGTGCGTACGTCTTCCGGCTCCGGTTCCGGCGGGGGCATAACCGAAAGCCTTGAGCTGACCAAGGTGGATCAGGATAGACCTGACAAGGTACTACCAGGAGCGCGGTTTGCACTCTACGATAAGGCCCAAAAAAGAGCACCGCTCATTCAGACCACCAATGCGGACGGCAAAATTGTCTTTTCCTCCTTGCTGCATGATGATTACATCCTGGAAGAGCTGGCAGCACCGGAGGGCTATAAAATAACCAGGAGCAAGCTTGAGATTAGAATAGACGGCACACTCCAGCAAAGCTCCAGTATGAAGCAGATTGTCATCACCAATAAAAAAGAAAAGAAAAACGAGCCTGACCCGCCAGTAGATCCCGGAACTCCGACAGAACCCACAAAACCTACAGAACCGGGAACGCCTACCCATCCGGGAGGCCCAGGTAAAAAACATGACGATGATCCGGAAATACCAGATACGCCGTCAATAAACGTTCCTCCGTCACAGCCCGAGCTTCCGAAGGACATAGTCCCTCCACAGGAGGAGCCTGCACCTGTACCGCCGCCAGTGGATCAGGATAAACCCAAGACTCTGCCCGTGCCACCAGTCGTCTTGCCACAGCAAGATCCATCGCCTCCGCCGACTCCTACAGCGACGAAAGACGATCCCAGACCTAAGGCTCACCCCAAAGTTCCGGGGAAACAGCCGGAAGATCCAGAGGATACACCTGAGGTACACCAACTACCTCAAACGGGAGAAAGCAGCCCCGCTCCGTTCTATTTGACGGGTATAGCCATGATTCTGTGGGGTGTATTTTTAAAATTCAGAAAGACAAACAAAAAATAAAAGTGATGATCTGCCCCAATTTTCGGCTCATTCCATTTCCGTTGGAGTGAGCCGGGAAATGGGGTGTTATTTCACAAATATTGCATATCTGCACATTGCTTAGGGGGGGCGAACTTGCTGAGGCTGCGCAAACTTTCCTACGCGTTTATCTTCTTGGGCATACTCTTGGTCTTGTTTCCTAAAGCCACGGAATGGAATGAGGATCGAGAACAGCATGAGCTATTATTAAAGGCAGCAGAGCTTCCACCCGAAAAAAAAGAAGCGGCATTAAATCCCCAGCTTGCGGATAGCTATACTCGATTGTCTACTCGGTTTACGGAAGCTTCGATCAGCGAAGCACGGCATAGCATTTCCCCGGCCTCTGCTCCCGTCGCAAATGCCGATGAACAAACTCCGATAGCTACCATTAGCATAAGCCGTATTCACTTGAAGCTGCCTGTACTGGAAGGCGCAACTCGACAAAACATGAAGCATGCGGCTGTACATATGGCGGAAACGGGGACACTGGGACAGGTGGGAAATGCCGCGATTGCTGCTCATCGGGCTCGTACTCCCGGGCGGTTATTCAATCGGCTGAATGAAATGAAGCTCGGGGATGAGATCGTTGTTAACACTCAAGGGGAGCAATATGTGTATCAAGTCTATAGCATTAAGGTGGTCGATCCTACGGACGTGTCTGTTCTGAAGAGCTTCAAAAAGCAAAAGCTGCTCACCCTGATTACATGCAACCCTCTTGTAGCCCCCACTCATCGTCTCATTGTTCAGGCTAAACTAAGCACCTGAATTTAAGGCAACTTCATGAATACCTAAGTTCATGAATGCCTCAACCTGCGAATAAAAATAAATCAGGCGGGTGATTCCTGTTGAGATACAGCAATACACCCGCCCAATATGCACATCAAGATTCAGTTTTATTTTTGGCAATCAGCTTGAAATCATCGAAGTGGAATCCCGGTGCAACAACACAGGTTACCAGTACAGGCTCATCTCCAAGCGGCCGCGCCGTTTGCCATACCGTACCTGGTACCAGCGCTTGCGGATGCTGTCCGGCTTCCACGTCGGGACCGACGATAATGACAGTTTCTTCACCGGGCTCTTCTCCGCTTCCACCCAGCTTCAACTCCACAGGACTCCCGCTATGATAAAGCCACAGCTCATCTGAATGCACAACATGCCACTCAGAGAACTCGCCCGGATGCAGCAAGAAATAAGTCGACGAAGCTGCAAAGCGCGGACCGGAGTATATATCCGGCAGCACGGGTTTTGGAATTTGAAAATGAGCCTTCCACATCTCTTTGTACCAACCGCCTTCCGGATGGGGCTCCATGCCCAATGCCGTTACAAGCGGTGAAATAGCTTTCGTCATTGTACTAACCTTCCTTTACCCTAAATTCCTTCCTCCCTACTGTAAAACATAGCGTTGCTTTTGTCACGTTTCTCCCTTCGCATGTCGAACATCATTATTTTATGTCAAATTTAATAACATTAAATTGTGAATATTCACTCGATTTCATCATATAAACTAGTAACGAAGTATACCAATAGATAATTAACGTAAACTTTTATGACATAAAATCTTGTTTTTTATTGTAAACTTATAGTATCATGAGAGGAAATTTTGAACATTTAATAGAGCTTGATCATGTCAGTACGTCTACCAAGCTAAGTATCCAAGCCTAAAAGGGGTGAGCTCTCTGATCCAGTTTCGCAATGTAAACAAACATTACGGTCACTTCCATGTACTCAAAAACATCAATCTTCAGATTAAGGAGGGCGAGGTGGTCGTGATCATCGGCCCCTCCGGCTCAGGTAAAAGCACCCTGCTTCGCTGCATCAATCGTCTGGAGACGATATCGGATGGGGAACTGATCGTCAACGAAATACCTGTACATGACAAAAAGATTGATATCAACGCCTTCCGCCGCAATATCGGGATGGTGTTCCAGCATTTCAATCTGTATCCCCACAAAAAGGTGATTGAGAACATTGTACTTGCACCCATGAAGGTGCTGGGTATCTCCAGGGAAGAAGCTACCCAAACAGCTATCACCTATCTGAAACGTGTCGGCATTGAGGAAAAGGCACAGAGCTATCCCGCTCAATTGTCCGGTGGGCAGCAGCAGCGGGTTGCAATCGCCCGCGGGCTCGCAATGAATCCAAAAATTATGCTGTTCGACGAGCCTACTTCAGCTCTTGATCCCGAAACCATCGGGGAGGTACTGGATGTCATGCGCTCGCTCGCCCATCAGGGTATCACAATGGTCATCGTCACGCATGAAATGGGCTTTGCCCGCGAAGTGGCGGATCGCGTGATTTTTATGGACAAAGGACAGATTTTGGAAGACAGTCAGCCTGCCGAATTTTTTCAGAATCCGGGTGAAGAACGGGCTCGCCTGTTCCTGAGCCGTTTGATTCATCATTAAACAGACTACCAATGTGGCGTAAATCGAAAGGGGATCGTTCTAATGAGAAAAGGATTTCAATGGAGTGCTTTGGTACTGGTAGCCGTATCCTGTCTGCTCATCTTGGCAGGCTGTGGAGGCAAGCAAGAAGCGGCAACGCCGGGGAATGAGACGGCAGCGGCCAACGGGCTGGAAGCAATCAAACAGCGCGGCAAGCTGGTCGTGGGTGTAAAATACGATACCAAGCTGTTCGGTCTGAAAGACCCGGCCAGCGGGAAAGTAGAAGGCTTTGATATCGACATCGCCAAGGCTGTAGCCAAACATATTCTGGGCGATGAAACCAAGCTTGAATTAAAGGAAGTCACGTCCAAAACACGCATCACCTTGCTGCAAAACGGGGACATCGACGCTATTATCGCAACCATGACCATTTCCGATGAACGTAAAAAGCAGGTCGATTTCAGCGACGTCTATTTTAACGCCGGGCAATCTCTGCTCGTGAAAAAAGGAAGCCCCATCACCGGACTGGAGTCTCTGACCCCTGATACCAAGGTACTCGCCGTTAAAGGCTCTACCTCCGCCAAAAATATCCGCGAAAAAGCACCTAAAGCAACGATATTGGAGTTCGAAAACTATCAGGATGCTTTCAACGCCCTCAAGGCAGGCAAAGGGGAGGCGTTGACCACCGATAACTCCATTCTGCTCGGTATGCAGCAGCAAGACCCGAATTATACGCTTGTAGGCGGGAACTTCACAGAGGAACCTTACGGCATTGCAGTGAAGAAGGGACAGCCTGAACTGCTGCAAGCCATTAATGATACGCTCAAGGAATTAAAAAGCAGCGGTGAATACGATAAGCTCCACGAGCAATGGCTTGGGGTTAAACCCGAATAATACTCTTGTGAAGGAGCCGCAGGTTGCGTGCTCCTTCCTTTCTTTCTGCTGTACACCACACCAGGAGGACAATTTCATCCACCCCCGGATACCCCATAGCTTTTGGATAAGGAGGTAAATGCGCAGATGCTTACTTTTGATATCAACGTACTTTTCGATCATGGCGACCGTTTCAGAGAAGGCTTGCTTCATACCGTCCAAGCCAGCGTGATTGCCTTGATTGGCAGCTTTGTTCTGGGAGCTGTCATCGCCATCCTTCGAATTGCGCCTTTTAAATGGCTTAACTGGATCGGCACCGTCTATGTAGAGGTTATTCGTAATATCCCGCTGCTCATCGTGGTGCTGTTTTTTTATCTCGGGCTTCCCACTTTGGGCATCCCTTTGGACGGATTTGTATCTGGAACACTTGGATTGACCGTGTACACAGCCTCCTTTATTGCGGAAGCCATACGTGCCGGTATCCAAGCTGTTCCCAAGGGTCAATTTGAAGCGGCAAGGTCCTCCGGGCTGAACTACAACCAGACGATGATCAGCATTATTTTGCCGCAAGCCATCAAAGTCGTACTGCCTGCGATTGGCAACCAATTCATCAATCTGGTCAAAAACTCTTCCGTACTGGCCATTGTAGCCGGACTGGACCTGATGTATTACTCGGATCTGATTAACTCGGACACTTTCTTGCCCATCACAGTCTACGCCATCACGGCGTTGTTGTACCTTACACTAACGGTTCCGCTCAGCTTTCTTGTACTGTACATGGAGCGACGTCTGTCCAAAACATCCTAAGGAGGGAAGCCTGCATGGATTTCAGCGGATTGTTTGTATGGCCTAATGTGCGCTTTATACTGGAGGGCTTCCTGCTAACGCTGGAGGTCGCCATTTACTCTATCGTGTTCAGCTTTGCTCTCGGTATTGTATTCGGCATCCTGCGCTTTACGCGCTTACCTGTCATTTCACAGGTTGCAGCCTTTATCATTGATCTCATTCGCAATCTTCCATTATTGCTCATTATTTTCTTCATCGGCATGGTATTGCCATCCATCGGTTTTTCCATTTCTCTCAAGTGGGCAGCCATTACGGGACTGTCGATCTTCGAGGGGGCCATGATCGCAGAGATTGTACGCAGCGGCCTCAATTCGGTTCATAAAGGACAGGTGGAAGCCGCACGTTCCTCCGGGCTGAGCTATTCCAGCACCTTATGGCATATCATCCTGCCCCAAGCGCTTCGCCGCATGGTTCCACCCATTGTCAGCCAGTTTATTTCCCTATTCAAGGATACCTCACTGGCTGTCATAATCAGTTTGCCGGAGCTGACGCATAACATCCAGATTGTCGGCGGTCAAAATCAATCCTTCGTCATTCCGGCTCTGCTGTTCGCCGCCTTCCTGTACTTTACTGTCAATTACAGTATGTCGCTGATTGCACGCAGGCTGGAGGTTCGGACACATTAAAGCCTATTGGCATTCATCAGGGCTGCCGCCAGTTTGAACCCTGTATCAGCCCGGACTGTATCTTTTCAATTCAATCGCTTCACTGCTTCTCCCAGGTAACGATCAGAGCGATAAATCAGCTCAACCTGACCCTGAGGAGCTCCCCGTACAATAGGTATAATACAAAAGTGTGAATGGTCCAGAACTGCTGCAAGGGACTCGGGCTGTGGGGTTATGGCACGTATATGGATATACCAATTATGGTTATGCTATGAACATCATTGAAAAAACCAATGATTCAGCAGCAGCGCGACCTTTCTGGAACAAAATGTAATATTATAACCAACCGCAGGTTAAATTTTTGTTAAGAAAAAAACCGCTTAATCCCCAAGGGATCAAGCGGTTGGCTTGGATTAGCTAGAGCCTCGCGTGCTCTTCGCTGGTTATGAAGCCGCTCCATAGGAGCCGGGCTTGTACGTTCTTGGATCATACCATTTGTAGCCTGCTGCCGGAGCAGACCAAGGCTCAGGCTGCGGTTCTGTAG
>NZ_JH601043.1:15632-16018 GCF_000245715.1 Paenibacillus sp. Aloe-11 | reverse complement strand
CCTGCCACATCGGACAGCTTCGTGTAGTCCTGCTTCCATGCAAGCCATTGGACGGTTTGCACCAGGAAGGTCGCATCGTCCACTTCCTTGAAACCATCATACGTCTTCTTCGACTGTCCGTTTTCCTCACGCACATATTTCGGCGTGGCGTCCTCGACAGGCGAAGAATCTCCGATGAATGCCGCCTTGCCCTGCCCTACCTTGGAGATAGCGGCAAAAGGTCCTTCAGCACGGCCTCCGCCGTTATAGACACCCTGGTCTACAGCATTGCCCCATTTTTTCGTGCCTGTGGGGATATAAGCAATCCCTTTAGCCTTGGTGGGGTCAATAATAGCCAGCGTAGATCCGGCATGCATCGCAATCGAGCGTACACCCTTGGTTATACC
>NZ_JH601043.1:13774-15607 GCF_000245715.1 Paenibacillus sp. Aloe-11 | reverse complement strand
CGGTAGCGTTCACGTCACCAAGCGCATTGTAACGGAAACGAACGCCAAAGTTCGTCGCCAGCCAGTCGGAGCTGGTTAATCCCTGCATTGCTGGTGATGCAGCTTCTTCTGCCGTCATGCCTTTAGCCGGGTTGGAATAGGCCCCGCGACGGTAGCCGTTCATAACCTCGGAAGAATCCCAACGGTTTTTGTTGCGGTCTGCGTTATAGTGATCGGAGATGAAGAATACGCTGCCTCCGTTCTTCACATATTGCAGCAAAGCAGCCTGCTCGGATGCCTTAAAGGCAACATTGGCTTCACCGATGATGAACACATCATATGGGCGAAGCTTGTCATACGTTATGGCCTGCTCTCCATAGGTAAAAGGAATGCTGCGGTTCAATTGTTCCACCGTAAAGCCTGCCTTGCGCAGCCCGCCTGCAAAATCGGAGAAGGCGCCATCAATGACCCAATCCGCGGCTCCAGCTGTCTGTGCGTGCGTATTATCGAACAGCACCTTTTTGCCTTTTCCATCCGGCAATGTAGTACCCGGTTGACCCGGAGTGCCAGGATCAGGCTCGCCCGGTTCACCAGGGTTTCCCGGCTCGCTTCCGCTCACCAGTTCCACAGCGCTTGGGCTTTTCACTCCGCCAAAATTGTTGTAGGCGCCAAGCGTACCCGTCACGCGGATTTTGCTGCCGATCAGCTCAGGGTGGCCTGAAAGTCCAAATTGCCCTCTGTACGCTGATGTAAGCTGTACATCCAATAGATTAGACGTATTGCGTTCATTGGCTTGATCAGCAATCAATACGTTAAAATCATTCGCAAATGGACTGGAAAAGTTAGCCGTTTTGGATCCGGTCGCGTGTCCAACGACGTAGCCCTCTACCGTCACCGTACCCCCGCTGCTTTGACGCTGGAGTGCTTCTGCCACCGTTAATACTCCCTCGGCATTAACTTGACCGAATGGAACGAAAATTCCGATCAGCAGTGATACAATCGCTGCTAGATGCAGCATTCCTTTCAAGCGTGAACCTGTGAAGCGCAAGCCTTTTGCCATACGTTAATATCCCTCCTATTATCCATAAATGGTATTGTCCTCTATCAGATTAGCTATCAACCTTCTAATTCCTTCCTGTTTTCATCCATAATTATGTAAAATTTAATTTTTTCTACGGAGAATGCGTTAGTTTATGTAAAAATTATCCTCTGTGATTGACAGCGGACACGGCATATATTACTCTAAGAAATAGTTGTAGAACGGTATACGCGAATGAAGATGACGGGAGAGTCCGTCCAGGAAGCCTATAGCCTGGAGGCACCGAAGGAGCAAGACGCCAGCACCCGGCTGACGGATAATCTCTCAGGTCCATGTATCGTCATCTGACGCAACTCTGGAGAGAGCGCAAGCCACCCAAGGGGTAAGGCGGTAATGACACCGCACGAAACTCTCAGGTAACGAGGACAGAGATAAGGGAAACTTCCTTATCCTGTCCTTTTTTGTGCTCACATCGCGCGTCACCATTGGGAACCGTCATATACGCGCAAAGACGCGGCAATACCATATATTATGGTACTAAAACATACAGGGGGCCACACCATGCGTTTCAAAGATGTATTTTCCATTATCGGCCCGGCCATGACCGGACCTTCCAGCTCACATACCGCAGGCGCGGTGCGGCTCGCACGCGTTGCCCGGCACTGGCTCGGCGCACAACCCGACCGTGCCCGCATGACACTGTACGGCTCATTTGCCGATACTTACAAAGGACATGGCACAGATCTGGCGCTCATCGCAGGGCTGCTCAATTATGATACGGACGACAGCCGCATTCCCGATGCCGAGCAATGGGC
>NZ_JH601043.1:0-13552 GCF_000245715.1 Paenibacillus sp. Aloe-11 | reverse complement strand
TTGGGCACGGTGACTACAGCGCTCGGCGCGGCTGATATTAACATTGCCTATATGCACGTGGATCGCAAAGGCCGGGATGGTGAAGCACTTACTGCCATCGAAATGGACAGTCCTGCTACGCCTGAATTAATCGCGAAGCTGCGGTCCTTACCACATATGTACGAAATTAAAATGATTCATTTGAAAAAAGGAGCTGAATCTGATGCGATTTACCCATTTGCATGAAATCAGTGCTTTATGTGCTGAGGAATCCACCACGATTGGCCGTCTGATGATTCAAGAGCAGGCACAGGAGACGAACACTCCTGAGGAAGAAATCTTCCGCCAAATGTCTGATTATTATCAAGTGATGAAGGAAGCCGTTCATCGCGGTCAGACGCAAGATACTGTATCCCGCAGCGGATTGACGGGCGGCGACGGCAAGCGTCTGGCCGAATATTTGCGGGCAGGCGAAACCTGCTCCGGCGATGCCTCAGCGCTCGCCATGGCGTATGCCCTGTCCGTATCGGAGGTTAATGCGTCTATGGGTCGCATTGTCGCCACGCCCACTGCTGGCTCATGCGGAGTCATCCCCGGTGTGTTTATCAGTGCACAGGAGCGATTCGGCTGGGATGACAAGCATATGGTGCACGGCCTGTTCGCCGCTGGAGCAATCGGCTACGTGATCGCCAACAACTCCTTCATTTCCGGCGCGGAGGGAGGCTGCCAGGCTGAGATTGGCTCAGCCATCGGAATGGCCGCCGGCGCTATGGTCGAGCTGCGCGGCGGTACGCCTGAACAGGCCCTTCACGCCGTAGGCCTCGCACTTAAGAACACGCTCGGCCTGATTTGCGACCCCGTCGCCGGACTCGTGGAGATTCCGTGCATCGTGCGCAACGGGCTGGGAGCTGTCACCGCGCTTGCCGCAGCGGACATGGCCTTGGCAGGTGTGCGCAGCGCCATCCCGTCTGACGAAGTCATTGACGTGATGCTTGAGGTCGGCAGCGCCATGCCTTCAAAGCACCGCGAGACCGCCAAAGGCGGCTTGGCCCAGACGCCAACCGGCAAGCGTTTGACCGAGTCGCTCACACGCAACGCATCGACCAAGAAGAACAAGTCGTAGTTTTCACCGCTTCTCTAATATAAAAAGGGGTGTCCCACAGCCATTTTCATGGCTTTTGGGACACCCCTTTGTTCTTACTGAACGGTCACCTGTACCTTCGTCATTTTGCCTGCATATTTGACCGTGATCACGGCCTTCCCCTTGCCCTGCGCCTTAATATTGCCGTCTTTGACGGTGGCGACAATAATTCTGGACGAGGACCAGACAGCCGGTTTGGACACATCCTTTTCCGACTCATCCTTGTACGTGGCTGTAGCTGTCACTTTAGCTATCTGCCCAGCCTTCAAATTCAAGGCGACTTCGTCCGTTTGCAAATATTTAAGTGTATCTACATCCACAGGTACGCTGATCACCTTTCCGCCGAACTTCGCCTGAATGTTAGCTTTACCATAGCTGACCGCGGTAACCTGGCCTTTTTTAACTGTAGCTACTTTGTAATTGGATGTTTTCCATTCAGCTTGAGTTGTAACATCCTTTTCTTTGCCATCACTGGATTTAACAACAATCGCGATGGTTTTTTGATCACCGGATTTGAGTGATAACGAGACCGCATCTGCTTCAATCCTTTGTGCTACGTCCACTTCCACTGTAAACGTAATGGTTTGCTTACCATAGGAAGCTGTAACGGTTGCCTTGCCGCTGCCATTCGCTTTGATCAAGCCCTCGCTAACCTCGACCACCTTCACATTGCTGGTAGTCCAGGTGGCATCCTTGGTTACATCTGTTTTTGTACCGCCACTTTTGACGCCTGTTACCTTCAGCTGCTTCGTTTCCTGGGCACCGAGCGCAATTACACGTGAGTCGGTTTCCAACCGGTCTACCAAGCCCACTTGTACGTTGATCGTCAGTTTTTTGCCATTGTAGGTTGCTGTAATAACCGCTTTACCGGATGATTTCCCTGTAATCGTTCCTTTGGATACGGAAGCAATGTCTTCCGCACTTGAAGTCCATTCCGCATCTTGTGTCACATCTTCCTTACGCCCATCGGCATAAGTAGCGGTCAACGTTGCCGTATAGTCCTCATTAATATCAATTGTTGCTGTTTTGGAGGACAAAGCCAGATCACCAGGCACATTCACGGATACTGTCGCTGTGACTGTTTTACCGCCATAAGAAGCTGTGATCGTTGCCTCACCCGTTTTATAGCCTGTTACTTCGCCCTTGCTGACAAATGCAATATCCTCATTGCTGGACTTCCACTCTGCTTTGCTTGTAACATCCTCTTCCGCGCCTGTTACGTACGTAGCGGTCAGCTTGAGCTTTTTGGATTCCTTGGCATTCAGACTCAGCTTGTCCTCACTCAAATCCAGATATCTGGAAGTTTCGACGTCTGTCTTGATGGAAACGGTCTTATCACCATATTTGGCGGTCACTGTAGCTGAACCGGCTCCAATGGCCATAATCGTTCCTTTATTCACCGTCGCGATTTTCTCGTCGCTTGATGTCCAGGTAGCTTTATCCGTGATATCTGTTACCGTCCCGTCCGGGTAAACAGCAGAAACCTGAATTTTCTTGGATTCATCCAAACGGAGGAAAATATCGGATTCGCTGGCTTTCAGCTTATTCGTTTGGTCCACATCCACTGAGATTGTAGCGGTCATGGTACCATATTTACCTGTAATCGTCGCCTTGCCCGCGCTGTAGCCGGTAATAACCCCTTTCAGCACATCTGCCACGGCTGCATTACTGGAGCTCCACTCGGCAGACTCTGTAACGTCCTGAACCGTTCCATCCGGAAACGTCGCTGTCAGCTTAACCTTCTCCGTATCCTTCAACAAAAGGGAAACCTCTGATGGACTGACATCCAAACGCTTAACCTGTTCCACCTGCACGGCAATCGTTACGGTCTGTTGACCATATACGGCCTTAATGTTGGCTGTCCCTGCTCCCTGAGCAGTAACCAATCCGTTAACTACGGTTGCTACCTTCTGGTTATCCGAGGTCCAGGTAGCATCACCCGAAACCTGAGCTGTTGTATTATCACTGTAAGTCGCTGTCAGATCAATCTGCCCTGTGCCGTTTGAACGCAAGCTCAGGCTTTGTGCACTGGATGTCAGTGCCTTAACCTTTTTCGTTACATGTACCTGCACCGACTGTATCTTATCTTTATAGGTCGCAACCACAGTCGCTTCCCCTTCGCCCTTGCCTGAAACTGTGCCGTTATATACTGTAGCAATAGCTGTATTATCACTTTTCCATTCCGTACTTACGGTTACATTGGAAGTCGTCCCATCCGTATAAACAGCCGTAGCCGTCAACGCAGCCGTATCTCCCTGTTGCACAGTTACCTCGTTAGAGGAAAGGACAATCTTGGAAAGCACCAGATCAGCCGCGTGTGCAAACCCTGCATATGATGTAAAACTTGAGATCAGGATGACCAACGCCAGAAAACCAGACCACCTATTCTTCAAAATCTAATTCCCTCCCATTTCAAAACTTAAAATGAAGGATTCCGCAAAATCCTTATACCTACGTTTAATGTCGACATATGGAAAAGAATAGTTTAGGCTTTAAAGAAAATTTGGTCCTTATTAACTAGAATTGGCACTGACAAAGGTCAAACCGTTAAGTATAATCTCACTTTTACAAACAGCTGTAGGCTGCTGCACGAACTCTCAAATGGTGGTATTCCTCCATATTGGGATGAAGCTGATGCATATAAACGACCGAGAACTGCTCGCTCGGATCTATAGAAACCCAAGTGCCCGCTGCTCCCGACCAGCCAAATTCTCCAATAGAGCTGTTTGCATGCCCGGCCGCTTTATCCATTAGCGTGCGTACGCCCAGTCCGTAACCATAACCTGTATGATATGAATTCGTAAAATCGGATAATTGGTCTGTATTCAGATGATTTGTACGCATTAAATCAACCGTTTTTCTCCCCAATAGCCTCACACCGTCTACCATGTCGCCATTCGACAGCATTTGTGAAAATGTGAGGTACTCTTTGACTGTCGAATACAGACCTGCGCCTCCACTTTCATATATAGCGTCTGGCTGATGATATTCATCCAAAAAACCCTCTATTTTTTCAAGTTTCCCGGTGTCTGTCCGTTGATAAACGGAGGCCATGCGTGATGCAATATCTCCACGATAACGGTAGCCTGTATTGTTCATGCCAAGCGGATCAAATATTTCATCCTTTAGAAATTGCCCTAATGATTTACCTGAAATCACTTCAATAAGACCTGCAACAAGATCATGTCCATATCCGTATAGCCATCGTGTTCCCGGTTCAAAGGCAAGCGGAACCTCAGAAAGCGCTTTAATTTCTGTGCGCAAGTCATATTTCCCCTGCTTTTCCTTTAATGCTGTAATGACCTGCTGCATGGCTTTTCCTGTATCTGAAGACTCGGAAGCGTAAGGAAGGCCCGCACTCATATTGAATATATGCTTAATTAAAATGGGGTTTTCCGCCTTATCCACATAGGTGTATCCGTTGGGAGCGGTTTTGAATACATGCGCATCACGATATTCGGGTAAATATTCATATAAAGGCTCATTCAACAAAAATTGCCCACGTTCGTACAGCATAAGTGCAGCCGCACATACAACAACTTTTGTCATGGAAAACAAGCGATACACTGTATCCTCAGTGATTGGTTTTCGAGCCTCCAGATCAGCATATCCGTGATACCCTTCATACAACAATTGACCATTTTGTGCAATGGCACAGCCACACCCTGCCGGCCCATTCGCTACAAATTGTTGTAATAGCTGGTCTACCTTGTCAAAACGAGACATATTCATTCCTCCTGTTCTTCCTTCAAAAGAAACAAGCTTTCCCTCGCGCTCCAATCTCCTGTACCAACAAGCTCAACCTGTTTCTTTTCTACATTAACAGCTCTGCCACCGTTTCTTTCCAGCGATTTAGCACCGCTTCCGGCTCCTTGAGCCGGACCGTAACACCTGTCACAATATCTGCATATTGGGCCGAATCTTCTCGGGCTGCGAATACCTGTGCCGCAAATCGCTCACGTACGTGCTTGGCTCCGGGCAGCATCGGCAGATGCTGCAGTGACAGCCGTACATAATGCGCCTTCCCGCCGTTGAACACCGCAAGCGTTGCCTTCCCGGTACGGATCATGTTGCCCGTCGTGGTCGTCCCCGGCCATAGTGCCAGCCGCAAATTTTCCTCGTCCAGCGCAACAATCTCACCTACGCTAATCATTGCAACGTGCGGCCACTGATCCTCCGTGATTGTCAGCAGCATCATCGCTTCATGCTGCTTGTTCTCCAACGTCTTGCCGTCCAACAGCGTAAACAGTTCCTTGCCGATCCTTGGTATCTGCATTAAGTATAACCCCCTTTACATTCGGCCCATATACTCAAAATACCACAATTTACATCCAGTTACGAACGATCCTGTCTCCGTTCTGCAATCAGGGGTACGTGGATCGCATTCGGAATATCCCGGGGATCGACTTTGAACGCTGATTTATACTTTGCCGGATCGGTAATGCTATCTGGTTCCGAGGTTCGCCATGTGAACATACATACAGGACACAACAAAACCTCCCAGGCACCTTCAACCGGTGATTTGGAAACAACTTCTGAGCGATTGGACTCACAACGGGGACAAATATGCATCTGTCAGCACTCCTTTAATTTTTCTTTATTTTCAAACATATTTAACGAAGCATTTGGCTCAGCTTTTTCTCCCAATCTGCTACACCCAGCGGAGAATCAAGCGGCTGCGAGTAATGACCTCTAATATCCGGTGCTACAGGTGTCGTCGCATCTAGTATCATTTTGTGCGTCATACCTGCCGGATCGGAGCCGGGGTCAAGCGGCAAAACGGATAAGCCTGGAACTATGACAGCATCATGCTTCGGATGCAGCTTGGTAGATAAAGCCCACATGACCTGCGGCAGATTGAACGGATCGACATCCTCATCCACCACAATGACCAGCTTGCAATATCCCAATCCATGCGGAGTCGTTAACGCACGCATCCCCACAGCCTTCGCAAAGCCTCCATACCGGGTCTTCGTAGAAATAATAGCGACCAGCCCATGCGTATACATGGCATTAACGGCTACGATTTCATTAGGAAATGCATCCTTGAGCTGTTGGAACAACGGTACACTTGTATTTACACCAATCATATAGTCCGTTTCCGTCCAAGGCATTCCGATGTACAAATGCTCAAAGATGGGCTGCTTACGATGATATACACGATTAATCTGGATGACTGGCATCGCGCGACCACCGGAATAGTGACCTGTGAATTCACCGAATGGACCTTCATACTCCCGTACGCCCGCTAACACTTCACCTTCCAGAATGACCTCGGCTCCCCAAGGCAGATCCAAGTCCGCATCCTTGGCTTTAACCACACGGTAAGGCTCACCCTGAATGGCACCTGCCATCTCATATTCGGATTGATCGTATAGCAGCGGTGTAGAAGCAGCCGTCGTAATAACAGGCTCACATCCCAGGGCAATCGCTACCTTCAAATTTTCCCCGCGTTCCTCAGCCTGACGGATATGGATCGCTATATCATGCTGAGGTACAGGTTGAATGCCCAGGCGGTTTTTACCTTTCACCTGCATCCGGTATAAACCGACATTTTGCTTGCCATACGTATCCGGGTCATCCAGATCGCGCGAGATCAGAATAGCTTTATCCAGATAAAAGCCCCCGTCTCCCTGGTTCAAACGAAACAACGGCAAAATATCAAACAAATTAATATCTTCTGTAATCTCCACTTCATGAAAAGGAGCCGTTTCTTCCCGCTTCACAGGTACCGGAAATTGTTCATAGCGTCTGGCAAATTCAAAAAACTGCTCTTTGAGCGGAGTGTTCTTTGGCATTCCCATCATAAGAGCATGATTGGGCCAAGAGCCCATCACATTCATTGCAATACGAGCATCCGTATAGCCATAAATATTGTTGAAGAATAAAGCCGATGTCTTATCTCCAAGGTTGTTTAATGCTCTGTTTGCTGCTGCAATATCCGGCTCCGGCTTTACTTCATCACTAATCGTGAGCAATTGTCCCTCTTTCTCCAGAGTATGCAAAAAATCACGAAAATCTTTATAGGCCATCATTCATTCTCCTTTGTTTTTCAATTTTTCAATTTTGGTGTAGTGCGGATTCAGTCTGCTTCATTCCATCCCATCGTTTGGCTGCGGTTGTAACGATGTCGAACTGATCCAATGCGCGAAATACAATATGATCCACCATTTCTTCAATCGTTGCAGGATGGTTATAAAAGGCAGGCATCGGCGGCAGGATCGTCACGCCCATGCGTGACAGTTCCAGCATATTTTCCAGGTGGATACTGCTTAATGGTGTTTCTCTTGTCATAAGCAGCAGCTTCCTTCGTTCCTTCAGCATCACATCCGCTGATCGAGTGAGCAGGTTGTCCGCCATTCCAATGCGAATGGAGGCGAGCGTCTTCATGCTGCAAGGAGCAACAATCATACCGTCTATTCGGAAGGAGCCGCTAGAAATACGTGCAGCCTGATCCTTGTACGAGTAAACCACATCTGCCATCGCCTCCACTTCCTTTACCGTGTAGCCTGTCTCATAGGGAATATTCGCACTAGCCCATGGAGATAACACAAGGTGGCTCTGGGCCCCAGCCTCTCGTAAGTGCTTCAGTATACGGATACCGAAGATCGACCCCGTCGCTCCTGATATTCCTACAATGATTTTCTTCATGTGTCCCCTCCTACACTCCATGATCTCTGTTCTCTGGCAACGCTCTGCTTTTAGAAATTATATCCAATTCGTCTCCGTAAAAAATTATACGCCTCTTCTGTACACACGAAAAATATATATAATATATGTAATGCATACTTTAAAAGTATTCATGCTGAAGTTGTTCAGAAATGGGAGGTAGCCTAAATGGATATAAAGCATCTGCACTACTTTTGCGTCATTGTCGAAGAAGGACAAATCACAAAGGCTGCCCGAAGGCTTAACATGGCTCAGCCTCCATTAAGTCAGCAACTCAAAAATATGGAGGATGAGCTCGGTGTAAAGCTGATTTACCGTGAAGGAAAGAAATGGGAGGTAACTGAGGCCGGATACGCACTATACACCCGCGCCAAGCGATTATTGACCGAGATGGAAGACACCTGTAGAGAAATTGGTGAATTTGAATGCAATGTCACCGGTACTCTGTCCATAGGTACTTCATCGGTCTGTATGTCTCTGATTACCGGGCCTCTCAGTCGCTTTCATCAGGATTACCCGGGGGTGTACATCAAAATAGGGCATGGGGACACGCATCACCTGGAAGAACTGCTGCATCAAAATAAAGTTGATTTGGCCCTGCTCCTACTTCCGGTAGATGACAAGTCGTACCATACACTAGAATTAGAGGAGGCTCCTTTTGTCGTGGTACTTCCGTGTGAATGGGCTGATCGTCATCCGAGTGGTGAAATCACGTTACAGGAAGCCGCCAACTATGACCTCCTGTTGGCACGCCGAACGGAAGGGCTTGGGGTATACGAGACAGTGATTCGCAAATTTCAGGAGCAGCATCTTATCCCCCGTGTAGTACTGGATTGTCCTGAAATATCGACCATTCTCTCACTTGTATCAACAGGCATGGGCATTACTATCATTCCGGACACTGGCTTGGGACGAGAGTACGGCGACAGATTTCGTACACTAGCTATTAAGGAGCCCTTCCCTTTTACCCGACCAGCCGTCGTCTGGCGCAAGGATCGTTATTTGTCCAATGCAGCTCGCAAATTAGTTGAATACCTACAAGCTGGAGCTGGAAACACAAAAAAGACTGCTCCAGAGTAGAAGCTCCACTCACAGAACAGTCATATATTACATAGACACTCACTATTCAGATCAGATTGTATATCCCGTCCTACCTGACTCCCTGATGTCGATACTCTGTTGGAGTCATTCCACATTTGCGCCGGAATACTTGTGTAAAATGCCGCATATCCTGGTAGCCGATCCGCTCTGAAATATCAGCCAGCCGCAGATGGGGATCACCGAGCAGCCGTTTCGCCTCCTCCATCCGTAAACAAATGACATAATCCTTATAGCCTTGTCCTGTTTTTTGCTTGAACAACTGGCTGAAATAGACCGGGTTCAAAAAGACGACCGAAGCTACCTTTTCTAACGACAGCTCCTCCGTAAAATGAGCCTGAATATATTGCAATGCCACATCCACCGTATGCATGCCTTTACGAAGACATTCACCAGTGTCCGTCGCTGCGGCTGCAATCTCCTCTGTCGTCCGGCTTAGCCTTGCTACCTCTTCAGGTATGGCTGCAAAATTATGATGAACGCCTGAGCGCGTAATTTGCGGGGCCACCTCCACATAACGTTTCAAATGAGATTTGAGCAGCGTCTCCAGCCGTGCGGCCTCCGCTTCATCCTGCAGGCGTGCAATGCCCAGCAGGCTGTGGCGGTCGAGACTGACGACAAAGCCGTTGCCTCCCGCCTCAATGAGCTCGGACAGTACATTTTCAATCATAAAATGCTCCAGGTGCGTCTGCTTATGATCAGGCACCATGCGAACCATGAAGAGGTGAAATTCCGGATAATTTTCGATAAAGGGCTGTATATCCAGTTTTCCCGTGTCCAGTCCAAGTGCATAGCGTTGGAAAACAGTCTCACGCAAATAGACCATATTGGATTTGAGAAGTCTGCCCTCGTTGGCCTGCAGCGATGCAACAAGCGCTTCAGCCGCCAGCATTTCAATGCATTTCAGCAGCTTCTTTTTGCTGATTGGCTTTAACAGATAGTCTTTGGCACCCAGCTTCACTGCTCTTTGTGCATATTGGAAGTCGGAATGGGCCGAGAGAACAACCCACTGTAGATGAGGATGCTTTCGCTTGGAAATTCGCATGAATTCCAGACCATCCATGCCTGGCATCAGGATATCGGTCAATACAATATCGACGGGATGCTCCGCCAGGATGCCTGCAGCTTCCTCAGTGGAAGCTGCGAGATGAATGACACAGGTTGGCAGAGCCTGGCTAATCGTACGCCGAACCCCCTGCCGAATCATACTTTCATCATCAGCTATCAGAATATTCATTATTTTTCCTCCTTCTGTGTCAAAGGCACACTTACAGTGACTGTCGTTCCAGCCTCAGGTGTATTGGAGATCCGCAGACCGTATTCCTCTCCAAACATGTGCCGTAGTTTTAAATATAAGTTTTGCAAGCGATGCCTCCCGCCTGCTCGTTGCCCGACTGATTGCCGGGTTCTACCAATAATGCTATCTGGACCACCTTCCATCGCTCGTATTCCATCCCTGCACCGTTGTCGATGATGTGCAGGCTTAATGCTCTGTCAAGCCCCTCCCCTCAAACGAGCTGCTTGCCACCTGTATCCCCAATCTGCAGCTCCAGCCCTTGCTTCGCTGCATTTTCAATCAACGGCTGCAAGGTCATCTTTGGCAAACGGATATCCAGCCACCGCTCATCCATACTGATACCTACAGATACCCTGCCCTGCAGCCGGGCCTGAATAATGGTAAGACAATGACCAATCTGCTCCAGTTCTCACGAGGGCTTACATCGGCCCCCTCTTTCCAGCCAACATCCAATAAATCATATCTGACGTATCTTACAGAAAATGTGGACTAACCTGCATCTGTAGCCCATGGCAGCTCTGCGTTTTTTTTCACTGACTGATGTGATACGAAACAATTCGATCAGTTCTGCAATTTGTCTTACAATATGGTTAAAGGAAGTGACTAACTGTGTGATTACTTCATATGACTCGCTGTTTACTGTATGACGGAAATTTCCCGTCTCCCCGCTTCATTTCCCGAATGACGCGTTTGAACGTAGGTGAAATTCCTCTGAAGACGATAGATGGAATTAACGCGGACACAATAATGAATATAGGTGCTAAATAAGCAAATACCTTTGATTTTGCACCATCTCCACGTTCAAATCCTCGCTGAAGGCCACAATAAGACCGACTAATCTGCAAACAATAATTTGGAAGCGATTACAACTCTCTTCTTACCCCAATCTGCAAATGACATCATCCTCCGGTACCTGCTGCTACTACCGATCGGCCTGTGCTCATCCAGATTATAGAGCTGCCGTTCATACGCAACACAGGTCTGGTTTCCGCCTGATCAATGACAGAATGAAGATTCACACCCAGCCATGCGATTTTGCCCACTGACTTTCGAATTTTCTTATACCATTCCGTGTGTGTAATAAGTAATCAATGACATTCATATATGGTTACCGTAGTTGTATACCTTGCCTGAGTCCGTGATAACATGAATGCTGATCAGGTCCTCCCGCGAATAATAGGTAGCTCCCAACATATTCGTAATCATGCGTTCGTTGATGTAGCTAACAGCAGGCAAGCTACTCGAACAGCCCCGCTATCTGGGAAATATTTTTACGTGCCAGTTCACTGGCCTTACCATGGAACTGCACCGTAGTACAGTTGTAAAACAACAGGCTCACCGCCAGTACAATGCCGGACATGCTCAACAGGAAGAGAACAAATAAACGGTATTGAATGGATTGAAAACGGTGCAGCATTCCTCTGTGCGCTCTCTCGCCTTGGCCGACTATCCTTTAACTGCTCCCGCTACCATGCTCTTGGTAAACTTTTTGGACAAGACAAAACAAATAATAATGACTGGTAAAGCTCCCATGACCAAGAAAGCGCCAATATTATCGTAATTCACAGAACACGGGCTAACCAATGTATAGAGCTTTTCGAATGAGATAAAGCTAGAAGCCATAATGCATTCATTCCAGATATTAATGAAAGTTAATATACACACCGTCATGATGAGTGGAATCGAGATAGGTAAGATTACACTGCGGAAAATGCGATAAATGCTTTCTCCGTCAATGTGAGCGGATTCTTCAATTTCGTGGGGAATAGACCGCGTAAAGCCAGATAGGATGAAGACCGCAATCGGTGTCTGGAAAGCGATATGGGTAAAATCAGCGAGAAATACGTATTCAGAACATGGGCATTTTTAAAACATCACCATCAACGGCAGCAGTGTAGCCTGCAACGGAATCATCATCCTGGTCAAAAACATGGTCAGTACAGCAGCTCCGAAGCGCTAGCGAAAACGTATAATCGCATAAGAAGTCATTGAGCTTAATACAATGACGAACTTCATCGTAGCCCCGGTCACAGCACACTGTTTCCTAAATAACGCAGGTAGTTCCCTGATTGATAGGCTTCCTGATAGTTGTCCCACTGGGCACTTCAGGGAGTGCAATGAAGCTTGCGCTCCCTATTTCTTCATTCATCTTCAACGAGTAGACTAGTAGCCAGAAGAGCGGATACAGCTGCGTAATCATTAATATGGCCAATAGGGAAAAAACCACCGTTTTCTTTCATGACGTTCAACAGCCCCTTCTCCTTTAGCTTACCTTATTTTCGATCCGTTTGGAAACAAAATTTATCACAATTGTAAATGACAAGAAAATGATTTCAAGAATCGTAGCCAATGCACTGCCGTATCCGTCGCATGAGCCGGACCTCCACCCGTCATCACCCAGATCAAATTGAAGGATGCAGAGAACCGATAAAAGCTAATACCATGATATTCTAATTATCGGCAAAATGAGTAAAAATGTGATATATCGGCCTAATTAATTATTTTATATGAAGGGAGGCTCGGGTCAGGATTAACATTCTGGAAGGCATCGGTACACCCTTTGTTAAGGTGTCTCCTCCCTGGTTACCTGAATTCTCCGGACTTGCGCTCCGTCCATGAATACAGACTGTCAGTGTCAATGCCAAGGCGCTCCCATCACAATAGCAAGCGCTTACTTTTTTTGTTTGCCCATAATCTGTCTCATCCTCTTGTTGAAGCATTACGCAATTGTTCCCTTATCCGTGGACACTCAATGCACACTTTTTTTATCATGATGTAATCCATATAAAAGGCGTGAACAATGTGTGGACCTAAGGTGAAGGGGTTGTTTTTTTAGTCCTTATTTACGTGTTTTAAAATTTATTTATGCATAACTTGCAATTTATCTTGAACACAGGCATAATATGTTTAAGCTCATTATCTTGATAATGATTATCATTATTGAATGATAAATACACATAGACTTCAAAGGAGGCAGGACCGCAGTGAAAGAAGTTTTTAGCAAAACCTCCCTGCATATTGACGATTATTTGGATCTTCTTAATCTTGCCGTACAAGTTGGAGATAAAAAATGGCAAAAGGAAATTACACGTAAACTTCAAGCCTTAAGTGTTCTCCAGACAGAGCAAGTTGAAATAGATTAAGTGTCTCTCGAATAGTGCCATATTGTCGTTCTAGGGAAACCTGCAAGACACCACTTTACAAAGGACAACCAGGATGCTGTAAAGCTCTTAATCGGGAACACGATAAACTTGTGTATAAACGATAAATAAATCGGTCAAAATAAAAAAGCACAACCCATTAAGGGTGTGCTTTTTTATTTTGCTTGGCAACGTCCTACTCTCCCAGGACCCTGCGGTCCAAGTACC
>NZ_JH601042.1:65547-78305 GCF_000245715.1 Paenibacillus sp. Aloe-11 | reverse complement strand
CCGATGGCATTGCCAGACCCGCTGGACCTACCGGAGCCACGGGCTCAGGAGCGATCATCCCATTCGCTTCAGGTGGACCAGCGACTATGACAACCATTGCTGACGGGTTAGCAGGAAGCACAAGTTTAATCGGTTTCGGAAGCTCAGCAACAGGAATCAGCATTGTAGGCGGAGCCATAGACCTAACAGGTACACTGCTAGGACCACTGACTAACTTCGCTTTTTCCGTTCCACGGGATGGCATAATTACATCCATTGCCGGATATTTCAGTACAACTGCTGCCTTGACCCTCGAAGCATCATCCGTAAGCATTACTGCTCAGCTATTTAGTTCCCCGACACCTAATAACACCTTCACACCTGTTCCCGGAGCTGCCGTCACATTAGCTCCACCACTAACAGACACGATCTCCTTGGGTAATTTCTCCAGCGGTATCACTACCGGATTGGCTATACCGGTAACAGCGGGAACCCGGCTGCTCCTCGTCTTCTCCGCGACAGCTACAGGGGCCTCTGTTCTTAACACCGTTATCGGTTATGCAAGTGCAGGTATTACCATTACCTGAGCCAAGATAACAAGAGCCCCACAGGATTGGGTCCTGTGGGGCTCTTGTTATCTGTATTAAAGGGATATTTTCACTTCTTCTCCGTCTTCCTGAATGTCGAAGGTTTTGACTTGTCCGGTATCAGGGTCTTGAACGAGACCCGTCTCCAAATCAATCTTCCAATCACGCAGCGGGTCATAAATGTAATGACCTGATACGATGGCTTCGGTAAGCGGCCCCCCCTTCGGATGCGGGTTGGAATTTTCAACAGCATAAAGCTTGTTCTCCGAAGTGCGGAATACTGCGATTTCCTTATCATTCAACCGGATAGTCCGTCCAATTCTATTAGGAAAATCCTTACTGTGACCGACAATAAGCCACTCAGCATGTTTAATCATTCGCTTGATTGCTCCCTTCTCCAGGCATGATTTGAATAAATTCACACAACAGACGGTGTAACGACTTCAAATAAGTTCTTACGCGAATCCGCATTATGGATAATCTTTTTCCATGGGTCTTCAACCTGTTGCAATGCAAATTCAATCCGTTCTATTAAAGCTTTACGATTATCTATATCGTGAACGACAGCCTTCTGAATCTCTTCAAGGCCAGTCCGTTCAACCCATTCCGAAGTACGTTCCAGATATTGGCCTGTTTCACGGTAGAGCTGCATCACGCCTGCCACAATATCAATCAATTCAGCATCCGTCTTCACTTTGCAGAGCGAATCAGCCAACCGCGCTTTGATACCGCCGTTGCCACCGATAAAAATCTCCCAGCCTCCATCATTGCCTACAATTCCGATATCCTTCGTACATGACTCCGCGCAGTTGCGTGGGCATCCATTAACCGCTAATTTGAATTTTGCCGGAAAATCCAGTCTCTCGAATTTCCGTTCCAGCACTTCGCCCATTCCCATTGAGTCCTGTGTGCCAAAACGACAAAATTGCGATCCAACACAGGTTTTAACTGTACGAAGCGATTTTGCGTAAGCATATCCCGACGGCATGTCGAGTTCTTCCCACACCTTAGGCAAATCCTCTTTACGGACACCAATCAAATCCAGCCGTTGGCCGCCTGTCACTTTAACAACCTTAACATTGTATTTAAGAGATACATCAGCTATTTTTTTCAAATCCTCTGGAGTGGTAACACCGCCGTACATTCTTGGCACAACTGTAAACGTTCCATCCTTTTGAATATTCGCGTGCAACCGCTCGTTCACAAACCGGGAATCTTCCTCATTTTCATGCGTATCCGGGTTAATCATTCCCAAATAATAATTCAGTGCCGGGCGGCATTTGGAGCAGCCTTCATCATTCTGCCAGCCTAGTACATTCATCACTTCACGTGTCGTTGTAAGTCCCTTGGTTTTGATCGCTGCAACAATTTCATCCCGGCTCAAGGTTGTGCAGCCACATATTCCTTGCTTGGCAGCACTCTTGAAGCTGTCGCCCAGAACATACTGAAGAATTTGTTCAACGACCGGCTTACACCCTCCGCAGGACCGCGTTGCTCCGGTGCATGCTTTAATTTCGTCGACTGTGGTCAGTCCATTTTCATTGATTGCATCAACAATCGCCTTTTTAGTCACACCATTGCAGCCGCAAACAATTTCATCATCAGCCATCGTCTCAGCGGATAAGGTTTTAGCCCCGTCTTTACTGCATCCGGTACCCATAAGCTGTCCATATATCTCATCTGTCATCAACGTTTGCTGCCGTACATATTTCTGAAGACTGGCAGATTCGCTCACATCTCCGAACAGCACAGTTCCAACAATCTTGTTTTCACGAAGCAGTACTTTTTTGTAAGTGCGCTTCCACTCATCCTTCGCTACGATCACCGTATGCTCAGGAGCAGTTATGAATTCGCCAGCCGAGAAAACATCCACCCCTGAAATTTTGAGCTTGGTGGAAACCACTGATCCCGCATAGCCTTCGGTATCTGCACCTGCCAAATGTTTGGCAATTACACTTCCCTGTTCAAACAGCGGGGCAACCAGACCGTAACAGATCCCGCGGTGCTCAGCACACTCCCCTACAGCATATACATCTGGCATGGAAGTCTTCATCAAATCATCGACTACAATTCCACGGTTCGTTTCTATACCACTTTGCACAGCCACCTGAATGTTAGGCTTGATCCCGACGGCCATAACTAGCAAATCTGCTTCCAGCTCGCTTCCATCCGAGAAGCGCAGTCCCTGTACCCGATCTTGACCGTACACCTCTGCAGTTTGCATTTGCATGGCAAATTTGATTCCCTGGCGTTCCAGTTCTGCTTTCAGCATCGCAGAGGCTTCCCGGTCCAGCTGACGCTCCATCAAATCCTCCATCAAATGAACGACCGTTACGTCCATGCCGAGATTGACCAGACCTTTGGCTGCTTCCAGTCCCAACAGCCCTCCACCAATGACCGCTGCCTTTTTATAGGCTTTCGCCGCCTCAAGCATTGCCGTACAATCGGCGATATCCCGAAAACCGATGACGCCCGGTAATTCTTTTCCCGGAATAGGCAAAATAAACGATTGGGAGCCCGTGGCTATCAAAGCTAGATCGTAATCAATTTCCAGTCCGTCCTCAGTATGAATCCTCTTTCTTTCTCCGTCGATGTTCCGTACCATTTTCCCAGTATATAAAGTAATACCTTGATCCTCGTACCATTGCAAATCGTTCAGTATGATATCCTCAATGGTCTTACTACCCTCCAAAACATAAGAGAGCATAATCCTGTTATAGTTCGGATGTGGCTCACTTCCAAGGACCGTAATTTCATATTTATCCGTTAATTTTAAAATCTGTTCGACCGTATTGATACCAGCCATCCCGTTCCCTATCACAACAAGCTTCTTTTTACTGTTTATCATATACCGGTTTCCTCCATTCATTCGACGACATCTCCTGCGTGCTTATGAATATCTGTCTATGCTTTTATTCTAATATAGTGGAGCACGTTATATGTGATTCAAATCACAATGTGGTTTAAATAATAAAAATTAAGGGTTTTCCCTATTCTCATTCAAGGGATTAAGGTAAATATCTATAATAAACTACCATTAATGGTAATTTATTATGATTTCCGCGAATGCATTTACCTTATCTAAGAGACAGAGCAACATCAAGGCCAAAACGATTTACCGAAGGAAGTAATCGCATAGGGAAAACGGAGAGCACGCAAAGGATATTACCCTACTTCAGTCTTGAGGAGGCCTAAGATGATTCGGCCAAAAAGAAACCACCTCTGGAAAAAGGGAATACCCTTTAACGTGCTCCAGAAGCGGTTTCTCTTTATTTTTATAAATTATTGCACTTGATTTTAACATTTCAATATCTTATCGCTTGACCTCCAACAATGATTCTCCCGTTTGCACCCGGCTGCTGCCCAGCACTTTAATTTCCGCATATTGAGCCGTGTTGGTCACAATAACCGGTGTCGTCAGGTCATAGCCCAATGCTTTAATTTCCTCAATATTGAACTCGACCAGCAGTTGACCTTTTACAACCCGGTCACCTTCTGCGATATGCATTTTAAAATGCTGCCCCTTTAATTTAACAGTGTCCATGCCGATGTGAACAAGGATCTCCGTTCCCCCATCCGATACAAGTCCAATCGCATGGCCTGTGCGGAAGGCATTAGCTATCGTTCCATTGAACGGCGAGAGCAATTTGCCATCCTCAGGTACAATAGCAACGCCTTTCCCCATGGCTCCAGTAGAGAACACTTCATCAGATATCTCGGATAACGGTTTGACAGCACCCGTCAGCGGGCTGGAAATATTCTCGTTCGTCAGCGCAGGAGCTGGGGTTCCAGCTTCTTTCTTCTCTTCATGGACTGCAATCATTTCTTTTTCCATAGAATCATTAAATCCAAAGAAATACGTGGTAATGGCTGTGAATACATAAGCTACTATAATGGCAATTACAAATCCGGCAAATCCTGTGCCGAAGAAAATCGGCAGGGATGCCAAGCCCGGTATACCTGGAGCAATGGCCACGGAACCTGAAGCACCCGTGATCGCCCCAGCGATAGCACCCCCGATAATAGCCCATACGAACGGTTTTTTATAGCGGATACTAATCCCGTAGATGATCGGTTCCGTGATGCCAAACAAACCAGTTATCGCCGCAGGCCCTGCAATCGCTCTTACTTTTGGATTTTTAGTTTTAAGGAATACACCCAGTGCTGCACCTGCTTGGGCAAAGTTAGAAGGTGCCATTAATGGTTTCATGGTATCATAACCGTATACCGCAATGTTATTGTACATAATAGGAATAAACGCCCAGTGTAGTCCCATAACTACCAGCAGCTGCCATCCAGCACCCATAATAACCCCTGCTACAATCGGACTCAAATGATATAAGAAAGTGTAGCCCTTAGCCATTCCCAAGCTCGCATATATTCCAATCGGTCCAACCGCAATCAGAGTCAAGGGAACAATGACCATAAGACAAATAAGTGGCGTTATAAAATTTTTCACGCTATCATGAATAACTCTATTCAGGAATTTCTCCAAAATTGATAGCAACCAAACCGCAATAATCACCGGAATAACCGAGGAAGTATAACTCATAAGAACAACAGGAATATTGAAGAACGTAATATCTGCTTTATCGTTATATAAAGTAATAATATTCGGGTATACCAGAGCTCCCGCTACTGCAAGCGCTACAAACGTATTCGCTCCAAACTTTCTCGAAGAAGTGACTGCAATCGCCAGCGGCAGGAAATAAAAGATACTGTCTGCGGCAGCGAACCAGATCGAATAGACACCACCTGTTTTGGTGAGCCATCCCAGCGAGACGAGCATTAATAAAAGCCCTTTCAAAATCCCGGAAGCCGCCAGTGCCCCCAAAAATGGTGTGAAAATACCGGAAATAATGTCCACCGTTTTGTTGAACCAGTTGCCTTCAGTAACAGCGGATGCATTTGATTTGTCGTTATCTCCAATGCTGCTGATCTTTGTAATGTCTTTATACACATCGCCTACCGTATTGCCGATGACCACTTGATATTGTCCGCCGCTTTCGACCACCGTAATGACGCCGGCAATGTTTTGCGTTTTGCTTTTATCAGCCAGCTCTCTGTTTTTTAGTTTAAACCGCAGCCGAGTGGCGCAATGCACCAAGCTGGAGACATTCTCTTCTCCTCCGACGGACGCCAATATATCTTTTGCCAGCTGTTCATTTGACATGCTGCTCGCTCCTTTAATCCCTTTTGGCATATTTCTACGAAAGTAAACGTTTACATGAATGGTAGTAATCCAAAGACTCTACACGCACTCCAAGGAGTACGAAAAGAATATAGAGTCTTTAAATTACACGGGTCAATCGTTAGCGGCTTCTGCCTACCATTCTTTTGATCGTATGTCTGCGTCCCTTAATGGATAGTGCAAGCTGGTAAACGTTCTCAGGAAGAGGTGTTCCGGCATAGCCACCATCTCCAATAGCATGAATATCCGCCCCTGTTTGCTTCATCATGAGTGCGATCCAGGCAATCGTTTGAATATCAGCACCTTCAACCGAACTGTTCAGGAAAGAAAGAGCAAGCGTTCCGGGTTTATACGAATGGACAAATTCTACACATTGTCTGACATGCTCTACGGTAATGCCATGTCTGGAGCCAGGTGCGGGTAACGTAATAACGTCAGCACCAGAATCGATCAGATCCTTAATAATTTCATTGGAAGGTCTCTCGCTCAGCGGATCACCCAGCACCTTCTCAATGGTTCCGTCTTCCCATTTTCCGGCACAGATCAGGATTTTGTCTCCCAGTGTTTCTTTTGCCAGCTTGGTTGCTTCAATGATCCGTTCAAAGGTTGTACCTGCGGAAGGATTTCCTCCAAGTACGATAAAGTCAGCTCCAATCTCCAAGGCACGCAGGAAGTTCTCCCTGGAAGCTACTCTTCCTTCTTTGGCCTCCACGTACTGCTCTCCCGCTACCTGAGCATCAGGGCTTGGGCATTCAAAATAAATGCCGAGCGGAACTCCAGCCCATTCTTTGACTTGCTTGAGACTATACGGCTTCTCGGCCAGCTTGCCGTGCTTCATTTCACGCAATCCAATATTGGATTCTTCCTTGATCATATCAAAGCCGTTCAGCATAACCATATCTGCGCCGTAGGCAGCCTGGATTTCCGCATTGGTAACACCATCCACCAAACCGGTGTTTATCATTACAAGATGTTGTCCCATAATGACGCGTCCTTCAGAAGCCAGGATAGACTCTTTCAAATCTGCTGCGCTAAATTTCAAAATATCGCTTTTGGTGCTGGCAATTAATCTCTTTACCAATGTAATCTCCTCCATATCATGTATGTTTGTATAAGTGGTTGTTTATCAGCATAAATGCTGTTCCTCGATGTCGGATATCATCTTGATGCGGTCGCCATGACGGCCTCCTTCAAACTCAGCCTCCAGCCATGCTTTCACAATCATTTTCGCCAATTCGCTTCCAACGACACGCGCACCGAATGCAAGAACATTCGTATTGTTGTGCTGCTTGGACAATTGCGCGGAATAAGGCTCGCTGCATACCACGGCCCGGATTCCCTTGACCTTGTTGGCCGAGATGGATATCCCCACGCCTGTGCCACAAATCAGAATACCTGCATCAGCTTGCTTTCCGACTACAGCCTCTGCAACGAGTTTCCCATACTTTGGATAATCGGTTCTTTCTGAAGTTTTCGGTCCGTAGTCCATGACCTCATGACCCAGTTCATTAACATAAGCGGAAATAATCGCTTTAAGCTCTATAGCCACATGGTCGCTTCCAATAGCAATTCTCATGGCTCTATTCCTCCCCAATTTAAATATTTTTCAATCTGTTAACAATGGCTTTGTAAGGCTCATCTTTGCCAAACAAAGTGGAAGTCCCCAAAACGAATCCTTCAACGCCGTAGTGTGCCAATTCGTTGATCTTCTCTTCGGAGATCGCACCGTCTACCACGATTGTGAAATTCAGTCCTTTTTCATGCTTGTATGCTTGTAATGCTTTAATCTTGTCGTTCACGAAGGTTAAATAGGTTTGACCTGCAAAACCGGGATTTACGGTCATGACCAACACATAATCGACCATCCCAAGCAAAGGTTCAACCGAAGCAATGGCTGTTCCCGGATTAAGAGCAATCCCTGCCTTGATCCCCCTGCCAACAATTCGGTCGATTGTGCGCGTCGGGTGCATATCAGTCTCTGGATGAAAGTAAATGATGTCTGCACCCTTATCGGCAAACAAATCAATATAGGCGGAAGGATTATCGATCATCAGATGCACGTCCACTGTTTTTTGAGTTTGTTGGCGGATGTATTCCAAATCCTGAAGTCCCATTCCAAAGTTGGGGACAAATTTACCGTCCATAATATCGATATGATAAATATCCACATTGGCTTCTTCCAGTGCGTTTACTTCGTGTTCCAATGATCTGAAATTAGCGCACATCATGGAAGGACATAATAGCATACTCATTAATAATCACCCTTCTTAAGAAATGGAGTAAACGATTACTCAAACGGCATAATAGAATTTTTCCTTCCCTCAAAATTTATCAGATTGTTTCTTATGCCCTTCGGTTATGAATAAAATCAGGTGGGATAACGTTTACCCAATAAAGACAAGAAAACAGTTCATGGCTTGGATTCATCACTTGTTGCTTGCTTACAACATCATATTGATTTTGGTGTCCGTTTGGGTAAACGATTACATTTAGCATAATTAAAATTATCATTTTCTGATACTGTTGTCAAACCATTTTTTGTTGGAAATTCTACGGGAAAGTATACAGCCTGATAAAGTACACCATCTCACTCTATGAGAGGTAGTATAAAACCTATGCTTACCTCTCCCGTAGCTAATCCAAGAATTCCCATAAACCAACATACAACTAGGTGGTACTACGTTGGATCAACCGTACGGGGACAGAATAATGTTGCTCCCGTTCGATCTTTTCTCCATTCAGCATACGGAGCAGCATATTGCATGCATTATCTGCAAGTGTTTCTTTATCTTGTTCTATTGTAGTCAACGGTGGATTGCAGTATTGGGAAATTGTATCATTATCAAAACCTACTATTTTGACTTCATCCGGAACCTGCACTCCGTATTTCTGTAATGCGAGCAATGCGCCCAAAGCCAACCAGTCATTGGTAGCAAATATACCGTCAAACCGAAGTTTTTTCTCCAAGACGCGCTCAATAGCCGCCTGCGCGGTTTCCAAAGTAGGCCCATCATTTCGAACTGCAACCAAGCGGTCCTCTGATGGGTACAGTCCGTGCTTTTGCAGAGCATCTTTATACCCGTACAGACGCTCATTAACAGAGGAGAGATTGTTTTGCTTGGTCAGCAGTAAAATTTCCTTGCAGCCTTTGTTAATCAGCTCCTCTGTCGCCAAAAATCCACCCTCATAATGATTGGACTCGATAAAAGCCACATTCGTATTAATCTTCGGCCGACGGTCAATACATACAATCGGAATGGGCCGTTTAAGCAATTCCGCGGAAAGCTCCTCCTGTCCCGAAATACAGACCAGACCATCTACCATTTTTCCATCCAGAGTTTTCAGATACTCTCGTTCCTTCTCTGCATCTTTAGCAGTATTACATATAATGGTAGAGTATCCTTGTTTAAAAAAGAAGCTTTCCACTTTTTGTACAATGACTGAAAAAAATTCATTATTAATATCCGGCACCAAAACGCCAATCGTCTGCGATTTACTCATTCTCAGGCTTTTGGCGATACTATTGGTCTCATATTGGTACTTTTGGATAACTTCATTAACCTTCTGTCGCGTTTCCTCAGAGAAGCGGCCATTCTCGTTAATCACACGGGAAACCGTTGCTACAGAAACCCCACTCAATCTGGCAATATCTTTTATTGATATTTGATTTTTGTTCATAATTTCCCTCGAATAATCATATTGAGTAATCGTTTTCCTATTTGGAGATTAGCATAGTCTTAATATTGATGTCAACTTACACAATAGCATAGAACGAGGTTTTCGCAAAAATATGTGGAGACGGCAAATCATCATTCCGTTTCATGAGTAAATAATTCCTTTACAAGGAATACTTTATGGACAACCTGTTTATTCTACGGGGAAATGAATTGAATTGAATGGTTTGGGGGGCATCATCATGTGGTCCAAAATAGTACCTTTTATTCCAAGCTGGGTTACATTATTTCAAGCCGGCCTCGCGTTAATTTTCCCATTAGGGATTTATTATATAAACAATTCAATTTATTCACTTGTGGGCAGTAAGGGTGCAATTTCCAAGCATCCTCCTGACCGTTCATCTGCCAATAAAGATCACAAAACGCATGCTGATCAGCAGCAGGAACCAGACTCCAAAATTACAGGGGATTATGATACTGACTTGAAATTGATCCAAGCAGCTATAGGCGAGAATAGTGATGTGCATTTTCGTGAGTTCATGGTGAAAAAATTTCATGCACGGTCCGTGTTAATCTTCATCGAAGGCATGCAGGATGAAGAGCTTATGAACAAGCAAGTATTGCAGGTCTTAATGTTTGAGGGCCAACAGGAACAGCCGGAACGTATAAGCAAATCTTTTATAAAAGAAAGCTTGATGCCACTTACGCAAATTAGTGAAGTTACCGATATGGAGGAACTGCACGAGTCTATCCTTTTAGGCAATACCGCACTATTGATTGAAGGAATGAAGGAAGCACTGCTGGTGGGGTCCCCTAACGGCTCTGTTCGATCCGTGAATGAACCAACCTCTGAAGCATTACTTCGTGGTCCCAGAATTGGCTTTACGGAAGTATTAAGTGAAAACACTTCGATGCTTCGACGTCAAGGCTTAAATAAAAGTTTGGAATTGAAGAAATTCCAAGTCGGAAGCAGAATCAAAAAAGACCTGGTTATCGCGTACATTAAGGATATTGTGAATCCGGATCTTCTAGAAGAAGTGAACCACAGAATTTCAAAAATAGACATGGATTTTTTGGCTGAATCCGGTTATGTAGAACAACTTATTGAAGACAATTACTTAAGTCCTTTCCAGCAGGTTCACAACACAGAGCGACCCGACCGTGTCATTAATGCGTTGCTGGAAGGAAGAATAGCCATTCTGCTGGACGGGACTCCTTTTGCACTTATTGTCCCGGTGACCTTCAGTATGCTGCTTCAATCTCCCGAAGACTATTATGAGCGCTGGATTCCGGGGTCACTTTTACGTTTGCTGCGATTTTTCGGAGCTTTCATAGCACTGATGGGTCCTGCTTTGTATATCTCTTTTATATCGTTTCATCCCGGTTTGATTCCGACCAAGCTGGTTATTAGCATTATTCAAACTCGTCAAGGAGTCCCTTTTCCATCCGTCATAGAAGTCATGATTCTGGAAATTTCGATCGAAATCCTAAGGGAAGCCGGCATACGATTGCCTAAGCCTGTTGGTCCTGCGATGGGCATTGTCGGAGGTTTGGTCATTGGCGACGCTGCTGTAAATGCGGGCATTGTCAGCCCATTCCTGGTCATTGTGGTTTCAGTTACTGCTATTTCTTCGTTTTCGATACCGTCATACAGTGCGGGCATCAGCTTGCGCCTTTTACGTTTCGTCGGAATGCTCTTTGCAGCAGTTCTGGGCATGTTCGGTACCATTTTGTTCTTCCTGTTAATTTGTATCCATATGACGAAATTGAAAAGCTTTGGCGTACCGTATGTGACTCCCTTCTCCCCCATGCGTACAAGCGATTGGAAGGATGTATACATCCGGGCTCCTTTATCTAAGATGAAACGAAGACCTATTATGATGAAAACTCAGCAAAGCAAGCGCAAATCATAGTACCCTGAGGATGGAGGAATTATGGTGTTTACACGCTCTGATGATAAGATCACAACCAAGCAGGCCGCCGTTTTCCTGACCAATACGGTGCTCGGGGCAGGGATTTTGACACTGCCAAGAGGTGTGACTAAAACAGTACAGACGCCTGATGGGTGGCTTTCTGTCCTGATCGGCGGATGTATTGTCATATTAGTGGTCTTGGTGATGGTGAAATTAAGTCAACAGTTTCCCGAAAACACCGTATATCAATACTCCAGGAGAATCGTAGGAACTATTCCAGGAGGATGTTTAAGTATGTTATTAATTATATACTTTCTCATCATCGCTGGCTTTGAGATACGTGTATTAGCGGAAGTGACGTTGTTTTATCTGCTCGAAGGGACACCGATCTGGGCGATTGTCATTCCATTCATCTGGACGGGATGTTATCTGGTTTTTGGAGGCATTAATCCTATCGCGCGGCTATACCAGATTGTACTTCCGATCAGTCTTTTCTTTCTGCTTCTCTGTTTTTTCCTTAGCCTGAGAATATTTGAAATTGACCATCTTCGTCCCGTATTGAGTAACGGGATTCTTCCTGTAATCAAGGGACTAAAATCTACTGTCCTTGTTTTCACTGGATGTGAAGTAATCATGACACTGGTCGCTTTTTTGCAGCACCCTGAAAAAGCCGTCAAGGCCATGGTCGCAGGGATCAGTATTCCTTGGATACTGTACTTTTTGACCGTATTTATGGTGGTCGGCGGGTTATCTGTGGACTCAACTGTGACAAGCACTTGGCCCACCATTAATTTAATACGCACCTTTGAACTTCCTGGCTTTCTTTTTGAACGTATGGAGTTTCCGCTGCTGGTGATCTGGATGATGCAAATGTTTTGCAACTTCTGCAGTTTTTTCTTCAATGCATCTTTAGGTATCTCACAAGTGTTTGGTCTTAAATATCGTTATGCTGTATTCGGCTTAATCCCGGTTATCTTTATCTCCACGATGACTCCTATACGTATGACTGAAGTGTTTAGTCTGGGCGATGCGATCGGATACATGGGAATCATTTTATTTTTTCTGGTTCCGGTACTTCTTTCCATCGTTTTTATGATCAGGAAGAAGGGATTGAAGCAAAATGTGTAGACGACATATTCTATCTTTGCTGCTTGCCTTCGTTCTTTTGGTGACTCAAACCGGGTGCTGGAGCAGCAAAGAAGTGGAGGATTTAAGCATATATACAGGGGTGGCTCTGGATAAGGGGGAGCTCACTCCATTGGAACAAGGTCTGGAGAAGGAAGGCAGCCGATATTTCAAGAAAAATAAAATTACTGCCAGCGTACAAATTGTTCCCAAAAAATCTTTCGGCAGCACAGCTAAACAAGGCGGTGGTGGACAAGGGCCAAACTATATAAATATGGCTGCCACTGGC
>NZ_JH601042.1:14393-65537 GCF_000245715.1 Paenibacillus sp. Aloe-11 | reverse complement strand
TTGAAATATTCCGGCAATTTTCCCTTCGTTTGGACCGTCCGATCATTGGTCACCACCTAAAGGTCATGGTGGTTTCCACCGAACTGGCGAAACAGCAGACGATGCAGCAGTTGATGGATTTTGTGCTGCGCGATAATGATATTCGCCCAAGCTGTATGGTTTTCTTAAGTAAAGGTCGAGCAGCTGACACATTAGTCACAAAATACAAGGGCGAGATCCCGTCCATTCATATTCTGTACATGCTTCGTAACCATTTTAGAACCGGCAAGGTGATGAGAGGAGTCAATTTGTCCGAATTGGATGGGTTGATGCATTCCAAAAAAAGCTACATCCTGCAAAACATTATAGACGCTGATGGAGAATTCGAATTTTCAGGCGCAGGCATTATTAAGGGAGATACCGGTCACTGGATCGGTAATTTGGGGCAACAAGATGTGGATAGTATTGCATGGATTAAAAGTGATGTTGAGGGGGGAGCCATCAAAACGTATGATGAGCGGAATCAACCTATAACTTATGAGATCAAATCGGTGAAAAGCAAAATAACGCCTAAGGTGACCAATGGAAACGATATATCGTTTCATGTCAAGATTGAATCCAAAGGACGTTTCATCGAAAACTGGGATGATAAATTGGACCCAACTAAAACACAGAATATGAAAGAGGCTGAGAAAGTATTTAAAAAAGAAGTGACTAGAAGGATTAAGTCTCTTATGTACAAGCTACAATCGGAATATAAAGTCGATGTTGCTGGTTTTGGCGAACGTCTATATATTGAAAAACCTCAAGCGTGGAAAAAAGTAAAGGATGATTGGGATTACAAATTCAGTCAAATCCCAGTAACCTTCGATATTAAGTTATCCATTACGGATTTAGGTTCATCTTCTGAATAAATAGAGATTTCCAGTCATTGATTGGGTGCTTAGCATAGTACTTTAGAATAATGTATACTTCTAATCATCACTGATACGAAAGGAGTCGCAGCTTGCGTATTTTCGATATTCTTCATATATTGGCTGCTCAGCAGATTATCAAGGGAGAACATCTGGCAAATAAGTTGAACGTATCGACACGAACCATCCGAACAGATCTAAAGGAATTGGATACATTGTTGTCCGAGCATGGAGCAACCATCAAGTCGCTCAAAGGAACTGGCTACAAGCTGGAAATTTGGGATGAGCAGAGATTGTATAGTCTGCTGAAGAAATTAAAAGAACAAGAGATTGTGCCCGAGCAGGCAGCAAATTCTTCTGAAGCAAGAATTCAATATATCATTCGAAAGCTGCTGCTTACTAAAGCATATATCAAGCTTGATGATTTAGCTGAAACATTATATGTCAGCCGTTACACGTTACAGAGTGACCTTAAGGATATGCGAAAAATTCTTGCGACTTATGGATTATCACTAGAGAATCGTCCGCATAACGGCATTAAAATTAAAGGCAGTGAAGCAAAGCTTCGTTACTGCATATCCGATTGTTTATTCGGCAGACGAGATGAAATAAGGGATCGCAAGCATTCTACGCTCCCTATCATCTCTGATGAAGACATGGAATTAATTAGAGAAGTCATTCTGGAACGCATTGAGCTCAATCAAATTCAGCTATCGGACATTGCGCTGAACAATCTCATGATTCATATTGCAATTGCATGTAAGCGTATACGGGATGAAAGATACGTTTCATATTACCCTTCAGAGATCAAAAAAATTGAAGCACAGAAAGAATTTAATGTCGCTTCTGAAATCGTACTCGATCTGGAACAAAAAATGGGACACTCTTTTCCGTCTGCTGAAATTGCCTATATTGCCATACATCTGCTAGGTGTAAGAACCATTGTCACCGCCCATATGGATGAAGAAGAAATCAAAGCCATCATTGATAATGATATATACGAATTAACTATTGAAATACTCAATCAAATCGAAGAGCAGCTAAAACTGGATATTCGTAGCGATAAAGAATTGCTGATTGGTTTGTGCCTTCATCTCAAGCCGCTCATTAACCGTCATAAATACGGAATGAATTCACGGAATCCTATGCTGGATAAAATCAAAAGCAATTACCCGCTTGCCTTTGAAGCGGGCATCATTGCAGCCGAAATAGTCAAGCTGCGGCTCGGGATACAAATGGAGGAGAACGAAATTGGTCATTTGGCTATCCATATCGGGGGCGCCATGGAAAGAAAAAAAATAAAAGGCAAACCCAAAAGAACGATGATCGTATGTGCTTCTGGGCTCGGCAGCGCAAAACTGCTGTATTATAAGCTTCAATCGACATTCGGTTCCAAGCTGGAGATTGTAGGAATAACTGAACTGTATAAACTCAAACAGATGTCGCTGGATACACTTGATTTTGTCATTAGCACCATCCCGCTTTCGGAACCGCTTTCTGTCCCTCTGATTCATGTAAATACATTTTTGGATGGTTCCGATATCCATAAACTTGAAAACGCCCTTTCCGAGGCAAAATCTCCGGCTGTGCAATATGTTCGCAAAAAGATGGTTTTTCTTCAGCAAAAGTTTGATAACAAACTCCAAGTGCTTGAATTTTTATCCGAAAAAATACAAGCTGCCGATCTTGTGAATGGACCGCTGCTACAGTCGGTTATAGAGCGGGAAGCGGTATCTCCTACTGCATTTGGAAATCTGGTCGCGATCCCGCATCCAATGGAACCATTGGCCCATTCAACCTTTTGGGCTATCTGTACATTACAAAAAGCAATGGATTGGGACGGTAAGCCCGTTCAATTTGTTTGTATGCTCTGTATACAACGTCGTAAAACAGAAGACCTACAGAGCATGTACAATATTATGCTAGGTTTTCTCAATAATGAAAATCTCGTTCAGCGGCTGATCCGCTGCAAAACATACACGGAATTTGTGCAGACGCTATACCATCATCATAATGAATAGAGAATTATGCAAAAATCCTGATATAGAAGCAAACAAGGACCTGGGCCTAATAGCGAAGGTCCTTTCTCTTTTGCTGCCAATGGTGAAGCCCAAGGAGCATGGATAATTTCCGTTAAGAAGAGGAAAAAACATACGCTTTGTTGAAAGCGGTTGCAGTTTATAATAAACCTACATCAGCACAAATAAATAAAAGGGGATTGAATAACGTGAATAGCGATGAGACTAAAAATTCGGATGTAAACGCAGAAAAAATAGACGACACGGAGTTTGTATTTCAAATCATTTTATATGCAGGTAATGCACGTAGTTCAGCAATGGAAGCGATTGAGCTGGCAAAGGCAGGAAAGTTTGAGGAAGCAAGAGAGGAATTAACGGTATCCAGCAACGAGTTGGTGGCCGCACATAAAATTCAAACCCAATTCATCCGTAAAGAAGCATCGGGCGAAAAAACAGAAATGTCAGTCATGATCGTACATGCACAGGACCATTTAATGAATGCTATTTCCATTCGGGATATGGCTTCAGAATTTGTAGACCTGTATGAACGTATTGCACATCTGGGCTCAAAATCATAAAGGGGGGGCTATCCCATGGCTTTCAAAGAAAAGTTGGTCAACGGCCTCACAGCTGTAGCCAATGCGATCAACAATTTTAAATATATCGTTGCCATCAAAACCGCCTTTATTACATTAATGCCTGTCATTATTGTGGGTGCCTTTGCTGTATTGATTTCTAATATGGTCATGGACCCGGTTAACGGACTCGCACATTTTAAGCCCTTCTCATTCTTGGCAGAGTATAAGCCTATTTTTTCAGGTATCAACTATGCCAGCTTAAATATCCTTACGATACTAGCCATTTTCATGATTGGCTTGGAGCTAGGAAAAATCAATGGAGAGAAAAATCTCTTTCCAGGGTTGCTCGCTGTCATTTGTTTTGTATCTGTGACACCAACAACGATTGAAATGATGGTCAACGGGGAGATGCAAAAAGTAACTGACGTTCTTGCCCGTCAGTTCACAGATACCAAAAGTTTGTTTTTGGGTATTTTTGTATCCATTCTATCCATTGAGCTGTATAGCAAGCTAGGCAAGTCCGACCGACTTAAAATCAAAATGCCTGAAAGCGTTCCCAGTAATGTGGCTGTCTCCTTCTCGGCACTTATTCCAACCATTATTACCGTAACGGTCTTTTCAACGTTTGGAATCCTGTTTCACAAATTCACAGGCCTCTATTTGTACGATGCTGTCTACAATGTTGTGCAAAAACCACTAGAGACCGTAGTACAAGGATTGCCTGGTATATTGGTGTTGATGCTGGTTGCGCAGGTGTTCTGGGTCATCGGCATTCACGGCAACCAGATGGTCAAACCTATTCGCGAACCGCTGCTGCTTGGAGCCATCACAGTCAACATGACTGCTTATGAGCAAGGGCTTCCGATTCCCAACATTATTACCATGCCTTTCTGGGATGTATACATGAGCATAGGCGGTTCAGGAATTACACTAGCCCTGCTGATCGCCATTTTGATCGCCTCGAAGCGCGAGGATATGAAGGAAATTACCAAGCTTTCGTTTGGCCCAGGACTGTTTAATATTAATGAACCTGTCATTTTCGGACTTCCGATTATGTTAAATCCTTTAATGGCTATTCCTTTCATTGTTACCCCGCTGATCACAGGAACCATCGGTTACTTTTCGACACTGCTGGGATTTGCAGGTAAAGCGGTTATCATGGTGCCATGGACGACTCCACCTATTATTAATGCCTATCTGTCTACAGGTGGAAGCATTGGAGCTGTCGTTACCCAGATCATATGTATTGTGGTAGCGATTATTATTTATCTTCCATTCGTCAAAATTGCCAACAAACGGACTGCTGGATAATAAATATATCAACAAAAAGGAGGAACGATTCATGGCTAGTCATAAGGTTCACATTCCAATGAATTTCATTATGGGAGCTGCTGCTTCCGCCTGGCAAACAGAGGGCTGGAGCGGTAAAAAGGAAGGTCAGGACTCCTATCTTGACGTATGGTACAAAAATGATCGCTACGTCTGGCATAATGGATACGGGCCTGCGGGTGCCACCGATTTCTATAATCGTTATGCCGAGGATGTGGCGCTCATGAAGGAGATTGGCCTGTCACACTATCGTACCTCCATTAATTGGTCCCGATTTTTGACAGATTACGAGAATGTTGTAGTGGATGAAACCTATGCCGATTATATCGGCCGCGTCATTGACGAGTTGATTGCCAGCGGCGTCGAGCCGATGATCTGCTTGGAGCACTACGAGTTGCCTGCTTATCTGCTGGATAAATACGATGGCTGGTCGTCTAAACACGTCGTGGAACTGTTTATTCAATACGCAGAAAAAGTATTTGAGCGATACGGTGACCGGGTAAAGCACTGGTTTACGTTCAACGAGCCGATTGTTGTCCAAACTCGTGTATATCTGGATGCCATACGCTATCCCTATGAACAGAATACCCGGAAATGGATGCAGTGGAATTATAACAAAACATTGGCTACAGCCAAGTGTGTGCAGCTCTTCAAAGCAAAAGGCTATCATCAAAACGGGGCCAAAATAGGCGTTATTCTCAACCCTGAGGTCACCTATGCCCGGTCGAGTGCACCTCACGATCAGTATGCCGCGCATGTGTATGATTTATTTTACAATCGAGTATTTATGGACCCTCTCCTCAAAGGAGAATATCCGCAAGAGCTGTTTGACCTCATGGCTAAGCATGATATTACATTCGAATCGACTACGGAAGAACTGAATGTAATAAAAGAAAACACCGTTGACTATGTTGGGATTAATCTCTATTATCCGCACCGGGTAAAAGCGCCGAGTAGAGCATGGAATGAAAGCACCCCCTTTCACCCATCCTACTACTATGAACATTTTGATCTTCCGGGTAAGAAGATGAACAAGTCACGAGGCTGGGAAATTAATCCTAACATTATTTATGATATGGGAATGCGTATCAAGAACGAATACGACAATATCGAGTGGTTTGTTGCCGAAAATGGAATGGGTATCGAGAATGAAGCTGTCTTTAAGAATGAGGAGCAAATGATTCAGGATGATTACCGCATTGATTTTATTTCTGAACATCTATACCATGCGTTAAAAGCTGTGGAGGCAGGTTCCAACTGCTTGGGTTATATGCTGTGGGCCTTTACCGATAATGTTTCTCCAATGAATGCATTTAAAAACCGCTATGGATTAGTAGAAATTAACCTGGAGAATGACAGAAGCAGGCATCTGAAAAAATCCGGTTACTGGTACCAGACGACGATCAAGGAACGATCATTTGTTGTGAATTTGGACGAAGAGTATAAGTGATCGATTGCGAGTCAATTTCAATGACTGAGGATTTTGCAAAAATCCTGGACTAAAAAATAGATTTATGGAGGCGTTGAATGATGAAAAAAATTATTCTTGCGTGTTCTGCCGGCATGTCCACATCCATTCTGGTATCCAAGATGAAAAAAGAAGCAGAAGCGAGATCCTTGGAGATTAACATCGAAGCCATCCCTGAAAGTACCATTAGAGAAGAATTAGCGAGTATCAATGATGCTGTGATTGCTATTTTACTAGGTCCTCAAGTGCGGATGCGGAAAAATGCAGTTACTGAGATTGCAGCTCCCTACGGTATTCCTGTAGATGTCATTGACACGATGGCTTACGGAAGAGGCAATGGTCTGGCCGTACTTGATCAAGCCTTGAAGATGGCTGGCGAATCATAACGACTATAAAATGCTGCAAGATGGCTTCTGAATTCATCATAATAGCCGCTCCTGAATTTTTTTCAGAAGCGGCTACACGCTTAATTCAAATTGATTTTAAATACATCCCCTGCATTGCCACCCAAAACGATCAAGCCGCCTTGGGGCAGTACAACCGAATTGTTATGGCTGGCAGTTGAAAAATCTACAACCGCTCCGTTTTCATCATAGACAGCCAACCCTCCGCTTGTTGGAAAATCAACGGTCATCGTTTTATTGGCTGAGTTTTTATCTATTTTAAACCATGTGGCTTGGCCATTCGATGGTATGGTGTACACTGATTTTCCTCCCAGGATAGGTTTAACAGCATCTTCACTGATATAGGACTGTCCATCTATGGTTAAATACTCTGAACCATCCTTGGTATTAAAATTCAGATCAAATGCATCTCTTCCATTCATGACAGGAATCTCAACGGCATTAACTGCTTTATTCTCATTCACAATTTTAGTACCACTTGCATATCCATCATGGTCAACGGAGATTTTTTTCGTTATAAAGGATGGGGCCAAATAAAAAATGGAAGATATCTTTTCATCCAAAGCATAATAATTTTTCCCGTTTCTATGTTCCCATGCCTTTTGAACTGTAGTATTTAGAGGGTTGGCATCAAGCTTCTGATATTCATAAGTTACCATAACCATTTGGCCTAATCCCGTAAAGTTTAAAAATATGTTAGCCTTAATATACGTTTTCCCGTTTTTTTGTTTGTCAAAGCTTACGGCTACACTGCCATCACTGCTTTTGAATTGTCCATCGCCTGTATACACATATTTTTGCGCCGGGACGAATCCCTCCAGAGCAGGTAAATCAAACTCACCGTTTTTAATCTCTACATTGATGGTTGTACCCACAGAACCGTATATTCCCGAATAAGAAAGTAAATCAGATGGCATTTCCACTTTTACAGGAGGCTCAAATGTTTTATCAGGTATGATGTCTTTTATGATGCCCTTATCTTTTAAAAGCTCCAATAAAACGTTAGAAGCAAAAATACTATCCAGGATGGAAGACCCTCCAGATGAAAGCACAGCCATAGAAATTTGATGCTCAGGTATGGTGATCAAAGCAGAGTGATACAAAACAGTATCCCCACCCTTGGATAACGCAGTTATTCCGTAATCACTAAACGGTGCCAACTGAACCGCATCCCAACCAAGCCCATAATTAAAGCTGTTTGTCTCTTCAGGTACCCATATTCCTTTTCGATATTCATGACTTTGCATGGACTTTGCTGATTGTGCAGATAAAATATCGGTTCTGTTCCCCATTAATACTTCTGCAAACATAGTCAACTCTTCTGCGGTGGAGTATAAGCCTCCTGTCCCAATGACATTGGCATTTTCAACGGGTAAGGCTCCCTCAACCGCAGGAAAATAAGTTTTGGACAGCATTTGTCTATCAAACGGATCGAGAGGTGTTTTTGTATATTTTAAATCCAAAGGGGCACTAATATTCTTTCTCAGGAATTCGGTGTAGCTTAGACCGCTCACCCGTTCAACCAATATTTCAAGCAATTGAAAACCATCATTACTATATACAGAATATTCGCCGGGGTTGGATTTTAAAGTTTCTGATTGTAATCTCAGCAATAGCTCATCATGATTTTCTGTATCATTATCATTAAATAACATACTATTTTTTAAGTGGGCACCGTAAAGGCCTGACGAATGATTTAACAACATACGCGGTGTAATTTTTTTGTACCTTTCATCGGCCATTGTAAAGTCCTTAATGTATGTTGTTAGCGGCTGATCAATATCGACTTTATGGGCATCCACCAGCATCATCGTTGCAGCAGACACGTACATTTTGCTGATAGAGCCTATACCGAACATGGTATCTTTGGTGATCGGCTCGTTGGTTGCTTTATTCTTTACACCCACGCTATCCGTTAATACGATGTTTCCATGGTCCATAATGGCATACTGCACACCGCTAGCACCGTATTTGGATACCAGCTCCGAGGCCAGATTGCGAGCCTTTTCCTTGATGGGTTCAGGACTACCTTGAGCAAAAGCATTCGTCATCGGCAGTACAAAAAGCATAGCCGAAATGAACAAAGTTATTATTTTCTTCATTCCATATTTCCTCCTCTTATGGCTTCCCAGATTCTATTACTGGACTGATCATACAATAAACGAGGATTCTATATAGAAAAGTCACCCTGAAGCGAAAAAAACAATCCCTAAACAACATACTGTCTAAGGATTGTCCTTATAAAATGGCAACAAAACCATATTATTAAATATTTTATTTTTCGTTTCAATGGTCATATTCCCACCATACTTGTCACATATTCTGGATATATTGGTTAAGCCAATACCATGAATATCCGGGTTTGATTTTTGACTATGCAAATGGGCAACTTCATTCTCCACATGATTCAGGATGTGAATGAAAAGCGCAGATTCATTGGAATGTATTTTAATAAGAATGTACCTATCGTCCGCAATCTTGACCTTTTTAGATGCTTCTATGGCATTATCCAGCATATTGCCCAGAGCGACACACAAGTCATAACGTTCAATATTTACTTTCTGTGAGTACAAGTTAAGCTGGGTATCCACCTTGATACCATTGGCCTGAGCAATATTAAGACTATTTGTGACAAGAGCATCTATAACCAGATTACCAGTGTTAACCCTTTGATAGGCTCCTTCGATTTTATTTAATGTGACCTTAATATGTTCACTTGCCTCAGCCAATTCATTTCTCTGGATACATTCGTCAATATACAAAAACTGCTGGTGTGTGTCGTGAATGATTCTTTTCATATTTTTAAAGCTGTGAACCGTTTTTTCATAGTTAGCATCCTGGTAGTCCATCTGATATTGTAATTGAGCATTTTCATGCATTAACTGAAATTTTTCGATGATATTATCGAAGATGTATATGATAAAAACATTTAAGATAATAAAGCTAATAATAGAACCAAAATAATACATATTCTTTTCACTATAAGCAGATAAAACATTGACCTGGTATATACTTATGATGGGAACGATTAAAAATAAAATGTAGTAACGAGCATGCAAAGGGAAGGTTCTGCGTTTGGCAAATAATCGTATAATCTGAATGACAGCAAACATGATAATACAGCTGAGCAGCATAACCTTGGAAAATATCAAGTGATCTTGTCTGCTCAAATGACTAAAGTTGCTAATCTTAACGGAGTCTACAGCATATAAAATATACAGGGATAAAAAATTAACGATGGTTATCAGCACAGCATAAAGTATGGAAAAAATGATCTTTGTCTTGATTTCCACGGTATAGGATTGCGCTAAACTAAATATGACAAGTAATGCCAAAATCGAGGATAGCGTAGGAGACAGATAAACACTTAAATAAAAGATGTTCAGTAATCCAAAAATAATGAAATACATAAATCTATTTGGCTTTCGATTGGATTTATCAAAAACGGAGTTAAAGTAAAAATTCACCTGAAAGCACATCACCAGTACGAGACATAGGTTAAGAAACAGGTAGTTATGTTCCATCATATTAATACATCTTCATGATCATAAATTTGGTATACAGATCTTTAACTTCTTTTATTTTAGAGCGTCCAATAGGCAGCTTCACACCATTTGACATCAAAACATCACCGCCAGCAAATTTTTTGACATGAATTAAGTTTATAATTATTGAACGATGAATTTGCAGAAAATTATATTCCTTTAATGCTGATGCATAATCAGAAAGAATCCCTTTGCTATCATAAGTTTGTGTAGAGGTTACAAAATGCAGCTTGTTTTTTATGGTTAAGCTTTTGACCACTTCAATACTAATGATATCATCATATTTTAAAAGTACCTCTTCATAAGCTGACTTGATGATAACGAATTTTTTATCGAGAGATTGAAAGTACTGACACAGTTTTATCATTTTTTCCTCAAAGATATGGGAAGCAATCGGTTTTATTAAATACTGAAAGGTGACCACATCAAAGCTTTCCAGCATATACTCGGGATAGCTCGTTAAAAAAACAATCTGTTCATCAAGGTGACGCAAACTCCTTATTTTTTGGGCTGTTTGAATTCCATTCATGCCGTTCATCTCAATATCCAATATTAAGATATGGAATGGCGATTCATGGTTTAGATAATGAGATACCAGCTGTTCTCCCGAGTCGAATAGCTCCACTTTAAAGTCTATATTTGTTTTGATGGATAAAGCGATCAGCATATTTTTAACAAGCTCTCTTTGTTTCTGCTCATCATCGCAGATAGCCACTCTATACATAAATAACAGACACCTCATTCCCATGGCATGTAGCATGGAATTATAGTCTGAACAGTATACAATTTTTTTAATATTCTATACATAGCTTTTGGATAAAACGTAAATTCCAATCCCTCAAATGCGGTGTAGAAAGTGAAAAAGAAACCCTCGTCTCCAAAAGACAGGGTTTCTTGACTGTTTCTTGACTATTGAGGCTATTCCTGAAAAGAATCGCCCCTGTTCAGTATTCATGGGTTATTTTAAAAAATCCGTTTTTTTCTCTTCACCGTGGGAACGTCTGGCAAAGTCAACAAATTGGAATTTGTCCAGCCGATGCCGCGACTCGGTATACTGGAACAACGTGGTGTCTTCCAGATAAACATAATTACGTACCACGACCACATGAGTATAATTCTGGAGGTCCATCAGCCTACGGTCTTCTTCGTCAGCTTCTTCTACGGAAACGACTTTTTTGGCATAGCTGATTGGAAGCTTCAGCTCGCCCTCCAGATATTCGTAGATGGAACCACTGCTAATTTCCTTGGTTAACACAGGTACAATGTCTGATCGAAAGTAGTCTTTATCCAGGATGACACGTTCACCCTCAATCTCACGCGCGCGAATGACTTTCCAGACAAGTGACCTGTATTCGTCAGTCTCGAGATGACTAGCTATGTCCTTCGGAACTGGAATTAGCTGATTTTCATGCACAATCGTACGTGATTTACGCCCAATCCGCTCGGACATCTCTTTAAAGCTGACCAGTCCCCCAATGGGAAAGTCCATCCGCCCAATATCCAAAACAAAAGAGCCTTTGGCTTTGATTTTATGGATATACCCATTTTGTGCAAGCAAGTGAAGTGCCTTACGTACGGTCTCGCGGGAAGTATCATACTCTCGGGCCAGTTCATTTTCAGAAGGCATTTTTGTGCCCGGGGCTAACTCACCTGTCTGAATCCGTCCCGAATACTCCTGGTAAATTTGCGAAAATATATTCTTTGTCAATTTTCATCACCACGTACATTGTAGCATTCTTTCACCAGCCTGGTTAGTAAAACAGGCTCAGAGAATCGTTCGGTCTTAATCTGTATTGTCAGGCAATGAGTTCAAATGAATTCTCATTAAGACATATTGCAAATCGTTCGCCTCACCCGGCAGTTCCTCAACCGATTTGATCATATCCTGACCATCCGGCACAATGACCGGTGTGATGATTGGATATCCGGATTCCTGAATAAGATCACGGTCAAATTCCATCAATAGCTGCCCTTGCTCCACAGTTTGCCCGTTTTCCACATGCAAGGTGAATCCTTCACCCTTCAACGATACCGTATTAATCCCAACATGCACCAGAATCTGCACACCTGTCGGATGCTCCAAAATCAACGCATGCTTGCTTTTCATCATGATATGAATGACTTTTCCGCTAAAAGGGGCAACAATTTGACCCGCCTCCGGTTTCACTGCAATCCCTTGCCCCATCTGCCGCTCGGCAAAGGCCGGATCGGGAACCTGTTCCAATGGCATAACATTCCCACGTACCGGAGTCTTTACTTCAAGCACATCGAGGGCAGAATTCGCGTGGCTCGCCGTTTTGCTCTGTATGGAACCATTGGCTGGTGCAGCTGGATTCTGACGGCGTTTATTGAGTATTTTGCCGTACATCACCGTTAACGTAAACGGCAGAACCAGTACAATCGCCATCCCGATGAAGAAAACACCCCAGTTGCTTGGGAAAATAGACAAGAAGCCTGGAATCCCTCCCACACCAATGGAAGAAGCCATCACATGATGTACTGTGAGCAGTATACCAGCAATACCCGAACCAACCATTCCGAAGACAAACGGATACTTGTATCGGATATTCACCCCGAACATTGCGGGCTCCGTTACCCCCAAAAAAGCAGACACTGAGGAGGTAAAGGCCAATCCTTTTCCCTTTTGCTCCTTTAATACCAGCATCATTGCCAGTGCCCCGGCACCTTGAGCGATATTGGAGAGCGCCAGCATGGGCCACAGGAATGTTCCCCCCTGTGTACCAATTAATTGCACGTCTACCGCCAGGAAAGTATGGTGCATTCCCGTTATAACAAGCAAAGCGTAAAAGCCTCCATAAATCAGTCCGCCCAGCGCAGGAGCCAAATTGAAAACGTATACAATACCTGATGTAATGGCATTACCAATCATAAAAGTAAGCGGCCCAATCACCGTAAATGCAAGAAATCCCGTCATTAATAATGTGATCGGCGCAACGAGTAACAGCTTGAATGAATCGGCTATTTTCTTATTAAGGAATTTTTCAATTTGTGCAAGAACGTAAGCGGATACTAAAACCGGTAAAACCTGTCCCTGGTAACCGATCTTGTTCACTTCCCAGCCAAACAGATTCCAGACCGGAACGGCCCCCTTGGTGACCGCATCCGCATAGCCGTAGGCACTCAGCAAATCCGGATGAACCAGAATAAGACCAAGCACTATCCCGAGTAAAGGGCTGCCACCAAACCGGATAACGGCTGACCAGCCGATTAAGGCGGGTAGGAAAGCAAAAGCGGTGCTGGCAATGGTATTAATAATGGCAGCAAAGTCGGTCCACTGAGGATAGACCTGAACCAGGGACATGCCTTCAAAGAAAATTCCCTTGCCTGTTAAAATATTATTAATTCCAAGCAGCAAGCCTGCTGTCACGATGGCGGGCAGTATGGGGATAAAAATATCTGCTAGCGTCTTGATGGCACGCTGAATCGGGTTTTGTTTCTTGCTGGCGGCATTTTTAACCTCGTCTTTAGAAGCCCGGCTGCCCCCTGTTATCGAAATCATTTCATCATATACCTTATCCACCAGACCCGGACCAATCACGACCTGATACTGCCCCTGTGAAGAGAATTGCCCTTTGACCAGATCGTTTTGATCAAGGGCCTCCTTATCCACCAGCTTATCATCATAAAGGGCAAATCGCAGACGGGTTACGCAATGCGTAGAAGCCTCTATATTGTCTTTGCCGCCAACCGCCTTTATAATCTCTTCTACCTTTACTCTTTCAATCGCCATCTCTCCCACTCCCTTAACGTTTGCTCATTTTATGCAGCAACCCCGGTTGCAAAAAACAACGTACCTTGGGGCGTTACTGTATGTTTCTATGCTATTCAATCAAGGCTAACGAAAGATCCACATATAGGAAGCATACGGAGTCAAAGTGATAACCTGATCCAGCTCTGGAGCGTGCTTCGTATTTCCGATTAATAATTCGACCGAACCTGACGCTTGATTTTTGAATTGAGAATACAATGAATCCGGCAGCACGAATTGTGCATTCTGTCCGCTAAAATTAGAGATGACGACCAAAGTCTCCTGTGCATTGCTGCGTTGATAGGCATAAACCTGAGGATGAGCGTCATCCAGACATTGATACTCTCCATCCGTAATGACTTGCACCGTCTTACGCAAACGAATCAACTTATGATAATGGTAATAGATAGAGTTCGGGTCTTCTAACTGAGCCTGAACGTTAATCTGTGGATAACGTTCATCCACCTTGATCCAGGGAGTACCTGTGGTGAAGCCTGCGTTGGGAGTGCTATCCCATTGCATCGGAGTCCTCGAATTGTCACGTGAGCGCTCTCGAATGATATTTAATGCTTCTTCCTCGCTTTTGCCCTGCTCCTGTAAAATACGATACATATTTAGCGATTCAACATCCCGGAATTCTTCGATATCCGACCACTTCGGGTTGGCCATGCCTATTTCTTCACCTTGAAATATATACGGCGTTCCTTGCAGCCCATGCAGGGTGGTCGCGAGTAGCTTGGCGCTTTCCGTATGGTATTCGCCATCATCCAAAAAGCGGGAGAGTGCCCTTGGCTGATCATGATTGTTAAAAAACAATGCACTCCATCCACCGCCTTGTTGCATACCAATCTGCCAATCCGAGAATAGCTTTTTCAGCATCTTAAAATCATAAGGCATCAATTCCCACTTCTGTCCATTGGGATAATCCACCTTCAAATGATGAAAATTAAATGTCATGGACAATTCGTTTCTCTCTGGATTGGAGTACCGGATGCATTGATCCAGCGATGTGGAAGACATTTCCCCTACCGTGACGCTATTATACTTAGCGAATACTTTCTCATGTAATTCACGAAGATATTCATGCACATGCGGGCCGTCGGTATAATACTTACGTCCGTCGCCAGGAATAGTACTTCCATCATCATTCAAGAAGCGCTGATCTTTAGAAATTAGATTAATGACATCCATTCGGAAGCCATCGACTCCCTTTTCCGCCCAAAATTCCAGGATGTCCACAACTTCCTGACGGACCTTCGGATTTTCCCAGTTAAGATCTGCCTGGGTTTTGTCAAACAGGGTCAGAAAATATTGATTCGTTGTCTCGTCATACTGCCACGCTGGTCCACCAAATTTGGAAATCCAGTTATTTGGAGGTCCTCCATCGGGTGCGGGATTACGCCAGATATAATAGTCTCTGTACTCGCTATCCCTGGAAAGCCGTGCCTCCTGAAACCAGACATGCTCCGTGGAAGAATGGTTTACCACAATATCTAACATCAAGTGCATTCCACGCGCCTGAATTTCCTGACTCAATTCTTCGAAATCCTGCATCGTTCCATAATCCGGATTGATCCGGTAATAATCCGCTACATCATAGCCGTTATCACGTTGTGGTGAGACATATACCGGCTGTAACCAGATAATATCAACACCCAGATCTTTTAAATAATCCAGCTTTTGTGTCAGTCCGCGTATATCACCGATCCCTTTACCCGTCGTGTCGTTAAAGCTTTTGGGGTATACCTGATAAACCACTGATTTACACCACCAGTCCGTATCTTGTGGGATCAAGGCCCTGTTCATTCCTTTCATCCTTGCTCATTCCTTTCTTTCCAAAGAAGCAGCATAAACATATTTAGTATAGCGCTTTCGCCATCTTGTATATACAAGATTAAATCATGTATATACATATTGTCAACAGGATTTATCATTGGAAACTCATCCATACCAAAGAGGCCCCTGCTCATTGTCAGGAACCTCTGTCGGTAAAAAGGGTTATCTTTTAAATCCATATAGACAGTGCGCTATACAGAAGTAATAAGGCCATTACGATATTGAAAGCTCGCTCATATTTGTTTATGAAACGCTGAAACAGAGCACCAAAAACCGCCCAGCAAACGATAGCTGCAAAACCAATACCTGTAAGGAGCAGTGAGATGATAAAAAGCGCAATGTATGAAGCATCGTAAGGCATCACAAAAGTTGAAATGACCGTGATACCATACAAAATGACTTTTAAGTTGATAAATTGCAGTAGCAGTCCTGATTTGAAAGTATATCCTCCATTATGATCATTGTCCTTCGTAGAAGACTTGCTCTTGGCTATTTTTACAGCCAAATAGAGCATGTAAAGACTGCCCAGGACGTTCATCCAGATTTTAAATCGTGGTAAAAAATGATACAGAGCAAGGTTGAAATAGCAGGCTAACAGCATGATGGCAAAACAACCGGCGGTTACTCCCAGCAAGAATGGAAATGCTTTTTTCAACCCTAATCGCCTGGCGCTGTCTAAAGACATAATATTGTTTGGACCTGGCGTAAAGCTGGTAACGAGTGCATAAGAAAGGAACGGAATAAGCGGCATATTAAAGTCAACTCCAGTGTGCTATAATTGAGTAAATTGTACGTTAAAACGCACATTTGTACTTTATGATTGTACAACATGTTCTTTATATAGCACAATAGGGAGGCAAGATGTATGGAGAATATTAATCAGATTTTAAGTAGAAACCTAAAGCTTTTACGCAATGAAAGAAAACTAAGTCTGGATAAATTGGCTGACCTGACAGGCATCAGCAAAACGATGCTTGGTCAGATTGAACGAGGAGAATCTAATCCCTCCATTACAACTGTATGGAAGATTGCCAATGGACTAAAAATCTCCTTCTCTGCACTGATTCATGAGCCAACTCCAGCAGCAGTCGTCGTTCCTAAAAGTAAAATACAGGTACTTGAAGAAAATAACTGCTATCGGTTGTATCCGTTTTTTCCCTATGAAGGCAACAGGAATTTTGAGGTATACACAGTAGAGATCGAAAAAGGCGAGGAATTGAGTTCAACGCCTCACCGTGAAGGTACAGAAGAGTTTATTACGGTATTTGAAGGTGAAATGGTGGTGAAGGTCAGCGAAGAAACATATACGGTTAAAACTGGAGACTCCATCCGCTTTAAAGCAGACCGACCGCACATCTACTATAATCTCGGAGAAACGCTTGTCAGGATGAATATGATTATTTATTACTCTGGATAGTCTGTTCGATCCATTGTTTAAAAAAGGGTCTGAACAGGTGGAGCATGAGCACTCACCACCTATTCAGACCCTTTTTCCGTAAAACCATACAATATCTATTCTGAATCAGCCTTGAATTGTCATTTGTATTTATGTTCAATTTTCAGCCTGGTTTCTCCCTGCAATCCTCCATCTGCTGAAGCTTGAAGCAACAGCTCGCCTGCCAGATGCCCGGATTGCACAATAACGAGACACCTTCCTCTATGTGTTCGTCTCTGGTTTCCCTGGAAGGGTTCGTCACTGGTGAGATCGCCATTGTCTATTCCAAGAATACGACCATCACCATGTAGCTGAAAAATTAAATCAAATTCCTGATTGGGCACCATAACCCCTTCTTGGTCTATGATCGTTACTTCCACATGGGATATTTCATGGCCATCAGCAGGTAAAACCGTCCGATCAGCCTGCAGTTTTATACTGTAGGGAGGTCCGGCAGTGGTTAATTCATGTTCACACACCTTCTCATTCCCATTGCTGCCAATCGCCCGGATGTTGCCTGGTGTATAGGGAAGCTCCCATATCATTAAATGGTCAGGATAATCAACAAGCCTTCTCACACCGTAAGATTCATTGTTTACTACCAATTCCACGCGCTCACAGTTGGTGAAGGTAACTAACCGAATCAATTTTCCGCTGTACTCAGGGAATGTCCAATGATTTTCCATACCCGGGGCTTTCCAGTGCATCGTCCATTGCGGATTGTGTTCCGGTCTCATCGGTTCGTTAAATACGGCAATGTGCACAACAGGCTCATCTGACCATAGACTTTGCTGAAGATAGGACACAGGCTTGCGGAACCCGCAAGTATCAATCAGGCCCGAGGACCATCCTTTGGAGGGATAGCTTGTTTCCCCCAGATAGTCGATCCCGCTCCAAACAAATTGACCAATCACATAATCATGATTAGCGACATCAAACCAGGGATTTTGAGGAAAATAACCTTTAACCCGGTTATCTTTGCCACGATAGTATGGGAAAGTCTCGGTTCCAAGGATAAGCGTATCGGGTATCGCCCTTCTGTAGTGCTCATACCACTGCTCCTGATAATTTAGCCCAAGAACGTCCACTCGTTGTGCCAGCAGCTTGGTATGCTCCACCTTGGCTTCAATCGAACCATCGCGCAGACTGATCGGTGTATTATGCGGCTCCAGCGCACATGTAACAGGCCGGGTTGGATCTTTTTCATGGCAAAAGGCGACGAGCTGTTCCAGCATCCTGAGCATGGACGGTTGCCCCTGGTGCTCTACTTCATTCCCAACACTCCACATGAAAACGCTGGGATGGTTCCTGTCCCTTACCAGCATCGCTTCCAGGTCCTTTTCCCACCATTCATCATATACATGCTCATAGGAAAGAGATTTCCATTTGTCAAAAGCTTCGTCAATCACCAGGAACCCCATCTGATCACAAAGATCCAGCAATTCGGGTGCCATCGGATTATGGGCAAAGCGAATCGAGTTACAGCCCATTTCCTTAAGCTTCTGCAACCTTCTCTTCATGACCGAATCATGATAGGCAGCTCCCAGACAGCCTAAATCATGGTGAATACAGACTCCCTTCAACTTCAAGCTGCTTCCATTCAGAAATAAACCCTTTTGAGCATCCATCTTTACTTCTCTGATACCAAAAGGGGTGCGATAACAATCCACCTCTTTATTGTCGCAATAGATGATCGTTTGAGCCTCATAGAGCACTGGTTTCTCCGGTGACCATAGTTCTGGCTCCAAAACCCGTGTTATCTGCTCCATTTCACCAGTTTCAAAGCCCGACAGGGTCACTCGATGCTCAATTTTCCCTTTGAGCTGTCTCTTGGAATCCAGTATCTGAGTCACAATATTACACTCTACGTCATGCGCATAATGATTGGTAACCTGAATTCTGGTACTCACCTTGGCTTCACCCGGCGAAATTTCAGGTGTCGTAATGTAAGTGCCCCATTCAGTTACGTGAACATAATCCGTACAAATCAGCCAAACATGACGATAAATACCGGACCCTGAATACCATCTGTCAGGCGGAAGAGTGGTATTATCCACTTTGACAGCAATCACATTATCCTCATCCCACCGAATATATGGGGTCAAATCATATTGAAAACTAACATATCCATAAGGCCGCTTGCCCACAAAATGTCCATTGATCCAAACCTCACTGTTATTGTGGATGCCATCAAATTGTATGTATACGCGCTGTTTGTGAGAAGAAGACTTTACATTAAAATGCTTTCGATACCATCCCTCCGACCATCTGGGCAAATAAGCTTGATTGCCACCATACAGCATGTGCGGATCAAAGGACTTCTCAATGCTCCAATCATGAGGGACTTGAAGGAGCCGCCACTGCTCATCGTTATAATCCAGCTTCTCGGCACCTGTATAATTACCCTCTATAAATTTCCAGTCTGTGTTGAATGGCGTGATCATTCTGCTTCCCATCAGCTTGCCTCCATTTCATAAAAATTGATGGATAAAAGACATGTGCTCCTACACGATTTGAAACACTGGACGATCCTCAACAAAGTGAACGGGGAGCATTGGGAATTGGGCTGAAAGCTCATCCGCGAGATATTTCATACCAGGTGCTTCACTTTCAGCATGTCCCAGCATGATAAGGGCTTTATTTCGGCCCTGATAGGCAGCGTCTTTTACATATTCCGGCGTTTCCCATTCCGGCCCTTCACCAGCAATGATCAAATCCACATGTTCATTTAGAAATAATGGAATAGCCAGCTCGCCACCTCCCCTGTATCCTACCATGATCCCTACTCGTTCACATGGCATGGCAAGCTCTCCAGCTACCCGTACATAACGAATATGAAGCTTCGCCTTGATATATTCGGCGACCTCCTTAACCTCCATCGCTGGAATCGTCAAAATGGCGGCCGTCGGCAATTGTTTCACTACATAGGTATGCCAATCGAGCGCCCGAAGAAGTCCAATCATGACTCCATCCGGTTGATAACGGTGTATGGTGTCATGAAACCGATAGATTCCTATACCCGAATCGGCAATGAGGCGAGATTTTTGCAGAAAAACGGGGTCATGTCGTAAACACTCCTGCATCCCCTGATGGCTATAAAAAACACCTTCATGCGTAATGATAAAATTCGCACCTAAAGAAATGGCTTGTTCTATCACATACTGCGATGCACAGAAAGCGGTTACAATTCCGTGTACTTCAACCTCCCTATGCCCTGGTTTTAGCAAATCTACGGTCGCATGGGGTATGCTTATTCCCCTTGTCAGGTGATCTACAATCCGTCCCATAGTTAGGGTCATACAGGTGTCCCTCCTCATGGAGAATGTGCGTCAATTATACCATTTTATATCAATCATGGGTGCCATTCTTTGTAGTAAAAAAGTCAGCTCCAGGGAGCCGACTTTAATATAAGTTTAAAGCGTTTACAAATTCAAAAAGAGGGTTTCCGGTCAGAGATGGCTGCTTGACCGGATCACTTTACAAATTGGCTTAGGCCAATACACCAAGAGCGTATCCAATAATCCCTATTGCGAACAAAGCAAAAATCAGAGCTATAGCATTCACTTTCTTTTTGAGCAGTCTCATGCACAAAAAAGTCAACAAGAGAGGTAACAGACCAGGTATCAATTGATCCAGAATCATCTGTATCGTCGTAACTACCTCTACTCCATCCGAGCGGGTATATCTGGATACTTCCAGTGGGACATTCAGAGTAGTCCATTTGGACACGAGTGCGCCCATGACAAAAAGTCCCAGGATGGAGGCCGATTCCGTAAGCTTTTGCAGACGGTTTCCAGACATGTCGGACACAATTTCCGTCCCTTTTTGGTAGCCGTATTTCAGTCCGTACCACTTGGTTGCCAGGCGAATAACATTAAAGAGCAAGAAAAAAAGGACAGGCCCGATAACACTCCCGGACAAAGCAATGGAAGCTCCCAACGCAGCCAGAACGGGGCGCAATGTTCCCCAGTAAATAGGGTCCCCTACTCCAGCCAAAGGTCCCATCAAGCCGACTTTCACTCCACTTATGGTAGCATTGTCAATAGGCTGGCCATTGGCTTTCTGCTCCTCCATAGCTGCCGTTACACCCATAATCGGTGCAGAGATAAACGGTTGAGTATTAAAAAACTCCAGATGCCGCTTTAATGCTTCTTTTTGGTCTTCCTTCTTGCTGTATAGCCGCTTGATTGCCGGAATCAAGGTGACACAAAAACCAATCGACTGCATACGCTCAAAGTTAAACGAGCCCAGCAGGAACCATGAACGGAAAAACATTTTGTTTAAATCGCTTTTTGTCAACTTTTTTTCTTCCATAGTACCCCACTCTTTCATTAGCTATTTCTTTAGAGCTCTTCAATTTCACCCATTTGATCTTTTCGCTGGCTATATTTAGGATTGAGCTGAATATACAGCAGAGCCAGAACCGCCCCCATGATTCCAAAGCCAACCAGATTGATGCTTGTAAATGCCGCGATGACAAAGCCCAAGAAAAAGAAAGGCATCAGGTATTTGGCTGCCATCATGTTAATAACCATGGCATACCCGACAACGACGATGAATCCACCTGCAATTTGCAGCCCTTTTGTAATGACCTCCGGAATCGCATCCAGTAAAGCCGTAACCAAACCGGTTTCTGCTGCAATAGCCACCAATACAGCAGGCAGCGCGACGCGTAATCCCTGAAGAAGGAGGGCGATGAAGTGACATAATTCGATTCCTCTGAAATTTGAAGATTCGGCATATTTATCTGCCAGGTGCTGAAAGAACACGGTAATTGTTCTAACAAAAATGGTTAACACTTGTCCGGCAGCAGCAATCGGAATCGCAACGGCAATTCCGGCGCCGATCGACTGATGTCCAACAATAACCAATATGGTTGAGATTACACTAGCCAAAGCCGCATCTGGAGCCATGGACGCCCCGACATTCATCCAGCCTAAAGCCATCAATTCCAGCGTACCGCCTAGAATAATGCCCGTTTTGAGATCGCCCAGGACCAGACCAATCAGTGTACACGCAACTATAGGCCGATGAGTCTGTCCTTCATCCAAAACACTGCCCATTCCGCAAATGGCTGCAACCAGCGCTACCATTACAATTTCAAAAACACTCATGTTTGACCCCCTCTCTTATGCCAACCTGCTGTTAAAACTGGACATTCTGGAGCTTGTTAATCAAATTGATTTTAGGATCACTGGCCACTTTTCTAATTTCCAGTTCAATTCCCTTTTCGTGCAATTTATGAAATGCCTCTACATCCTGCTTGTCTACGGACACCGCTCCGGTAATCTGTATTTTGCCTTCTTTAAAACACATCCCACCTACATTTACCGATGTGAACGGCACCCCACCTTCTACAACCCGCAGTACATCAATCGGATTAGTAAACAGGAACAAGGTCTTAAAATCGTTATATTTAGGGTTGTTGTAAGCTTCAATCGCTTTCGCAATCGTGACGACATAAGCCTTAATTCCTGGCGGCGCCACCTGTAACAATAAGGTTTTGCGTAGCGTATCCGCAGCGACCTCATCGCTGACGGCGATAATTTTGTTACACTTCGTTTCCTTCACCCACACCGTAGCTACCTGACCATGGATCAGACGGTCATCAATACGAACAAATGAAATTTCCATACCTATAATTCCTCCTCTGTTTGTATGTCCCGGATGACACGAAAAGACTTCATCGAATCCTGACCCGCACGGATTGCCAGATCACTCAGATTCTCCACGTTCTCCAGCCCTCTATTTGTCAGCAGGTCTACGATCATTGGCAGGTTTACTCCTGTTACAATGTCCATTTTTTCATAGCCGGCTACAATCCTGCTGGCTGCATTATAGGGGCTGCCACCAAACAAATCGACGAGAAAGATAAGTCCATCCGTCCAATCAATCGTTTCCAATGCCGCTTTGTACTTCTCAACAAGTCCGTTAACACTTTCACCAGGCTCAAACGTCACGCCCACCACATTTTCCAGATGGCCGAAAATCATTTCCGTGGATCTTAAGATCTCTTTGGAAAGTTTCCCATGTGTGCCAACAATAACACCTATCATTTGTTTCACCCCCTCCTTGCATCCTTCGCCTATACTTATATGCAAGTCTCGTGCCAACATTCTGTATGACTCGTTCCATCATCAAAAAAAGACCAAACCCCCTAGCTTTTCCGGGGATTTGGTCTTTTCTTACCATCTGCTTATTTTCCTCATTCGTATGTTTAATACACATCTTGCATCGTTTTATACACTTACGCCGTTACTCGGGAATGCAGTTATATACTTCGCTTAGGATTTCACAAATATAATATTTTTCATCATTAGTCAGCTTCATGTTCATACTGGAAGCAAATATATCGCAGGAACGATTCACCGCATCGAGAATCCGTTGATCAAGCAAGGATACCTCCCCTTGATATATTAACCCTTCACCAATGACCATTCGTTCCATGGCATGAGCCGTATGAACGGCAAGCTGAACTTTCTTTGCATAATGAAAATCGACTTCCAGTTCCTGCTCCAGCTGCTCGATAAAATTCATCAAGAGCCCCAAGATTTTGTGGGGATTCAGATAAGTCATAAACTCCTTTAGCGTATCCTCGCATAGATCTCTAACAACTATGCTTTCGTTAGTATGCATAACAGGCAGTTGATTGTTCAGCAAAAGTTCTCTTAATGCCTGCTCACCGCTGGCCTCGATCAGTTTTTCCAAAGGAATAAACGGTACATTCAGCTCACTTGGCCTCTTAACTCCAATCACCGCAAGAATCGTATGCTTGGTCCGTAAGTCCTTTACCACTTTGTCCAATTCCCTGACCTTTGCCGGCACAACGACAATTTTCTCTTCTGTTAAGTCGTATACGACCTTCTCCACAAACTCCTTCAGCTTGACTGCAGCACCTTTACCAGAAGAACAAACCGTCACAATTACCTTATTACTAACCTTTTCTGCTTTCACTTCGGCGTTTCCATTGTTATATCCACGGAAGTCCTTCAAAGATTGATAGATTTCCTCTATATTCATATCAAAAATACTGGCCTTTCGCACAGCCTCCAACGTAAGTGGAGTTGAAACCATATCAATGGTTCTGACCTTGATCCCGACACGTTCCATAATGGTTGCCTCAAGATTAAGCAGGGAGCCCATATCAACCAGCAGTAATACGCCCCTGCCATTATCAATATCCTTTACTTTATCAATAATAACCTCCAGGATTTCTCTGGGGCTAACATCCAAAGGCATGTCTACTGCGCAAATATTTGAGCTTCCCAGTAGGCTGTCGACAACGCCGACAATACTGCTTGCCGTACTGTTGCCATGTGCAGCTACGATAATCCCTACATTTCCCTGGTGCTCCTCTTCCACCGATTTCAGAAGAATCGCCACATAGGTCGTCTCGGCATCAGGCACGCTGACTTCGAACTTGGATTCAATCAAATCCTTGATAATGAGTGCCAGTCTGTATTCTTCATCCTGATCATTAATCGGATCATAGACTTGTTTGCTAATATATTTTTTCTCTCGGATTCGCTTTAAAAAGGCACTCAAATGAAGGCTGAAGGCATAAACAAACCTGTCGCTGTACTTTCTGTTCAGTTCTTTTTGAGCCATCTCCTGCACCTGTTCAGCGAATTCCAGGATATTTCTGCCCACGATTTTAAGGATCCGTTCCCGGCCTCCTTTGATGTTATAAAATCGGTTATAGAAGCTTTTAATATGAATATTGACATCTGTAGTAATAAACTTATTGATAAAGCTATCGTCGAGCCCTTCCTCCTTCAGCATCCCTATTTTGTCTTCAATCAGTTTGTAAAGGTTGAACGGCAGTTCCGAAGCATCTGCTTCATCCATTCCTTTGCTACCTTCAGGAGTAATATACAGCGAGGAGTTGACCATTTCCATTTCGGCAATCTCCTTGCGGTTTTTCCCCATATTAAATAGACCTTCCTTGATATTTCCAGGCAAAATTTTAAAATCAAGTTCAATTTCTTCCTTATTTTCATGTATGCTGTTCAAAAATCCTTTGGCACACACAAGCTGAATGTTCGATTTTAACTGGCCGATATTGCCATAGGTGACGCTGCCAATTAGTGCTTTTACAGTTTCCAGTTCAACCCGAATGGGCTTGTTCACACGATGGGCCTCGTTTGCAAAGAGATGCTTTAGAATCAAAAATCGCTCTTCAACTGTTCGCTCTTGCAGGGAAGGAATGTTGATCGTAATCGGTATCCGTCTAATAAAGGTTTTAAGCATGGAAGAACCGGGATCTTCGGTCGTAGCGCCGATGAGCAGCACGTTCGCTTCCCGTTTGCGCTCCGACTCACCCAATTTGTTATAACTGTTGGTGTCCATGAAATAAAATATCATTTCTTGGCCTTCTGGAGGCAGCCGATGAATCTCATCCAAAAACAGGATGCCTCCATCAGCTTTCTCGACCAGCCCCTCCCTCTCCCGATCAGCCCCGGTAAACGCCCCTTTCACATGACCAAAAATGTGGGAAAGCAGCAGTTGAGGGTTATTATAATAATCGGCGCAGTTAAATACGATAAACGGTGCTTGCTCTGAAAACCGCTTCATATACTTCCCATAATTATACATTAACCTGGCGAACATCGTTTTTCCCACGCCAGTCTGCCCCACAATCAGCGTATGTAGACCCTTCGGCGGGTATAATATTGCCGCTTTTCCCTGCTCAACCTGATTTCTCATACTACCCATGAAACCGATTAAGGCGTGAAACGGATCGACTTGCTCTCCGGGCAGCAATATTTCATTAATGCTGTTGACTTGGATTTGTTTCTCTTTCAGCTGGACTCTAAAGGTCTCCTCGATTACCTGCTTGTGCAAAAACTTGACGGGTCTTCCCTTGATTTTAATGATCAAGTCGGCGCGAAGCAGGCTATTAAGCTCCTTGCTTACATTATTTCTCAGCATATTCTGAAGATCGGCTATTTCCGCAGCCGTAATTCCACCGCCGTCCAGCAAAGCCTCTACCGATAGTTTCTTTGTGCCATTGGCAATATACTCTAAAATCTCATCAATTCGTTTCACAGTATTCCCCCAGCCTGACTAGTTCTCATGTAATTAGTATATAAAAAAAGAAATAAACCTCTACAAAAAAATAAACTGACAAATTTCTTTTCCAAGATCAGAGGTTGGCAGTATAATTGCATTAGCTTCACGAATAAGTTTAATTAAAAGCTATATTGTTGCCCAGCAAGGAGCTGAGATAAAATGATACGCTACGGATTACAGCAAGAGCAAGCATTCAGGCTGGTTATGACTCCTGAATTACGACAAGCTATCACGATTCTTCAATATTCTTCGGCCGATCTAATGTCCTATCTTCATGAGCAAGCGGATGAAAATCCGATTATTGATTTGACAGAGATTGACATGTCCATTAAAAGGATAGGTAAAGAGGAAGAATATTCACCACGAAAAAACGATAATCCGGTAGATCTTCTGGATTTTGTCTCTAACCCTGCGGATAATTTATATAGACATCTCAAAGCGCAACTCGGGATGGTCCGCGGGTTATCCAAGCTACAACAGATGATTGGCATGTTTCTTATTGGGAATTTAAATGAAAAAGGCTACCTCGAGCTGGAGGTAAATACAGTTGCCCGAATACTTGACGCCCCTACTGAAGAGGTTGAAAATATACTCGCCCTGATCCAAGGCTTTGAACCGGCAGGAATCGCTGCCCGCAGCCTGGAGGAATGTCTTCTTTTGCAGCTGCGATATGCCGGTAATGATGATGTTTACCTGGAAGAGATCGTGCGCCATCACATGGTCAACCTTTCATGTAACCGCATACAAAAAATCGCGGATGCTCTGGGTATCAACATTCGCGAGGTACAGCAACTCACCGACCAGATACGCAAGTTGAATCCCTGTCCGGGAGCGGCATTTGCCCCATATGAACACCAGTATCATATAGCAGATATTTCGGTAGAGAAATCCAAGAACGGCTACATTGTGACAGTTAATGATATCACAGTCCCGCGCGTCGGGATTAATCCTTTTTACCAGCGTATGCTCCGGGAGCAGGCGTTGGGGGCAGAGAGGCAGTTTCTACATGAGAAGATGAATACGGCATTATGGCTTATTCATAGCCTTGAGCAGCGCCGCCTGACCCTGATGCGTGTAGCCCAAGCCATTGTTGATAGGCAGCGGAAATTTTTCGAGCATGGCGTTCATTACCTTAAACCGATGACCCAAAAGGAGATTGCTGAAAGTACCGGCTTGCATGAATCCACGATCAGCCGGGCTGTCAGTAATAAATACATGCAGACGCCCCGTGGATTGTTCGAGCTTAAATATTTCTTTACCTCCGCCCTGGGGGCGAAAGACGGAGATGCCACTTCATCGGAGAGCGCAAAAATGCGTATTAAGCAGCTTATCGACGGCGAAGACAAGCAAAAACCGTTTTCAGATCAGGCAATCACAGAACTGCTGGCTAAGGAAGGGCTGGAGCTGTCACGCAGAACGGTGGCCAAATACCGGGAAGAACTCGGATATCTTTCCTCTAGTAGGAGAAAAATATTTTAAGCTTCAGTAACTATATCGGTTATAGCCCTGTCCCTTTACTCAGAAGTAAGCCGTTGTGAAAATTAAAAAAACAGCAGGATCAAATTAAAAGTATTTCCCATTTGAGTCCTTCTAGGCGGCGACTCCCTGCTCCTTGGCCTTGCCTCGGTCATGGCGGCTTAGCAGAAATCCGACCAGAGACGCGGTGGATTGTTGGAAAATCATTCCCAGCACCACAGGCAACGCTACCGGAGCCGGGAAATAGGTGATGGCAAGCACAGCTCCTGCGCTGATATTGCGCATGCCACCGTTAAAGACAAGTGCAGTACGGTCGGCATCGCTCCACCTCATCAGTTTAGAGATCAGGTAACCGATCACATATCCAGTAGAAGCAAGAGCGACTATCGATAGGCACACCCCGACAAGTTTTAGATTAAAATCAACCAGATAGGGCGCGATTACCGAACCGTTAATCATCACGACAAGTGCCATAGCCAGTTTGGAAAATGGGCCGAGCCGAGGTCCCCATACCTGCTTGATTTTCCCTTTGGTCCATTCGTACAACACCATGCCGATTAGCGAAGGGACGACAATCATCCAGAACAGACTTTGCATCATCGCCCAGGTATCAAGCTGCACATCCGCTCCAATCAGCAGGGACATAACGCCGGGAACGGCGAATGGAGCCAGAATCGTATCAATCAAAATAATGGCTAGCGTCAGCGCTGTATTGCCTTTGTAGATGTTGACCCACACGAAGCTGGAAATGCCGGTGGGGATGACCGCACCAAGAATAAGCCCGGTAATCGTATAAGGGTCGTCGCCGAAAGACAGATGCCCAAGCATCATGGCAAGCAGCGGCATGGCCAGGTGAAGGATAAACAGGCAGGCAATCAGCGGACCGGGATGCTTCATCACATGGACAAAATCTTTGAAGCCCATGCTGATACTGCCCGCGAAGGTCATGAAGGCAAACAGCCAGGGAGAGAATCCGGTAAATTCCGACAAAGGCGTACCGATCAGAACGCCAATTAGAATGCTGATGGGGGTAATCAGCGGCATCGCAGCATTAAGTCTCCGATTCAACGTTATGAACATACATAACTTCCTTTTTTGTACCTAAGTATAGACCTTATACTGCCGTTTCGTAAATGATCTGAAATACACGATACGAAATCACAGATGACCAATGACTTCGGATTCAAGACCTGGTTGTACGCGAACACAGCTCATCTATTCGTGAAAGGTGGGCTTTTTGGTATGAACTAAAAAAATTCAGCTTAAGGATAGGTATTCTGGTCAAATTATTATAATATGAAAGGTATAAAAATTTTCAGTCCATAGAGTGTATTTACAGAAAGAGAGTGGTGACAATACCATGCAGGAAGAAACGTTGACACGGGGGTTAAAAAACAGGCATGTACAGCTGATGGCCATCGGAGGTGCGATTGGTACCGGCTTATTCCTCGGGGCAGGAAAATCGATCCATCTGGCAGGTCCGTCCATCCTGATCGCCTACATCATTACAGGTATGGTTCTGTTCCTGCTAATGCGTGCATTAGGAGAGCTGTTGCTTAGTAATTTGGAGTATCATTCGTTTGTTGATTTTGTAAGTGACTATCTGGGGAATATGGCCGCTTTTGTTACGGGCTGGACCTACTGGTTCTGCTGGATTTCGATTGCGATGGCGGATCTGACAGCGGTCGGGCTGTATACTCAATATTGGTTCCCGCAGGTTCCTCAGTGGATGCCGGGGTTAATCGCCCTTGTGATTCTGCTCCTTATGAACCTGGCCACGGTTAAGCTGTTCGGGGAGATGGAATTTTGGTTCGCCCTGATCAAGGTATTGGCGATTCTGGCCCTCATTCTCGTCGGATTATTTATGATTGTCAAAGGCTTCTCCACCGCCAAGGGACCTTCGAGCTTTGCGAATCTATGGAATCATGGCGGAATATTCCCGAAAGGGATTCATGGTTTTCTGCTTTCTTTTCAAATGGTGGTCTTCGCCTTCGTAGGCATGGAGCTTGTTGGGCTGACGGCAGGGGAAACCAAGGACCCCGAGAAGGTCATTCCGAAGGCGATCAATAATATCCCGATCCGGATCCTGCTCTTCTACGTCGGCGCATTGCTGATCATCATGAGTATTTATCCGTGGAACGCAATTGTACCGAGCGAAAGTCCGTTTGTACAGGTATTTACGGCCATTGGTATGACCGCAGCCGGGGGAATTGTCAATTTTGTTGTGCTGACGTCTGCGGCTTCAGCCTGCAATAGTGCTATTTTTAGTACAAGCCGGATGGTATACTCCATGGCCAAGGATCATAACGCTCCGAGCTCGCTCAGCCAGCTGAACAGCAGAAAGGTTCCGTCCAATGCATTGATGTTCTCCAGTATCGTCATTCTGATCGCGATTGTCCTGAACTATGTGATGCCCGAGGGGGTATTTACCCTCATTACGAGCGTGTCGACCGTTTGCTTTCTCTTTGTTTGGGGAATCATCGTGATCAGCCATCTGAGATACCGTCGTACCCGGCCGGAGCTGGCTGGTCGCAACCCGTTCAAGCTGCCGTTGTACCCGTTGTCCAACTATGTAGTGCTGGCTTTTCTCGTCTTCGTTCTGGTCATCCTGGCATTGGCTGAGGATACAAGAGTGGCCCTGTTCGTTACGCCGGTGTGGTTCATCCTGGTAGCGGGAATCTATCTGCTCAAGAAGAGAAGCTGGAGCTCGAACGGACAGTAGCATATAAAATTTGTTGCAAATTCAAGCCGCCCAATCCAACAGGGCGGCTTGAATGCTTGTACAAGAAGCTGAAGGCTCCTTCTCATTCGGATCAAGTTAATCTGACTTTTATCCAATATAGAACGCAACTCTTCAAGTTCTTCTCTGGTCAGAGACTCTTCTTCAATAAATGGAGCGAACAACGATTCCATAGCCCCACTATAAATTCGCTAGCTTTACAGCATTCCGCTCAACTAATGATTGCTATTGTTTTCATGCGTTTCTCTTTTATGAATTAATGACATTATTAACACATTTGACGATTCCCATTGTAAAACGTAGAATTAAACTACTCAATGGTCGATATTCAGCGTGATAACAATTAAACATCATATCAAGTTGATCTGACCATTATCTTTATCGTATGGAAGGTGTTCATTTGGGTAATGTTAAGGTAGATTTACGTATTCTTAAAACAAGGAAAGCAATCAAAGAATCCTTCTTGAAGTTGATCCAAACTAAGGGCTACGAGCGAATTACCGTTCAGGACATCGCCAACGAAGCGGTGATAAATCGAAATACTTTCTATTTACACTACGTGGACAAGCCTGACTTGATGGAGAAATTATGCCAGGAAAGTGTGGAGAAATTGAATGTTTGCTTAAGTATGGAAATTGATGATATTCATGAAGCGGACAGAGGAGTGTTTATTGCTATTTTAAGAAATATGTTTGAAATTATTGAAGACAACATTGTTTTCTTTAGAGTAATGCTCACTCAGAATTGTCATCCTAACTTCTCTGCTCACTTAAAAGAGGCCTTTAAAACGTTCATTCTTTCCGGTATTGGAGATAATAAACATGACAAAAAGATAAAAATTGGTATTGAGTATATAATTTCAGGTTTAGTAGGTGTTATTTGCCTCTGGATTGTTAATCCTGAGGATTACCTGGTTGATGAGATCATTGATCAGTTGAGCGAAATTCATTTTAAGAACGTGTTGGACTTATTGAAAAATATGTAGTACCTGTGTAACTCGGAATTATCCAATAGCATGTAATCAGTGCAATGTTTAGAACTAAACCTCGATTCCCTTTACTGAGGGGAATCGAGGTTAAACCTGTTGAATATGTTCTCACTTTGATGTCAACTTAGGAATAACGTATCCAAAATACGATTCACAAATTCAACCCGCTCTTCCTGTGTCTCCTCTTCACCTAAAAAATTCAGTTGAAACGAACGTTGAAAACAACCTCCCAGCAATAAATCCGCTACAGCTCTCGGATGCAATTTCTCGCTGATTCTACCCATTTCTCTTTCTTTCAATAAATAAGCTTCCACCACCTCATTTGTCATATACGGACTTTCATTTCGTAGAGTAAAACCTTCTCGATGACGAAGCAGTATTTCCGGTTCCGAGAAAATAGAACAAATTATAGGCATCGAAGTATGATAGTCCTCCAACGCCGCCAGGGCAACCTGTTCCAAATTTCTTCGAACTGTTTCTTTACCAGCAAGGCTTTGCAATAATGTTAGAGCTTCCATTAGATTTTTCAGTTTTCCTTGTAAAACATGAAGAAATATATCTCCCTTATTTCTGAAATGATTATACAACGATCCTTCGGAGCAACCAGCTGCTCGAGCAATTTCCTTCGTTGTGGTCTTGGCAAGTCCGTTCATTAATAATACACGTTCGGTAGCTTCAACTATTTTGTCTTTTAAATCCAAAGTTTATCCCTCGCTCTATTGACAAGTCATTGAAAGTCGTTTATGCTCCCATTATGAGTGTGCACTCACCCAAAGTCAAGTTTTGTTATATTATTCATTAAGTAATGAATTCTCAGCGCTTATGAGTGGGTGCTCACTCAAGTTTAATTTGAAAGGAGTGGTAAAAACTTTAATGTAATTACGCGGCCATCGCAAATGCAAGTGAGTTCTAGATGTATATGAGTGTGTACTCACTCATAATCTCAAAGAGCTGGCTCTATGATTTGTAAATTACCGCATCTGTACAGAATGATCAAAGAAAGAATAGCTCAAGCTGTAACTAAAAAGGAGGAAGACATATATGTCTTTAGAAGTATTGCAAGCAAAATCAGAATTAAGAGAATTAGTGGATGCTTTTTCAAATTTGGGAGATGAGAAAAAAATTCCAGAACAAATGCTTTTATTTACGCCTGATGGTAGATACAAGGTTTACTTTGGGGACCAATTGGTGTCTGATATTTCAGGAACAAAACAATTAGCAGAGGAGTACACAGGTCACGCTTCTCTTGTAAAACGTTATTTCTCCCTTAACGGACAACACAATGTGAAAGTGGATGGCGATACTGCAACAGGTATTTCATACTCCCAACTTAAAATGGTGAGAGATGAAGATGGCAAAGAAGTGATCACTGACTATAGTGTTAGATATGATGATGAATATGTACGCCAAAACGGAACTTGGTTAATAAAGGTACGAGTTGCTCACTTTATTATTATAGAAGCAAGAACATTACAGGGCTAATTTAATTAATACTTCGAATCATAGCTTAAAGATGGAATGTTTGTATGTTGTAGAATAAAATCACAACTTTTCGGCGAATTGTGGATTTGCTATGCCACGGTTCGCCGATTAAACTTTTTTGTTTAAGAGCGAAGGATACATTATTCCACTCACTCAATTAAAAGGAGATTATTTAGCAGTAAATTTATATTATCCTCTCTAATAAATCCCCCACTTTTTCTGCCATTTCTCGCGGTGAATAAGGCATTTTATTTTTTAGCCACCATTCCACTACACCTACGTAGGCATTTGCAACGAATTCGACGATTAATTCTTCGCTTTGGCCCAAATTTTTTCCTATAGTTACATCCACGTCTTTTTTGAATTCTTCGATATTATGTTGAACAAACCTGCTGCGAAAATACGAAGCCCCTTCACTCGCCAACATTGTCGAAAAAAACAGATAATTCCTTTCTAGATACTCCATACAATGTACAGTCGATTCAATCCAATCCATGTCAGCTTCCAACTCACAAATGTTAACCATGTTATTGATATGTTCTTCCATGATCTTATCCAATAGATCGAATTTATCCAAGTAATGAAGATAAACAGTTGCACGGTTAATATTTGCTCTATCAGAAATATCCTGAATGGTAATGCTATCGAAATTTTTTTCTGACATTAATTCAAGAAATGCTTTTTTTATTGCTTCCTGAGTTCTAACAATTCTTCTATCCACTTTTGCCATGTCATAATACCCTACCTTCTGTGAGAAAGTCGTCATTTTTTATTGATTTGTTGTATAAACAACAAAACTGATTAAATTAGCGATTTCTCTGCCTTGTTTTGTTTATTCGTATATTATAAATTATTTACAGATGTTGAGAAATCATCAAATGTGGTCATATTTATTTTAACATGAAAGGATGAAAACAAAATGGCAATTGAAAACAAAGTAGTTATAATCACTGGAGCTTCATCTGGAATTGGTGAAGCAACTGCAAAATTATTGGCCAGTAAAGGTGCTAAAGTTGTTTTGGGCGCTCGTCGCGAAGACAAATTAAAAGCATTGACTGAGGAAATTCAAAAAGCCGGAGGTCAAGCGGCGTATCGCGTTACCGATGTTGTTAATCCAGAGGATAATCAGCAGCTTGTCCAACTAGCTAAAGACACTTTTGGTGGTGTCGATGTAATCTTCTTGAACGCTGGACTCATGCCTAATTCAGCACTTTCCGAATTAAAAACTAACGAGTGGAACAGTATGATTGACGTTAATATTAAAGGTGTACTGAATGGTATCGCCGCAGTATTGCCAACATTCACTTCGCAAAAATCCGGACATATTATCACAACTTCATCAGTAGCTGGGCTTAAAGCTTACCCAGGCGGTGCGGTTTATGGCGCAACAAAATGGGCTGTTCGTGATTTAATGGAAGTTTTGCGTATGGAATCTGCCCAAGAAGGTACTAACATCCGCACAGCAACTATTTATCCGGCAGCGGTCAACACGGAATTGTTGGATACGATTACCGATAAGAATGTTTTAAAAGGTATGACTGCGTTGTACGAACAATACGGTATTGCACCTGATCGAGTTGCCAATGTTGTTGCATTCGCGATTGATCAGCCAGAAGATACGAACGTTAATGAGTTTACAATTGGTCCAACAAGTCAACCTTGGTAATATAATTACAACATAAGATGAAACTAAACTATTCATTTTTTAAAGCGTAGGCTGTCGAGAAGACTCGATAGCCTTTTGCGCTTTTTGTGTAAGTTGGTGAAGAAAACCTAAACTAAACGTACCCGTTAGTTCAATAAGGTATCCCCAAGTTAAAGCAAACATTTAATTTTCCCATGCTTTCCTGACATAAATTTCCCATCAAATCAGGTACATAGGTCTACCTTATCTTTAGCCATTTGTAAACTCTCCATTCAATAATGATAATGGTCAAATCAAGTGAATGTGACTATTAATTATCATATCGCTGAATATCGACCATTGAATGGTTTAATTCTACGTTCTACAATTAAAAACGCCAAACGCAATCAAACTTCATCAATTCAAAAAGGAGATAAACGTATGAAAATATTAGCGATAGTTGGAGCAGGTAAGGGGCTCGGATTGTCCTTGGCCAAGCGCTTTGGCAAAGAAGGCTTTCAAGTAGCATTAATTGCGCGAAATGCCGTAAAGCTTCAAGAAATGGAAGACGAACTAAAAGCCGCTGGTATCGAAGCTTCTTCTTTTACAGCTGATATTTACAGTAAAGAACAAATTGAACAGGCTATTACCGGAATTAAAGCAAAGTATGGCAAAATCGATGTGCTGGAATTCAGTCCTACACCGGGTAATTTTCCTCCGACTTCTGTATTGGAATTAACGGTGGAAAATGCAAGGGACCAATTTGAAGGCTATGTTGTCAGCGCCATCAATGTCGTAAATGCCGTATTGCCGGATATGCTGGCGAGGAAAGAAGGGTCCCTGCTATTTACAACAGGACTATCCGCCATGTATCCCGTTCCAATGATGGGGAATATCGGTATCGCAATGTCGGGATTACGCAATTATATTGCCAATCTTCATTCTGAACTGTCGCCAAAAGGCATTTTCGTTAGTCATCGATCCTTAGGTTTGTTTATGAAGGAAACAGGGGCTGGTACATTTGATGATCCAGATGTTATTGCAAATATGTGGTACCAAGCCTACGTAGAAAAAAATGTATGGGAAGAAGAGTATCCAAAAGGCGTTTCTCCTCAAACCGTCGTATTCTAAACAAAAGTAGCAATTAAATACAACGACCAGTCGCACCAACTCTGGACTACCTTTCCAAGAAGTACGGAGTACGGAGTGCCCAGCGCTCAGGCTCACTTTTTGAACATTTGTATGTTGTAGAATCATTCAGACACACGAAGGTGGAGGTTTTACAAAATGAAGCTTACAGGAAATACGATTTTTATTACAGGCGGCGGTACAGGAATTGGGCGCGGGCTAGCAGAAGCTCTCCACAAACTTGGAAACAAAGTGATTATCTCTGGTCGGCGTAAAGAGCGTCTGGAGGAGACGATCAAAGCGAATCCCGGCATGTCCGCAGTAGAGCTGAATGTACAGGATCCCGCCAGCATTAAGGCGGTCGCCAAGCAGTTAATCGAAGAATACCCGGATTTAAATGTCTTGTTTAACAACGCCGGCATCGGTACGGCAGATAACCCGGCAGACGTGATTGACGAAGATGTTTTGGTTTCGACCGTCACGACAAACTTGCTCGGGCCGATCCGTATGTCGTCTGCGTTAATGGAGCATTTGAAGTCCAAAGAAGAAGCGGTTATTATCAACATGACTTCGTCACTTGGATTCGTGCCACTGGCGATGGCTGCTGTTTATAGTGCGACGAAAGCAGCGCTCCATTCCTATACGCTGTCCCAACGGTACATGCTTAAAGATACATCGGTGAAAGTCATGGAAATTGCGCCGCCAATGGTTAAAACGGAAATAAACAATAACGATCCGCGTGGGATGCCTCTTGCATCATTCATTGAAGAAACGTTGAAGGTACTTGGTACGGATGCGTACGAGGTTATAGTGGAAGAAGCGAAAATGTTTCGAAATAACCCGGGCCCGAACGAAGGTATTTTTGTGACCCAGTTAAACAATATGATGTATGAATCGCCAAAGGGTCATTAATCCGCTCTATGTGCAAAGTGAAATTTAAACGAGAATAATCAGGAGAATTCTCTAATTATTCTCGTTTAAATACCATATACTTCAAATGAATAATGTCCCGCACTCATACTTTTTTGCAATCCGTTGTAGACAATTCTTACGTACCTTCCGGTCGCGTTAAAGCGGTATGCCTATCTCCTTCTCGACTTTCCCATTTGTTCAAAAAACAGGTGGGTGATTCCATCATCGAAACATTGATCAAATACCGATTAAACCAAGCCGAAAAGCTGATAAAATATACGATACGTCCAATTACTGAGATTGCGCTTGGAGTTGGGTTTAATTCCCCTGATTATTTTTCAAGAAAATTTACCGATTATTTTGGAGTGAACCCATCGAAATATCGCAAACAGCAAAGGGATAGAGTGAACTAGCTGAAATAGTAGCATATAAAGAGGACGTGACCGATGTCTCTAGAAGATTCGTACCGCGAGTACGAGCAAAAGGAAACATTTGAAGATCGGAGCCTGGAGGAAATAGAGGCCAAGAGTACTAAATAGTCCCCCTTCATTTGATCCTTAAATAGAAAAAAACCTTGATACATCAGCACTTCCAATGTTTCAAGGGTCAAAATTGTCTCAACCATGTGTTGCTGTTCCTCAGTAATCACTGTTCTACTTGTAATATACAATGGTTTTAAAAGTCATTATAAGGGGTGGTGCCAGCGAAACTGACACCACCCGCAAAGTATATGAATATATATGTAGATCCTATTCTCGGAGTCTCATATTGCGAAAATATACGCCAAGCCTATACCGGCTCGACGTTTTCCTTTAAACAATACCTAAGTTTTAGCCTGATCACTGAAAAACAGTGGCCGGTTCAGCATATTATTGATTTACGATCACTACCTCTGCACCGTCAGAAAGCATAGTTGCACCTTTTACAACGATTTTCTGCCCCTCTGTGAGGCCATCTGTCACTTTCACTTGATCAGAACTCTTTTCTCCCGTTGTAATCTCTACCTGTTTGGCTACATTTCCTTCTATTATATAGACGTATTTTGCGCCCACCGTCTCCGTTACAGCAGCCTGGGGAATAAGTAGTCCTTCCGCTCCCCCTGATTGGATGTACACATTGGCTACCATGCCTGCCTTGAGTGTATTTGAAGGATTAACTATGGAAATCTCAACAGGATAAGCCTTCAGTTTCTGATCCATGACCGAATTGATCGCCGTAACCTTAGCGTTGATACTCTTATCTAAAGAAGGAATACCAACAGTTACAGAGGCACCTACATTGAGATTCATCATCTCTGACTCGGCCAAATTAACTTTTGCAAGGATTGGATTGGTATGCGCAATGGTGACCACGGAAGCCTGAGAACTGACAATCTGCCCGACCGTTCCACTGACTGCCGAAATGGTTCCAGACACAGGAGCTTTAACCGTAGCGTCCGCCAATTGGCTGCGGGCTGTCTCAAGAGCAGAGCGCGCCTGTTCGACATTGGCTTGAGCTACATCCACACCGGTGTTTTTACGGGCCAACTCTAGTGATTTTATGGCGTTTTGGTATGTCGTTTGTGCACTTTCCAACGAGGAACGGGCGTTGCTCAACGTCAGCCTTGCATTATCCAATGAGCTTTGCGCCTGCCTCGCTGTCGTCTGTACTTGTTCTAGCTCACTCTGGGATACCGCACCTGCCGCAAACAACTGCTGTGTGCGGTTCAGGTTGTTTTTCGCATCCCGCAGAGAGCTCTCCGCATCCGCAAGCGAGTTCTGTGCCTGATCTATGGAACTTTGCTGCTGAACGAGGGCAGATTTAGCCTGGTCAACACCGGATTCAGCCTGCTGTATGGACTCTTTGGAACTGCTCTGTGCTTGTTTCAGATTGGCAAGCGCAACGTTGTAGGATTCCTGGTACTGTTTGATGCTGTCACGGATATCCTTTTGGTCTAGCGCGAACAAAACTTGACCCTCATTAACAGTTTGGCCGATTTTCAAGTCGATGCTTTCAATTGTACTGGTGATCTTGGGAGATACCTGGACTGTCTTGTTAGGAGCCAGAGTACCAACAACACCCGCTTCATCTACAATACTCCCCCTTATAACTTCGCCTACTTCTACAGCTATGGCCGTTTGTTCCGCGGACGCGGCTGTCGGGAGTTCTTCCCCCGAGCAACCAGCCAGTGCCATGGACAAAGCCATAGCTGATAACAAGCTAATACTTTTTTTATTCATGGTTTTCTCACCTCACTATATTCTGCTTATCTATTAGGCTTGTGCACTATGATGCTCAAGTTTGGCCTGTTTTTGGGCCTCTCTTTTCTGCTGTCGTTTCACTTTACGAATATTGCGTCTAACCGTAATGTTATCCAACAAAATATATACGACAGGAATCAGAATCAGTGTAATTACCGACGCAAAAGCAAGACCGAATACAACGACAACTCCCATGGGCGCCATCATCTGGTTACTTGGATCAACGGAAAATGCCATTGGCAGCAAGGCAAGAACTGTCGCAAGCGAAGTCATAAGAATGGGCCGCAAACGTTCGGAAGAGGCCAGTAATATTGCCTTTTCCCTGTCCATTCCTTCTTTGCGGAGCTGGATAATAAAGTCAATCATAACAATCGCGTTATTAACGACAAGGCCTACCAGCATAATATATCCGACAAAAGCCATGACACTTAAACTTGTTCCCGTTAACACCAAAGCTAGAACAACTCCTATAAAAGTTGGCGGAATTGAGAACATAATAACAAATGGAGTAAACATGGACTCAAACTGACCAGCCATAACCATATAAATAAGAACAACGGAAAGTAAAACTGCAATACCGAGGTTTACAAAGGACTCTATCATCTGCTCTTCTTCACCGCCGCCTGTATCAACAGAGTAGCCTTTAGGAAGTTGCAGATTATTTATTAGTGTAGTAACTTGCTGGTTAACACTACTTCCATCTCCCTCGCCTACATCTGCAGTAATTGTCACCTGACGGACTTGATTCTCACGTGTAATCGTGTCAGGCACTTCCACCTGATTCAGAGTTGTCACTGCAGATAGTGGAACATTAAGACCTTGGTCGGTCGTAATCCGAAACTTCTCAAGATAGGAGAAGTCCTGTCTGTATGCCTCGGGCAATGAGATCTGAACATCAATCTGACTGTCTCCGGTACGGAATTTGGTAACATCCTCACCATGGAAGGAAGTCTGCACTGCCGACAATATCTGTGATGCCGATAATCCGTAATGGGATGCAAACTGACGATTAACCTTCACTTCATACTCTTTACGGACGGAATCCAGCGTGCTGCTCACGTTAACAGTTCCTTTAATATTTTTAACCTGCGCGACGAGTTGATCGGAGAGCTCTCGTATACATCAATATCGTCGCCTCTCAAGTTAATTTGTACACCAGCTCCAGCAGAGAAGCTTTCGGCCGCGCTGATTGTAACATCTGCATCCGGTATATTGGTGATTTTACTGCGCAGTTCAGTGACTACTTGATCGGTGGAACGAGTACGTTCATCGATAAGCGTTACGCTGATTGTGGCTGCCTTTGACGTACTTTCGGTACTATATCCACCAGAAGAACCGACATTTGCCGTCACTTTATCCAATTCAGGGATATTCAGTAATTCATTTTCTACTTGCTTGACAACCTTATTCGTCTCCTCCAGCTTCGTTCCATTAGGCATTTTTATCGAAATATTAAATTGCCCTTGGTCTTCACTCGGAATAAAAGTGAACTTGATTAATGGTGTCAGCGCTCCTGCACCTATAAACATAAGAATTGTAATCGTAATAACGGTCTTTCTGTGATGAATACTCCAATCTAGCACGTTACCGTAGCCTTTTTTGAACTTCTCGAATCCAATATTGAACCAAACAATTGGATTTATACCCCGATAATTGCCTGACGTATATTCTGACTCATCCGGAAGCTCAGGCAGAAAGCGGGAACTGAGCATTGGAACGATCATCAACGAAACAATCAATGCGGCAATGTGGGAGAAAATTACCGTTAACGCAAGTGGCCTGAACAGTTCTCCTGCAATCCCGCCTACGAATACAACCGGTAGAAAAACTACGATCTGGGCAAGTGCCGACGCCATAACGGCATTACCAACCTGCTTGGAGCCTTCAATGGCACCCTGCAGCATGCTTTTCCCCTCATGCCGTTGCCTGAAGATGTTCTCAATAATAACAACTGCAAAGTCTACAAAAGAACCAAGGCCCAACAGCAAACCGCTAAGCGATATAATATTGATCGTCTGATTGGTGAAATACATCATCATGAACGTAGCCACGAATGAAATCGGAATAACAATAGACGCAATGATGGTAGAACGGGCACTGTTCAGGAACAATAATAGAACGATGGCTGCTATCACAAGTCCCAAAATCGCATGCTCTATTAACAGATGCACAGAATCGCTGATCGGCTTGGAGGAATCTGTAATCAACTCAAGTTTTGTGCCTTCTGGCAGCTCCTGCTGAATGGAGTCCAGACTTCCCTTTACAGCATTGGCAATCTGCAAAGTGTTGCCTCCAGATGCTTTAGTAATCCCAATATTTATGCTGGGTTCTCCGTTGTAAGTGGAGATAGACTTTACATCGGAATAAGCGTCCTTTATTGTAGCTATTGCGTTCAATTTGACAGCACCAGAGCCTACTGGAATCAGGGTTTCACCTATCTCTAAGACTGCATCGTATTCTCCCTGTACACGAATTTGCACTTCGGTATTCCCTTTCGTCACAGCACCGGCAGAGCCCGACAGGTTATTAGCTGAAAGCGCTTGGGCTACCTGACCTAGTGTTATCCCGTAGCTTTCAAGTTTGCTTGGATCCAGAAGTATACGAATTAAGCGATCCTGTCCCCCTGCTACGCTTACTGAGGCTACCCCTGCTATCCTTTCAAGACTCGGTTGGACAATATCCTCAGCAATCGGCCTTAACGTATTAACATCACTATCTCCAGTTAAAGAGAGGTTAACAATGGGCTCTGCATTCAAATCCAGTTTCATTACCCTTGGAGAATCGGCGGAGTCAGGCAAAGCATTCTTGACACTGTCCAGACTATCCCTGATATTTAAAGCCGCCTGATCCATATCAACCCCCCAATTGAACTGAACGGTCACCATGGATGAGCCTTCCAGCGATTGAGAACTGATCGTATCTACGTTCTCTACCAATCCAAGACTGCTTTCAATCGGCTTGGTTACCATTTCCTCAACTTCCGAAGGTGTAGCACCCATCACACTGGTTACAACTGCTATAACGGGATTTTGCATTTCCGGCAATTGCTCAACTGGAAGCCTTAACGCAAATATGCCGCCCGCGATAAATAAAGCCACAACCAGCATAAAGACGGTTACAGGACGGCGTATTGAAAACTGTGACATCTACTCACTCCCCAAGTGATTTTATATGTATAAATCGCCATACCTTCGAGTTCACTCTGTAATAAGACAGAGGTTTCACTTAGGAGGCAAAATATAAATATTAACAAATCCACTTAGAATTATAGGAAACGACTCTTAATATTGCATAAATTGAATCTAAGGATTGTCATAAGATTATCCAAAGATTATAAAATTCGAAAAAGCTGGCGCCGATATATTACCGACGCCAGCTTGCTGCCTAGGAACTTTTTCAATGTCTAACTTAATGAGGTCTTGATCACATTGTTTTTCATGTTTTAGTTGTTTATTTTGAACTCGAATGTTTGTCAGGTTAAGGGCCGCATTTTATTCATTATTTTCCTTTGTATCCTTGATTGCTCTCCCCTCCTAAACTCAATTCTTATTTAATCAGATGAATAGTGAAAATAGATGATTCGCTCCCCTCCGAACGCAAGGTTAGGGTACCGCCCATTTTCTCTGTATTTTTGAGTGCAATCGCAAGACCAAGTCCTGTACCGCCTGTATGAGTGCGTGCCTGGTCACCACGGACAAAGGGATCGAAAATCGTAGTCCACAATTCCTTGGGGATGCCCTTTCCGGTATCAGCTATTTCAATGCTAACATCCTGTTCATGATCAAACAGTTCAACCCGCAAATGAGTGCCCTTCGGATTATATGATAACGCATTGGAGATTAGATTTTGGATAACTCGGCTCAGCAGTTCTGGATCATATTGAGCAAAGACATCGTGGGGAGGAATAGAAACGTTTAATAAAAAATCTTTTTGCTCCACCTCGCCATAGACATCGGCAAGCCGTTCCCGCAAAAACTCACCGATTTCCCGCCGTTCCACCTCCGGCTTAAAATCAGGCGTGTCCACTTTAAATAACTCCAGCATATTTTGAATGAGTTGTGCTACCTGGGTGGATTTATTGTAAATATAAGTGAGATATTTTTTCTGCCGGTCCCTGTCTTCTCCCCTCCCTTCCACAAGCGCTTGGGCGTATCCGTGAATGCTCGTGATAGGGGTTTTGAGGTCATGAGATAAATCCATCATCAAACGCTGCTTACTTTCCTGCGCAATATGTTTCTCAAAAGTGGTTGTCTCGATAACATCCGCCATATAGTTAAACCTTTCCTCAATAAGCATGAACTCTTTCTCGGCTGAGATCGACAGCCTTTTGCTATAGTTACCCGCAATCATTTCATTGAGCCCTTGCAAGATTGAGTCCAGTGGTTTCTGAATTCGACGCGCAATCCAGTAACTATATCCAAAGACCAGAAGAATGATTGAAGCAATAAAGAGAAGGACGTAAAAGGGAATCGGATTTGGGGGCTGGATAGCTAGTTGGCTGTCATAAACAGAGATACTGACCAAATTACGCGGAATCTTGACGACTATATACCTTATTATCTTTTCTGAATCTTCGACCTCTGACATAGAATAGTAATATCCCTGATCGCGGGAATTACCCAGCAGGTCGTAGAGTCCATCTTGCGAATAATAAAATATTGTATCCTTTTTGTCCCCTACTACTTGCTCTACATGACGCTGCTCATCAAGAATTTCAATCCAGCCCTCACTTTGGAACAACCTGTCTAATTCAGTTCCACCACCTTGTTGCCAGTCCGCAATGTAGTCACGTGCGGCTACCTTAAGTTCAGGAACGACTTTCCTGTCATTCAGGGACGTGGGTGCTTTTCCTAATGAAATCAGACCTTGTAGAGCTACAAAAAGCACAATCACAAATAGCATAAACAATAAAAAATCAATGACCAGTGAGGATTGTAGTCTACGATTATTTCTCGGTTTCCAAAGATGCTTCAATTTTGTATCCCAACCCTCTGATTGTTTTTAAATATTGCGGCTGTCTCGGATCTTGCTCAATTTTCTCACGAATATTACTGATATGAACCATGATGGTACTATCCTCATAGGCATAGTAATCTTCCCATACGCTTTCATATATACGCTTGCGGGTAAAAACACGGCCTGGTACAGACATTAGCAGATCCATTATTTTGTACTCCGTGTATGTCAAAGCCACAGGATTTCCTTGACGAAATAGAGTACACTGATCTCGATCTAATACGAGATCGCCAAGGACTTGGATATTCTCCTCCGTGGGATTGGAAGCCATTTCAAATCTGTAGGCCCTTCGAATCAATGCTTCCACACGTGCCACGACTTCCAAGGGATTAAAGGGCTTGGCAATATAATCGTCTGCGCCTAGACCCAGACCGAGAACTTTGTCAGACGCCTGGGTTCTTGCCGATAAAAAAAGTACTGGCATCAGATGGGACTTGCGTATTTTCTTAAGTAACTGCAGACCATCAATGCCTGGCATCATGATGTCAAGAATCGCGAGATGAATACGCTCGCGTTGTATAATTTCCCATGCCATATGTCCATGATCTGCACAATACACCTCATAATCCTTTTCAAGATATAACTGAAGCAGCTCTGAAATCTCCGGTTCGTCATCTGCAATTAGAATACGGTACTTCATATTTTATATTTTCCCACTTTCAATGAAAGGATTTTATTTACGCATAGTTTACCTCTAAAATAAAGACGATTGTCAACTATTGTATTATAATGAACCACTCTTAATCCTTTATAAATTCAATCTAAAGATAATCTGAAGATTTTTTCACTTTTTAAATACATTATCCTTTCTAACGTATATACGACTTATCTCAATTATAATCGCTCATAATTTCGTTCATAGGTGCACCCATTTTTTAACGAGCCTAAGGATTGGTTCCACCCTCTAAAAAAACCGAAAACCTTGATCCATCAATATATTTGATGAATCAAGGTCCCCGCCTTTGCCTAAAACATATATTGAAAACCAGTCTAGTTCTTATTGATATTTGTCTCAACTATAATAGTTACTCACACACTTCTTGTGAGTTACGGTTATAGTTGAGACGAAAGCCACACCATTTCGCCCTATAATTTCAGTAATAATTGATACTTTTCATGTTTATTTTAATTATAAATGATACTTTTCGGATCATCCAACTTCAATTAGCAAAAAATCTGTACATCAATTATGCAAGCCAAAATAAAAGTGCCCAGGGAGCTTCCCTGGGCTTTAACAGTGAATCCTTTTTTCGAGAATCACTGGATGGCAGCCTAAATAATTTCCTTCCTCTTGCTATCCTTAATTCATATTCCTCCTAAAATCCCAATCCCTTACTATCGCAGGTTCTGAGAGTTTAGGGCATTGGAGCTTGAGCCGAAGGCAGTTCTTTCTTTAGTCTGCGTCTTAGTTTAAGTTTTGCCACCAGCATATAAAGAGATGGTACCACAAATAAAGTCAGGAGTGTAGAAAACAGCAAGCCAAAAATAATAGTATAAGCAAGCGGTTTAAACAGCAAACTGCCTGTTACCGCGATTGGAATCATGCCTACGATTGCTGTTAATGAGGTTAGCAATATTGGTCGGAACCGTGCTCTTGTGGCTGCAATAACCGATTCCTCCAGCCCTGTTCCCTCATGACGAGCATCCTCAATAAATTCTATCATTACAATCCCGTTTCGAACGACAATACCAGCGAGTGAAATGATACCCATAATACTCATAAACCCAAATGGCAATCCGCTAACGAAGATACCAATAACCCCCCCAGCCGCCGCCAAGTAGACAGTGGTCATTACAATGGCTGAAATGGATATGGAGTAGAACTGTAGTGTAACTAGAATTATTATCAAAAAGATAACTACAACATATAGTTTTCCTAATTCTGCGAATATTTCATTTTGGTCAGAAGTTTCCCCACTGGTTTCCCACTTATACCCCTCTGGGAATGAGATTTGCCCAAGTTGTCCACGCAACTCTCCTGAAGCCTCAGTTGCGGTTCGTCCTTCCAGCTCCGATTCTATCGTAACAGAACGCTCCAGGTTGTAATGATTAATCTGTTGTATGGAAAACGTCGGGTTAACCTCTACAAGCTGTGATAATGGGACTTGTGTTCCAGAAGCACTAGTTACATTGAGGCGCTGTAACAATAAATTGGGATCGGTCCCTTCTTCATCTATATAGACATTGATATCGATTAAATTCGAGCCAGTATCAAAATCACTAACAGTTACTCCCTCATTAAGCAGCAATAAAGTCTGTGTTAGATCAGCATAGCTGACAAGGTACTCATCCATCGCCTGTTGGTTGACTTTCAGCTCCAAAGCGTAGCGTTCGATTCCCATATTGTCTGTAATAGACTTAGTTCCATCGATTTTAGTAATCGATTCACGCACTTGTTGGGTAAGCCGTTGAAGCTGATCGGTATCAGGCCCAGTAACCCTAACAGAGATTGGTTTCCCCACTGGAAACCCCATGGTCGGAATTCTTTCTGTAATCTTGACGCCGGGATAGTTGTCTATGAAATACTGATTCCATTGTTCAGGTGTTTGCTTCAAATCAAAAATACCTTCTTTGCCAATAAAACTTATCTGGCCATAAACATCTCCTTCTTCAGCACTACTATTCATGTCGCTAAAAAGTTGAGGAGCACCTCCCCCAATAGCATAACTAATCTTCTCAGTCTCAGGCTGCTGTTTAATCCATGCCGCTACATCATTTACAACTCGATTGGTTTCCGTGAAGGATGTGCCAACAGGCAGCTCTATATTTAAGATCATATTCGGATCTTCCGCATCAGGAAAAAGACTGATAGGAGTAAATAGAACCAGACCGTAAGCAGCCGTTGCGAATAACAGCCCTGTAAGTGCCGTGCGCAGTGGTTTTTTCACGATTTTGGGCATTAGTTTATCCGAGTACAAATGAGTCAGAGATTGAATTTGTCGGCCTAGTAACCCTGCTGGTTTAATTCTTCTATTACTGTTCTTATGTTTGTGTTGACGCCGAGTCTCGTACCATTCCCGGAATATGGGAATAATGGAAAGAGACATTAACATAGATGCCAGCATTGTTAATGCAATGATGATCGGAATCGGCTTAATGAAAGATCCCGCATCCCCGGCGAGGAAAAGCAAGGGGATAAATGCAAAAATGGTTGCGAGCGTGGCAGTTACTATTGAGACTGACACTTCCTTGGCGCCCTTAAGTGCAGCTTCTGCCGGACTTTCTCCAAAATCGGTTAACCTGCGTTCTATATTGTCATTAACAACTACTGCATCGTCTACAAGAATACCAAGTACAATGATTAGTCCAACTACGGATATCTGATTAAGTGTGACACCAAACGGTGAGAAAAAAATCATAGCTATTGCAATAGATACCGGGATAGCCAAAGCGACAAAAGAAGAAGTCAAAAGATTTAATCCCAGCGTACAAATTAGGAGTACGGCAGCAATGGCCATGAGCATCTCACGAGAGAGATCGCCTAGTATTTCGGATACTTTATCTTGTTGAGCGAATAGAGTAACGAACTGTACATTCTCAGGCAAGCCTTTTTCTAATTCTGCCAGTTTTTCATTTACTCTCTCGTTCATGGAAGGCACGTCTGTGCCAGTCTCCGCGCCAAGGGAAATACGAATGGCTGGTTTACCTGACACATAGGCGTAATACACTGCATCTTCATGAGTGAGTCGAGCAGTACCAATGTCACTAAGATACACTGGCGATCCAGATTGGGTACGGGTAATAATGAGCCGATTCAATTCTTCTACATCTTCAATCTCTTTGATGATTAATTGATAAGTTCGTTCATTAAATTCCACATCACCAGTCGGTACCAAATCCGTGCGTCCCTGCACAGCTTGAACGACACGTCCCCAAGAGAGTTGATATTGCTGCAGCTTCTGGGTGTCAATCGCAATTCTGACCTCCTGATCTGGAAGGCCTGTGATGGATACATCAGAAATTCCATCAAGCGCCCCCAGTTGGTCTTCCCAGGTTGTCATTGCATTACTTAGTTCATATAGCGTATCTCTGGAGTCTGCGGTGATGGCATAGGAACCAATGAAAGAGCTTAAAAGCTCATCGTTGATAACAGGGGTCTCAGCGCCATCCGGCAATTCAGACTGAGCGTCCTCAACTTTCTTGCGCATCTCAGTCCATACGACTTTTGGATCTGCGTCATCCTCTGCCTCAACCATAATTGTCGAGACTCCATTGCCTGAAGTGGAGGTGATTTCGCTAACTCCCTCTACTTCCTTAATCTTTTGCTCTAACTCTTTAGTAACGGTTTGTTCCACTTTCTCTGGAGATGCACCAGGATAAATGGTCATAACCATCGCCTGTCTAATGGTGATGTCAGGTGATTCCTGGTTGGGCAGTTGGAAAAGGCAAAACGCACCAATCACAACAGCCATTATAAAGAATAAAATTGTTATTTTTCTTTTTTTCACAAAATAGGAGATCATTTATTGCTTCCTCCTGTTGACTGAATAGTATCTCCATCAAAGAGCGAAGAGGCGCCCTTGATTACGATACGATCTCCTTCGCTGAGGCCTGAGACGACCAGCAATTTGTTATTACTCATCTGACTCCCTAATTGGATATTCGTCATAACAGCCTTGCCTTCTACCTCTTTAAATACATAGGGCTGATTGCCAGTACGAATGACCGCCTCGACAGGAACAAGTAATCCCTGCTTTTCAGAGAGTTCGCGAGCTGCTTTTACCACTTGTCCTGGCAGCCAATCGTGCGATGAGTTAGGAATGACAACTTCGACATTAATTGTACCGGTATTTGCGTTTGTTGCTGCGTAAATTGCAGAGACCGTTCCAGTTCGATTTTTATCGTACAAGGTGATGTTGACTTTCTGTCCCTTTTTCCAATCCTGAATTTCACCGTCTGGAACGGGGAGTAGCACCTTTAATTTATCTATGCTTCCAAGCTGGTAAACCGTTTGACCTGAGGCAACCAGTTCTCCCGACTCGATTTGTTTTCCAAGTATAACGCCATTGAATGGAGAAGATAACGTTGTGCGAGATAGCGCTAGTTCAGCCTGTTCCTTGGCCAGTTTTGCTTTCCCTAATGCTGCTTCAGCCTGTTCTTTGGACGCCTCGGCTTGAAGTAATGTAGCTGAAGCTGATGATTGACCCGCCAACGCCTCCTTAAGCGAAGCTTGGGCGACATCTCTATCTTCAACAGTAGCACCCTCCAACTGAAGTGATAATGATTCACGTGCACTTTCAAGATCTTTCTCGGCACTTAATAACTGGAGCTGGGCATTTTCTTGTTCAGAGCGTGTTGCAGCGCCAGCTTCATACAATTGATGTACACGGCTAGCATCGGCTTTCGCTTTGTCATAGGCACTTTGGGCTTTATCGACAATTGTCTTGGTTTTAGCTATTTCCTGACTACGAGCCCCATTGTTGACTTTGCGCAGGCTAGCTTGAGCACTTTCTACTCTAGCCTCAGCAGTCTCAAAGGAGGATTGGGCTGATTGAATACCAGCCTCAGAATTTTTGATTGCAGCCTGCGCCTCCTGTATAGATGTTTCCGCCTGTGAAAGCTGGAGTTGGTAATCGGACTGATCCAACTGCGCAATTACGCTTCCTCTGGTTACAGAAGCACCCGGTTTTGGAGAAGCCGATTCCACTCGTCCATTGATTTCAAATGTAATTGCTCGCTCTTCATAAGCCTGCAGTGTTCCGGAGAGATCATATACCGTACTTAGAGGTTCTTTAGCTAATACCATCATCGCTACATTGGTGTCGCTAGCATGTGCAACTTCTTCCGAAGCGGAATTATTCGCAGAGCATCCTGCAACAAGAACAGTGATGGTTAGCATGACTGGTAGCATAAGTTTTTTGCTCGTAATCAATTGATTTACATCCTCCCTGAATAAAATAAGTAAACACTCATCAGGATATATCGTTCTTCATTAATAATAGATCCAAACTTTTGGAGATATGGGACTAACTCCGTAGCATTGTTTAGCAATTGCTGTTCATGAGCAGTGAGATGATGTTCTGTACTTAATTTGGCCATTAATATCTCTTCTTTATTTATACATATGTATATTTAAAATGCATTTGTTGGATAAATAATATAATGTATAATAAGATCCATCAACCGACAAAAATACGAATATGTCGAATAACGATACGGAGAGATGAATCTGTCATGGATAATAAAACAACCAAGGACCTTAGAGTCAAACGAACTCATAAGCTTCTACACTATGCTCTATTTGAGTTAATGGAGAAACAACCGTTTGAAAATATCACCGTGAAGCAGATCTGCGATTTAGCGATGGTACATCGAACTACGTTCTATACGCATTTTCAGGATAAATTTGATTTGCTTTCAAGTTCTATGCGACAAATTGCCGAAGATGAATTTAAGGGTTTTGTTGAGGTTTCCCTTTCTCCATCTGATAATTTCAAGGAATTACTTTCGATAGCAATGAAACATAAAAAATTGTTTTCGCAGCTTCTATCTGAAGAGAGGGATTCCTTGAGAAGTCTGTTAAGAAGAGATATCGGAATAGGCATGAAGAAGTACTTGGTTGAGCATTTCTCAATAGAAGATATTTCCATCGATATGCAAATTAAAGTAGAGGCCTTTATTGGAGCCGTTCTTGGCGTGTTAACTTGGTGGATTGAGAACAATATGCCGATTGATAAAGAGGAATTGTACAAGAAGATGGATATCTTTTCAGAATGGACATTCGGAAAATAAAAATAATCTAAAAAAGCCAGTAGAAACAAGGGATTATGTTTCTACTGGCTTTAAAAAGGTATCAAACACATCCCCAAGAAAGTCTCAGTTATTGACCAAATTCGTCTCAATTATAACCGTAACTCACACAAGACTTTGAAAAAAATCTAAATCTTATAGGCCTTCATGGCCTTTCTTAGCTCTTTAAAAGTAGGACGTTTGCCATACATTAGAACGCCTGTACGGTAAATCTTGGCGGCCAGCCAGCCGAAGAACAGGATGGAGGCGACCAGAATGGCAAGTGACAGCCATATTTCCAGCAGGCTTGCCCGTTCCAAACCAATTCGCAGCAGCATGACGGTCGGAGAAAAGAATGGAATGTATCCAGCGACCTTGACGAACATCGTGTCAGGTGCGGCTATATTGAAGATACCGATATAAAAGGCCGCCAGTGACAGCACGGTAATCGGCATGATCGCC
>NZ_JH601042.1:3984-14337 GCF_000245715.1 Paenibacillus sp. Aloe-11 | reverse complement strand
TACAGAAAGTAGCCCAGGATGTAAAAAATCAAACCGTAGCTGAGTACCGCAGTGTTCAACTGTGACAGGTCCAGCCCGGCTGAGCTGAGGATGGCACCGTTATGCGGCAGCATGAGGTTGGCACACACGACAGCAGCAAAAACCGCAATTTGCATTAATCCGACGAGGAAGATGCCGATAATTTTTCCGAACATCTGGGTCAACGGTGATACGCTTGTGATGAGAATCTCCATAATGCGTGAGCTTTTTTCCGAAGTCACCTCCGAAGCAATCATATTGCCCGTCATCATGGACGAGGTGAAGAGCAGGATCATCAGTATATAGACCAAGCCATAGTTAATCATAGAGGTCGCTTTATCCTTTGTCTCTGCAGCTCCCCCCGTCTCAGACGGGCTGTCCACTTTCCTGCTATCCACAACTACTGGTGTGCTAATTTCACGAACCTGATCACTGGTCAACACATTGCCGCCAATGATGGCTTGAACCTTTGCTGCCTGCAGCCCCGTTTGTAACAATGTGATAACTGCGGGGGACGGTTCTTTTTGTACAGATACGTACTCCACTCGGGGAAACGTTGCTCCCTTGGCGACAGGCTCCTTGAGCTCCACATAGCCCTGCAGCTTCCCGTTCTTCAAGGCCTGCTGCATGGCCGGAGCTTGTGCGTTGTCATAACGCACCCAAGTGGCTGCCGGATTGGACTGCTCCTTGGTGAATTTCTCCAATTGATCAGCAACCTCTGTTCGGCTCCCGGCAATCAGTGCCAGACGATGTTGCTCGGCTGCTGTTTTCCCGAAGCCGCCTGCAGCACCTGCCCCTTCTCCTTTAAACAAAGAAATCAAATACGGCAGGTTCATGCCCAGGGTAATGAGCAAGGCCAATACCAGCGTCGTAATGATAAAAGATTTGGTTTTTGCCTTCTGACGAAACGTAAAACCGATCACCGTCCCCAATCTATTCATGAGAATCACCCACCTCTCGGATGAAAATTTCGTTCAGCGTAGGCTCCTTGATCTCAAAATGCTCCACATCCGCTTGTTCCAGGGCGGTTTGTAAAATCAGCTTTGCCGCATCCGGCTGCTCAATATACAGCATCCAGCCTCGGTCCATAGGCTCCACACGACGCACACCGGCCAATTGCTCCAGTCCGTTCACTTCACCTGTGGTGATGAGCCGGACTTTTTCACGTGGGTAGCGATTTTTGATTTCCTGCACACTTCCCTGCACAACGGTATTCGAACGATGCAAAATTGTGATATGGCGGCACAGCTCCTCCACATGCTCCATGCGGTGGGTCGAGAATAAAATCGCTGCTCCATCGTCCCGCAGCTCCTTTACCGTCTCCTTAAGCAGCTCGACGTTCACAGGATCTAGCCCGCTGAAGGCCTCGTCCAATATGAGCAGTGTCGGGCGATGCACAACCGCTGCAATAAAGCCCATTTTCTGCTGATTCCCTTTCGATAGCTCTTCAATCCGCTTATCGTAATATTCCGGTACGCCAAAACGCTCCAGCCAGTAGCGCAGACTTTTGTCCGCCTCCTTGGCCGACATGCCGCGCAGCCTGCCCAAATAGTTAATTTGCTCGCTCACCTTCACCTTGGGGTATAGCCCTCGCTCCTCGGGCAAATAGCCCATTGTCCGCTGAAGCTCCTTGCTATACGGCTTACCCTCATATTGAATGCTTCCCCCGTCAGGGTAAATCAGGCCGAGCACCATTCGCATGGTTGTCGTTTTACCTGCTCCATTGCCTCCCAGCAGTCCGTAAATCTCCCCTCCGTTCACGTTCAGTGAAATTTCGTTTACCGCCGTATGATTTCCATATTGCTTCACGACTTTTTCCAATTGCAGCATACTCATGAATACTCCGCTCCTTTCTTCTGCACGAAAGTCTCTTCATTACCCGGTAGTTGCCCCGCAGACCAATGCATTAAAATATCATCCAGCTCCAGACGCCGCACACGGATGGGACGAATACCTGCTTGCTCCAATATGGCACTGGCTTCTATCGCCGCCAACGTTACAATCCGCTGCAATCTTCCTTCGCTCTCTGTTTCTATAACCCCCGGAAGCTCTGATGCTTCCTCCGGCGTGCCCTCAAACCATATTTCCTTGCTATTTTCGAGCAAATGGTCCTTTTCCAGCTTGCCGAGCAGCCTGCCTTCATGCATCAAGACAATATAATCTGCCAAGCGCTTGATTTCATCTATGATATGAGTGGCGATAATGACCGTCGTTTTGCCGTTTTTCATACAATCCCGCAGTTCCTCCAGCATAATCTTCCATGCAAAAGGGTCCAGACCCGACGAAGGCTCATCCAGCAGCAATAAACGCGGATGAGGCGCCAAGGCAGCAGCCAGCTCAAACTTACGCCGCTCTCCCTTGGACATACGCGATAATTTGGTGTGCGGAGGAACCTGAAATCGTTTCATCAGACGCTGAAAACGGGTTTCATCCCAGCCCGGATACCATACCGCTCGAAAAGCCGCTGCTGCTTCTGCCGTGAGTCGGTCTTCCTCGCGGGTCGGATGCTCCGGTACGTATCCGACCCATTGCCGCGTATCTACAGGCATACCTTCAGGGTACACTTGACCGAACCAGCGAATTTCACCAGCATCCGGGTGAACAAGCTGGGTCAGCAAATGGATCAATGTACTTTTTCCTGATCCGTTATGTCCAGCCAAAGCGACCACGTATCCCGGCTCAATGGTCAGATTAATCGGTCCAATCTGGCGGTCTCTCCGGGTTTTATAGACCTGGTTCATCTCAATAATCGGTGTTTTCACCTGTATTTCCTCCGGTGCTCCCACTGGCACTTCCACATGGTTGTTTACATGGATTTTCACTGGCGGTCACTCCTTTGCTTTGACTTCATACCTTTTCTTCACCATCTCTGCGAAAAGCTCCAACAATTCCTGCTCTGTCATCTGTACAGCGATGCCCGTAGCAATCGCTGTGTCCAGTGCCTCGGTCACCGCCTTAAGTCGGTGGGCTGAACGCATATTTTCCTCTACTAGCGCGACGAAGGTTCCCGTTCCCTGGCGGGTACGAAGCAAGCCCTCGTTCTCCAAATCCTGATAGACCCGCCGGACGGTGATCACGCTGCAACGGAGCGTCCCCGCAAACTCCCGAATGGAGGGAAGCAGCGTTCCCGCTGCAATCTGTCCGGTTACGATGAGTGAACGAAGCTGCTTTTCAATCTGCGCATACAGCGGTTCAGCGCTATTCTCATCAATGTGCACCGGTATATTCACCTGCGTCTCTCCCCTCTCTGTATCCTCCTACACATGCTGCTATGCCAGATCACGCTTGATAAGCTTGTGCAGTGTCATTCGATAGGACACAAAAATTCCAAAAACTCCTGCCGCCAGCGCTCCCCACATCACGGGGGACAACAGCTGCCATTCCTTGCTGTAAAATGCCGTTATGGATACCAGATTGGCTCCATATATTCGAACCATAATCGAAATCATTCCGCAAATCAGCATGATGATAAGTGATAGCCAAAAGTAGGCTTTTCCCCTTTTAAGAAATTCCAAATACATATAGATGGCTTGAATCAGCATCCCATAGCCTATCCAGGTCAGAGCAAACGATATAAAGAAACCTGGGCCGGCATAGGCCCGAAGCGTTCCTGACACCGCAAACAGAAGAATAAAAAATACCACACTGTTCCCGATAAACGCAAAAATCGCTTGTTGAATGCGACTCATAATGACCGCGCTCACCGGGATGGGCAATGTGCGAAGGAAAGCCAGCATATGTGTATAGGAGTCTTCCTGCAAATATTTAAATGTACGACGGTTATAAATGAATCCAAGAAACGGCGTCAGCACCAGCATGACAAAATCAGCTGCCGGATTTAAGGCTCCACTCTCGCCAAACTCCATACTTACAACAAAGCTCATGGTAAAACCCAGATACATAATAAAAAGTAATGTCCACAATAGCGCATATGGATTATTGCGAAAATCCTGACGGGTGATTGCCCATGCCTGCTTCATGATTGCCATTTTCTCATCCTGATCCCTTCTGCACCGTCTGTAATGATAGCCTCAGCTCTCATGGCTTCTGAGGATCATCACAGTAATCAGTGTTATTACTGTATATATCTTTATACACAGTATATAAACTGTACAACACACCTGTCAATTTTAAAATTTAAATTGTGCGTACAATCACAAAGGCTGGTCAGAACCTATGCTACTCTGTAACTGATAAACGTTCTCACTAAAGGGGATGAGCAGATGGATAAGATACTGCATTGGGATGAGCCGATATTTAACCTTGTTAGTCGATATCCCGAAGTGACGAGCATTATGGTAGAGCTTGGTTTTCACGATATCGCCAAGCCTGGCATGCTACAAACCGCGGGACGTTTTATGACACTGTCCAAAGGAACTACATTAAAGAAAATAAGTATGGAAACTGTGCAGCAGACGTTTATGCAGCATGGTTTTACCATTCAAAAATAAAGGAGCTAAAGATCATGAGCGAGTTAATTAACAACCGTGAACATACACCGCAGGAATTAACAGAACGTCAACGAATCCTGAAGGAAATTATAAAAGAATTACATGCCGGAAAAAGCGTGGAGGAAGTTAAAGCGCGCTTCGCAGAGGCCGTAGGCGGGGTAAGTGTGTCTGAAATTTCGGCCATGGAGCATGCATTGATGACCGAGGAGGGAATCCCGGTGTCGGAAGTCCAACGCCTCTGTTCCGTGCATACATCGATATTCAAGGGCTCTATTGAGGATATTCACCGTCCTTCAGGACCGGAGGAACAGCCGGGACATCCTGTCCACACCTTCAAGCTGGAAAACCGGGAGATCGAACGGCTGGTCAACTTCAAGCTGGCATTGCATGCAGAGCAATTTCAAAAAGAGGACAGCCCCAAGGTTATTTACAAGCTGCTCGAGGATTTAAGCCTGCTGATGGATCTCGACAAGCACTATAGCCGCAAAGAAAATCTGGTCTTTCCTTATCTGGAGCGCTACGGCATATTCGGTCCTACCAAAGTGATGTGGGGAGTGGACGACGGCATCCGTAATGCGATCAAGGAGGCCAAAAACCTGCTCACCCAATATAACGGAGATCGTGAGCTGATCGGGAAGGCGCTTGCCCATATCATAAGCGAAGTCAACGAAATGATATTCAAGGAAGAAAATATTTTACTGCCGATGGCACTTGGCAAGCTAACTGAGGATGAGTGGCTGAAAATAGCTAGGGAAAGCGCGGAAATCGGGTTCTGTCTGACCGCCCCTGAACGGGAATGGATACCTGAGCGTGCGGCGGAGCCTGTAGAAGCGGTTGAGCAAAAGGAAGGAGCATCAGGAACCCCGCAAGGCTTTGTGCGATTCGAGACGGGGATTCTATCCGTGCAACAATTGGAACTGCTGATGAACCACCTCCCCGTTGATTTGACCTTTATCGATGAAAATGATGTCGTTCGCTATTTCTCTCACGGCAAAGAACGGATCTTTGCCCGCACAAAGGCCGTCATTGGTCGTACCGTACAAAATTGCCACCCGCCGCAAAGCGTGCATGTCGTTGAGAAACTGCTGGAGGATTTTAAGGCCGGTCGCAAGGATGTGGAGGATTTTTGGATTCCGATCAAGGAAAAATTTGTCTACATCCGTTATTTTGCCATTCGTGATGCCGAAGGCCGCTATCTGGGAACGCTGGAATTCACGCAAAATATCGCGCCTATTCGCGCTCTTGACGGACAAAAGCGGATTCTATCGGAATAGTTTCCCAGCCGTAGGCTAACATATTCAGGTTTTTGCCACCTATATGAATAAGATGCTGTTCTACTACCAGCTTGGCTCCCAGCCGTTCATAAAATGTACATGCTGGATTATCCGCTAATACCCACACGATCGCGGAGTGAATCTGCATACTGCTGAAATGCTGTAGTAGACGCATCAATAAGCCCCTCCCCAGCCCCAAACTGTTGTATTCTTTTAAAACATAAATAGCCGTTATTTCCCCCCCAAACGGGGGGTATTCTCCTGACTTTTCCGGACCTCCACTTACAAATCCGATGATTTCCCCCTTCTCATTTTCCGCTACAAATACCAGATGACCATCCTCACTGGAAATATTTTCATTCCACAACTCTGTTCTCTGCTCATAGGAAAGCTGCTCCAGAACCTCGTCAGGCATTATATTTTTGTATGTCGTTCTCCAGCAATCCACATGCACCTTGGCGATGTCCGCAGTATCTGCTATCGTTGCTTCCCTGATTATCATTTGAGCCACCCCTATTTCCAATATTATGCTTTTTATTCTATCAACGAGCCGAATCTTGATCTATAATAAAAATATTCATTGTTTCGTGAAGTCTGATATTACAGCAGCTCTCATACCACTCAGTGTTATTGGAGGATTCAACTTGAATAAAATCGTTTTATTTTATGTTCCGCTAGGCATTTCGTCTTTGATTGCCGCACTAACGCATGTTATCGTGAATGCCGTGCTCGCGCGTTCAGAGCATCCTTCATTTACATTAAGCAGCTATGCGGTCGCTGTCAGCCTGTGCCTGCTGCTGGAAACTCCGTTAACCGCCGTGCGGCAGATGACCACGAAATTCGGCTATGACCGCAAGTCGGTTCATTCTATCGGTATTTTATGTGCATTCGTAGCGGCGGCCGTACTGATCGTTGGCTGGAGTGTCGGGCTGACACCCGTAGGGAATCTGGTCTTTCAGTATGTATTCGGCGTATCTCCGGCATTGATCGAACCTACCAAGAACGTATTTCAGGTTCTTACTTTACTATACATATTGGTTGCTGTCCGTAACATTTATCAGGGACTTATCATCAACAAGCATCGAACCGCATGGATGACGTTCAGCTCGTCCATACGTATTGTCGTGATGCTGCTCGCGTCCTGGTTTTTAATCCGTGCAGGCTGGACTAATGACGGACGAATCGGGGCCGCCATTTTTATTGCAGGCATCTTCATTGAGCTGGTCATCACCTTTTTGGAAGGGCGGGTTCTGAAAAGAAAGCTGCCGACTGACAACGGAGAGCAAACCATCCATCATACGAAACATCTGCTCCCTTTTTACCTTCCTTTGCTGTATTCGGCGCTGGTGCTGGTCATTCTGAATCCTTCCATACAAGCTGCGCTGAACAATACATCGGACCCGCTTTTGGCCGTGGCCTCTTTCTCCGTAGCCCTGCAAATTTTGAATTTATTCGTCTGGTTTTGCAGTTCCCTACATCAGATTGTCATTCAATTTTATACGTCCAGGCGCCGGGAGGTTCTGATATTTTTAAGCTTTTTGTCGGCCCTGTCGCCATTGCTGCTGCTGTTGTTATCCTTCGGATTTGCAGGTGACCCTGTGTTGCGGAATGTATTGGGACTGGAAGGAGAGCTGTTGCTGGAAACCAGAGGGCTGCTTCGCATATTAGCTGTCTATGTCGCATTTTATCCGTGGGTAGAATATTTTATTGGGCGGTCGATATTGATCGGCAATACCAAACCCATCTTCATTGGCAGGCTGTTTTCTGTGGGTTTTGCGATTCTTGCGCTAGTCCTGTGTATCTGTTTTTTTCCTGGGCTGGACGGCAAAGTGGCTGGAATTGTGATGGCCGTATCCTCTCCCATTGAGCTGAGTATCTATCTGTTGCTCTATCGAAAAATATCTATGAACACCATGCAAAACATCTATGTGCACCATGAAGAATCATCCTGAGAAAAAATTCACCTAGAGAGCCTAATGCAAAAGAAAGCACATTGGACTCCCTAAGGCACACTATCCTTTACGAGGTCAAAATGTATGGGCCGTTCTTCGTGATTGCAATCGTATGCTCGTATTGTGCGCCCCAACTGCCGTCGGCCGTGCTGATGGTCCACCCATCATCGTCCCACAGCACGGCTCCTTCGGTTCCGAGCGTAAATACCGGCTCGATGGTAATCACCATTCCTTCACGTAGCGGCAATCCCGTTCTGGCACGGCCGTAGTGCAGGACATCCGGCGGCTCATGCATCTGACGGCCAATCCCATGTCCGATCAAAGGCTTGACGATGCCAAAGCGCCGCCAACCTGCCGTTTTTTCCACCGCGTGCCCGATATCCCCCAACGTCCTCCCTGGACGGGCAACCTCGATTCCGCGCACCAGCGCCTTATGGGTCTGTCGTAACAGCCGTGCGACCGGACGACTGACGTTACCTACCGCATAGGTCCACCCCCGGTCGGCCAACCAGCCATCCTTGTTAACCACGATGTCGATGGTCACAATATCCCCATCATGCAGCACCCGCTCCGAGGGGAAGCCATGACATACGACCTCGTTGACCGAAGCGCAGGTGGCATAAGGAAAGCCTTTATAGCCCTTTTGTTCCGGCGTGGCACCGCGCTTGCTCAAAAACTGTTCCACCCATGCATCAATTTCAAGCGTTGTAATTCCCGGAAGAATACGGCTCTCCAGCGCACGATGGCAATCAGCCAAAATGCGCCCGGCTTCTCTCATATAGCCGATTTCCTCCGGTGTTCGTATCGCTACTTCTATTGGAATCCGCCTCCTTTGTCACACCATTTTTACTAAACCTATCCCATTGTATGCAAGACGAACACAAAAAAACCGTCTCCTCTGTGGATAGACGGTTTATAAAAGGCGTATTTCTAGTTTTGCGGGTAATCGTACCCTTTAAGATACTGAAGAATTTATGCGACCGAGTTCGTTTTCCACCACCATGGTTAACTCTTCCTCATACCCTCCTGTAATCCGGTATTTTCGCACATATTCCTTTACAAATTTTTTGGGATCCTTAGGCCGGAAAATTCGAGTCATTTCCCGCAGACTTTCCTTTACTTCATTGTGACCTTTCGTTGCCATGTAACTCCCTCCCAAAACGTTGAAAATAAGTGCTCCGTTGAAGAGAATGCCGAAAAGTATAGATGTCCTTATGCAGTGAAGTAGTATGTCTAATGCAGCTTAGGTCGGGAACGCCTTATGCAAGGCATGTACCTGACACTATTATTAACCGATCTTCGTTTGGCTGAATCACTACCCCATTATAACATATTCAGATACTGCTTTCAGCTTTCCAGTAAATTTACATTGAGTTTACCTATCTTTTACGCTTCATGTTATTTGAAGCAACGATCTAGCTGGCTCACAGAGGCATACCTTATTTATCGGCTTTTGGAGTGTATGTGTTTGGGGTAAAATAAATAAACATAACAAGGAGGGAAAAGGATGCGCCGCTATGCTCCGTTGTTCACCGCCCCGGTCGCCCGTCTATCTGCCCTGAGTAACGGAACTTGTGAGGAGGAGGGCGTCAATGCCTCCCTGCTCGATCAGGCTGACCGCGAAATCGAGAAAAAGTTTACTAAAATGCGCAGCTTCCTGCTGCTTCGCCGCGGCAAGCTGATCTGGGAACGCTATTACAACGGACACGAAGCAAGCGCTCTGAACGATTTGCGATCCGCGACCAAAAGCTTCACTTCCACGCTCATCGGTATTGCCATGGCACGTGGCGATATGCCTGGGCCGGAGACGGCTGTGCATAAGCTGTTGTCTGAGTATCTGCCACGGCGGGAGAACCCGCTGCTGGAGCGGGTCACGATTCGCCATTTGCTGACGATGACATCCGGTCTGTATTGGCAGACGGGCAAAAAGCTTGGCGAGGCTTTTATCCGCCGTTTTCATCGCAGCAAAAGCTGGCCGTCCTTTGCCCTGCGCCTGCCAGTGCAGGCGGATCAATTGGGCGTATTCCAATACCGCAGTGTGGATTCGCATCTGTTGTCCGTACTGCTGACCCAATGCTGCGGGACTGATGCCTATACGTACGCGCTACAACATCTCTTCGAGCCGTTAGGTTTCGAAAGAAGTGGATGGGCTCAAGACCCTGAGGGTTATACTATGGGGCACATCGGTCTGTATCTCACATCACGTGATATGGCTAAATTCGGCGATTGCTGCCTTCATCAAGGCTTCTGGAATGGACACAGGAGCTGATCCCGGCTGATTGGCTGCGTCAAGCGACGCAGCGACAGGTTGAAGGCTATCCAGAATTCGGGGACTACGGATTCCAATGGTGGACCGGACGACTTCATGGCATCGACTACGCATGTGCGCATGGACATGGAGGACAGCAAATTTATCTTGTGCCTGAAGCCGATGCAGTCGTGGTATTTACAGCAGACAGCAAGGTCAGCCGCTGGAAAAATCCACGCTCACTACTGGATCGCTACATTTTTCCAGCCGTATCCTCCCTCAGCCTGGAACGTTCCTAAAATGAGCTTTATGCGCTTATTGAATAATAGGGGGCTAAACATCATGGAAGCCGCAGCACCAAAAATATTAATCTTATATGCTAGCTACGGAGAAGGCCACGTACAGGCCGC
>NZ_JH601042.1:1128-3972 GCF_000245715.1 Paenibacillus sp. Aloe-11 | reverse complement strand
GATAGCTTGCGAAGAATCGGACGCTGTGAAGTACAACTCCTCGACTTGATGGCTGAATCCCATCCCTGGTTGAATGATCTGACCAAATTTGTATATATGCAAAGCTTCAAAACGATTCCTCAGCTTTACGGCTGGGTCTATAACATCACACGAGGGATGCAGGCCAAATCAGCCTTTGGCAGCGTGCTGCATTCCTTTGGAATGCGACAACTGGCGCTTACACTCGACAAAGAAAAACCCGACCTCGTCATACATACGTTCCCGCAGCTGGCTCTCCCGGTGTTGCGCCGCAAATTGGGAATGAAGCTGCCGATTGTCAACGTGGTTACAGATTTCGACCTGCATGGACGATGGCTACATCCTGATATTGACCGCTACTATGTAGCCACAGAGGATATTCAGCAGGAGGCAGCACAACGGGGAATACCTATTGAGCGCATTGTCGCTACGGGTATCCCCATCCATGCTTCTTTTTATCCTATGTCCACGGAAGAAGCAGCCAATCAGCAGCATACGATCCCGCAGCCCATCTCAGGGACTACAACGCTGCTGATTATGGCAGGAGCCTATGGTGTACTATCTGGCATACTGGACATCTGTCGGCAATTAAGCCAGCTTCCACAGCTAAGACTATTGATCGTCTGCGGGCGCAACCAGCAATTGAAAGCAGAACTGGATGCGCTGTATGCGGGCCATCCCAATATATACACCTATGGATTCGTGGACTATGTTCCCGCACTCATGCGAGCAAGCCATATGGTGATTACGAAGCCCGGCGGCATCACACTCTCGGAAAGCATCGCATCCGGTCTACCCATTCTTGTGTTTAAGCCCGTACCCGGTCAGGAGCTAAATAACGCCCTGTATTTGGAGCAAAAAGGAGCCGCACGCATTGCTCGCACGACGCAGGAGCTCATCCAGCATTGTATCGAGCTGATTTCCAGCCCTTCTCTCGCTGCGGAGATGAAGCATTCGATTGAGCTGCTTCGCAAGCCCCATCCCGCAGACCGGATTGCCGAGGATATTTTGCACCAGCTTGTGGATAAAAGCCCCTCCATTCGGACAACTTAATGAAGAATAAGCCAGACGGAGGGGATACAATGGAACACAAAGGAAAGGATTTGCTCCCGCTAACGGGCGAAAAGGTAGAAGTGGATGGGATTTATGTGGATGAGGATGGACATGAGCAGCATTTGCACAGAGGTCAGCATTTTCCCGCTGATGTTGTTTTAGGTACTTCCGAGTGGAAAATGACCGAATACGCCTTTGATAATCATCATGACGGGCGCACTGATGAACGACTTATCCCCAAAGAGGATGATGAGAATAAAAAGGGTAAAATCACGCACCCACGCCGTCGTTTACAACGTGGAGACCGATAAATACTACAAAATATCCACTATTAAGGCCAACTTGTTGATAGTTTGTGGACAAAATGTGCGCAACATGTGAGTAAACATCATATTCTCTACAGTTTGTGCACAATTTGTGTATAAACCATGTTTATTTTGTGGATAAACGTGGTGGTATAGTGGATAAACTACGTACAACATGTGCAAAACTTGTGTATAACTGTGTAAATGGCTGAGCGAATTCACATTCGTTCGGCCTTTTCATATTTCATACACAGTTTAGCTGAACCGAACTTATAAGTTTCTATCGTTTTTATGTTCATTTTTCGAGTACGGCTTATCGCGTTTGAATTTTTCTGCCGAGGGTTAGCATATCCTACATTCCCGACCTCATAGTTTGTATAGTACAGAGCCTGAGCTTGAAAACTTCTAAAGGGGGATCACTTTGATATGTCAGTCTATAAGTCTTCCACGGGATTGGATGAAAATATAGCAGCTGTCCTGTGCTACCTGTTTGCCTTCCTTGGCGCACTGGCCTTTGTCATGCTGGAGAAGAAAAGCCGCTTTGTATTATTTCACGCCCTGCAATCCATATTTTTGTTTGTAGCTCTCATGATCGGTCATGTGCTTGCCGGATTCATTCCGCTACTGGGTCCTTTACTCGCTTCCCTGCTGACACTGGCAAGCCTTGCCTTGTGGATCATCCTGTTAATCCGTGCGGGACAAGGCAAATGGCTTAAACTCCCTTGGGTAGGTGATCTGGCTCTACATCAGGCTCGGCAATTGTAAAAGAAATTTGTGCTTGAATCTACCCGTTTCAAAGCAAAATCCACAAGGCCATCAGAGTAATCTGATGACCTTGTGGAATAGTTGGGTTCATCTGTCTTGACTTACATGAATATGTCCCAATTTATCTGGATTGATCATTAAATAAAAATCCTGAATATGCTCCCCGTCCGGTGTCAGTCTGATACATAAGGCTTCTTTCACTTTGCCTTCTTGCAGAAATGCCAGTTGCAACTCACCATTGATAACGGTGTAGACAAGTTCTCTCTCCCGCAATGCGGTCAGCACCCGACGAGAGGTTAACAGGGCGAGAACGCCTTTGCGTACCACCATCGGTCTCATCACCGTATGGACGTTGCCTCCACCATCCGCCACAAATGCGGGCTGTTCAGCCAGCAGTTCCAGCATAGCAGTCACGTCGTAGGCGAGAAAGGCCGAGGTAAAACGCTCCAGCAGCTTTATTCTGGCAGCATTATTTTGGGGATTGCTTGCCGGAGCGGCAAGGACAGATTCCCCGGAAGACAGAATACGACGAGAGCGACTGAATAGCTGACGACAGTTGCTTTCGGTCTTCCCAAGTAGTTCTGCAATATCTTTATAATCGTATTGAAAAGCTTCCCTCAGCACAAAGACAGCACGTTCGATCGGCTTGAGCTGCTCCAGCAGAACGAGAAAAGCGTAAGAAATCATATCCTTACGCTCCAGC
>NZ_JH601042.1:0-1101 GCF_000245715.1 Paenibacillus sp. Aloe-11 | reverse complement strand
CAAGCGGCTCCGGCAGCCATTGTCCAACATACGTCTCTCTTTGCTTACGTGCAGAGTTCAGCAGATTCAGACACCGATTCATCGTCATTTTGGCTACATAGGCTTTGGGATTCTGTATGTCATTCAGGGGCTTATTCTCCAGCTCGACAAAGCAGTCTTGAACTACATCCTCGGCATCTGTAACCGTTCCAAGCATGCGATAAGCAATGGCAAACGAATATTTGCGATATTTTTGATACAGCTCCTCCAGACTTAAATCCACCGATTCCTGTTCAATCCCTTGTTCTTTGCCAGTCAAAGCGTGGCCCCCTGTTCTATTAGAGACTACCCGGATACATCCCTGTCGCTATGGCAATCCGGTTCCAGCTGTTAATAACGTTAACCGCCATAATTAAATCCACATATTCTTCCTCGCTAAAATGCTCTCTGACCCGATTATACAAATCCGTAGGCACCCCTTGTTCCGAGATACGGGTAACGGCTTCAGCTAATTCAAGCATAGCACGTTCTTTTTCCGTGAACAAAGGAACCTCGCGCCATAAAGCAAGCTGTAAAATGTGATCCGCATAATCCCCCAGCTTGAGCAAATCCTTGGCATGCATATCCAGACAATAGGAACATCCATTGATTTGGGATACTCTAATTTTCAGCAGCTCGTACAATACCTTGTCTGCAAAACGGCCGGAAATATATTTTTCCATCTCCATCATCGCCTTAAACGTGCTTGGACTCACTGTTCTGTAGTTGAATCTTAAACTCACGATCATCGCCTCCATTATTGGTTTACATCTAGAAGACAAATGAACATGTGATTTTGTGACAACATGCAATACATCAATTTGGAATTGCCCTTAGTCGACATAGCATGTATTATAAATAAATGATTTTATGAAAAGCAGGTGAGCACTTACATGAGCGGAAAAGGTTTCATTAAAGAGTTTAAAGAATTCGCTGTGCGGGGTAACGTGATTGATCTCGCGGTCGGTGTGATCATCGGTGGAGCGTTTGGCAAGATTGTCACTTCTGTAGTCAACGATATTATTATGCCTCCGATTGGCAAACCAAGTGGTACATAGGTACAGAGTTTTAATAAAAAAGAGC
>NZ_JH601041.1:0-6290 GCF_000245715.1 Paenibacillus sp. Aloe-11 | reverse complement strand
ACAAAATCATTACTCACTCGTTGTTCAGTTTTCAAAGATCAAACATTGATTTCTTTTTCGCCGCGTTTTTCAGCAGCTATAAGATCATATCATGTTCGTTTCAAAAATGCAAGGGTTATTTTTTCCTTACTTATCAAGATCATTTGGCCCAAGTTTTCATTTTTGAAATTGCTGTTTTGTTGTCAGCTAAAATAGTATATCATTTTCAGCCAGTGAAATCAACTTGTAAATAATCCCTATTTTCAAAGGCTAAAATTATTCAACCTTTTACTCAGCCAAATTTGACTGGAATGTTACTTTAACACGTCTAGTTTATAAAATCTATATGTATTTAGTTCCAAGTTATATAATCCCTACACGCCACTGAAAAAAACACCTATCATGTATGTCTACTTCAGTTGGGTGCTCTAGTTATGAACCTATGATCCAACTCAACTGCTCCTACCGCATCTTATTTTTCGTTTGGCTTTAATGCGCAAGGTCTCGTGCATCTTGTGCCTGATTTGTCTTCATTGTAAGGTAGACAGTGAAAATCCATAAGAATTCTGCTATCCGGCGTTGATTAGCACTTTTATTATCCGTGTTATTCAATCGCCATAAGTTCAGATTGTCAGAAAACATGAAGCAAGGCGGGTCCCAGAGACTCCGCCTTATTTATATTCATCTGTTTTAGAGTCGGCAAATCTCATGGGCACATTGGCCGTACGAAGGGCAGCAGCACATGGCACGCAATACCTTGAGATCATGAATGACGATTTTTCCATCTCGTGTATCCAGAGTTCCCTGCTCCTTCAGCGAGCTTAGCATTCGGTTTACACTCTCCCGTGTCGCTCCAATCATCTCACCCAGTTCGGAGTGACTCAGCTTCATATTCAGTAAAATGCCATCCTTCACTGCTACGCCGCATGTGTTGCTCGCACGAATCAGTGTAGACGCCAACGCTCCTGCTTTACCATACAACAGTAAATCCCGAAACCGCGATTGCATAATTCGTTGCTTCATCGCCATCCATTGAATGAACTGAAGTGCCATCTCTCCATTTTTGGACAGAAGCAACTCCAAATCCTTAACAAGCACGGCACCCAGTTCACACGCATCGGCTGTTTCCGCAGTGCAGCTATACTCTTCTCCATCTATCCCACTGAATTCCCCGATCAGATCACCCTGATGCTGAATGGTCAAAATCAATTCTTTACCATCTTCTGTCGACTTACGAAGTTTTACATGGCCTGAATGTATATAATAAAGCTGCTCCGCATCATCGCCCTCTCGGAAAAGCATAACGCCTGCCTTTACCTTTTTCCAAGACATAATTTCTTTCAGCAGCTCAAAATGCTCCTCCGTCAAAAAAAGCTGAATCCCCGTGCGTTCCGCCTCGTCCCCAAACCGTTCCATACAAGTGGCTTGCATGTTAGCGTCCTCCTCATGTTTACCTGATATCTATATCATAATGGTTTGACACATGGGTTGTTATCGGGAGAACACCTGATTTTATACCTTCCTACTCCCTGATTCGCTGTGATAAATATCACTTCTCAGGCAGGCTAGTGCCTTATTTATCGGCTTTCCTCCTACTCATTTCCCCGTCTTATAAAAAGTCAGTGTTTCCTACGCCTATAGATCAGGGGGTTCCCTGACTTACTTTTGTAACCGTCGGAGCTACAATAATTAGAGCTACAGTTTTGTTAAGAAAAAGGATGTGTCTTCCATGCTACAAATAACGGATGAAATGCGAAAAGAACTGAACCAGTTAAGGGATCACATCTATGGAGATCTCACTGCCCTTGCATTCATGTCCAAATCAGGAGGCGGTAAGTTACATTGGTATTACGTCTCTGGCAGCCGAAGCAATCGTTATCGCCTTATTTCTTTTAAAGTGGGACACGGCATTGCCGGGCTGGCAGTTCGTCTGGGACGTACCGTGACTGTGAGTGCTTTGCTGCCTGGCTGCATACGTCTGCGTCAGGAATGTGCGCTGATGCTGGCTGAGCAGCTTCATTCTGCTATAGCTATTCCCTTTTCCAGCACAGGTAATTTACCGAATGGTGTGCTACTTCTTGGTAACCGCGATGTAAGGACGTTCACCGATTCCGAAGTAGCCGAGGCAACTCGAGTCGCTCAGCGGCTTGGTGAGCTATGTACTCCCCCCCCTACTTCATAAGCTTCTTCATACTTTTATAGATAACAACAGATATTTGCTGAATATGGACATACCCAGCTGACTATATTGATTGAAATCCCTAAAATTTGCTATGATTATGACAAAACGCACGGTTTTTTTACCGTTCGAGGGGATGACAAATTGATTCGTATACTTGTAGTGGATGATCATGTTGTCGTACGTTCCGGCCTCATGGCCCTATTGGACGGCAAAAACGGCATTAAGGTGGTAGGAGATGCTGCAGACGGTGATGAGGCGATCCGCAAGGCGGTGGAGCTACAACCCAATGTAGTGCTCATGGATTTTAGCATGCCACCTGGCAAAGACGGTCTAACAGCAACCACTGAATTAAAAAAAAAATTGCCTGATACTGAAGTTCTTATCCTAACGATGCATGACGATGAGGAATACCTATTCCGGGCTATTCAGGCCGGGGCATCCGGATACATTTTAAAAAGTGCACCTCACGAGGAATTACTCGCAGCCATTCAGTCTGTGGCCGAAGGCAGCGCCTATTTGTACCCAAATGCGACCAAACGACTGATGAGTGAATATCTGGACAAGATCAAACAGGAAGGCATTGCCGGACCCTATGAGTCCCTTTCCGAGCGTGAAAAGGAAATTCTGTCATGGATAGCAAAAGGATATGCCAATAAGGAAATTGCCGAGCACCTGGTAATTAGCGTCAAAACCGTAGAGTCCCACAAAAGTAACCTTATGGAAAAGCTTAACCTGAAAACACGGCCTGAGTTGGTCAAATTTGCACTTAAAAAGGGGCTGCTGCACTATGAATGAACCTTCTAATCCTTTACTGCAGCACGCTTTTGGTGAGTCGGCTGATAAGTTACTAAATGATTTGGAAGCTTATATCCCGGAGTCTCCTTTTCTCCATGAACTGCGTAACTCACTTCATCAGCTATCCAACCTGAAACTTGCATTAGATACTTCCTCCATCGTTGCTTTGACCGATCACCGTGGCATTATTCAGTACGTGAACGACAAGTTCTGTGAGATTTCGCAGTACAGTCGTGAAGAACTGATCGGTCGGGATCATCGGCTCATTAATTCAGGCTACCACACTCCCGCGTTCATGAAAAACCTGTGGACCACCATACGCTCAGGCCAGGTATGGCAAGGAGAAATACGCAATCGGGCTAAGGATAACAGCTATTACTGGGTGAATACCACAATCGTTCCATTCATGGACGAGGAAGGCAAACCCTATCAGTACTTAGCAATCCGTAATGAGGTCACCAAGCTGAAAAAGGTCGAGGCTGAGCTTCAGACGATGATGACGCAAGTAATGCAAATTCAGGAGGAAGAACGCAAGCGTTTTTCAAGAGAATTGCATGATGGGATTGGACAAAGCTTGTTTTCTCTAATTATTCAACTAGATAGCCAACTTGCTGAACAGCCTAGTCCTGTTCTGGAAAATCTGCGTTCACAGGTAACCGACATCATTAAAGACGTCCGCGGGCTAGCATGGGAACTACGTCCCTCAGTTCTGGATGATTTAGGTGTCGTACCAGCCATACGAACCTATATTGAAAACTTTTGCTCGCATTACGGTATTGAGGTCCATTTTCAGTGTAACCTGCGTAAACGCCTTGATATCCGTAAGGAAATAGCTATTTATCGGATTGTACAAGAAGCATTAACGAATGTAGCCAAGTATGCAGACGTAGCAGAAGCACATGTCGACGTAGAAGATCAGGGTGAAATCATACAAGTGAGCATTTGGGATGAGGGGATCGGATTCTCTGAAGAATCCCAAGGAGAGGGCGTTGGGCTGTTTAGCATGGAAGAACGGGCTAGAGGAGTAGGAGGATATATGAGCATGACCTCCGCACCAGAGCAAGGAACCTCCATCCAGCTCACCATTCCCGTGTAAAATCGGCCGTTGGATCGTAATCGGGTGTATATCCACAAACTTATTTGCGGGGTATGCACCAGATAGCGCAAATCCTCAATATTCATCATATCGTTATTTAGAAAATATAATAAAAAAAGAGAGAGCACTGTCTCCAGACAGGCTCTCTTTATTTATAAGGTGTCACCACTGAGGCAACAAGAATCCGCTATAGCAAAAAGCGGGTGATGGGAATCGAACCCACGCTACCAGCTTGGAAGGCTGGAGTTCTACCATTGAACTACACCCGCAAATCAGTATCGGGATGACACGATTTGAACATGCGACCCCCTGGTCCCAAACCAGGTGCTCTACCAAGCTGAGCTACATCCCGACATTATACATTTTTTAAAAAATGGCGCGCCCTGAGAGATTCGAACTCCCGGCCTTTTGATTCGTAGTCAAACGCTCTATCCAGCTGAGCTAAGGGCGCATATTGTAATCCATAATGAGCGTTAAGGCGCCACCCAGATTTGAACTGGGGAATGAAGTTTTTGCAGAGCTTTGCCTTACCACTTGGCTATGGCGCCGTATGGATAATGGAGCGGACGACGGGAATCGAACCCGCGACCCTCGCCTTGGCAAGGCGATGCTCTACCGCTGAGCCACGTCCGCAAAATATGGTGCGGTCGAGAGGACTCGAACCTCCACGGGGGGTTAGCCCACACGGACCTGAACCGTGCGCGTCTGCCAATTCCGCCACGACCGCAAAATAATTATAAATGGTGAGCCATGAAGGACTCGAACCTTCGACACCCTGATTAAAAGTCAGGTGCTCTACCAACTGAGCTAATGGCTCTTAATGGCTGGGGATATAGGATTTGAACCTATGCATGACGGAGTCAAAGTCCGTTGCCTTACCGCTTGGCTAATCCCCATTAATAAGAATAAAGGGCGGCCGATGGGGCTTGAACCCACGAATGCCGGAGTCACAGTCCGGTGCGTTAACCACTTCGCCACGACCGCCATATGATTAAGAAAAGACTGGTGGAGGATGATGGATTCGAACCACCGAACCCGTAAGGGAGCAGATTTACAGTCTGATGCGTTTGGCCACTTCGCTAATCCTCCAAAATGGTGCCGGCGAGAGGACTTGAACCCCCAACCTACTGATTACAAGTCAGTTGCTCTACCAATTGAGCTACACCGGCACATTACTCATTCCCACTTGAAAGGTGGCTCGGGACGGAATCGAACCGCCGACACGAGGATTTTCAGTCCTCTGCTCTACCGACTGAGCTACCGAGCCATATTATGTTGTACTACTAAATTATACATATTAGAATGGCGGAACTGACGGGATTCGAACCCGCGATCTCCTGCGTGACAGGCAGGCATGTTAGGCCTCTACACCACAGTTCCAGAGGCATTTCCATCAGGAAATTAATTGCGGGGGCAGGATTTGAACCTACGACCTTCGGGTTATGAGCCCGACGAGCTACCGAACTGCTCCACCCCGCGATAGTAAAAGGGATTTCTTTTAAATTATTAATGGTGGAGGCTGAGGGGATCGAACCCCCGACCCTCTGCTTGTAAGGCAGATGCTCTCCCAGCTGAGCTAAGCCTCCATATTATGACCCGTAGGGGATTCGAACCCCTGTTACCTCCGTGAAAGGGAGGTGTCTTAACCCCTTGACCAACGGGCCTTACAAAATAAATTCTGAATTTTTAAAGGTGTGGCGGAGAGAGAGGGATTCGAACCCTCGCACCACTTTCGCAGTCTAACCCCTTAGCAGAGGGTCCCCTTATAGCCACTTGGGTATCTCTCCGAGTAGCGGCAGAGGGGATCGAACCCCCGACCTCACGGGTATGAACCGTACGCTCTAGCCAGCTGAGCTACGCCGCCACCTTATATATATAAGTCAAAAATATTCAAAATATGGCTCCCCGAACAGGACTCGAACCTGTGACAACTCGATTAACAGTCGAGTGCTCTACCAACTGAGCTATCAGGGAATATTGGTGGAGCCAAGCGGGATCGAACCGCTGACCTCCTGCGTGCAAGGCAGGCGCTCTCCCAGCTGAGCTATGGCCCCAATCATGTTGTATTAATTAAGAAGTGGTGGGCCTTAGTGGACTCGAACCACCGACCTCACCCTTATCAGGGGTGCGCTCTAACCAGCTGAGCTAAAGGCCCTAATATTTACAGCATTATTATCCTCTAAAGGATATCGCTTGGCGGCGTCCTACTCTCCCAGGACCCTGCGGTCCAAGTACCAT
>NZ_JH601040.1:117067-135866 GCF_000245715.1 Paenibacillus sp. Aloe-11 | reverse complement strand
GCAAAATCCGTACTCACTCGTTGTTCAGTTTTCAAAGATCAAACATTCATTTCTTTTTCGCTGCGTTTTTCAGCAGCTATAAGATCATATCATGTTCATTTCAAAAATGCAAGGGTTATTTTTTTCTTTCTTATCAAGATCATTTGGCCCAAGTTTTCATTTTTTGAAATTGCTGTTTTGTTGTCAGCTAAAATAATATATCACAAACTCAAACAACTTAGCAAGCACTTTTTTTAATTTTTATTACTAAACCGAATTCCCCTTCTCCGCTTCATTAAATTCAGCCAAGGGGCTAGTTGCCCCTCGCTTTAGCTGGTGACTCCCTCCGGCTCAAATACCTCAGCAGGCCAATGTAGCTCCACCCCCTGGCGAAGAAGGCTGTTTTGAAACCGTCCCAGATGTTCTGATGATTCGTTCACTTCATTTGGATATATTCCGTTAGAAACGCAGTAAGCCGCCAGACTTCCAGCTACTTCCCCTATGTTCCACTCTGTAGGATGCAGACGATAGCAGCCATTTGCGATTTGGGTCATCCCTATATTTTTACAGGCAGGAAGCAGATTACGTACTCTTATCGGTATAAGGGAGCCTAACGGGATTTCATAAGGATAGTTAGGGATATAAAATGTCCGTTGAGATACTGTAGTCGGATGAAGATCTAAATGATAGCTGCCAACACCTACACTGTCTACATATCGCTTGGGCCCTTCCTCTCCCCGCAGCTCACGACTTACATCAAACTCTGATATCGTATATTTAGCCTGAATCCGGCGTGACTCGCGAATATAAGCTGTTTTAGCCAGACCATCCGAGGTGCCAAGAAAATCTCCTCGTGGCCGAATTCCCGGATAGCCGAATCCTCCATCCAATCGTGGGGCTTCAGTTTGAAGCCAATAGATTAATGATTGAGTCAACTCACGCGCTCCTTCTCGATGTCTTGCCTGCTCCTGAGCGGTGACACCGATCAACGGACCGAGGTAATAATCATTTTGCGCCCAGTTTAAAAGAGTAACCTCACCATCATTTAACGGTTCGCTCCATATGGAGGGATCTACAATACGGCGATAATCCCATAAGGATACTATGCCCTGATCATTAGGAAATAATGTGAACCGTTTTAGTTTGCTGGTATCATCTGCATCTGTCGCGAACCAGCTTAAAATGGGGAACCGCGAAAAAGAAGGGATATAATTTCTCCAGAAATCATATTGTTGCGGCCGCTCTATAATGAAGCTTCCTTGGGGAATATAATCCACAGCGGCCACATGTGTGATAGACTGCATATCCAAAGGATCAGCACACTTCAGTGCATGTGGCTCACCCGTAGCCTCTCGCGACTCGGCTCCGCTCGTATGCTCCACTCCCGCCAGCGGAAGAAGATCGCCACACTCCGTCGCATCCAAATAAAACGCTCCGCACAGCACGCTAACTCCACACTTATGATCAGGGTTATTGAAGGTACGAACGGTTACAGAAGTAATACAGTCCCCATCCGTCTGAGCAGCAACAGGCACGGTGTGATAATATACACGAACACGCCCTGTATTCAGATAAGGAGCAAGCATATCCCCAAGCACCCGCAAAGCTACTCGTGGTTCATGGGCCAGACGACTGACCCAGCCGTTGCCAGGATTAAGAATGGGATCATTATGGGCTTCTTCCGTTAACGGATAGTTCTGACGGTAATAATCCCGTACACGATTTCGGAACTCGCGGTATGTTGCTGTGCAGCCAAACTGTTCGATCCATCGATGCTCATCCGGGGGAACAGCCTGTGAAGTTAGCTGTCCTCCCAACCAATCCGTTTCCTCCGTCATGATAACTCTCATGCCAGCCTTCGCTGCCGCAAGCGCTGCCGATGTCCCCCCCAGACCTCCGCCAATCACAACGATGTCGGTATCAAGCCGATTTTGCGTCATGGTTCGTTCCCCTTTCATGCTTGCGCTAAGTCTCCGTTATTTCAAAAGCAAGCCGTGCGGCACCTATAATGCCAGCGCGATTGCCGAGCAACGCCCGACTTACTTCCGTTTGAACTCCCATCAGGTGCAAATGCTTTTCCAGCAAGGGCCACCAGACCTCTCCCGCGTCTGCCACTCCCCCGCCTACAATAATCGCCTCAGGATCAAGCGTCACTGAAATATTAGCCAAAAGCACAGCCAAATCTGCGGTGTACTCGTCCAGCACCCGGATGGCCTCCAGGTTACCGTGAGCGGCCTCCTGCATGATCTTGTTCCCCGAGCGGTAGAGCTTGCCCGTATATTCCGCGCCCCGCCGTAACAGGGCTGTGCCCGATACATACTGCTCAGCGCAGCCTTTTTTTCCGCAATTGCAGGGGAGACCGCCCGGGAATAAAATACTGTGTCCCCAATCACCGCCGCTCCAATGAGCCCCTCTGCACAGGAGGCCATGCTCCATAAATGCACCGCCGACACCTGTTCCCAAGGTGAGCATAGCCAGACGCTGCTTGCCCTTTCCTGCTCCCTGCCACGACTCTCCAAGCAAAGCGGCGTTCGCATCATTATCAGCAATGGCGCGTACAGCCAGCTTTTCTCTAGCCCACGTTACCAAGGATGTACCTTGCCAGCCAGGCAGGTTGTCGGTGGCATACACAACTTCACCGCTCTCCACATTGACTCTGCCTGCGGTGGCAATTCCCAGAGCGTCTATACCAATATTCACGCTGGTGTCTCCAAAAGAACGCATCAGCCCACATACCGACTCGGACACCCGCGATAGTACCCATTCACGTCCACGGGAAGCGTCTGTATCCAATCGGATTTCATCAAGTACAGCTCCATCCCGCGCCACTAGGGCGGCTTTTACCGATGTACCTCCAATGTCAATTCCAATGACTCTGTTCACAGCATCTGCCACCACAGCGTCCTCCCCATTGCCCCACAATATAAGCATTTATATAAGCCTTCTTAAGGTAGCTGCCTTGTATTTCATTCACACGTTGGTGTTGAACCGAAATATAATACTCCACATTAAAATCTCAATAGCTGCGCTCAATAACCGCCCTCGCTGTTTTTTCCTTCATCTGCTTGGTGTGATTGGTGTGCTTGCGTGCAAGTCCTTCACAGAGGAGGTCAATCACGAATAGCTGTGAGATTTTAGCGCCAATTGAGCCGCCCTCCATCGGGGCTTCCTTGCCCGCAGTCAATAACACGATATCTGCAATAGAGGTGATTGGCGATTTTGCATAATTCGTAATGGCGATAACTGTCGCACCGTTTTGCTTGGCCTTGTACAGCATGTCGTTCGTATCCAGCGTACTTCCCGATACACTTATGCCGATAGCCACATCCCCGGGCTTCATGGACACCGCCATCATCGACTGAATATGACTATCTGCCACAGCCTCGGCGCGCCGCCCGATTCGTAAGAAGCGGTTTTTGGCATCCTGCGCAGAAATCCCCGAAGCGCCTACACCAAAAAATTGGACATAGCCCGCCTGATTGAGACACGCTATCGCGCGTCCCAGCTCTGAATGGTCCAGAAGCCCCATGCTGGAGTGCAAAATATCGAGCATGTTGTGATACACTGTGCGGGTGATATCATGTTCGTTATCCGGGTCAAAGCTTTCCCCGCCTATATCGGTTTTGCGATAAGTTTGGTTTTGCGCCAGGGACAGCCGGAAATCCTGATAGCCTTTGAAACCAATCTTCCGGCAAAAACGCATGACGGTCGTTTCACCTGTGCCTGCAAAATCAGCCAGCTCCGTTACGGAGAAATAGATGATATCTGCGGGGCGCTCCAGTACGCACAAGGCGACTTTTTGCTCCGATTTTGTTAATGAAGGAAAATACGTGTTAATTCTGTCGTTCATCTCCATAGATGCTCTTCACTGCCTTCCTTGCGGCATCGGCAAACCGCTGCGTAATCAATTGAGGTCTGGTAATCGCCGAGCCTACAACCACTGCATGTGCACCCAGCCGAAATGCTTCCTCTACCTGTGCCGGATCATGGATTCTGCCCTCTGCAATTAAAGGAACGGGAACCAGTTCCGATGCTCTTCGAACCAGTTCCAGATCAGGGCCATCCATCTGAACAGAGTATGGCGTATAACCGGACAATGTTGTGGATACGCAGCCTACACCAAGGGAAGCCGCATGAAGTGCCTCCTCCAATGTCGATATATCCGCCATGGAAGTTACTCCATGCTCATGGGCGTAATCTATGAGCCGCTTGAGCTTGCATCCTCCCGGACGCGGACGCAGTGTGGCATCCAGTGCGATGATATCCGCGCCCGCCTCAACCAGTTCCTCCATCTCGCGAAGAGTCGGCGTAATGTAAATATCAGAATCTTCATAATCCCGCTTAATCAAACCAATGACTGGCAGAGAAAGCGCCTGTTTAATCGCACGCACATCTGTTGCCCCGTTGGCGCGAATCGCTACAGCTCCGCCCTGCTGTGCGGCGCGCGCCATTTTAACCATGGAATCCGCTCCATGCAATGGTTCATCTGGAAGCGCCTGACAGGATACGATCAGGCCGTGCTGCACTTGTGATAGAACACCTTCTATTCCTATGGGGATCACCCTCTCTCCTCGGCATCATGCCGTACGGTCAATCCGACTTCAAAGGTGCGGTTCCACGGCATATAGCAATCTGTTATTTTCACGCAGCCCTCCGGCCCGTTCACATACTCCTCAAGCGCCCGCTCCAGCCGCTCGCGAATAACCGCAGAAACCGAGCCCCTCTGTCCATCGAGCATAAACTTGTTAAAGCCCATCTGTTCCACAATTCCATTATTCATAGCGGTGCGCACCACAGCGCAATAACAGGCGTCTTCGGCGTAACGCAGTGCCAGAAAGTCCAGATGCTCCTCCGAAGGTCCATAGTGGGTATACAGCGTCGACTGTGCGATGACGGTTCCGAGCGTATTGGAGCTGGTATTCCAGCCTGCATAGCCTGCCAGCTTAAAAAGCAGTCCTTTTTGCTTCAATAGTCTAAGCAGCTTGAGATCTGCACCATTGGCATAGCCTACATCAGCGAAGGCAATGTTTTTGCCCTCATAATGCAGCATGTGAGCGCCGTATTCGACCAGCTCTACTACATTCCGATGTACATCATATCCGGCCATTGCACGCTGCTGGGATGAAGCTTCTGCCATCGTGTCGCCAGGGGTATTAGCCAACAAAATCAAATCAGCCTCCGCTGCTGAGGAAGCAATCAGCCCGCCTGCTGCCATAATCTGATATTTTAAGGTTTCATAAAAGTAGCGATCCTCAAAAAGCGGAACAACGAATGCCCCCTGTAAGGCGGACAAGCGGGGATAGATCAGCGGTACAGCTTGATTCGCCTGGTTAACCCAACGCGCCAGCAACGTACATCCGACCTCGTCTGCTCCTGGATACATATACACGTTTAAATCTAGAGCCAGTTCGGAAATACGACTTCTTAGCTGCTGCTGATCCTTGGCGGTATAGCCATAGGGGGCCGAATCATCCTGTGGAATAACCATAAAATCAATGACGCCCTCTGCCACCAGCTCCAGTGCCGCTTCATTAGCCTCCAGATTCACACGGCGACGACCTAAATAATCCCCTAGTACTTCTACAGGCAAGCGTTGATTGATGTCGGTTAATTCAAGCACCTCCTCTGAGGTAGCGATTCCCAGCTCCTGACGATGCTCAATGAAGCCCTTCCTGAATATCTCACGCCCCCAATCGGCATAGTAATCCGGTTCTTCATCAGCCAAAGAGTATTGTGGACAACGCATAATCAGTTGAAATGCATACAAAGTCAGCTGCGGATAAAGCTGTTTGAGCCTGCGAAGGCGATTCACCCTGCCTCTGACCTGCTCACTCGTCATTTCATGCAATCGAGAAGGTACAATTCCACCGTACAGCAACGTATCCATCGCAATAATGGCTCCATCAGCAGCAGCCGCACGTTCTTCGAGCCATGCCCATAGTCTGGTCGTATCGCCGGGGATTTTCTTTTGTCCCATCCATTCCAATGGAGGCCGCTCCATTTGCAAATCTGTGCCCTGAGCCAATAAATAAGGAAATTCATAATTACAGGGCCGTTCATCCAGCGGTACAAAAAGTACACGGGTGTTTGGCTTCACCACACGCTCCACCTCTCCTGAAAATTACTGTTATACTTACGGCTATGCTCACAGCGGTCATGATTTTCAGAGCAATTACGCTGTCTGGTTTCTCTCCAACAGCTAAAGCCTATAGATTAAGCCGATATTTGCCCGGTTCATCCTGACAGACGTAGCCCCACTGCTCGGCAGCACGGATAGCCGGATTGCTGCCCAGCCGGGCTGTCGCCTCCAGACAAGCGGTTATGCCGCTACGCAGCTCGGCTATGATTTCGTCCTTCAATGGCGGTGGCTCTTGCCCGCCAGTCACTTCGCTTTGCGTGCCGCTCCCCCGTGATCGGGCATCATCCTGCCGTCCGCTGCTGAGTACGGCTTGTCGCAGCACTCGCCATAGACTCACGTCCAGCTCGGCACGATCCAGCCATGGCGCTGCCTGGGACACGAACCCGGCCGCAGGGTCATCGGCCGGGACGTTCCGCAGGACGTTTACGGCCTGAAGCAGCCGCTCAAAGTACATATCCAGCGCAGGGATATCGCGCGATTGCAAGGCAAAATCCACGTCCTCATACGTGTTGCCGCCCAGGCGGCTGTTCCTGTTTTGACGACAGAAAAACATAAATTCTCCCGTGCGCTCGCCCGCCAGTTCACGTGCAGCCCATGCCCAAGAGAGTTCCGGCATGTACCGCTCACTGTTCCACATGTAGTGGGCCATCGTAATGAGCGTCACTTTGGAGCACTCCCATTGATTCATCGGATTGGCTAACAACCCGGTATGTCCACAGTCTGGAAGCCTGGAATACCGTCCGCGCAGCGGATCGAGGAACAAGCGATCACGGTCGCAATCATTTACCGGGATGTTATCCCACAGCCATAGCTCATGCCCAAAGAAAGCATGATTCTCAGCGGCATGCTCTCGACTAATCTGCGGGGCAAAAACAAAGTACCCTGTCCAAAACACTTTAATGTCCGGGTGCAGGCGCTCATGGAAATCCTTTTTATATTCCGTATCCCAATACGACCAGTACTCCGAAGGACACACCGTTAGTGTAAACTCAGGCAGCCGCTCGGTCAGCCATGTATGCACCTTGTTGGTCAAAAAGACATGAGCGTGACCCGAGCGACCCAGCAAATGTCGGTTTTCCCCTTTTAGCACATAGTCAATATCATCCATTAAGACAGCAAAGTGCCGTACGCCAATAGCTATCACAGCCGCCAGCTTTTCCGTCAGCCTAGCAAAATCTTCATCGCTGCCAAAACTCAGATCATTCCCTGGACTGATACAGTAATGAAAATCAACCTCATTCCGGTCGCAGGCTTCTTTTAATTCGCGAATCTGTGCAAATGTATCCTCAGGATACGGCTCCCGCCACAGCTCGCGATGATACGGATCATCCTTGGGGGCATACATAAACGTGTTCATTCGATGCGCAGCCATAAAACAGACGGCATTCAGCCGATCTGCGAAGCTCCACGGCTCTCCGTAAAAGCCCTCAATAATTCCTCTGACCGGAAATGAAGGCTCATCCCGAAGAGATAGCACCGGCAAAGTACATCGCTCCTGTTCAATCTGGAGCAGGAGATGCAGGGCATCCATGCCGTATTTGAGCCCTCTTTTATTGGAAGCATGGATTTCAATCCGGCCCTCCTTCTGAATCTCCAGACGATATCCGTCTGCAAGGAGCGTTCTATCATACTCCAGTACCAGTTGCACACTGCCTCGGGTTTCAGTCGGTACGCCCGGTCCCGGAGGCAAAATCAGCTTGATCGGTCCCTCGGGGTCTAACACACCTTCATACTCCTGATTCATCGCAAAGCGTGAGGACAGCTCACAGACCAGACGCGGTTCAGGTACAACCAGCTTTTCTCCACTGTCATATGCATCCCGAAAATAATATTGAATCTCCTGCGGTGTTAATCCCATTGCAATCGCCTCTCCTTCCATTCACGGGCTATCCGTAGCGGGAATTTCCAACCTAGCCTTTCACCGCTCCTGCCAGACCTTCCATATAGTAGCGCTGCGTAAACAGGAACAATATAATAATCGGCAGCACTGAAATCATCGTGCCCGCTGCAATCCAGCCGAAGTTATAGGCAAATTGGCCGTTGAGATAGGTGAGCGCAGCCGCAAGCGGGTATAGCTCCGTGTCGTTCAAAATAACGATAGGCCACAGAAAGCTGTTCCAGAACGACATGGCCTCCAGCAAAGAAATCACGGCGAGCGCCGGCTTCACCAACGGAAGCACCAGCTGCCACCAAATTCGAAACTCCGAAGCGCCATCCATTTTGCCGGAATCACGCACATCGGTAGGAATATGAATAAACGTCTGCCGCATCAGAAAAATGTTAAACACAGAGACCGCTCCAGGCAGTACCACACCCAAATAGGTGTTGCCCAGATGAAGTCCTTGAATGGTCAAATAATGCACAATAAATGCGGTGTAAGAAGGAATAATCATCGTGGCAATCAGCAGTGTAAATACCAGATTTTTACCCTTAAAATGAAATACGGCCAAGGGATATCCCGTCAGGCTGGCGAGTATTACATTAAGCACAACACCCAGCACTGTAATAATCACCGTATTCAGGATGTACTTTGGAAAATTCATAAAATGCCATACTTGAACATAATTGTCAAAATCAACAAAGGTCGGAAAAATGGCGGGCGGCGATGAAAAAATGTTGCGGCCCGGCATGAGTGATACGCTAAGCAGCCACAGAAATGGTCCCATTAAAAAAAGAGCGAGCAGCACCAGCAATACATAGATCACCGTCATTCTCACCATTCGCCCCAGGCTGCGCGTGATCCGGCTATTTTTGTTTTTCGGAAGGGGTGAGTGTAGCTTTTGGTCATTCTGTAGAGTCATCAATAGGGATTGACACCACCTTTCCTATTGAATCGGAATACGATAATACTGAGCACAGCAATCATTGCGCCGACAATCAAGCCAAGCGCCGAGGCATAACCAAAGTTAAACTGCTCCATCCCTTTTTGGAAAATATACAAGCTGGAGGTCAACGTGGCCGTCCCCGGCCCACCCTTGGTCAGCACATACACTTCGTCAAATACACGAATAGCCGCCATAAGCGAAATGAGTGTGCAAAACAGGATGTAGGGCCTTAATAACGGTAGGGTTATATGAACGATCAGCCGCCAGCGGCTTGCCCCATCCACTCTGGCAGCTTCGTACAGATCTTGTGGAATGTTCTGTAAGCCTGCCAGATAGAGCATCATATAATACCCGAGTCCCTTCCACATCGTGATGAACATGAGTACATACAAGGCTAAATTACTGTCCGATAACCAGTGTATCTCCCTGCTGATTATGCCGACCTTGATGAGCAGATAGTTCACGACGCTGTTATTGCCCAGCAGCCAGCTCCATATTAAGGCCACGGCTACCATGGAAGTTACGACAGGAATGTAATAGGTCGTTCGAAATATTTTAATGGCCGGTATACGGCTGTTCACCAGCACGGCCATCAGGATGGAGAAAATCTGAAGAAAGGGAACAATGAGCACATACACTAATGAGTTCCAGATCGAAATAAGGAAGTTGCGGTCCTTAAACGCTGCCTCGAAATTAGCGAGACCGACATAATGGGTATCCGATATGACCGAATAGTCCGTCAAGGCCAGCGGGATGCTGTAGATAATAGGCCAAAATACAAAGACGGCAAGCAACAACAGTCCCGGCGTCATAAAGGCCCAGGCCGTAAAGGATTCCGACCTCAACCATTTGATCATGCTGCATCACCACCCGTTTTTGTTAAATGAACAGGGGAGCATTCACTTCACTCCCCTGCTGAGCCTACTGCTTTAAAATGTCATTCACTTCCTCCTCCAAAGCAGTGAGCGTTTGCTTCGTGTCCGTTCCGTTTAATAAAATATTCTGAAAAGCACGTGTAACAGCACTGTTCACGTCCTTGGCATTAGGCACACCGACCATGTAGTCTGTCGCCTTATCCAGGCTTTGCGCAGATACCACCTTCGCCTGTGCTTCCAGTGATTGATCTGACTGCGTGAAGTACGGGTCTTTAATGGAATCCTTCGTAGAAGGCAGCGTATTAGCCGCTTTGGAAAAAGCCGTCTGGCTCTCCGCATTTGTCAGGAAAACAGCAAACTTCACCGCTTCATTCACATGAGCAGACTTGGTCGGTACGACCAGGTCCATGGAGTTGGACAGTCGTACGTCGGCTTTACCTGTAGGTACAGGAACAGCGATCGTGTTCTTATATACGTCCGGCGCCGCCGTTTTGATAAAATTGATAAACGTTGGGCCTGCCAGCTCGAAAGCAACCTGCTCTCCGGCATAATATTTCACTTGCTGTGCAAAATCAGCGTCTTCTTTAAGGATGACGCCATCTTCCATTTGCTTTTTTAGATTATTGATCATAGTGACCGCTTCCGGCGTATTGAACGCAGCGGCAGTCTTTTCTTTATTCAAAATCGGAATGCCATCTATGGCAAAAAGCTTGGATACAAGCTGCTGCGCATAACCTGCTTTGCCTAATTTTCTGTTGACCTGGCGGCCCCATTCTGACAGCTCTTCCCGTGTTTTGGGCGGATGGGCAGGGTCCAATCCGGCAGCCTTCACCAGCTTCGTATTCATGTAAAGCACTTCCGTGCCCGTATACCAAGGTAATGCGTAAGCCTTTCCATTAATGACTGTGGAATTATAGATACCTTCGAAATAAGCAGCCTTCTCCTCCGGGGACAAATACTCATTCATATCAACAACAGCACCCTTGGAGCCCATTTGGCTGGCGAATTCCGTATTGAGATTGACCACATCCGGACTGCTCCCGCTAGCAATACTCGTCAACAGCTTGTTGGTCACCGCATCGTAAGGGTAGTCCTTCCAGTCAATTTTGACATCGGGGTTCTTCTGCTCATAATCGGCAATCACTCGGTTGAAATACGGGGTAAATGTGGGTTGTAGCGCAATCGTCCAAAATTGCAATGTCACTTTCTCCCCGTTTACGTTTTCCGGTTTTGAGCTTCCGCCACCGCAGCTGCTTAGCAGTACAACCAGCGCCAGCATAGATACAAGCAACCGCAACCTGCCTTTCGCTTTCTTTGTCACATGGTGACCCCCTTGTTCTTAGTTGATTAAGGTAAATTATAACAGAAATGCCGGTATAGAAGGAACATTTTTTCAATAAAATAAATTAAGAAGGAATAATTTTTCTTGTGTTCATTTTTCGCGTTTGGTTTATATAAGCATAAAAAAGACGCCTCAGACAGCAGAGACGTCTTTTTTGCTTCATTGAACCTACAGAGGGTTGAATCAAGGTTAGCTATTAATAATAAGGAGCCATAAATACGTACACGAGCACTCCGGTCAAGCTGACATACAGCCAAATTGGCATGGTCCAGCGCGCAATTTTGCGGTGCTTGGCCACCTGCATGGTCCATCCCCAAACAACTGTGAACAACGCCAACGGTACGATAACTGCCGCTAGGATACTATGGGAAATCAGCAGCGTAAAGTAGATCGGCCGAAGAATCCCTACCCCGCCATATTTTGCAGTTTCCGGCGAAATGTAGTGGAAGGTCAGATAGGAGAATAAAAATAAAACGGTACTGGCAAAGGCCAGCAAAATAAAAGTTTTATGCACCTTGATGTTCTTTTTGAAAATAGCAATCAGCGCAGCCACCAGAAAAATAAAGGTGAAGCTGTTAAAAATCGCATTTAGCCTTGGGAAAATCGTGATGTCGAAGCTTACACCTCCCTGGTATCCGATCGGCGAAAAGAATAGCAGCAAAATAATCACGTTGGCTATAATGGAAACGGTGATAATCAAGGCTGTAAAATTACGATTGCTCGTTGGAACATACTGCTTGTCCTCACTCGCTTTACTCATAATAAGCGTCTCCTTCGTTTAAATTCAGGTTTTCTTTTTCTGTCATAGTCGTAACCTTAATATATTATATAGAACACAAGGACAGCCTGTGAAGTGACAACAGTATGAACAATTTCACAGCGTTCTGTCTGAAAATGTGCTACACCAAAAAACACCGGAAGGTCTGATTACCTGATCCGGTGTTGCGGCGACGATTATACACCTGAGCCATGTCCCGCATTTACTGCTGCCAAACGTCACTGTATTCTTGATGGCGCTTGAACAAGGCCAGCGCATAGGAGCAAGCTGGAACAACCTTTTTATGCTGATCCCTCGCCATGTCCACAACCTTGTCGATCAGTTCCTTGCCGATCTTTTGCCCTCGCAGCTGCTCCGATACAAATGTATGGTCAATGACCAAAGAGTGGTCATTCATGGATTTATAGCCTACTTCTGCAACCACCTGTCCATCCTCCACCATGACTACCGCATGGTCCTCCTCACGAATTTGCCTCATGCAACCGCTCCCCTTTCTACCTGAAAAAAATCCTGTAATGCAGGATATCCTTATCATTCCCCGATTTGGGGACCAGCGAAACATCTTATACATAAAAAAAGACCTGTCGTCGACACTACATGTATTGTACAAAGGCTAAAGGAGGTGTCGCATTTGCATTCGGAAATGAAGCCTGTCATCCCGTTTGAACCCGAGCAAAGTGAAGAAATTCCTGTAGATAAAAATCTTTGGCGTTACGAAGTAAAATGGGACGGCACGAGAATTTTGACGTATCACGACCATGGCAGCACGCGTCTGTTCAACCGCAAGCAGCATGAACGAACGTCTTTGTACCCGGAGCTGGCTCCCTTTTCCTCCTACTGTCGGGCAGACTCGGTCATACTGGACGGGGAAATGATCGCACTCGGTGCCGATGGCAAGCCATCATTCCATGAAATCATGCGACGCGATCTGATTCGCCGAACGGATCGGATTCAAGCAGCCTATAGAGCTGTGCCTGCCACCTATATGCTGTTTGATATTGTTTATCTGAACGGGGAGTGGGTTCATCGCAGATCGTTGCAAGAAAGGCTTGATCTGTTGCAGCAGATCATAATACCAAATGAACGGATTCAATTGGCTCCTGCCCATCCTGACGGACAAGCGCTATTCCAGGTCATGTGCAGCCAAGGTATGGAGGGCATCGTATGTAAAAGGTTGGACAGCTCATACACATTGGGTGGGCAGGACGGACGATGGATCAAGGTCAAAAATTATGGCGATCTCATTGCCGTCATCGGAGGCTATACCCTAAACGGCGGCGTTATTAATGCTGTACTGCTGGGTCAGTATGATAAGCAGGGAAAGCTGCGATACATTGGACATGCAGGTACAGGCAAGCTGACTCGGGAAGATTGGCGTCAGCTTACCGAGCGCCTCATGCCACACACGATTTCGGAGCGACCTTTTGTCAATAAACCGGATCGTCATCAAGACGCAATTTGGGTGCAGCCCATGTATACCGCCAAGGTTCAATATAGTGAGTGGCGATGGCAGGAAGGACGCACCCTTCGCCAGCCCTCCATACAAGCCTTTGTCAATCAGAACATTGAACAGTGCATCGGACCTTGGATATGACGCTTGGCAGATACACTTAAAAAAAAATGCGGAATAAAGTTTGTATAAATCATTGCAACCAGTGGTTAATTAAATTACAGTTAACTAATTAACTACATTGAGGTGAATCGTATGTTCTTTTTCTTGGACTCCGAAATTCGTCAACTGGCTTATAATTTGTTTCCGGGTGGCAACAAGCCGATTGGCGTTTTAGTGGATTTATTTTCCATAACATATGAAATACGTAAAAACATGGAGAAACGCTCGCGTGAATTTGGTCTCTCCTACGGGCAATATATAGCGCTTTGTGTACTCTCTGCGCAAAGGGATGAAATGTCTTCTCCTTCTACCTTGGCTGAAAAGATGGGTGTAAGCCGGGCAGCAATCAGTTCTATGGTTATTTCCCTTGAACAGGATGGATACATTAACAAGTACGATGATCCCAATGACAAACGAGGCGTGTTTGTTTCCCTGAATGACAAAGGGAGAGGGAAAATTAAACAGATGGACCCTTTTTTCATAGGACTGGCCTCACGTCTGATGTCGGACTTTAGTGAATCGGAAATTAATCAGTTTCAAACCTATTTATCTCACGTACGTTCCGCCTTTGAAGATGTTAAAGGCTATGGTCTGACAGACCCCAAAATGACGGGAGACAAATGGTATGAAGACTAAAGAAAAAATAAGCCTCCTGCTTCCACCTGCTTTGACGCAGTTGGGTTTAAGAGGCTTATTTTCGTAATGGCAGCTAACATGCATCATGAGCCCGATGGGCGCGTGCGTGTAGCTTGCCATCCCAATCTATGAAATTTACAGACTGTTAAAAGCGTCTGTCAATACAGGGACGATTTGCGATTTGCGGGATACAACGCCTTTCAGAACAGCTTTGTTGTCGTCCAGCTGCACATTGTAAGCTTTTTCAACCGCTTGTGCCTGGCTTCCCAGCGCAATACCAATGGAATCACTGTTCACGATATCCGTTACGACGAACAGGAACAAATCCAGGTTTTTGGCTTCAATGGTTTGGGACAAGGCAGCTTCCAGTTCAGCTTGGCGGGATAACACGTCGTTCACGTCTACCGCGTTCACCTGTGCAATTTCCACTTTGCGTCCGTTCATCTGGAATTCCTTTGCATCCAGACTTACCAGCTGCTCAATCGTGTGACCGCTCAAATCAGCACCCGCTTTAAGCAAATCAAAACCGTAACGATCTGCATCTACACCAGCAATTTCAGCCAGCTCACGAGCAGCAGCTACGTCTTGATCGGTGCAGGTTGGGGATTTGAACAGCAGGGAATCCGAAATGATCGCCGACAACATCAAACCTGCGATTTCTTTCGGAATCGCAACACCGTTTTCCTTGTAAAGCTTGTTCAAAATGGTAGCGGTGCAGCCCACAGGTTCAGCACGGAAGTATAACGGCTGGCTTGTTTCAAAGTTAGCGATCCGGTGATGGTCGATGACTTCAGTTACCGTTACTTTGTCAATATCAACAGCACTTTGCTGGCGTTCATTATGATCGACCAGAATGACGCTGTCCGTTTCTTCAGCAACCTGCTCAACCAGACGCGGTGCGCTCACTTTGAAATAATCCAGTGCATACTGCGTTTCCCCGTTTACCTCACCCAGACGAACCGGCTCTACGTCCGCACCCAGCTTGGTTTTCAAATGTGCATAAGCAATAGCTGAGCAAATGGTATCCGTATCCGGATTTTTATGCCCGAAAATCAACGTTTTTGCCAACATAATCGACTCCTTTGCGTTAATCATTTTACATGATTGTGAAACTCAACAATTCCAATGCAGATTATATCATTAAATCTCGCATTCTCCCATTCCCCTTCGAACAATTTCAAAAATAATCTAGTAAACTCATAACACTTCCATGGAATATATACATGAAATCCCCCTTAATTTTTCTAAAAATATTAAAAACGTATAGTAATATATCCCACCCATATGGTAAGATATGCCTCAAAACTGGCAAGTTAGTCACCAGTGGTCAATTCTATTATTTTAGTTATTAAGGGAGGCGTAAGAACAGCGGCAGTGGCTTCAAATCCTAGTATGTAGACATATCATATTTTGATTGAAAAGAGGGAAATCTTTGAAAAAGCCGATCGTTTTGAGAAAGATACCTGTCGTATCACTCGCTCTTGCCTTGACGGTAAGCTTGTCTCTGCCGTCTATCAGCTCTGCTGCTACCGCAGATCTGCAAATCGGTTCGTTTTTGAAAGCCCAGGAGGCATTGACAGTCGAGGCAGCTCCGGCCTTCATCTCGCCAGAGCTGAGCACGGATTCTTCCCGCCAGGTCAGAGTCATTGTGCAGCTTGATGGTGAGCCTATAGCCGTAGACAAATATGCCGCACGGTCAGTCGCCCAAGCCTTCACTGCCCAATCTGAGCACAAAGCGGAATCCGCTATCGCCACGGAGCAATCAACGTTCGTGGACAAAGCCGCAGAACACGGTATTTCTCTTCAGGTGAATTACCAATACAACACGGTGCTTAATGGCTTGGAGGTCACGCTGCCAGCCAATAAAATTCCTGAACTGGCTAAACTGCCAGGCGTAAAGTCCATTCACGAAAACAAAACATATTATTCTATCCCCGTACAGGACCCACCAACACTTACAGCCAATGAAGCAACCTATGACAATGCACCGCTGGATCAAATTGGTGTTCCCGAAGCCTGGGCAAAAGGATTAACAGGTGAAGGAATCAAGGTCGGGGTTATCGATACCGGTATCGATTATGAGCATCCGGATTTGAAAGCGGCTTACAAGGGTGGATATGACTCTTTTGAGCAGGATAACGATCCTTACGAGGAACCGTTGCTTGATAAAGAGAACGACCCCTATGGCACAGGTTTTAGCGGAACAACACACGGTACTCACGTCTCCGGTACAATCGCTGGTCAAGCAGCGAATACGTCTTCGGAAATTGTGCAAAAAGGCATTGCCTATAAATCGGACTTATACGTTTATAAAGTGCTTGGACGCAATGCCAAAACGGGTCGCTCCTCCGGTTCCTCCGCACAGGTCATTGACGGTATTGAGCGCGCTGTCAAAGACGGCATGAACGTTATCAACCTGTCACTCGGCTCCGACTCTGAGAAAGACCCGAACTCTCCGGACTCCATTGCCATCAATAATGCCGTGCTTTCCGGCGTAGTTGCGGTCGTTGCAAACGGTAATGCTGCGCAGGAAGGCCCATATTTCTATTCGATGGGTTCCCCCGCAACATCCCAGTTGGCAATTTCCGTCGGTGCAGCAACTTCTCCGAGCCATAGCTACTCTAATAGAGCATCGGTTAATTTTTCTACCTATGGAAATGATGGGAAGCATATGACAGTTACATCAGATACCTACTACCATCTTAACACGATGAGTTGGCAAACGTTTCATGAGGATTTCGCTTCCATTTTAGGAACAGCGCCATTGGAATTAGTATATGCCAATTTGGGATATCCGGATGATTTCACTTCTAAAGATGTACAAGGTAAGGTTGTAATCGTATCACGTGGCGCCTTGGGCTTTGTAGACAAAATCGCGAACGCACAACAAAGCGGTGCGAAGGCTATTATTATTTTCAATGGTCAAGCGAAATCTGGCGACAGTACTCAAGCCAATCTGAATGATGCTATCCCGGGTTACGACGGTTACATTAATTCAAATCAGGGTGATGGTGTGGATTACATTCCTACCTTTGACATGATAGGAAAGGAAGGCCGGGCGCTGGCAAGACAAATCATTGAAAGCCAAAACAGCAAACAGAAATTCTTTATCAGTTTTGGAAAAAATTATATTCGCACAGATAATGCAGGCAATACCATGGCCGCATTCAGCTCCCGCGGACCAAACGGAGATGAGCTGCTTAGTATCAAGCCGGATGTGAGCGCACCGGGTGTTGGCATTATGTCAACCTATCCTGCCTTCGCCAAGTTCTACCCGGATGCTTCTTATGAGCATGCTTACAAACGCAGCAACGGAACCAGTATGGCCTCTCCACATGTGGCCGGACTTGCTGTGCTGTTGAAGCAGCAGCATCCAAACTGGACACCTTTCGATATCCGTGCTGCTCTCGCAAACACTTCGGTTACACTTTTTAATGAGGATAAGATCCAATATGATGTGTATTCCCAAGGTGCAGGCCTTGTAAACATCGCGAATGCGATTCAGACGCCAGCCCTGCTGGAAACTGTCGAAAAGATTACGATTCTCGACAAAAACTTTAATCGGCAGGAGGTTGTGAATTACAATCCTTCCGCCAGCTTCGGGGTGATGCGACCAGGTAGTGATGCGAAGCAAATTCAGCTTCAGCTCAAAAATTTGTCCGCTAGCCCTGTGCAATATGAAGCCAGCTACATTTTGCATAAAAATGTAACCTCTGATCCCACGAAACCAATTGCCACACCTGACGTGAGCAACATTGCCGTGCAGCTGCAAGGTGTCGGCGCGAATGGCGCAATCTCGGCGGAACCAGGTAAATCCCAGCCGTTCTTCCTGTCTGTACAACCCAATTCGGGAGCAGCCACAGGTGTATATGAAGGGGAAGTTATGCTGAAAAGCGCCGGACTGCCAACACTACATCTGCCATTCGTCGTTCATGTCGGGAAAGAAAATCCGGCAACAGGCTTCGGCTTGCAGGATCTGAGCATCAACAACCCGATTATTTATCCAAATCGAACAACTACTCAACGCTCAGCAGATCTCACTTTCCGCCTGACTACGGATAAAACGAACCAGATCGGACTTTATATATATGGTTTGGATGATAAGCTAATCGGTCAGATCAACGGAATTACAACTACCAAGGAGCAAGGAGCCAACGCCCGCCTCAAACAAGGCGCATACTCCTTCAATAATATCGATGGAAGCTACGTTGAATTTGATTCCAATGGAATGCCTGTTCTGGACGCTAGCGGTCAGCTCGCCATTCAGCATTTGAAGGACGGCGTGTACAAGCTGGAAGTAAGTGCTCCTGAACTGAATGCAAAAGGCGAAGTTGAGTTCAATACAAACGGCCCTAAATTCTTCACCGCTATGATATCTATCCGAGTGGATAATACTTCTTCCGGCAGTAGCGGCGGCGGAGGTGGTGGTGGTGGCGGTGGCGGCAGAAGCAATACGACACCTTCTGCTGAAGCCAACACATCCACTCCTGTCGCTACATCTGCTCCTTCACTTCAAACCGTAGTGAAGCAAGGACAGGCTGTCAAAGCTGTGACTACAGCCGTTGCGGTCAACAATAATGTACAATCGCTGACAGTAACCGATGCAGACTTGC
>NZ_JH601040.1:112053-117020 GCF_000245715.1 Paenibacillus sp. Aloe-11 | reverse complement strand
TCGGCTGCCAGCCAAGCGGGCCAACAACCAAAGCCGCACTCACTTCTGGACAGCTGGCCACACTGGGCAAAGCTCCGGCAGGAAGTAGCCTGATTGTCAGCCATACAGGTTCATCCCTGGCCTTGCCGATATCCGTTCTGAAAAATGCTCCTGCAGGTGCAGGCATTGAAGTGGTTATCAGCAGCCAGGCGCAGGATAGCAGTACATTTACAGGTAAGCTGAAAGGCTCGACTGTGATCGGTGCACCGGTAGGGTTTGAAGCTAACGTTATTACTGGCGGCAAGAGTCAACCACTCAAAATTGCTCCAGGGCAGTTTATTACCCGTTCCTTTACCGTACCAGGACAAATTGATTCGAATACAGCCGGTGTGCTCTATACGGCGAACGGAAATGTCTATCCGGTTCCATCCGTCTTTACCAAGCAGGCAGATGGATCTACCGTTGTCAAGGTAAGCCGTCCGGGCTTCTCGACGTATGCGGCAGCGACGCGTCCTGTCAGCTTCGAAGACATTTCAACATCGTATGCCCAATCCGAAATTCAATCATTAGCGAACAAGCTGCTGATTAACGGTACAACCGATACAACTTTCTCACCGAAGAAAAACGTGACACGGGCAGAATTTGCAGCTCTGACAACCCGGGCACTTGGCCTGACACCAGGCACTGCTGCGCCATTCAGTGATATTCCTGCAGGCAGCTGGTATACCGGCGATGTGGCGGCCGCTTATGAAGCCGGATTGATTACAGGCCGCAACAGCGACAAGTTTGATCCGAACGCTCATATCAGTCGTCAGGAAATTGCTGTCATACTGGGTAAAGCTGTAGACCTGCTTCAAATTAAAGCTGCCGTCGATGGCCCTGCACGTACACCGTATCATGATGCTTCATCCTTTGCAGGCTATGCCAAGGACAGCATTGAAAAAGTGAGTGCAGCAGGTATTATCAACGGAGAAACGATTCAAAACTCCTCCTACTTCAAGCCGAATGCACCTACAACACGTGAGGCATCCGCCAAAGTGCTGCATGTGTTTTTACAAAAAGCTGCACTGATTAACTAACAACTTAAAAGCCTCCCGAGCCGTGTAACAAGTAAAGCTGCGGTTCGGGAGGCTGTTTTTAGCTTGTGCCATCATGTGCAATACTATACCGTTCCTGCTAAAGGCAGCGTTACTTTGAAAACACTACCGAGTCCCAGTGTACTTTCGGCTGTGATATTTCCGCCGTGCGCCTCCACGATAGACTCTGTAATAGCCAAGCCAAGCCCCGCTCCGCCCGAGCTGCGTGTACGTGATTCATCTCCACGATAAAATCGCTCAAATATCCGCTCCAGTTGTTCTTGACTCATGCCTGGTCCGTTATCACGAATTTGGATATCCGCCAACTTCTTGCTGGCGGACAAATTTACATGGATCACACCGTTCTCCAGGTCCGTATGCTGAACAGCATTGTGAAACAAATTGAGCACCACCTGCTTGATTTTATCCCCCTCTGCCAGCACCCGTACACCTGCCGTCATATCAAAAACCACCTTACGCGTGCCTGCCAGCATGAGAAGCTGTGGTTTCATTTCCAGCAGCAACCCATCCAGCGATATGCATTCCAGCTTCAACTCCGGCGTTCGGTCCAGCTTAGCCAACAACAGCAAGTCGGAGACAAGCTTATTCATCCGCTTGGATTCTCCATACATACTTTCTAGTGCGGACTGAAGCTGCTTGGGATTGGCTGCCGCCCCGCGAAGCAATACCTCCAAAAAGCCGTGGATCGACGTGAGCGGGGTTCGTAGCTCATGAGAAGCATCCGCTATGAACCGTCTCATCTGCATCTGCAACTCCCGCTCTGCAGCAAATGAATGCTCCAGCCGTTCCAGCATTCCATTAAATGAAACCGCCAACCGATCCACTTCATACTGGCCCTGCTCGGCGTCAAAGCGCTCGTCCAGATTCCCGGCATCAATACGTTTGACTGCCTCAACCATCCGCGAAAGGGGCACCAACGTACGGCGCAGCACAGGAAGCATGAGGGCCAGACCAATCGCAAGCGCAATCAGAGACAATAAAATAAAGGTACGGAGCTGATTAATCAGCTGCTCTTGCATGGAAGTCGTGGATACGCCCATTTGAAGCAAACCTGACGAGCGGTCAGGCGGGCCAAGCGGACGGAACACAACCAGTTGCTCATTCCCTTGAGCATCCGTAATCAATTGATAGCCATGACGCATGCGCTTGTCCTGCTGCATTACTTGATATTGCTCAGTGGTGAGGCGCGGTGGGTTAAGTCCGTTTTCACTGGACAAGCTCCGGAAGGTTCCATCTATGCCTATAGCTGCGAGCGACATATCCGGCCAAAACAGAAACGGCCCCGGTCGATCATCCCTTCGATTGTTTCCTCCCTGGGGAGCAACACCCCCACTCTGCTCTTGCGAGTCCCTAATCAATAAATCAGCAGGAATGGAGTTTAACTGCGTTCCCATAGCATCTGCACGACTCCGATACAGAAAATCTTTCATCAGAAAATATTGTAGAAAGCCGATCAATACGAGCATCAGAGCCAAAATAAGCAATGTTCTGGCTAAAAGCTGGGACCGGAGAGAACGGAGTCCATATTTGCTCCGATGTTTGCCCCCCGTCTTCATAGCAGATCCACACGGTATCCAACACCGCGCAGCGTACGAATGACCCGATGCTCCTTGTCTTTAAGTTTTTCACGCAACGAGCGAATATACACTTCGACAATATTATCCTCGCCCCCAAAATCGTACCCCCACACCCGGTCCAGAATACGGCTTTTACTTAAAACAATACCGTGGTTCAGCACTAGAAACTTCAATAGCTCATATTCGGTAGGCGACAGCTCCAGCACCTGACCCTGATAGCGAATCTCCTTGCGGCGATCATCCACTTGAAAGGGTCCGTGAACCACTTCTCCCAGCAGATCGGGAAACTGGTTGCGCAAACGCGCTTCAATGCGAGCCAGCAGCTCATTAAAGCTAAAAGGCTTTACAACATAATCATCCGCGCCGAGTTTTAAGCCTTTTACCCGATCATCCACATCATCCTTGGCTGTCAGCATAATGACCGCGATATTATCCTCCGTCTCCTTGAGACTTTGACATACCTCGAAGCCGTTCATTTCAGGCATCATGACATCCAGTACCGCTACATGCGGACGAAACTCTTTTGCCAGATCAACCGCATCACTCCCATTCTCGGCGGTTCTGACTTCATATCCTTCATTAATTAGTCCAAGCTCTAAAAATTGCAAAATATGAGGCTCATCGTCGGCCAGCATAATTTTAACTCCGTGTATTGGTTTCATGGTTAATCTTCCCTTTCATAACGTCGCATTTTTTTCCCTATAAAAAGTCGGTTCATTTTTACCTGTATCTAATATACCTGAATCCCGCCGTAAAAAAAGCACCTCTGATAAGCTTTCAGCTAACGTTCAGGGAGCGCTCATAACCAATTAAGGTACGTCTGGCAAGATAATAGCAAGCCGGTAGTTCACCGGGCCAAGATCAAAAGCGACTGGTCATTCCGCAGTCCTGAAGATAGCGGCTAGAACAACGGAATAAATACAAAGAATTTTCACAGGGAGTGGAATGTACATGATTAAGAAATGGTTTAAAAGCAGGGCGGATATCCCCCTGATCATCATCATGTTGATATCTGCATTTTTGAACGGATACAACATCTGGCAAGACAAATACGTCAACACCTACTACACGACGGCCGTAGCGAGCATGCTAGAGAACTTTCACAACTTCTTCTTCGCCTCACTCGATTCTGCCGGATCGGTAACGGTAGACAAACCGCCTGTCGTGTTCTGGATTCAGACCGCGAGCGCCTACATATTCGGGCTTCACGGCTGGAGCGTTATTTTGCCGCAAGCGCTGGCTCAGGTCGGGTCGGTATTGCTCGTTTACCTGCTCGTGAAACCGAGCTTCGGTACGATGGCTGCTCGATTGGCCGCCTTCGCCATGGCAACTACACCGATAGCAGTAGCGGTCAGCCGCACAAATAACATCGACGCTATGCTGGTGTTCACCTTGCTGCTTGCCACATGGCTTTTGTTCAGAGGCATTAAAAATAGCAAAACCGGGCTGATCCTCGCGGCTTTCGCAGTCGTAGGCATTGCCTTTAATGAAAAAATGCTGCAAGCCTATATGATCGTTCCCGCTTTGGGACTGTTTTATCTGCTAGCTTCCAAGTTTAACTGGAAGCGTAAAGCGGTAACCCTGGCAGGATCGGCAGTGGTTCTTCTGATCGTATCGCTCTCTTGGGCAGTTGTGGTGGACTCCACTCCGGCAGACCAACGCCCTTATATGGGGAGCAGCGGTACAAACTCTGTACTGAATTTGGCCTTTGGCTATAACGGCCTGTCCCGTCTGACAGGAGATCAGGGAACAGGCGGTGGACGTGGTGGCCAGCGCTCGGAGTGGAAGCAAAACGCCACAACGAATAGCAGCAATACAAATTCGGAGCAGACTCAGACAGCTACACCATCGGGTGATGCTACAGCAACTGGCGACGCTGCTACTAACAACACGGCAGCAGGCGGATTCGGTGCAGGTGGCCAAATGCCGCCGGGCGGATTTGGCGGCAACGGTCAAGGCGGTCCTGGCGACGGGCAAGGTGGACCTGGTGGTGGACCGGGCGGGAATTCCGGTGGTGGCATGTTCGGCACTGGTGAAAAGGGGCCTTTACGGTTATTCCAATCTGCCTTGTCAGGTCAGGCTAGCTGGCTGCTTCCATTCGCATTGATTGCTTCGATCGGCCTGCTGGCAAGCATTCGTCGTCGCAATATAACCCAAAAGCACAGAGAGATCATCTTCTGGTTGGCCTGGCTGCTTCCCGTCGCTGCATTTTTCAGCGTAGCCGGATTCTTCCATCATTATTACCTGATTATGCTCGCACCACCGATTTCAGCGCTCTTCGGGGCCGGATTTGTAGAATTGTGGCAGCAGTATC
>NZ_JH601040.1:64580-112022 GCF_000245715.1 Paenibacillus sp. Aloe-11 | reverse complement strand
CCGGCAGCGGTATTGGCAACCTCGGTATTTGGCTGGTTTGTTTTGCAAAATTACAACGATACCATTGGCAGCGGCTGGTCCATCGCGGTACTAATCTTGGGGATCTTTGGCACAGCGTTACTGGTAATAGCACGACTGAAATCAGAGAAGCTGACGAAATTCGCCGTCATTGCAAGTGTACTCGCAATGTTCATCGGCCCTGTGTACTGGGCACTGACACCGATCACCTACGGGGGGAACAGCATGATTCCACAAGCCGGACCGACTCAATTTGGCGGTGGTGGAGGTGGTGGCGGAATGCCAGGCCGCAATGATGGCAATCGAGGCCAAAGCGCCAATGGACAACAAGCTGAAGGAACTCAAACAAGCACAGACACAGAACAGAGATCTTCTGCCCGCTCCAGAGGAATGGGTGGACCGAACGGAAGCCAAAGCTTAGATCAAAAAACGTTGAGCTATTTGCAACAGCATAACACAGGTGAAACCTACCTTTTCGCAGCAAGCAATTATTCAACAGCCGCTCCTTACATGATTGAAGCCGGACAAAAAGTGATTATTATGAACGGCTTTGTATCCTCCGATCCGGTGTATACCGTCGACAAGATCAAGGCGCTGGTCGAAAGCGGTCAGGTAAAATACTTCATGATCAATGGTGGAGGCGGCGGTGGACCAGACAGCGGCAACTCCGAAGTCACCACATGGATCAAAGAGCATGGCAAAGTAATCCCTACAGATGATTGGAAAACAACAACTGGCGAAGCAAGTACAGATGTTCAGGCATCCGACAGCGGAAGCGACAAAACGAACAGTAATTCAAATGCTCAGGATGGCCAAGGTGGACCTGGCGGAGACGAGCGTGGCGGAAGCGGTACTTTATACGAAATCACATTATAAATTAGGGAGGAATTACTCATGAGTGAACAAATTCGCTATTCCATAGTTATACCGATGTACAACGAGGAAGCCGTCATTACAGAAACCTATCGGCGGCTAAAACAAGTCATGGGCTCGATGGGCGAGCCCTACGAGCTGATCTTCGTAAATGATGGGAGTTCGGACCGCAGCGTCCAGCTCATCAAGGAATTCAGTCTCAGAGATGACACCATTGTATTGATTGATTTTTCCCGCAACTTCGGTCATCAACTGGCCATTACCGCCGGGATGGATTATGCGGTGGGAGAGGCGGTCGTCGTCATTGACGCCGATCTCCAGGACCCGCCAGAGCTAATTGTCGAGATGGCTAGCAAATGGAAGGAAGGCTATGAGGTGGTCTACGCCAAACGGCTGAAACGCAATGGCGAAACTCGCTTCAAGAAATGGTCAGCCAGCCTCTTCTACCGTGTGCTCAAAGCCTCCACGGACATCAATATCCCGGTGGACACCGGGGACTTCCGCCTGATGGACCGCAAGGTTATAGATGAGTTGAAGCGGCTGCCGGAAAATAACCGATTTGTCCGTGGACTGGTCAGCTGGATCGGCTTCAAGCAAACTGCTGTTGAATATGAGCGCGATGAGCGGCTCGCAGGCGAAACCAAGTATCCGCTGAAACGCATGATCAAGCTCAGCCTGGACGGGATCACATCCTTTTCGATTAAACCGCTCAAGCTGGCGGGTTACATTGGAGCACTGCTGTCGATGTCCGGCTTCCTGTATCTGATGTACGTGTTATTCCTCAACTTTTTCACCGATTCCTACGTGATGAAGGGCTGGTCGTCCATGATTAGCATCAGCCTGATCTTTGACGGTGTAATCCTGATCATTCTCGGTATTATGGGTGAGTATGTAGGACGGATTTATGATGAGACCAAAGCCCGTCCGCTCTACATTGTGCGTGAGCATCTGGGTGGACAATACGAAAACGGACCGACACATGCCAAGAAAGCTCCTGAACAACGTGACTCCCTGTATCAAGGAGCCCGAGACAGTCTGATTTCTGCCGGACGTACAGTACGCGGCAACAGTGCGGTATATCCCGGCCCCAAATCCGGTCATGGAGCATAACCCATGAAAAGTCGCATTGCCCCGCTGCTTCCTATAATCCGTTTTGGCATGGTAGGATTGGTCAATACGGGCGTAGATTACATCATTTTTATGCTACTGGCCTGGGCCGGGGTTCCGGTCCTGGTGGCGCAGATCATTTCGTATAGCTGCGGCACAGCCAACAGTTATATTTTAAACAGCAAATGGACATTCAACAAACAACGACCAGACGATACTAACAAAAGTCAATTACCCAAATTTATCGTCATCAACCTGATCATATTGGGTCTAACCGCCTTATTATTGCAACTGCTTCACGCTGGAACCGAGCTGCCTCTTGCCTTATGCAAGCTGATCGCCACCGCAGCCGGAATGATCATTAATTATATCGGGAGCCGATACTGGGTATTTGGTTCCCCATCCCGAAAGGAAAGTGAATCTCTATGAGAAAAATTACAAAAGCCGTTATTCCAGCCGCCGGACTAGGAACCCGTTTTCTGCCTGCCACAAAAGCTTTACCCAAAGAGATGCTTCCAATAGTCGACAAGCCGGCTATTCAATATATCGTAGAAGAAGCCATCAAGTCCGGGATTGAAAGCATCATTATCGTCACGGGTCGCAATAAGAAAGCCATCGAGGATCATTTTGACAAGTCTGTGGAATTGGAGCAAGTGCTGGAGAGCAAAGGTAAGTACGACCTTCTGCGCGAGGTTCAAAGCATCGGGGGCAAAGCAGTCATTCACTATATCCGTCAAAAAGAACCCCTCGGCTTGGGACATGCAGTACGTTGTGCCCGTCAGTTCATTGGCGATGAGCCCTTCGCTGTATTGCTGGGTGATGATATTATGAATTCCTCTACCCCGGCCATTCGTCAAATGATGGATGTCTACGAGGCGACGGGCAAGCAAGTGGTCGGCGTGCGTACGGTGGAAGAACAGGATGTAAGTAAATACGGCATTATTGACTCCACCCACCAGAATGGCCTTATACACGAAGTCGGTGGACTTGTTGAAAAGCCTTCCCCTGCAAATGCTCCTTCACGGCAGGCAGTCATTGGACGGTATGTATTGGAGCCTTCCATTTTCTCTATATTGGAAAACATGTCCACCGGTGCGGGTGGTGAATACCAACTGACAGATGCCCTCCACCAGGTAGCATTACAGAACCAACTCCTTGCCCTAGAACTGGAAGGCACGCGTTATGATATTGGTGATAAGGCTGGATATCTGGAAGCCGTGCTCCACATGGGCATGCAGCGCGCAGATTTGCGCCCTATGCTGGACTCCATGATACGTGAAGCGCTGGCTTCGCGATAAAATAGGGAAATCTCCTCTGAAATCCGATAGTTGCTGTGCAATCACAACAGTAGATGAATAAACATATAAAACTGTACAATGTAAGAGTACAGCAGCATCGGAATCTGCTCGGCCACCCGGTCGAGGCCAAGGAGGAAAAAGCTCTTATGATACCAAAAGGAAATCTGCAAAGTAACGTGGACCGTTTTAGTGGTTTTGCCGACAACTATGATCAGCATCGACCAGAAGCACCGTCACTCGTCGTGGAAATCATTAGTCGCTATTTGGAACGAAACGTAGAGCTTGTTGCCGATATTGGCTGTGGTACAGGGCTTTCGACCTTCATCTGGAAAGATGCAGCTCGGCAGATCGTCGGCATTGAGCCTAACCCGGACATGAGAGAGAAAGCTGGGCGTAAGCTGAAAACAGCAGGAACGACAATGGCAGAAGCCATCTCCTTCCAAAGCGGGTTCTCCAACAGCCTGCCTTTTGAGGATGGAACTGTAGACGTCATCACCTGCTCTCAGTCCTTTCACTGGATGGACCCTGAGAGCACGCTCCAGGAAGCGGGCAGAGTCTTGGCTCAGGGCGGCGTGTTCGCAGCCTATGACTGTGACTGGCCTCCGGTGCTGCAATGGCAGATAGAGCAGGCGTATACAGAGCTTATCGCCAAAGCGGATACCATTTTGGAGCAGGTAACCCCTGTAGAGCAACAAGCCCATAAATGGAGCAAAGATCAACATTTGGCTAATCTGCAGCGCAGCGGACAATTTCGCTACACCCGGGAAATTATCTTCCACAACCGTGAGCAGTGTGACGCCGCTCGCTATACAGGGCTTGCCCTGAGCCAAGGTGGCATTCAGAGTGTCTTCAAGCTCGGCAACCGGGCACTGGATGATGATTTGGCACGCTTTGTGAAGCAGGTAGAGGATCATTTTCAGGGCAAAACACTGGATATCCTGTTCAGCTACCGTATGCGGCTTGGCATCAAGTAGGAAAGGAATCAGGTTCTCAAAAAAAGACTCTTCTTCGCCTCGTAAATACGTGAGCGTGCAGGAGAGTCTTTTCACTTCAGTTCAGTTTGCTTTGTTTAGGAAGAGTGGACAGCTAAAATGTGCGACAACCGATCAGGATAGTCCGTGATAATGCCGCTCACCCCGGCCTCCAGCAGACGCTTCATTTCCTCCGGCTCATTCACTGTCCACGGATGGTAGACTACACCTATTGCCAAAGCCTCAGCTACGGCTTCTGGTGTAACAGCATGCTTGTGGGCATGAAGTGCTGTGACTCCAAATTGGGCTGCATACTCCGATGGACGAACCATAATCTCGATATACAGCGCACCCGTCCTAATCTCAGGAGCGAGCTGCGCACAGAGCGCCAGCGATTCGTGATTGAAGCTGGATAGGATCACCCGCCTTTCCAACCCGAAACGCCTCACGGCAGCAACGACTTCTTCCTCCATACCGGGATAGCGATAAATGCTATTTTTCAATTCAAGATTAATCACTGTATCAGAGGACTGCGCCAGTTCCAACAGCTCATCCAGCAATGGCACCCGCTCGTCCTGGAATTTCTCGTCAAACCAGCCGCCCGCATCCAGCGTATTCAGTTCTTGCAGCGTAATATCCCTTACATCCAGCGGTGAACCTGTCGTACGCTCCAGCGATTCATCGTGAATCAGTACCAGATGTCCATCTTGGGTACGCTGCACATCCGTTTCTATGCCTGTTGCTCCCAACTCCAGCGCGTGTCGGAACGCCGCCATCGTATTTTCAGGACATACCCCAGAAGCTCCGCGATGTGCAAAATTAATCACTTTTTCGGTCGTAGTCACAGCCTGATCCCTCCTGTCATTTCACAAGAAGATAATACGCGCTCATTGTTTCGGCTGTATAAAAAAAAGCCCGCCTTCTACTCCTGTATGCCATTACAAGATAGAATGCGAGCTTTATTTAGCTATAATGAGGCCTACTTATTATAGAAAAGAATTAATGAGACTTAGCGAGACGAATGACATTCCACGATGCTTTACCCAAGTGAGATTTTACAATTCCATCCTCCAGCTTGGCATTGCCGCCATTGTGAGGCGCAACCTTTTCCCCTGCGGGGCTGTTGGTCGCCTTGAGATCGTCATGCTCCAGCACGGTATGCTCTACAATGCGGTAGCCTTCAAAGCTGCGTACATCTACCGTCAGCTCCAGCGACTCGGACAAGTGACGGTTAACCGCAAAAATGGTCAGAGCGTCTCCCTCTTCATCATATACCACAGCGCTGTCCAGATAAGGGATGTCTGTGAAATCCTTGGAATCGTATTTTTCGGAGTCCACTACAGGCATCAACGATATTCCACGACCATAGCGGGACGCATGCAGGTACGGATAGAAAATCGTTTGTTTCCACGCTCTTCCGTTATTTTCGGTCATGATCGGAGCAATAACGTTGACCAGTTGGGCGAGACAAGCCATCTTCACACGATCCGCGTGACGCAGGAACGTAATCAGCATGCTGCCCACCAACAGTGCGTCCTCGAAGTTGTAGATATCTTCAAGCTGCGGCGGTGCCACAGACCATGGATCGATTTTTTTGTCCGCATCGTTGGAATGGTACCACACATTCCATTCGTCAAAGCTGAGCATCATTTTTTTCTTGCTGCGTTTCTTCGCTTTGATATAATCGCAGGTCGAAATGACCGTTTGAATAAAATGGTCCATATCCATGGAACGCGCCAGATAATTTGGAGTATCATTGTCGTGATTGCCGTAGTATTGGTGCAGGGAAATATAGTCGGCTACCTCATAGGTATGATCCAGCGTCGTCGCTTCCCATTCCGGGAACGTCGGCATCGTCGAACTGGAGCTGCCGCAGGATACAAGCTCAATGTCAGGATCAATCAGCTTCATGGCTTTGGCAGACTCTACAGCCAGACGGCCATACTCTTCCGCTGTCTTATGTCCGATCTGCCAAGGACCGTCCATTTCGTTGCCAAGACACCACGTTTTGATCTTGTGCGGTTGCTCTATCCCGTGACTCCGACGCAGATCACTCCAATAGGAGCCGCCCGGATGGTTGCAATATTCAACTAGATTACGCGCCGCATCAATTCCACGCGTACCCAGATTTATCGCCATCATCACTTCGGAACCAACATCCTTGGCCCATTTAAAAAATTCATTCGTACCCACTTCATTGGGCTCGACCGTTCTCCACGCCAACTCCAGCTGTCTAGGTCTGGACGCGACAGGACCGACACCATCCTCCCAATTGTAACCGGATACAAAATTACCTCCCGGATAGCGAATAATTGGAACATCAAGCTGTCTCACTAATTCTTTCACATCATTACGGAAACCCCCTTCATCACTGGATGAATGAGAGGGCTCATAAATACCGCCATATACCGCACGTCCGAGATGCTCTACAAAAGAACCATAAATGCGTTTATCGACTTCAGCAATACGAAAAGATTTGTCTACAATCATTTTTGCTTTTACAGCTGCTGCCATCTAAACCATCCTCTCTGAATGCGAAAATAAAATCTGTTGTACCTCAAAGACTAACAAGCCGTTTTATTTACGCTGTTAATATAACACACCATAATTATAATGGTCAATATTATTATTAAATACTTAATATTTTAGTTAAGTATAATGATAAACGATAAGAAATTGGTTACGCTTTCTGTGATTATCCGCTTGCCAGCAATTGTTCTATACATGTATAACAACGATCTATATCTTCCACGCTTTGGTTCCGAATGACCCATTCTTCCCTATATTCATGCTCTACCCGTACCGAAATTTGAATCCGTTCAGCTTCCGCGATCTCTATCAAAGAAAGCTCAATATCAATCCCTGATAGGCCTTGCTCCTTGGAGTAATCCGTAACATCCGAAGCCTCTGCACACAAAATGACGATATCCGCATAAGCGCTATAAGCCATTGTACCAGCGACATATATCCGTTCCTGTAATCCAGTGGTTGCATCGGCAGGAGGCAAATACTCCATGTCATGCAGCACCGCCGCAGGCTGATCCACTGCAATCCAGCTTTGGTATCCATCCCGGGTAAAGGCCTCTCTCAAAACATGCAAGAAATAAATGATGTCAGCGCCCCCGCTATAATACATATAAATAAGCGGAATATGAGAATCATCTATTGGAATCATCTCCTCCCGCTTCATCTTAAAACGCTCATCCGGCTGCCAGCAGCGCAAACGACGAAATGAACCATCCAGAACCGGGGTGTAGCATTGCTTATTAGGGATATGCACTATATGTTTTCCAAACCGTAAAGCCAATTGTTTCACATCCTGCCATGCCACCGGCTCCATATCCCCTAGCAAGACAATCGTATCCGCCAGGTCACCCATCCGTATTCCAGCTTTAATGTCCAAATCCCGCTCTGCCTGCTCCCGCATAATTACTTCTTTGATGACCGAAGCTGCTTTAGTACGGGGGAACTTAGTTTCATAGGCGACCCGAAAATAATAAGGTGCTTGTGATCCAACTCCGCAATCCTCCTTAAATACATATGCACGCCGTATCCAATCTGGATTTTTGTAACGCGCCACGGGGAATACATTATCCTGTATTGAATGATAGCTATACTTATGTAAAATATGTTTTAGCTTTTCTATAGAAGGAACGCGCTTGGACTGCTGGAGTACTTTACATACCTGTGCTGTAACGAATGGAGTGGCGTAGCTATTGCTGTTGGGGCATTGAACAGTCTCTCCGGCTGCACCTACCAGCTCATGTCTGGCAAAAGCGGTAAAATCGATACCGCTTGAGAATGCTTTATCAGCATCATATGTATATTGACCTGCTGTAAGTATGCCGCTACGATCGCAGCGCACTCCAATCACATTAGCAAAAGAGGCCGGATAAGTAAGAAGTCCTCCGTTTTGTGCAGCACATACCATAATTAATCCTGCCATAGCTGCATCATTTACAGCTTCCCGCAGCATGCTTCGATCCCGATAACTTACACTTCCCAGGCTGATATTGGCTACCTGCACACCATGCTTTACACACCAGTCCAACGCGGCACAGAGCTGAGCTGCATTTCCTTTTCGATGGTTCATTATTTTCACACTGCTGATGATCGCATCCGGAAAATACGTTTGTACAATAGCAGCACATAGCGTACCGTGATTTAAGCTACGTCCATCTTCTACACCTCCATGAGCTATTTCGACGTTATATAATAAATGCGTATTTAAAAAGCCAGCATAAACCCCGTCGTCAATAATGGCTACATGGATTTTGGCACTCATTTTTTCTCCCCCTGCCCTGTTCATTTCCATAAGAGTAAGCAGAGGGTGCCTCTGCGAACGATAGCGTTCGTCTGAAAGCACCCTCCTAATTTAGCGTACCATGCACATGATAGCCGGATCAGACTGCAATATTTACCTTCGTGCCTGCAGTCTTCGCTCCGTCTTTAGCCGAGTCCAGATAGGCAGTGAGCTCTTGTTCAGTCCACACCCTGCCTGTCTCTGCACTTGATTCCTTCTCATCCTTTGGTTCTTCCCGATCTGTAATCGCCGGTTCGTTATTCACTGCTTCGCTGATACGCTCATTGATATTCGCAGCGATTTCCATGATCTTTCCATTAAGTCCTTCTGCCTTCTCACGCAAAGCCGCTGATTTTGCAGGGTTAGCGTTTTCCCAGCCCTTAGCCTCGCTTCCCAATGTGATTTGTGCCATTTTAGCTATTTTGGCATTCTTCAACTCATTGTTTGCAGATACAATACTATGCATTGTATAGGTGATCAGACTTTGCTTCTGTTCCTCTGCAGTCTTGGGCGTATATTCTTCCCTTTTACCTTTCTGAGCCTCTTTTTTACTTTCCTCATCCATGCCTAAAGCCTTTTTTTGCTCTTCCAGTGACTGCTTTTGAATGTTCTCGTCAATTTGCTGAATCTGCTTATCTATCTCTTCCATTTCAGCTTTTACAGCTTCTGGACCGAGACCACGCTTGAGAGCATTACTTAAATAGTCCGAACGCCTTTCCATCAAATTTTGCTTTTGCTCTGTCAATTGTTGAATAACCTTGTTTTGTGGCTTGCCTATACTCTTCCTTTCAGCCTGAGCGGAAATGGAATGCCGTAGTCCAAGTCGGTTGTTATCTGTGGTGCGGAACGGCGATTGGTGAGATGATGTAAATGATACATTCATCCTAAAACCTCCAATTCTCTTCTAATAAGTGATTCTAGAGGTATATCGGATCTTTTTGTATGTTTTTGTATGTTTTATCATCATTTTCACAAATCCTTCATTCCTTTTCCACTGCCAGGCAGTCCGTTATCGTCTCGTACAAACTGTTATATGTAAGCAACCCCCCTCCCAATATACGCTCTTCCGGAATTCGGATAGTAAAGCTTTTTTCCACTTCAAATAATAGATACACCAGATCTCTGGGAAACAACCCCATAGCGGGACCAAGTAAAGTAGCCTCTTTATTTATCTCTCCCGCTTTTATGTTAAAAAGCTTCCAAAATATATTTTCCAGTTTTACTCCTGTTCCTGTTACATCCTGAGTAAAGTTCATGTTTTCCCCTCCATTACAACTGAACTACATGATGATCAACCGAAAAATAATGTAAAATATCCTTCGTCAGCTTATTCATATCTTCATCGTTGGACAGATTGAGTACAGGCACGGAATAATTGGAAAACTCTTGTTTTTTCTCTTCCACGAAACGATGATCGACAGATGCATATTGCATATTCACCGTGGAAGAAGAATAACTGTCGAATACATTGTTACATAAGGCGTATCCCAATAATGAAGAGGAAAAACGGTTTTCCATGTACTGTTTCACATGCTCCAAATATTTTATATTGTATTCATCATAGTGGAGGCAACAGATCAGACCATCCGGTCTGACAGCACGGGATACCAAAAATGAAGTTACTCCAAAATAATTCGTGAACGTATTGTTAAAAGGAACAATCCCGCCCGGAATGCCAACGAGTATTAGGTCAGGCTTTTCGCTCTGCTCTATTTTTTTCAAATATCGATTAAACATGATAATCTTCTGGGCTTCCGTCATACCGGCCTCAAACATAAACTGTGGAAAAGAATGTGCACCAATCAGCTCACCGCATCCATTAGACGTGATTTGCGACACCTGATACCCTTGAGCTTCAAGCTTCTGCCGAAGGTTAAGCTGCAAATTAAGCTTATGCGTTCGTTCGTTCAGCCCTAATACAAACATAACCGGTGTAAAAAAATCATGAATAACGGAGCCTGGGTCAGGCGGTGAGATATCCTTCGTGCGTACATCAAATGTATTTTTTAGAATTAGCTTATCATCATGCTCCTCACATGGTTCGATGAATTCCATACATGGGTCTGGCAAAGTGAAATTGCACAAGACTTTTTTGCCAAGTTGTCCAGCTTTCTTGATCACCGGGAGGTAAACCTCTGCGATATCAAGTTTAAAATTCGATTTCACCAGTAGGATTGCATCACAACGCTCTATTTCTTGCTCCAAACAAGACTCCGGCTTCACTATGAAGCCTGTCACTTCCCCCTTGTCCGTTACACAGGCATCTTTCCCGATCATCCCCGACCCTTGAAAAGAAATAAGTACAACTTCCCCATAACTTCCTAATAGATTCATGTTCCTAACCAGGGCTATCGTTTCATAATCAAACGGAAAAATGATTAATTTATTGGTCATGGAGACACCCCTCATGCTTTTTCAAAATCGAGAATCGTATCCTCAGAGAAATCATAGCCCAGCTCATTCATCATGCAAAAATCAAGCAAGGTGTGCCTAATATCGTTTTTGACTACGGAACAGTGACTCAGCTTCTTTTCTTTGGACAAGGTATGCAAATCATCTGCTACAGCAACACACAGCGTACAAAAACGGAAATTCCAACAGTTTTTACATGCATCCTCCGTGATTGTCCCTACATTTAAAATTTGGCTGATTTTATCCACTTCAAAGCCTGTGTCCACCTTTCCAATCTGCACCACCTCCGACTGTTCGCTCACCCGTTCACATGGATACAGGTTTCCATGCACATCCGCAAACAATCGCTGAACACCAGGCACACAGGGTCCGCCATGATGCGCTTCTATCGGCATCCCCGCAGAAGGCTTTCTATAATGAAACATTCGGAAATAAATCGAAATATAATAGTCCTTAATCAGCTTGGAGACATGTCCTTCATCCACTCTTCCAAACTTGGAGAGCATCATTTTAACAACCTCATAGCCTCTCTGTTCAATAAATTCATTCCTGTACCGTATCTCATCCTTCACATAAGCATCGTTAATGTAGGACGACTTCACACTGTACAGACTTTCGAAGGTTTCATAATTCGTATAAAAATCATTGATGCAACCAAAATCGTTGCGAGTATCCAGCACCACATTAAAATTAATCCATTCAAAGAGGCCCGGGTAATTGCTTTTAATCTTGTCCACATTGGCAATGATCGTATCGAAGGAGCCCCGCCCGTTAACAGCAAACCGTCTGTTTCTGTCATGATTCTCCCGATCTCCGTCCAGACTGATCGTAAGCACAAAATGATGTTCATCGAGAAAGGCCAAAATATCGTCATTAAGCAGCGTGCCATTGGTCGTCAAATGAAAGCCTACATCTCTATACGCTACCTGCTCCTGGATATATTCCACACATTGCTTGATCAACGGAAAATTAATGAGTGGCTCTCCCCCATAAAAACCAAAATCCAAACGGTCACTGTCTACTGACCTATCAATGACAAAATCTATGCACTTGCGCGCTGTCTCAAAATCCATCATCAGACTGGTATGACCTCGATTTTCATATCCTCCTGAATAAACGCAATAAGAACATCTAAGATTGCAATTTTGAGTGACCTGCAAGGTGAGAGTCTTCAGCTGATGCTGAAGCATATGCTCCAGGTGCTTCGTCTTGGGATGATTTATAATCTGCGGGCGCTGTGAGGATAAAAATCCGTTGTCTAACAAGTCACGGATATACTGCTGCAATTCAGGTGTAGTCTCCATCTGATCCAGGTCAAAGCTGGAATGCGAATTCAGAAAATGATAAGCCTCCTCTTTAATCCGCAAAATCAAGTTGGTATTTACATCATATACATAATGGTGGAGTCTCGTCTGAAATGTGTATATAAAGGGTTGGCACATATTCATGGTTCACACCTACTCTGTTTTGATGTGGACAGAAGAGCCTGAAAATTCCAGGCTCCTCCATACAGATACAAGCTTAATAATTACCAATTCCAGTTCCATTATCTCTGCGATAAGAGCCGTCGCTTTCTCTCTGAGTATTGGAACTTCGAGTCCGACTGCCCGCACAATAACAGGAGCAAGGACAATAACAGGAACAACCACAGCCAAATGCCTCAATCGTGTCGCCTACATTCGCACTTCTTTTCACAAGCTTACGCATGTTAAACTACTCCTCCCATTCATAATATGATTTAAAAGGGTGTTCACCCATACTAATTCCATACCAAGCATAAAATCACCACATAGAATCATTTGTTTTTTTCATCATTTGACTGTGGCCTCTTCATGCTCTAATACCCATTCTCTATAACCGGCATGGCAATTCATAAAATAGGAATGTGACCCTATTTGAGCGGGTTCGCCTTTCTCCAGCAAAATGACTTTATCGACATGCGCTAATACCTCGCTGCGATGTGTAACGATCATTACGGTCTTGTCACGTAAACGGGTCTTCAACAATTGCTGGACATTTAGCCTGGCTGCTGCATCCAGATTGGAAGTCACCTCATCAAAAATAATCAATGGCGCTTCTCTGACCAATGCCCGAGCCATGGCAATTTTCTGTCTTTGACCACCCGACAACCTGGAGCCATTCGAGCCTATTGGGAAGTCATCTGGCAAGCTCTGGACCAATTCTTCCAGACCAACCTCCACGATCATTGCCTCTATTGCTTCATTAGCAACTTCTGCGCCCAAGCGGATATTGCTGAAAATAGTAGTATCAAATAAATACACCTGCTGGCTGACCAAGGCTATTTGACTTCGATACTCATCTATTTCATAGCTTTGAATGTCAATGCCGTCATAAGTGATTATCCCCTGATCAGGCTGGCTGAATCTCATAATCAGATCCAGCAGCGTAGACTTCCCTGCCCCATTTGCTCCAATGATAGCTACCTTTTCCCCTCGGGCAATCCTAAAGCTCAAGTGGGCCAGAATGTGTTCATCCTTGGCATAGGAAAAAGAGACATGATGAAAGGCAATATGATCTTCGAGTGGCGGCTCAGTGAGGACAGACGATGGAGTAGCTAAATTAGATGCCTCTTCCTCTGCCCAATCCAAAAACTGATAATATCGAACGGCGGAAGGAACCACTTCAGCCAGCATGTAGCCAATGTTTAAAATAGCGAAAACAGGAGTGGTAACATAAGCACTGTAAGAAACAAAGGCAAAAATACCGCCTACAGTGAGCTGTAAACGAAAAATAAGATTAGCTCCAACAACGTACAGAAGCATCAGCAGCAGTTGAATTAAAACCGATTCCGAAGCGGTATTCCACGCGTCCAGGAGTGATATTTTCCGCTCTGAATCTACGATTCGACGCTGCCTGGATGAGAACTGCTGGTGCTTATGTGGAATAAGACCAAACATTCGCTGCTCCCTCATGCCTCCGATCGATTCCCCAAACCACTGGGCAAAATCACTACTGCCTTCAATTAAATCCCCCACCAGTTTTTTTCTACACTTCACAAAATGCTTCACAACAACATATTTGATAGGTAAAAAGCAAAGCACAATTACAGTCATTTTCCAGTTAATGAGCAGCAGACCACATAAACCACCAATCATGCTGAACGCCTGCATAATGATAAAAAATACTCCACTATCTGTGATCCTCGATACATTGCCTACATCCGTACTGATTTGATTAAGCAACTCTGCTTCATTGGTTCGGGTAAAATAGCTCATTCTAACTCTCGTCAGATGCAGATACGCCTTTTCAAATAAGGAAAAGGTAACCTGTGCGCTTAAGCCTGCCCGAAAGGTTTCTTTACACACGTTCAGCAGCTTATCCAAGCAAACGATTAAAAACGCAGCAGAAGTGTACAGAATTACAGCCTGCATATCCTCTTTCAAGAGACCTTGATCCACAATAATCTTGCTTGTCAAAGGCAATAATATATTCAAGCCCGCTGATACGATTAGACATGCCAAAATGATAGCGATTGTTTTCAAATGAGGTCTAAATGTTGTCGCCAAACGTTTGTATACTATTGATTCTTTCATCCTTTCTCCCCTCCCACCTGATGCATCCTCTCCCCCTATTAACTAATTCCGTCCCCGCATCAAAATCACCTTAAAATATCTCCTAACTGTTCTAGTAATTCCATACTTACGAGATTAAATATGATTTTTGTCATTATATTCAATTGGAATTAATGTATATGATTGGCATGCGCAAATGTTATTTATCTTTTTTATCCGTCCAAAGGGGGCTTGAACAAAATGCCGACCACGATGGTTATCGACTGTTGCAAAGAGGATCAATGCAGAGGTAGTTCCAGATGTTTTTACAGAAAAATTTGCGAACTTTATCTGAGTGAGGTATATCGTTTCTGTATGCATTTAATCAAGAATCAGTCTTGCTTTAAATTTATGGCAGAAGAATGTACACAAGATACTTTTGTAGCGGCAAGACAGCAATTGGTCAAGCTCAAGCATCACCCCAACGTAAAGGGTTGGCTGTACCTTACGGCTAAAAATCTCATTTATAAATCATTTAGGTGCTACTATACACAAAAAAAGCATGAAACTACGTTAGAATGTGAGAAGATTTGTGGTTTTTCAAATTCGGTAGAGGAGGAGTGGGAAAATCGAAGGCTTGGAGATATGGATACGGTTATCGTTAACATACTGATGCAGCTTTCAAAAAATGAATATACACTCTATCAAGACTACTTTTGTCGACATATGCCTGTACCCTTTCTCGCTGTCAAATATAATATTTCCATTACGGCTACAACGACTCGCATCTACAGACTGAAAAGAAAAATTCGTATATTATCCCATCAATATTGTTTGACTCATATATAAATATGTCCAGGTAGAGGAAAAATAGCGGAGCCCCTCTTTCAAAGAGAAGCTTAGCCATTCTGATATCCTAAAAAAGATGATATAATTAATACTAAACGGAGGGCTTATCAACTGGCTATTGTTTCTCAAAGGCGCAGATCCATCCAAATGGGAGGTTTTGAAAATGAACGAGCCAGGACTGGAAAAAGCCATGGACACACTGCAATTCTTGAGTCAGGATTCAGAAGCAAGACGTCAGTATGAAGCTCGGCAGAAATACCTGCACGATGAAGCCTCAATGATCGATAGAGCAGAATCTATCGGTATGGCGAAAGGTTTAGAGAAAGGTCTATCCAAAGGTAAAGAAGATGAGAAAAAGAATATCGCCAAAAATATGCTGTCCATGGGTCTGGACATAGCAAATATTGCAAAGGCCACCGGATTAACCGAGAAAGAGATCAAATCTATTTAAATATGAGAATTTCTACGAGGAGTGCCCTTTAAGTGGTGCTCTTCTTTTTTTATAAAACAACAAAACGGCAAAGTCTCCTCGGTTAAAAGGGAAACCCGCCGTTGTACTACTACTTAATACCCGAAATTGTATAGTTCTCGATAATATACTTTTGAAAAACAATGAAGATAATCATAATCGGTAAGACCATAAAGGTTGAGCCGGCCATCTGGAGCGCGAATTGGCTCTCGTTCTGTCCCTTGAGCAGCGACAGACCGACGGACAAGGTGTACAGCTTCTCATCGTTCGCAATAATGAGTGGCCACAGAAAGCTGTTCCAGCCACCAATGAAGGTCAGGATGGCCTGCACTGCCAAAATCGGTGTTGAAATAGGCAGTACAATTTGCAGAAAGGTTCGAAATTCGCCTGCCCCGTCCAGACGCGTCGCCTCCAGCAATTCTTCGGGAATATCCGACATGAACTGCCGAAACAGGAAGATGGCGAATGCTCCTACCAGACCAGGCAGGACGATCCCCATCATGGTATTGGTCAATCCCATCTGGTTCAGAATCAAATACACGGGAATCATCGTTACCTGCCCCGGAATCATCATCGTGGCCAGCACCAGATAGAACAGAAAACCTCTGCCCTTAAATTTGAATTTGGCAAACCCGTAGCCTGCCATGGCGTTCAGGAATAATCCGAAAAAGGAAGCTAATACAATGACCAGCGTATTGGTTAGATAGGTGCCAAAAGCCATGCTATCAAATAGTGTTTTAAAATTATCCAATGTGAAATGCTGCGGCCAGATGGTCGGAGGAATTTGGGTTACCTCCCCCTCGGTCTTAAAGGAGGATAGAATCATCCACGCAAAAGGCAGCACCATCAACAGACCTCCCACGGTCAGGAGAATCGCCACGAACGATTGAAATGTTTTTTCACCACTGCGCGAGTTGGCGCGGGCTTGCTGAACAGCTGTTTTCACGTTCATCACCTCTCTCTATCAGGACTCCGCTTTATTTTGCAAACGGAACTGAATCAGCGTCACCGCGATGATCGCAAAGAACAGAATAAATGATCCCGCCGCGGCATAACCGAATTTACTAAACTGGAAGCCGTTATTGTATATAAACAGAGATGCTGTCAGCGTGCCGTCAAGCGGTTTCCCTTTGGTCATGACGAACGGTTCCTCGAAAAATTGCAGCCAGCCGATCATCGTCGTAATGGAGACGAAGAAAATAGCGTAACGGAGCTGCGGAAGGGTGATATAACGAATTTGCTGCCATGTGTTGGCCCCGTCAAGCTGAGCCGCCTCATAGTAAGAGCCTGGAATTCCTTTGATGGCTGCAATAAAAATAATCATATTCAAGCCTATGCCCCGCCAAACCGCCAGCACAATCAGCGAAATTTTCGCCACGGTCGGATCGGTCAACCATGGAACAGGGCCCAGATTCACCAGGCCAAGCACATAGTTGAATAACCCGAGCGTCGGATTATACAGATAGCTCCATACGACCGCGACCGCAACCACATTCGTTACAGACGGCAGATAGAACACGACGCGGAATATTTTGAAAGCACGTGATTTACCCATATTAATCAGGATCGCAATGCTTAGCGAAAATAACAGCACCAACGGAACACCGATAATGACGAAGAACAGGGTATTACCCACGGATTTTATAAAAGAAGGATCTAGCAGCACATTCTTATAATTTTCCAGTCCGATAAAGCGAATACTATCATAATTAACGAGTCCTGACAGATCCATATCGGTGAAGCTGATCACGAGCGCCAGTAAAATCGGCAACAGCGAAAACAGCGTCAGCAGGATGATGGAGGGACCGATAAACAAGTATGGTGCAAGCTTCTGCGAGCTTCCTTTCATGTCTTCACTCCCTTTGACAATGACGGATACGGATCATTATTTTTTCATCATACTTGCAGCCTGCTGATTAAAGTCATCCATTTCCTTCTGGACGTCGGCTTGACCACGGTAAATGCGTTCGAAGCTCTTGATGAATTGCTGAGAAACCTCTTCCCATGCGGCCAGTTGCGGTAAAGATGCGGAATGCTCGAGCTGTTTGCGAATCGTTTGAAGCATCGGATCACTCTTCAGCTTGGCATCGTCCCATGACTTGGTAGCAGCAGGCAAGGTACTGGACAGCTCCATCCATTTCAGTTGCGTTTCCGATTTACTCATGAAAGCCATGAATTTGGCCGCTTCCTCTGGGTGCTTACTGAATTGCATAATCGAAAGGTTCGACCCGCCCAAAACAGACAGGTTGTTTACTTTGCCCGGAAGCTCGGCTACATTCCATTTGCCTTCCAGTTCCGGTGCTTTGCTCTTGATTTCTCTAATCATAAAAGGACCGCTGATAAACATCGGAACGATACCATCACCTTGCAATCCCTGAACGGAATCTATCCCAAGATCGAGGGCATTAGAGCCATTTTGAAAAAAGGTGTTCAAATACTTCACAGCTTCTACAAACGGTGGCTGGTTGAACAGCGGATTGCCCTGCTCATCGATCAGCTTGGAGCCGTTCTGAAGAGCGAACATAAAGCCCAGAGACTGCTCTTTCGCATTAATGGCAATACCGTATTTCCCTTTGCCACGCGCTGCCAGCTTTTGAGCAGCGTCAGAAAGCTCTTCCCACGTTTTAGGTGCTTCATTATATCCGACTTGCTTCAATAGATCTGAACGGTAGAACAAGATTTTCGTTTCGGTATACCAAGGAACACCTACAGGTTTTCCCTCAAATTTTGCCGTATCCACAGCACCCGGGAAGAAATTCTTCGGCTCCAGCTCAGGGTATTTGCTGACATAAGGAGTGATATCCGTCAATGCACCCGCAGCCGCAAGCTCAGGAACCCAAGACGTACCCAACTGAACCACGTCCGGACCGGATTTGGAGGCAACTGCCGTTAGCAGCTTATCGTGGGCGTTGTCCCAAGGCAGTGCCTGCACCTCTACATGAATATCGGGATTTTCTTTTTCAAAATCCTTCACAATCTCAGGCAGCAGCTTTCCTTCTGCCCCCATCCCCCATAGGGTGATGGTTGTCTTTCCGTTCGCATCCTTGCCGGATGACTCATCCTTGGACGAACAGCCAGCCAGTACGCCCCCCAGTAATAAAGTGCTTGCCAAAATGATCCCCAACGTTCTTTTCATCATACGAATTCCTCCCGACATGACCGCTTTCCCGATCACGAAATATGATAACGGATTTAAATACATACAATGGTTACAGCATACCGTTATAGCAATTATGTTCCAATATCTAAGGATCAAACTCATTAATAGAAACGTTTCGATAGTCATTATAGAACAAATTGAAACCGTATTCAATAGGAATATTATTTTTTTATTTCGCCAAAACAACGCCCTTATTTCATCTTAAACACGTTATTTTTCCCATAAAACAACCTCCAATATGGATTTGACTCTCGATTTGAAAGCGTATATAATCCAACTGAGTTCAACAATAGAAACGTTTCGATTAATAATGCAACAGAAAATTATGCATCCATACTAAGCTATTAGCCTGTTCAGCACTTTTATGAAACCATTTTCGCCAAAAAATCTCATGAATCTGAAAAAGAAAGCTGTCCACCAACGCAGCTTATGGAGGATTATGATGGAACAACAACTCAATTCCTATTTGCAAAGCATGACCCTTGAAGAAAAGGTCGACCAGTTGCTTCAGCTTGTGGGCGCCTTTTTCGAGGATGCCGGAACAGAAGGGCAAATTACCGGGCCTATCGCTTCTCTTGGCATCACCGAAGAAACCGTCCACAACGTCGGTTCCGTGCTTGGCCTCGCAGGAGCCAAGGAAGTGATTCGTGTGCAGCAGGCCCATCTGAGCAAAAACCGTCTGGGCATTCCGCTTCTAATTATGGCAGATATTGTACACGGCTTCAAAACGATTTTTCCGATACCGCTGGCTATAGGCTGCTCCTGGGATATGCGACTTGCAGAAGAGAGCGCTACCATTGCTGCAAGGGAGGCAGCTGTGTCGGGGATACACGTTACTTTTGCCCCGATGGTTGATTTGGTGCGTGACCCGCGCTGGGGCCGTGTTATGGAATCTACAGGAGAGGACCCTTACCTCAACAGCGAATTTGCCCGTGCGTTTGTGCGTGGCTTCCAGGGCAAGGATCTGACGAACGATACCGACCGGGTAGCCGCGTGCGTGAAGCATTTTGCCGCCTATGGAGCTGGCGAAGGCGGACGGGATTACAATACCGTTGATGTATCCGCATGGCAGCTGCGAGAGTACTATCTTCCCTCCTACAAAGCCGCACTGGATGAAGGCTGCGAAATGGTGATGACGTCCTTCAATACGGTGGAGGGTGTAGCCGCAACGGGAAACAAGCGCCTGATGCGCGATTTGCTTCGCGATGAATGGGGCTTTGATGGCGTACTCATCTCGGATTGGGCCGCCATCAAGGAGCTTATCCCCCACGGCATCGCCGAGGATGAGCGCGAGGCAGCACAGAAAGCATTGCTGGCAGGCGTGGATATCGAAATGATGACCTCCTGCTATAACGGGCATCTGCCTGAGCTGGTTCGCAGCGGACAGCTGGACGAAGCACTCGTCGATGAAGCGGTAATGCGTGTGCTGAAGCTCAAGCAAAAGCTGGGCTTGTTCGACAATCCGCTGCGCGGCGCGGACCCTGAGCGGGAACGTGAGATCGTATTCTGCGACGCTCACCGGGCGGTTGCCAAGGAGCTGGCGATCAAGTCATGCGTGCTGCTCAAAAATGATTCCGTTCTTCCATTGAAGCGCAGCCAGCATATTGCGTTGATCGGACCCTTTGCAGAGAGCGGTGATATCCTCGGCTCTTGGTCCTGGAGCGGTTCGCAGGACGAAGCGATTCGTGTGGTTGACGGATTTCAATCGAAAATATCCTCCTCGCTGCTCACAGTAGCGACAGGCTGTTCTATAGAAGATATGACCGCGGAGCAATATGCAGAGGCTCTGCAAGCTGCCAGCCAAGCAGAGATTATCGTGCTGGCGCTTGGGGAGCGCTCGGATATGAGCGGTGAAGCAGGCAGTCGCTCGGATATTCGCCTGCCCCAAGCCCAGCTGGAGCTGATAAAGCGCTTGAAAACGCTGAATAAGCCTATGGTAGCCGTCTTGTTTAATGGTCGCCCATTGGACCTGCACGGTGTCATTGAAGAAGCAGACGCCGTACTGGAGGCCTGGTTCCCCGGTGGCGAAGGCGGCGCAGCAATTGCCGATTTGCTGTACGGCGATGCCGAGCCTACGGGTCGCCTGACGATGTCCTTCCCGCAATCGGTTGGACAAGTGCCCGTGTATTACAATCATTTTAATACAGGACGTCCGCAGCTGGATCCGAATACCAAGGAACGCTACGTGTCCCAATACCTGGACGTACCGAACGAGCCTTTATTCCCGTTCGGATATGGCCTGAGCTACACCGAAGTAGCCTATGACAGCATACAGCTTTCCAGCGAAACCCTTGTGCCCGGTCAGGCGCTAACGGTTAAAGTGCGGGTAACGAACACAGGGGCTCGTCCCGTCGAAGAAACCGTTCAGTGCTATGTCCGTGACATCAGCGGAGATACGGTTCGCCCGATGAAGGAACTGAAGGATTTCCACAAAGTCCTTCTTGCCCCGGGCGAAAGCCGGGAAGTGGAATTTGCATTGTCCGAGCCGCAGCTGCGCTATCACCATGCAGACCTGAGCTTTAGCAGTGATAGCGGTGAGTTTGCTGTCTTTACAGGACCTAACAGCCGGGATACGACCGAAGGACGTTTTCAATTAGTGAAAGAAACCGGAAAGTGAGGCGCAACCTTTGATGAATACAAGTCTGGATCAAAATATTCTGCTGCGGGCAGGCGACCTGTCCTTTACCTTCCTGAGCAGTGGTGATGTGTACAAAATCGCTCATGGCTCAACCATGATCAACCAGTTGCTGACCAATTCGGTCGACGGTTCCCTGAACAATCTGTACTTGAGACTGTACCGTCCGTCCGGCGTGAGCATCACTCCCCTGCTTGGAGCTCGTTCACCTGGAGTGATCCGCCAGACAGATCGGCAGATTATTTGGGAAGGCTTCACTGCTGGTGTAGGCTATCAGGTAGCCTTTACACTAAGCAGTCTGGGAGTATGGTTCTGGGATATAGTCCTACAAGGCGATGACGTTGAAGCAGATATCGTGTACGGTCAGGATGTCGGCATTGCGGATACCGCTGCTGTACGCAATAATGAAGCCTATTTGTCTCAATATATTGACCATACAGTCTACCATGACGAACAAAGAGGCTACACGGTTTGCTCCCGTCAAAATCAGCCGCAAAATCAGGCATTCCCTTACCTCCAGCAAGGCTCGTTAACCCGTACCATCGGCTACTCGACGGACGGATTTCAGTTCTTTGGACTTTCGTACAAAGAAACGAATGAGCCGGAAGCCCTGCGCCGCGACTCGCTCGCCAATGAAGTGTACCAATACGAATTCGCCTATACAGCATTGCAATCCGAGCGGGTGAAGCTTGCCGGGGAAGCTCGCTTTACCTTTTACGGCCTGTTTCAGCCGAATCATCCTACGGCGGTGACGAAGCTGGAGTATCAGGAACTGGTGACAAAAGCACGCGAAGAAGTCGCTGCCATTTTGGCCATCGCTTCCGATGCTACCATTCCGGCACACGCCGCAGGTAATTTACAGGCAATGCGTGTAGCTCCAGCCCAAACGATCGGTGAGCCGCTGCACACCCTGGACCTGACCGATGCCGAGGTGGAACAGCTTTTCCCGAATCGGCAGGAGGAAGAACGGGATGGCGATACACTGCTATCCTTTTTTACGGACAGCTATGAGCATGTCGTACTCAAATCCAAAGAGCTTCGTGTAGAACGTCCCCACGGGCATATTTTAATGGGTGGGCATTACACAGGAGGCAAGGAAGAAACGATTACCACCACCTCCTATATGTATGGAGTATTCAATTCCCAACTCGTCATCGGGAACACGAATTTCAACAAAATGATCACAAACACGCGTAATGCGCTTAACATTCCCAAAACATCCGGACAGCGTATCTATGTCGGAATCGAAGGGAAATACCGTCTGCTCACGATGCCTTCCCTGTTCGAGATTGGCTTTAACTATGTACGCTGGTATTACAAAATCGCAGGTGATACGCTCATCATTACAAACCATACGAACGCCGACACACTAGAAGTAAGGCTGCACATGCGCTCGGCAAGCGGCAAAGCCTATCCGTTCCTCGTGACTCAGCAGCTATCCATGCATGTGAACGAATATGAGCTTCCGTTTCATATGGAACGAGAAGGTGACGACCTGCTCTTCCGGGCAGACTCCGCTTCACTGAGCGCCGAAGCCTACCCGGACCTGCTGTACCGCATGCAGGTACAAGGCGCTCCGCTACAGCAGGTGAGCGACGCTCGCGCACTGCTGCAGGGCGCAGCCTGCCCTGATCCATCGCTGGTCGTGCTGGAGCTGGGCGACAGCAGCGAATGGACCTGCACCGTGCAGGGCTGGCTGCATGGCCGCTCGGCCGGGAAAAACCATGCGCGCAGAGAGCGCCGCGTCTCCTTTGAGGACGAGCGTGAGCGCTATCGCGAATATTTGGCCGAGCTTATGAACGGCTTCCATCTAACGCAGGACGGTCATGAAACCAGCGAGCTATTCCGTGTGAACGCGGTGGCCTGGTGGTATACCCACAATATGCTCGTCCACTATTCCGTGCCTCATGGTCTGGAGCAATATGGCGGTGCAGCTTGGGGAACGCGTGACGTATGTCAGGGACCGGTGGAATATTTCTCAGCCGTACAAAAATATGATGAGGTCCGTTCCATTTTGTTGACTGTATTCAGCCACCAGTACGAGGACAGCGGAAGCTGGCCGCAATGGTTTATGTTCGACAACTATACCCGCGTGCAGCAGGAAGAAAGCCACGGTGATATTATCGTCTGGCCGCTCAAGGTACTGGGCGATTATTTGACCGCGACCCGGGATTACAGTATTCTGGGAGAAAATGTACCCTACACCCATCGGCATTCTTTCGATTTTACCAAGCAGACCGCGACCCTTATGGAGCATGCAAAGAAGGAAATCGAGTATATTCGGGCGAATTTCCTTCATGACACCCATCTGTCGGCCTACGGCGACGGAGATTGGGATGACACGCTCCAGCCGACCAACGCTCAGTTGAAGCAGTACATGGCGAGCAGCTGGACGGTTGCACTCACCTATCAGGTGATTAGCAGTTTTGCTGCTGCTTTGGAAGAGGCCCCGGCGGGCGCCGTCGACGAAGCAGACAGGATTGCCCAGGAGCTGCACCAGATGGCCGAGGGTATTCGCAAGGATTTTAACCGCTACATGCTGGAAAGCGGTATCATCCCAGGCTTCGTGTATATGGAGGAGCCTGGCCAGCCCAAGCTGATGCTTCACCCGTCCGATCCCGAGACGGGTATTCACTACCGCTTGCTGCCGATGACACGCAGCATGATCGGCCAGCTGCTCACACCTGAGCAAGCTTTGGCTCATGAGCAGCTCATCCGCGAGCAGTTCCTCTGCCCGGATGGCGTGCGTCTGATGAACCGCCCTGCGCAATACGACGGTGGTGTCAGCTCGCACTTCAAGCGCGCAGAGCAAGCGGCCAACTTCGGACGTGAGGTCGGGCTGCAATATGTGCATGCCCATATCCGCTTCGTGGAGGCGATGGCCAAGCTGGGGCGCAAGGATGACGCCTGGCACAGCCTGAAGCTCATCAATCCGGTTGGCATCCGCACGTCCGTCCCGAACGCTGAGTGGCGTCAGAGCAACGCCTATTTCAGCAGCTCGGACGGCAAATTCAATACCCGCTATGAGGCACAGGAACGGTTTGGTGAACTGCGTGGAGGAACCGTACCGGTCAAGGGCGGCTGGAGAATCTACTCCAGCGGTCCGGGGATCTACATGAACCAGCTTATTTCGAACGTTCTGGGTATTCGTCAGTCGGGCGAAGACCTGATTTTGGACCCTGTGCTGCCGGACGATCTCGACGGACTGGAATTTGAGTTTTCCTTTGCCGGGAAACCGATCACCTTTGTTTACCGTATGCTGCAGGAGCATCATAACGGTGAGCAAGGCCGTGCAGTATTGAACGGAATGCTGCTGGAAAGTAAGCCAGCCAATGATAATCGCTACCGCTCCGGCGCCATGCGCATCAAGCGCGACACTTTCGAGCAGGCGCTGGCAGACTATGATGGTATACATCGTCTGGAGATTATTTTATAAAGAGTTGGATTCGAATTATGCAAAATGCTAAACCAGGTATAGGCAACAAAGAGCGATGGCGATCTTGCAGGATCGCCCTTTGCTGCTTGCCTGCGAGGCTACGATATTTGAAATTAATTTGTGGTTAATAATAAATAAACAGAAACGGACGAAAAGGAGGTGGCGATGTGGTCAGCATTAAAGACATCGCCAAACAGGCGGGCGTTTCCATATCCACCGTATCATATGCTTTGAACGGCAGCGATAAGGTAACAGAAGAGACTTGCGCACGTATTTTGGCGATTGCCAAAGAGCTTAACTATGTGCCAAATGCCGCCGCACGTAATCTCAAGAAAAGACAAACCAAAATTATTGGCGTTTTCTTGACTGATTTTCGTGGAGACGTGTATGGAGATTTATTGTATGGCATCAAGGAAATTTTGAACCGCAAAGAATATGACCTCATCGTATGCAGTGGCAAGCAGTCTCACCGAATGCTGCCGGAGCGCATGATCGACGGAGCCATCGTGCTGGATCAGACGTTTGATAGTCAGGAGTTGCTAAGCTACGCCGAGCGGGGACATAAAATTGTCGTGCTGGACCGTGAGCTGAATCACCCTAACATTAATCAGGTGCTGCTGGATAACAAAGCGGGTGCCGCGCTCGCGATAGAGCATCTATTGGAATTGGGACACCGCAAGCTGTATGTTGTCACCGGACCAGACGGTTCTTACGATTCATGGCAACGGATGCAGGCGGTCAAACAGACTGTTGAACGGAGCGGCATTGCCGAAATGATCGAGATTCGTGGCGATTTTGAGAAATCGGGCGGCGAGCAGGCGGCCGAGATCATTTTGCAGCAGCATGTCAGCCCGGATTCGGAACCTGTAGCCGTCTTTTGCCTCAATGATGAAATGGCCGTAGGCTTTTATAATCGGATGACTCAGTCTGAGCTAACGCTCGGCAAGGATATTCATATCGTCGGCTTCGATAATATTGAGCTGGCACAATATATTCAGCCCCGCCTGACCACCATTGACTATTCCAAGCGCAAATGGGGCGCTGTGGCCGCCGAACAGGTTCTCAAAATCATTGCAGGGGAAGACGTGGATCATGAACGATTGTACGTTACGCTTGTCCAAAGAGAATCCGCAGGTGCAGTATGCATTCCGCAAAATAAACAGAATATGTAATGAAAAGAACTTCCACAGCCCCGGAGTACGGGTGGGAAGTTCTTTGGGTTATGCTCTTGCCCGCTCTACTACAAGCGTATTTTTAAAACTTTCCGTTCGTATTTTTCCACTCCGCTTTAGGCGGAACGTCCTGAACTACATCCCAATGCTCTGCTACTTTTCCGTTCTCCACACGCCACATATCATAGACAGCCGTTGAGGTTCCCTGTGGTGATTTGATTTCACTCACAACCAGCACGAAGTTTCCTTCTCCAATGACCATATGTACCTGATCATATCCAAAGGAAGCCCCCTGACCTCCCGCTGCGGAGAACGCTTGTTTCAGACCGGATACACCGTCACCAAAAAGAGGATTATGCTGGATGTAATGATCACCGTTATAGTAGCTTTCCAGTGCGGCGCGGTTCTTGCCAACCAGGATATCATCCACAAACTTGCGGATCAACGTTTTGTTCTTCTCGGTTTGGTTGCGATCTGTGATTTGTGTTGTTCCGTCAATCATTGTACGTCCGCTTGGATTAGCTGGAGCCGAATCCTGAATATTGTCCCAATGCTCAACGATTTTACCATTGCCGTCAAAACGGAAAATATCAAAGACAATGCTTGTTTTACCTGCGATGGACTCTTTATAATGAACCGCTACATAGTTACCATCCTGAATGACCCGGTGTATTTCAACCTGTACATTGGTTCCCTTCAGTTGGCTGATTCCTTGCAGCAAGGCGTCTCTTCCGCTGGCGAAGCCCAGATTGTGCTGAATGTACTGATCTTTGCTGATCCAGGTCTCGGCCGCTTTTGTATCTCCGGTTTCAAAGCTTTTCAGGATTTCAATGACCTTATCCTTATTGCTCACCCCGATTTGCACCGTTTGGCTGGCTGGGTCCCAGGCCACTTGCTTGCCCCACGCTTCTTTGATAACATCAACTGGAACATAGGTTATCCCTTGTTTAGTCAAGATGGGCGAGGTGGACAGCGGTACCTTAATCCCGTTGATTTGCGCTTCTGGATTGCCTGACACCAATACAACCGTCGCCTGATCATAACGAATGGTCGTGCTTTGACGCGCCGTATTGAACGCAATATGCTTGGAATCCAGTGGAATCCCCAAACTGGAAGCCAATTGTCTCAAAGGAATCAAAACCTGCTGATTTTGCACGATAGGAGCAATCTTGTAAGCCTCTTTCTTGCCATCTACCCAAACCTGGATACCTGTAGCGGGTTTTATCTCGGCTGCCAAGGCAGGCACAGCAGAAGATAGCACGAGCAAGCCAGCAAGTGCAGCAGTAACCGTATGTTTTTTCATGAATGTAAGCCCCTCTCATTTTGTAAAATAAAGTATAGAAAAAACATTTGCTTTTATGTAACTATTATAGTTACATCTAGTCGCAAAAAGCAACTCTTCCCCGCCTACCTAACTTTAAACCCGATTTAAATCTTTTGAAACCTCCAAACACAAGGTTTTGTTCTCTATTCAAAGTCAGGATATGACCGGAATGCTTATACCAGCAGATCTGCTTTTGTTTCACCTGAGGTTCAACATAAATTTCTTTAACCCTTTAAATAGCGGTAAGCATTGACTATCAACGGGAATGCACCGTTGTAGTTTTAACTCGTTTCATTAGCAAGGTAGTACATAATAAAGCCAACAGCAAGAAGACCATAATGGCGGATACTACGCCTCCCCATCCGAACCATAGCCAAACTTCTCCAACGGATGTTCCTCCAAAACTGGAGCCCATATAGTAAAAAAACAAATAAAGTCCCGAAGCTTGAGCCTTGTTGCTTACGGCTCTTTGACTAACCCATCCGCTTGCAATCGAATGACTTCCAAAAAAGCCGAAAGTCAATATAGGCAATCCCGCAATTTTAAACCACAGATAAGGCTCCAGAGTCAGACAGGCGCCGGCCATGGTGATAATCAGGGAAATCACCAGCGCCTTTGATCTTCCGAATTTTTGTGCCAGCTTCGCCATCCAGATTGAGCTGACCGTACCCACCAGAAAGAACAGATAAATCCACGCCAGTAGTGCTTTTGGAACATGATACGGAGGACCGCTTAATACATAGCCAACATAGTTGTACATAGCAATGTTGCTTGCCAGGATCAGAAAGCCGATACCGAATAAGCATAATAGTGCGGGATCTTTAAGATGAGACATAAAAACAGCCGCAAGTTTATTGCTATTCAGTGTACTTGACTGAAAGTGCTGTGACCTGGGTAAGGTTATCCCAAAAATAATACTTCCGCATAAACTGATTATACTGATGATACCCAAACCAACATGCCAGTTAAACAAGTCACTACTAACAGCCGTAATCACCCTTCCGGCAACAGCTCCGAGTGAATTTCCACTAATATACAACCCCATGGCCACCCCTAAACTTTGCGGCACAACTTCTTCCCCCAGATAAGCCATTGCAATGGAAGGAAGCCCCCCCAACGCTACACCCTGTATAATTCTTAACACCAAGAGTGATTCAAAGCTCGAACTAAACACCGTTAGGATGGAGAGCAGGGACGCTGTTAGCATGGAAATAAACATGACGTTCTTCCTTCCCCATTTTTCGGATAAAGAGCTAAAGAACAACATACTTACGGCAAGAGACATGGTGGTGCCTGAGAGTGCGAGGCTTGCAGTAGTCGGTGAAATATTGAATTCTTTGGTGAATTCAGCAAGTAAAGGCTGTGTACAGTACAGGATGGCAAACGTGTTAAAACCCGCAGCAAAAAAGGCCACATTTGCTTTTCTAAAAGCAGAAGTGCCTTGTTCAAGATAACTCATGTATAAGCCCCCATCGTGTTCTCAATTCAACCTGTTATTATGGTATCATCAACAAAGACCAAAGTATAATTTATTGTATTTATGTTTTTAATGCATTTTAGTAATAGATATTCTTGAGTGAACTGAGGGGGTTATATGTGTGGATATTCAGCAATTGAAATATTTTCAGGTTTTGGCGGCATGCCAGCATGTAACTCGGGCTGCGGAGATGCTGAGCCTCTCTCAACCCGCATTAAGCAGATCCATCGCCAAACTGGAAGAAGAACTGGGAGTTCCCTTATTTGAACGTTATAACCGTTCCATCAAATTAAACCGGTATGGTCAAATGTTCTTGGTACGTGTGGAACGTGTAATGAAAGAGCTGTCAGAGGGTAAGCAGGAACTATTTGAAGTTACGCACCCCGAACGCGGCGAGATTTCTCTGGGATTTATACACACTTTAGGGACGAACCACATTCCTAATCTAATTGGGGAATTCCGTATTGGCTTTCCTCATATTCAATTTCAACTCGTACAAAATCATAGTTATTCTTTATTAAATCAATTAATGAACGGGGAATTGCATATGTGCTTGTTGGCTGAACCCAGAGATCCGGAGCCCTCTATTGAGTGGACACCCTTATGGAAAGAAGAAATTCTCGCCGTTGTACCTTCTTTTCACCGACTTGCTAAAGCTGCATCCATAAAATTGGATGAATTGGCTAATGAATCTTTTATTTTGTTAAAAAAAGGGTATGCCTTGCGTCAAACCACCGATCTCATGTTTCAGGAGCACGGCATTGACCCCAACATTACATTTGAAGGTGAAGAAGTTGCCACTGTAGCAGGACTTGTTGGTTCGGGTCTGGGCGTGTCGTTACTACCTGACCTACAAGGATTAGACACCAATAAGGTTGCCCAAATCCGTTTAAAAGCACCTGAAAGTCATCGAACCATCGGCTTGGCATGGATGAATGAAAGATACTTGCCACCTGCAGCCATAAACTTTAAAAATTTTATTATAAATAAAATGCACCCAATAAATTAACGCACAAAAGCGGGTCCTATCGCCAAGCAATGTACGCTTGTGAACAGGAAACCCGCTTCTTTACATCGTTATATCATGATTGAGTTATATCGTTATACCGATAACGTTCTCCGAAACTTGATGAAGCTCCCAATCCGCCAGATTGAGATATATACGAGCGCCATCGTAATCGCCAGCATGCTAATCTCGCTTGTACCCAAACTGCTGAGGTACTGGGTCAAAACGACGCGAATCAAGATAATGGCAATAATAATGTATTTAAAATATTGGTTCGGCTTGGGATAAATGAGACCGTCCTCTCGTCTTTCATACGCCGTATGCAGCAAAATGACATAGCCAAAAGCAACCCCTAGCAGCCCGGCGACCAGCAGCTCCCAAAAGGCGGGAAACGCATGCGTCTGACCGGGAATATGCAGCAATTGATATACAGATATCATCATAACCGGGAATGCGATAAACAAGGGAAGCAGAATCCGGATTCCGTTTCCTTTTACCGGTCCCCTTCTTCTTTTGGTTCTGAGCCAGATCATCAGCCCCACCAGAACCGCCATCAAGGCATATATGAATATCGTCATCATGGTGAAAATCCTTTCTAATATAAATAGTCATTGGCTCGATGCTAAATCGACAGTTTTTTCTCCAGCAAATAAGCGTTCAAGCGGATTAATACATAGGCAGCAACCCAACTGATCAACACCGCAACCAGGAAGTGCCAGGTAAAAGGAAACCATTGCCCTGCCTGAACATGGCCAAATTGCTCATAAATCCGCTGATCACCTGACCAATAAAAGACACTCCCGCCACCCATCAAAAGGACCCACAGCATCGGACTAATCGGACGCAAGGTACTGTATCGGGTACTGGCCGTCAGCAGACCCAACGCAACAACAAACGGTGTGAAAGCGATAATCATCACAAACCAGTCCAATCCGGCTATGATAAAGGACGCTGCATCCGCAAACGTATAAGGCTCTATGGTTGATGAGATGAACAGCGCGAACAAAGAACCCGCCACAAACAGGAACAATATCACGACAATGGTTTGTAAAATGGCAGCAATCCATTTGGCGCTGATCAGCCACATGCGCGGATAGGGTAGGGTCAGCCACCATCCGTAGGTGTCATTTTCCCATTCTCGTCTCAGACTTCCCACACCCATGAAAATGATCATATACGGCAAGCCCAGGGTCACATACCACAGCCTTGTCAATTCGAGTTGGTTGTGTAGCGCGAAATACAAGGAAATAACGAACGCCGCAATTAGAAATAGTGAGAAATACACAAGTCTCCACGATCTGGGCAGTCGATTGCGGCTCTGCTTTCTCCAGCTTCCTTTATTCCGAAATTCATGGCGTATCAAATCTTTGAACAGCCCTGATGAATTCACGCCTTCCACTCCTTTTTGTACAAATTGCGGAACACCTGATTCAGCGATCCATGCTCTGCACGCAGATCATCCGAATCACCAGACCATATGACCCGTCCGCGGTCCATCATGACCGTGTAATCAAACAAGCCCTCCACTTCCTGAATGTCATGCGTGCTAATGAGTATAGACTGCTGCCGATCCTGCAAATAATCTATAATCCCGGCTACAATCGCCTCTCTGGAGAGGATATCAATGCCCGCAAACGGTTCATCGAGGATCATGAGCGGAACCTCACGCGCCAAACACAAGATCAGCAGCACACGTGCCTCCTGCCCGCGACTCAGCCCGGTCATTTTTAGCTCCAGCTCCACGTCCATATGATCAGCAAGCTTATGCGCATCCTTCATATTGAAGCCAGGCAAAAAGGACTGCCCCCACTCCAACGTCTGTTGAACCGTATGATTGGGATACCAACGGGCCCGGTCAGGAAGATAGGATATGCGGCGGTTGGTTTCCCAGCCGGGCTTTTGCCCCAGCACGTGAAGCTCGCCCTCGTCGGGCCGAATCAACCCGGTGATCGCCCGAAACAAGCTTGACTTCCCGCAGCCATTGGGTCCAAGCACCCCTACGATGCGTCCCGCCGGAATGACGACATCCAAGTGGTCCAGCGCTTTTTTACTGTCATATTGCTTTGTCAGATGACTCGCAACCACAATAGATTCCGTCACGCCCTTTCGCCTCCTTTCCTATCATTCCCGCTCTGCTTGCTGCTTATATACTGCTGTACATCCTCCCAGGACAGTCCCAGACTACTCATTTGTCCGAGAAACTGATCGATATATGTCCTGGCCAGTTGCTCCCGGAAGCTGTTAATCCGCTCACTGGACGACGTGACATAGGTGCCTAGTCCACGTCGCTTCTCTGTTAGCCCGTCCCGCTCCAGCTCCTGATATGCCCGCATCACCGTATTCGGATTCATACGCAATTCCTGAGCCAGATCACGAACGGACGGCATTTTACTTCCCATTTCAATCTCCCCTTTGGCGATGGAGCTTCGTACCTGATTCAATACTTGTTCATATAATGGTTGGCTAAAGTCAATTAAAAACCGGAACGAGCCAACCCGTTGCTCTTCCATGGGTATTTCCCCCTAATCGGCTGCATCTATCGTGCCTGTAGTGTATTATATCACTTAATACACGTAATACAAGTTTATTTTAACTGAAATTTTAGTCATGCCACCTAATTTTTATTCAGTAAATGCTCAGCTTGCGCTCAGATAGCATTCAAGTTGATATCTTATGATGTATCACGTACCAAACAAACCATAACCGAAAGGTGGAAAATGAAGATGAAGATCAGCAAGAAAGCAATTTTGGCTGGAACGATGGCATTGGCATTTTTAGGAGGCGGTGCACTGTATTCCACAGGCGCAGCCCATGCTGCTTCAACTACACCTGAGAAGGCTCCCATTGCAGACAAAGCACAAGCACCTAAGGGAAACCCCGGCGATGCTAATGGCCCTAAAATGGCAGGAGGAAACTTTGCCGAAAACAAAGCTCTCCTGAAATTATTGAAATTGTCCTCCAGCCAATTGGAAACACAGTTGAAGGCAGGTAAATCCCTTGCTACAATCGCCAAAGCACAAGGCGTGAGCGTGAATGCCGTTGTTGATGTGCTGGTTTCTGACATGAAAGCAAAGCTGTCTACGGAAAAACAAAACGGCAAAATTACAGACAGCGAATATAATCAGCGTGTTTCTAATCTAAAGCAAATGATTACAGATATGGTGAACGGCGTTAAACCGTCCAAGCCACCAGTAGATGGAGATAAAGCCGATCCTGGCAAGGCTCCTGCTAAAGGAGATGCAGCCAAAGCTCCTGCTAAAACAGATGCGGCTAAAACCTCCGTCAAGAAGAAATAGTCAAAGCTCCTGTCGACATAGTCACTCCATGTAAATAAAATTCCATCCGGCTTCCCTGTACGGATCGGAAAAAACATAAGCCTGTCCTCTGCTGCCATACAGCAGCAAGGGACAGGCTTATATCTCCATAAAGCAAAAAAGACGCCTCAGCGCCGTTAGTGGCTATGGGGCATCTTTTACTACAAACATGCATCCGCTTAGGATTGTTTTGTATGATTAAAGCTCGTATTATTTAATACGGCCAGCTTTTTCTCGCCCTTTACCATGGCAGAACCGCAAATGGGGCATGTCGGCTCGACAGAAAAAGCGAAGTTATCCCGCATCCATCCGTTGCACGTATCGCTAGCGCAATTCCAGACAGCTGTAATTTCCTCAGGAATCTCATCCATTGGCTTTTTCCGTGAATTGTACATAAACATCCCTCTTTCTTCATGATTTATAAAGCGATAAGATGTAATCAGTTCAAAAACGGTCTTGTGAACAGATAAAAACAAATGCCCCAAACGCTATGTTCGGGGCATCTGAAGTAGGCTGTAATCTAAATTACAGTTTTACAACGTTCTCAGCTTGTGGTCCACGGTTTCCTTCAACAACGTTGAATTCTACGCGTTGGCCTTCGTCCAAAGATTTGAAACCTTCGCCTTGGATTGCGGAGAAGTGTACGAATACATCGCTTCCACCTTCAACTTCGATGAAACCGAAACCTTTTTCTGCGTTAAACCATTTAACTGTACCTGTTTGCATGGAATTACCTCCAAAATATATTTATATGACCTTTATTTTTTACAAATAAAAATTCACATATTGCACAAGGTTATTTCAACCTAAAACAATAACCCTCTACAATACGTGAATCTCAGGTCACAATTTCAATATACTCATATTACCATAAGTGTATTGAAAACGCAAGCACTGGTGAAATTAAATTATGCAGAGTGCTCTTGTCCTTTATTGATTTTAAGCCATATTTTCAGTAGAACGAAAGCCAGTCATTTAACGTCTACCTAAAACATTATATCCACACTTTTCTTTAATTATACCAGTGAACAAAAAATAAATATACAAAACATTTCGCAGAAGACGAACTTTTAAAAATATGCCCGTCTCCTGCGTTTGTTCTGCTCATATTACTTCATCGGAATCACAGCTCCGACAATTCTTTAATTTCCTCTGCTGTCAGCGCTTTGTTATATATTTGGACCTCATCGAGACTGCCATTAAAATAAGCATCGGCGGCAAAGCGGCTTTTACCGAGATAAGCCTCGCTTGTCAGCAGCTCTTTTGGATTAAAGGTCATACTGTCATTAACAGCCACTTCCTCACCGTTTACATACAGCTTCCCGGTATTCCCCTCTAGTGTAACTGCTACATGCGTCCACTGGTTTAAAGGTAAGGCTGATTTGGCAAGCAAGCTTTGATCCGTACCTTCATGAATCGTAAACTGGAGCACGCCGCCTCCTTGGGAAGGAGTCAGAAACATATGGCGGGCCTGAGCATTTCCAAAGTCAAAAATTCGTTGCCACGCTCCACCACCCTTCCAATTCACCCAGGCGGAAAAGGTAAAATCGTCTGCATCTGTGACTGTCGCCGGTAGCTGCACGTAGCCATCTTTGCCGTTCAGCACAAGTGCGCCGCCAAGCTTTCCATCCTTGTCCCATGCTGCACCACCATAGGTGTTGCCGTCAAAATGGTTATATGTGCTGTCCACGACATGTGTCCCTTGATCTTCATTCCAGGAATAGTTCGCGAGCTGTGGACCTTGAGCCTGTGCGGGAACCATGGCTGTAAAGCTTTTCTTCGCTGTTGCCTTGTCCTTCTTAATGGTCGCCGTCAATGTGACTGCCACAGGCGGAGAGCCCGCTTCGGGACGGTACACTTCACCTGTCACGGAAATGTTCTCAGGGCGTGAGGACTCCCACGAAATAGTGGTATCCTGTGCAGCCTGAGTAGGCAGCGTCAAATCATATAAAACATTGCTCAAATCGCCCAGACTCAAATCCTTCTGCACAGCAGCCACGATCTTGCTGGCCTTTAGTTCCTGCTTTAACGTTCCCCAGACCGCAACACCCCTGGAGGACAGGGCAGTGAAAGCAAGCGTCTTTTTGCCCGTGTCTGGATCGACATGTCGCAGGAATACACCTTTATATTTCGTACCATCCGCTGTAATCTCCAACTGGTTGCCTGTGCCAAGCTTCCATGTACCATTCGCTCCTCCAGACAGCCTCCCGCCGCTATCCAAGCTAACGGTCACAGCTTGCTTAATATTGGCCGAGATTTCTTTCCCGTGATTGACATACGAGTATTGACCGATAACATCCTTTTCCGACAACTTCTTCAGTGAGTCCTCATCACCCGAATAACGATAAGGAGCTACTACAGGCCAACCGTCAGTGTTCATGAACATCTCATGCACCCGTACCTCATACTGCTCGCCTCTGCCCGGAAAACGAGAGTGGAAAATCAGAAAATGCTTTTTCGTCTTGGGATCATAATAAGCCGAGTTATGTCCGGGCGAAACATAGCCAGTACCCAGTCCTGTACCCGGATCGCCAATTTCTCTTGGAATCAGGTAATTGCCTATCAGCTTGACACCGTACGGCTCAATGGAAGCGTCATCAAAAAGAGGTTTGTCAGAATTCGCCTTGACCTTGATCATGTCGTTCCCCTCGGCGTCATAGTAAGGACCATCCGGGGTTTTGGAGCGAGCCACACGAAGGTTGTATCCGCCATCTGCCGATAAGCCGCCATAAGACAGGAACAAGTAGTAATAGTCCGTTTGCGGACTGTACTGTATGTACGGCCCTTCCATACGGGCATGGTTACCGCCTGTCAGCTTTTTCCCATATCCTTGTCCAGGCAGCGGTTTTCCTGTTTTTTCATCCATCTTCAGAATGAAAATACCTCCTGAGTAGGAGCCATACACCATCCACAGCTTGCCGTTCTTATCATAAAAAGTGTCCGGGTCCACGACATTCGGATGCTTGGTCGCGTCATAGATTGTCCCATCCTCACCCGGTTGGCCCCACATGCCGGATTTCAGGAAGATACCTTTATTTTTATAAGGCCCTTCAATTTTATCGGCAACCGCTACACCCATTGCTGAACGCGGGGAGTCGCCCTTGCAGGCGTTATAGTACATGTAAAACTTGCCATCGGCCAGTTGAATAACATCCGCTGCCCACAGCGTGTCTGTCTGCGCCCAATCCAGCGCTTCTTTTAATTCCTCTTTGACGTTAGGAATCAGTGCATTGCCATTTGCTACTCCTGCGGCAATCGTATCCCAATTCATCAGATCCTTGGACTTGGCAGCCGCAAGATGGGAACCAAAAATGTAAAATGTATCTTTCACTTTCAGAATGGATGGATCATGTACGGAAGTTTCCTTAAAAGAAACAGTCTTTTTGCTTTGAATTGAAATGTTCTCTTGGCTTAGATCTTGGAGGGCAATCTGCCCCGCAGCTTGAATCCCCTCTGTATTCGGATTGAGCGTTTGTTCGGCGCCTGCAAAAGAGGCAGGCAACAGCAGCGCACCCGCCAGAGAAGCGGCCGTTACCTTGCGAAAAAATAATGGCTTCATAAACTATCTCCTCTCGTTTTTGAACATACCTGATAAATTAGGCGTTTAATTTATTCCCATCCGTTGATCATCACCTATAAAATAAGTAAAGACCATCACCCCCCAATAAAATTAAAACGCTTTCAATTAAACCGTACCTTTATATTATGCAAAGGAAATGGGAAATTCAATATGTAGTTTTATATTTTCATGAACTTTTTAATAAAATCATTAATTATACTAATTTAGCTTTGCGAAGCCTCTTTTCCCCCTTTCCAACACTGTAGATTTAATGGTTTTGCATAAGTTAACTTCAACTACCTGTTAAAGTACTAAAGCCAGGACGCATCTTTAGCGCATCCTGGCTTTAATATTTATATAAATCTATTGTGCTTTCCAATTGAAACCAATACGCTGTCATTCCAGCCAAACTTCAAATGGTACCGACTGCTTCTATTTCCGTTTACGTTACAGTCTTTGTTATTTGTTGCTTCCGAAATCAAGCGTATGGCCAGTCTCTATTAACGTTTTTATATTACTTAGAATATGCCACCATGCACTGTCGCTAGGTTCATAGGAAGGATCGTCAGGATGCCACTCATCATGGATAAGAGACAGCTTCGTGCATCCACCCACTGGCTCTAGCAGCCAGGAAATACGGGATTCATAGTTCTCTTGCCCTTTCAGGTAAGAGGGGCCTACCTTATGCGTAAAACGCAGGGCTTTCAAGGGAGCGTACTCCAGCAGCGTCCCGTACACGTGAACGGTTTCCTCACCTTCAGCGCCCGGCCCGATATACTCCAGCAATTCCCCCTCCTTGAAGCTGGAACGGATTATGCTTCCGTAATAGATTTGCTGCACGTACTCCGGGGAAACCAGGCTGGCCCATACTTGTTCCGGCGTTCCCCCAATATAGAACTCATATTTCAGTTCTTTCATGCTTCATTCCTCCTTAATCATATGTGCTTGTACTTTCATGCATGCTTAAGACACGCTTACACTATACAAAAAGGACACTGACAGCTACGGTCAGTGTTCCCAAGGAGATAAAATTAATTTTCGTAATGGCGAGCCATTTCCGTGGCGACTACCACCAACCGCTGCTTCAACGCCGCTGGCTCCCGAATATGCAGCGTTTTTCCATAAGGCAACAGAAAATATGGGGCATAGGTGAATAACGAGCTTTCGTCCAGTAGAAACCGGGCCCAGCCCTCCTGCCGCTGCTCCAAAGTATGCCCGAATAGCCAGTGACTGCAAAGATCATTTAATACCACTTCAGATGACTCAATTACCACAGCAACCAACTTGTCCTCTTTTTCCCGGGCGGGAAGCAAGCTCTGCAGAAGATAATCACGCGCAGAGAAATCGACAGGACGTATGAAGCTTGTGCCGCTACACCGGAGTCCGGTAATTCTGTCGACACGGAAGCTACGGATCTCCTGTCGGTGGTGGCAATAAGCAACGATGTACCACTGCCCCTTCCAAAGTACAAGCCCATAAGGATCAATGGAACGTAAGGAGACTGTTTCTTCATTTCCCTTGCGGTATTCCATTTCCAGAGTATCTCCGTTCGCTATGCCTGATTCAAGCTCTTGCAAAATTTCCGCCATTGCCGCATTAGAGGTATAAAGCGTTTCAATCCCGCGCTCATGGCTCTCCATCCGCTCAATTTGTTGGACGTTGCTGTAACGCTTCAGTTTATCCAGCGCCCGGTCAAGAGCTTGGACATACGGATATCCCGTCCCACGGACGAAAGCGGCTGCCTGGACAAGCGCCTTCTGCTCTTCGGCATCGAAGAACAGCGGTGCTTCGACGAAGTTATCAGGCAGACAGTAGCCACCACCAGGCCCGGCATCGGCAATAACCGGAACCCCACTGACACACAGCGCATCTATATAACGGTATACCGAACGAACGCTGATTTCCAGCGCTTCCGCTAATTCGCCCGCGGTTCGTCTACGCTGCTTTAACATCCAGAGAATGGATAACATATGGTCTGCTTTGGACATCAGTCGGTCTCCTCCCAGCAGTTCAATTACAATCAGTTTAACGCGAAAACTTGGTATCGCCAACAGATTACATATCCCTTCTTCCCTTCCCCATCAAAATTCCATCAATAAGTTTATCAGGAGACCCCTGCGTCCATACTGGATTAAAAAGCATCCTCAAGGAGAGGGAGAACGTTCATGCGTTTTCGGAAAAGAAGCACCCCTAGAAAGTTTAATAAATTGCCTGTCCAGAATACTGAGAAACAGCCTACATATTCAGGGGAACCGTTCAGTGCAAGTCTTGGACAAAACCTTCAGCGGATCAGACAAACCGTAGGTAACAGTACGGACATCATCATCAGAGAAGTTCGCATTGGCAAGGATGGTGACCAAATCATCGCTATTCTCTATACCGACGGTTTAGCGGATAAAAATATAATCTCCGACTTCATCATGGAGTCAATAATGTTGGATAATAGCCTGTCCAGGGACGTAGAAAGCAGGATTCAAACCTCTTCTAATGTCATGCAAATTTTGAAAGATTACGCCCTGACCATCGGTGGCATCCATGATATCACCGACTTTAAAGACCTATATAACGCGCTATTGTCGGGAGATGCAGTCATTTTAATTGACGGTCAGACTGAGGGAATCGTAGCCAGCGCACGGGGATGGAAGGATCGAGGGGTTAGCGAGCCTGCCTCAGAAAATGTCGTTCGCGGGCCGCGGGAAGGTTTTTCAGAAACACTGCGCACGAATACGGCCTTGATCCGACGCAAAATTAAAGATCCAAATCTGTGGCTGGAAACCAAACAAATCGGCCGCGTGACCAAGACCGATGTGGCCGTCATGTACATCAAGGGGATCACGAATGATAAGTTAGTCGCAGAGGTACATGAGCGGCTGAATCGTATTGATGTAGACGGCATTCTCGAAAGCGGGTATATCGAGGAGTTAATCCAGGATGAAACCTTTACCCCTTTTCCGACCGTGTACAACTCCGAACGCCCGGACGTCATCGCTGCCGAGCTCCTGGAAGGGAAAATTGCCATATTGGTGGATGGGACCCCCTATGTACTGATCGTCCCCGCACTGTTTGTTTCCTTCCTGCATGCGGCTGAGGACTATTATCAGCGTGCAGACATCAGCAGCTTCATAAGGTTTCTTCGTTACATCGGGGTCTTTATTTCCCTGCTTGGACCGTCCTTATATGTAGCCATCACTACGTTTCATCAGGAAATGCTGCCAACTTCATTATTGATCGGTTTGGCCGCACAGCGGGAAGCCGTACCCTTCCCTGCCTTTATTGAAGCGCTCATGATGGAACTGACTTTTGAAATATTGCGGGAAGCCGGGGTCCGCATGCCCAAGTATATCGGAGCGGCCGTCTCTATCGTAGGCACGCTTGTCATCGGACAAGCGGCTGTCCAGGCCGGGATCATATCAGCGGCGATGGTCATTGTCGTATCCATTACGGCAATTTCCAGCTTCGTTCTTCCTGCCTATAATATGTCCATTGCTTTTCGTATGCTGCGATTTCCTCTGATGGGGCTTGCCGCTTCATTCGGATTGTTCGGAATTATTGTCGGAGGCATTGCACTCATCCTGCATATGTGCAGCCTTCGTTCGTTTGGCGTTCCATATATGACCCCTTTAGCGCCTCTGGTTCCGTCAGACACCAAGGATACCTTATTTCGGCTCCCTCACTGGATGATGATTTCCCGTCCCAGGTTAATTAATCAGAAGAACGTGAATCGCCGGAACAGTACCCCGCCCCGAAAATCGCGAGAATGAAATAGAGAGGATCGGCACAAATGGAAAGGAGTCGAAAATCGTGAAACGGAAGGCCGCCTGTCTGCTCCTGATTCTTACAATGACCTTGCTTCTCACTGGTTGTTGGAACCGCACGGAATTAAATGAGCTTGCCATCGCTGTCGGTATGGGAATCGATAAGCTGGGCGATCAATTCCAGGTTTCCGTCCAAGTCGTAGACCCGGGTCAGGTATCAGCTAAAGGTGGTGGTGGGATTGGGCGGGCTCCCACCACGTTATATACAGCCAAAGCCGAGACCATTTTTGAGGCCGTCCGGAAAATGACGAAAACAAGTCCTCGAAAAATCTATTTTTCCCATCTTCGCATCTGTGTGATTGGTGAGACGATGGCCACGGACGGCATGGCCAAAGCTCTTGATTTTATGTCAAGAGACCATCATTTCCGCACCGACTTCTACTTGGTATTGTCAAAGGATGCAAGTGCGGAGGATGTACTGAAAATTTTAACACCCCTGGACCCGATTCCGGCAAATGACTTGTTTTCCGCCTTGGAAATATCTGAAAAAAGCTGGTCACCTAGTATGACTATAACCTTGGATGAATTGATTGCAGCTCTCACCAGTCAAGGAATAGAGCCTGTCTTGACAGGGCTTCAGATCGTTGGCAATAAAGAAGTGGGAGAGACCAAAGAAAATGTCGAAAAGATCGCCACTGCCGCCCAACTAGAATATTCCGGAATGGCTGTGTTCAAAAAAGACAAATTAATCGGCTGGTTAAATGAGGACGAAAGTAGGGGCTACAACTATATTACCGGTAAAGTAAGAAGCTCTGTAAATCATGTTGCCTGTCCCAAAGGCGGCAAAGTAACCATAGAAATTATTCGAACCCAAGCTACCATAAAAGGAGCGGTCAATCGGGGGGAGCCCCGAATCAATATTAAATTGCAGGTTGAAGCCAACGTGGGAGAAGTCGAATGTATCGGTCTGGATCTGACCAAGGTGAGCACGATTTATGACATTGAGAAGAGAGGGGAAGAAAAGTTAGAAGAGACTATGAGAGCAGCCGTCAGAAAAGCGCAAAAATCGTACAAGTCTGACATCTTTGGATTCGGCGAAGCCATTCGTCGCGCTAACCCGAAGGCCTGGAATACACTTAAAAACAATTGGAGCCGTGAGTACTTTGCAGACTTGCCCGTAAATATCAAGGTCAATTTCAAGCTTCGGCGCTTGGGCACAATTGGCAGCTCATTTCTGAATAATATTAAGGAGTAAATTCCCGTGCCAGGTCCTGGTTGAGATATAACCCCTGCATAGACCATTACCATGGAAAAGAAGGTGCTGAAATATGCTGTCTAATATGGTGAAAGTGCTGGGCATACTGGTGCTTGCTGCTGTGATCTGCTTGTTAGAGGTCCCCTACATGTGGAAAAAGGGGTTAAAAAAAGAGCTTTGGTTGTTTTCCATCCTCCTTCTACTTGGGATCGGGATCAGTAGCGCCAAGGCATTATCCTGGACAATTCCCACTCCTCTAGACTGGATCACAGCCCTGTATAGACCATTCAGCGATTTCCTAATCCGTATTGGATTAATCAAATAAAAACGAGGTGAAAACGGTGCCTGGACAGACCAAAATTTCCGCACACCAGCTCATGGTCTTAACCATTTTATTTACGATAGGAAGTACAATCCTCATCATCCCTTCAGGCATGGCGCTTGTAGCCAAACAGGATGCGTGGATTGCCTCGCTCGTCGGAGTTGGGTGCGGGCTTCTTATTGTGTATTTGTACATCAAAATTACAGATCTGTATCCGCAGATGACCCTGGTTGAAATCATGGAAGCCCTACTGGGAAAATGGTTAGGCAAAGCCGTTGCTCTCCTGTTTTTTTCATTATTATTTATCAATGCTCCTGCTCCGGTTTTATTTTATTTGGGGAATTTTATGACCACCCAAATGATACCGGAAACACCGATTCAGGCGGTAAACATTCTTTTTGTGGTTATTGTATTATTTGCTGTTCGTCTGGGGCTGGAGGTGCTGGCCCGTTCTGCTGAAATGATGTTTCCATTATTTGTCCTGCTCTACCTTTCTTTTACGGTTTTAGTGGTGTCCAATATAAAGCTGGAAAACGTACAACCTGTGCTGGAGGCGGGAGTCGGGCCTATCTGGCCTGCAGCGCTGTCCTTTGTGAGCACTGCGTATCTGCCTCATATCGTTTTGCTAATGATTTTTCCAGCTTCTGCAGATCGTTCCGATCAAGCCCGCAAAGCTTTTATCATTGGGAGCTTGATTGGCGGATTGATACTGGTCGTGAGCATTACATTGGCTATTTTGGTGCTAGGCCCTGAAATAACGGCAAACAATATATATCCAAGCTATGCGTTAGCCAAAAAAATCAATATTGGTCATTTTCTACAGCGCATTGAAGCGATCATGGCTACCATGTGGTTTATTTCGCTCTTTTTCAGACTCACGCTGTATATGTACTCCATTGTGACAGCAATAGCCCAAATTTTTCAATTGAAAAGCAGTCAGCAGCTGGTGCTTCCTCTCGGGATCATTTTAGTCGTGATGTCCATTACCGTATATCCCAATGTTCCTTATCAGCAAACTTATGATACAAAGACATGGATTCCTTATGCACTATCTATAGGTTTATTTTTACCATTGTTGCTGCTCGGGGTACATGCTCTAAAAAGGTTGTGGACAACGAAGGATAAGAGGCCGACAGCCAAATGATCACATCCTGTTTTGGTGATTTGTGAATTTTTTTGGGTGTTACCTGTTTATAACGTCCTCTTTTAGTTTATTTTAAACGAGTCTTAAGCTGGCGCTAAGATTGGGCGTGTATGATGTATTTAACGATCTGGTTACTACATAAGCCGGATGGACTAAAGGCATAAACATGACTCCCGTTGGATATCCATATACCGTTCGCACTCTGTCACAATTTTAATGAAACAAAAGGAGATTTACACTTATGAATCGAAAACGAATAATGGTCATCTGCACACTGTTGCTGGCGTTGTCGATTGGGCAGTCCTCTACATGGGGAAGTCGGGCTAATGCTGCTGCACTGGCTCCGGAGAGAGCCCCGCAGGTACAGGATAATGAAGCGTCCAAGGATGATAAGCTGCTGGATACATTGGGCATATCCTCGGATGAACAATTGTATGATGCGCTATATAACGGTCAAACCTTGGCAGATATTGCCTCAACCCATAAACGGGACGCTCAGGCTATCGTTGACTTGCAGGTAGCTCAGTTAACGGAGCAATTGGATCAACGACTGGCCAATAAGAGCATTACGCTGGAGCAATATCAAGCTCATAAGGCAGAATTGACACAGGTCGTTGCTAAAAGTGTGTTTGGGCTGTAAACTTGAGACGCGAAAAAGGCGCTGACCCCACGGGGAATCAGCGCCTTTTTGTTATCTATATTTAGCCTACACTTGATGTACTCTGATCAGATTCGTCGCACCGGCCTCTGCAACAGGAACGCCCGCTGACAGCACGATGGTATCCCCTTTTTGGATATACCCTGCATTCAAGGCATTGCGGATTGAGGATTCGAACATTTCATCCGTTGTCGCTACTTTATCCCCTTTGACCGGGAATACTCCGGACAACAGACAAATTTTAGCGAACACCGTATTGTTCGGGGTAACCGCAATAATCGGAGCCTTCGGACGGTATTTGGACACCATCCGCGCCGTGAATCCGCTGGCAGTCGAGGTAATAATCGCTTTGGCATCCAGCTCAAGAGAGGAGCTAACCGCACCCTGACTGATCACTTCGGTAATGTTCGTGCTTTGGCGCGCTCTGCGCTTATCGAACTGCTCCTGGTAATCAAACTGCGATTCCGCTCTGGCAGCTACCGCAGCCATTGTACGAACGGACTCGACAGGATATTTACCTGCGGCAGATTCACCCGACAGCATCACTACATCGGCTCCTTGCATAACCGCATTAAATACGTCACTTACTTCAGCTCTCGTCGGACGCGGGTTGACTTGCATGGATTCCAGCATGTGTGTAGCTACGATTACCGGTTTGCCGACCAGATTACACTTGTCGATCATTTCTTTTTGCATCACAGGCACGTCTTGAATCGGCACTTCAACGCCCAAATCACCACGGGCTACCATGATACCATCCGAAGCCGCAATAATATCATCCAGGTTTTCCATGCCTTCAGCATTTTCAATTTTGGAATAAATTTGTACATGCTCGGCTTGATGTCCTTTCAAAATCTCACGGATTTCACGGATATCGTCGCCTTTACGCACAAAAGAAGCCGCAATAAGCTCGATACGCTGCTCCACCCCAAATTGGATGTGCTTCACGTCGCGCTCCGTCACGCCTGGAAGAGTCGTATGAATCCCTGGCAGATTCACACCTTTTCTCGGCTTCAAAACACCGCCGCTTACAATATTACAAATCATTTCAGTACCCTCAACAGAGGCTACAGTCAGATCTACCAAACCATCGTCAATCAAAATGCGGTCGCCTGGTTTAATGTCCTTTGGCATATCCGGGTAATTCACCGAAATACGGTGCTCGTCCCCCAAAATCTCTTCTGTAGTCAGAATCAGCTGGCTGCCTGGTTTCAGCAGACAGGATGCTTCTCTCAGCTTGCCGATCCGTATTTCAGGTCCTTTGATATCCATCATGACAGGAATAAAGGTACCCAGTTCCTTCGCAGCCTGTCTCACATTTTCAATACGTTTAACGTGATCCTCCAGTTCCCCGTGAGCCATGTTCAAGCGGGCTACTGTCATACCGGCCTGAATCATTTCCTTTAACAAATGAACGGAGTCACAGGCAGGTCCCATCGTACAAATAATTTTCGTTTTAAGCATAGAAATGTCATCCTCCTGAATGTCTTTACTATTTGGTCGTAATTCCAGTATGGTTTCTATTCCATCTTGCTGTTCTATCTATTTACACTTTTTATGACTTTTATTTTACCTATACCGGTGCGACAAGACTATGAACTATAGTATGATGACTGTATTATAGTACAGTATAGTGAATTTTTAAGACATGGAGAGTGGCTTCATGATTACAATCTTGGACATACGACAGGATCATGGCGTAGACTGGTACGAAAAGGCTGGTCCAGGTAGCGACAACGACAACCTCATGTTCGTTTTGGTCACCTTTGGAAAATGTGTATATTGGGTGAACGATCGCAAGTTCATTCTCGGCAAGGGAGAGGTCCTGATTCTGCCTGGACATCTACCCTACTATGGCAAGAGCATCCCTACGCTTTTTCATACCAAGTATGTGATACATTGCCGCAAAACATGTACGCATAACGTACTTCCCATATTGAATATAGACAAGCCGCTGTCGATCAAGCTCGGATGCTACGATATGCTGCATGAACGGATCAAGTCGGTATATTACCAATGGACGGAGCGCCCAAGCTACTATGAGCTGATGGCTGACTGTCTACTGACCGAGACGATGATTTATACCAATCAGGAATGGAACAAAGGCGTCATTTCCAGCGAAAAAGAACGGCATGTGGAGTATATGAAACAGTATATCCAAAATCATTATCGGGAAAAAGTGACGAAGGAAGAGCTTGGCGACGTCATCCGCAAAACACCCAATTACGCCGCCACACTGCTACGTGAGGTAACACGCCAAACCATCAGCGAGCATGTACATACGCAGCGCATTAAAACGGCCATCTACATGCTGACCGAGTCCCGGCTGACGATTCGTGAAATTTCAGAGTATGTCGGCTATAGTGATGTCTCCTATTTTCATCGAATCTTCAAACGGTTAACAGGCTGCTCCCCGTCCGAATTTCTGGATGAGCGCTCTTCGATCGTTTAGAGCATGTCTCGAACCTGTCTAAGCCATAACAAACCATCACATGTACGCTTTGCAAACCAAACTTTAATCTCTCATTCGTTGTATTCTTACTCGCTGATCATGCCGGGTGGACGGCCGTTAAGCCGGCGCCCGGCATGTTTGCTTATGCTCTTTTACGGTTCCGGTCGGCCGACGGGTTTGGTATGATGATCGTATCATGACACAGCGCTGCTGAATGGGAGGATGTATGGATACGTACCGCTGTAGACCGGTTTTGATCGTTTTGCTACTGGTTCTGTTTACTGCGGCCTGCAGGTCCGGGGATGAGACGCAGTATAAAGTCATCTATTCTTCAGACATTAAGCCTCAGCCCTCAGCCGAAGCCTCCGAAGCGCCTTATGCCTACACGATCGGCATGGTGCCCAAAGCCACCGGGAATTCTTACTTTAATCAAGTGGAGGACGGAGCCCGGGAAGCGGCCAAGGACCTTGGGGTGAAGCTGATCTACGAAGGTTCGCCCGTCGCCGATACGGAGCAGCAGATCCGTTCGATCCGCAATCTGATGGCGAGGGGCGTAGACCTGCTGGCGGTTTCAGCGAATGATTCGCAGAAGCTGGCGCCGGTGCTGAAGGAAGCACAGAACCGCCATATCCGGGTTATTACCTGGGATTCGGATGCCGCCAAAGATACCAGAGAGCTGTTCATCAATATGGTCGATCCCGAAACGTTGGGGCGCCATCTTATGGATGCGCTTGCACTGCAAATGGACGAACAAGGACAGTATGCGATCCTCACCGGAACAGCGGGGGCGTCCAATATGGGCGAGTGGGTGAAATGGATCAAGGTTCAGAACGAGGAATATTATCCGCGCATGACGCTGGTGGCGACCGTGGCGACCGACGATGACTCGCAAAAAGCCTACAGCGCCTCGGTCAAGCTGCTGCAGACGTACCCCCAGCTGAAAGGGATGATCGGCAGGTCT
>NZ_JH601040.1:45886-64566 GCF_000245715.1 Paenibacillus sp. Aloe-11 | reverse complement strand
GCCGCCGCTCAGGCGGTGCTGGACGGAGGAGCGGCCGGACGGATTCATATTGTCGGCTTGTCGACGCCCAATTTAATGAGACCCTATCTGAATGACGGAACCGTGCGGAACGTTACGCTCTGGAGCCCGAAGAAGCTGGGCTACCTGACGATGGTTCTGGCCAACAATCTGCTGGACAGCGTCAGTCCCGTCAACGGGGAAACGATACGCAATGTGGGAGAGATCCGGGTGAAAGATGATACGGTGATTATGGGAGATCCGCTCGATTTTACGAAGGCGAATGTGGACGAATATGATTTTTAGAGGGAAAAGCTTCCGTTTCCGGGATTTCCGGCTCAGCATCAAGTTGATCATCGTCTATATCGTCTTGACGGCTATTCCCATATCCGTACTCGGCGTAGTCGCCTATCGGCAGTATACCTCCTCCATCGTCGAGCAAATCGGGGAGTATATGCCGAGGTTTCTGGGTCAGGCCAACCTGATGATCGACCAGCGCATCAAGCAGCTGACGGCTCTTCCAGAGCAGCTGTTCAACTCGGGCGAAGCGGTTCGCATCCTGCGGAAAGGATCGTACCAGAGCAGTGCAGACCTGAACAATGATAAATATGTCATGAACAAATACATGTCGGCGACCTATCTGGAAGGAAGCAATCCGGACGTGCTGGGCGTCTTCATTCTATCCAAGAACCGTCTGTTCTCTGCCGCCCGGATGGAATATACGGGGATGAGCGGGGGTGGTCCGCTGATTCCTTACGGACAGGACCTTGATTTGAGGGGCAAAGCAAAAATGCTGCTCTCGACCGATTTCAGCCTCAAATTCCAAAGCGGCGAACCGTTTCTCATCATCATAAAACAGATTGGCGATGTGGAGAACCGGACCGACCTTGGGACGATGTTCATTGCCGTCCGGCTGGCTTTTATCGATGACATTTTGCAGGGATTTGAACAGAGCGAGAACGCCGTCTTTTGGCTGATGAATGATCAAGGAGAGATCTTCTACCATACCGACCGGAGTTTAATCGGGACCTTTGACCGCGAGCTGCCGGATTATCCGGTGCACAGCGGAAGCTTCCTGAAGACCTTCTCCGGGGATAGCACGATCATGAGCATTTCTTCGTCCGCCTCGTACGATTGGCTGCTCGTGCACAGCACCCGTCTTCAGGACATGACCCGAAGGTCCGAGCTTGTGTGGAAGGTGACCAACTATCTGTTCATCGGGTTCGCGGTCATAACGATCGTCATCTCCATCCTGTTCTCGTTCCGCGTCACGCGTCCGCTGGAGAAGCTGAGCCGACTGATGCGCGAGGTCGAGCGGGGCCGCTTCAACGTCGATCCTGGCATACACACCAAAGACGAGGTCGGCATGCTGGCCAGCAGCTTCTCCTCGATGGTGGCGACGATTCAGGATCTGATCCGGCGGAATGTACAGATCGAGCTGAGCCAGAAGGAAGCCGAGCTGTACGCCCTGCAGTCTCAGATCAATCCCCATTTTATGTACAACACGCTTGAGACGATCAGCATGGCCGTCGAAGAGGGCGAGAAGGAAAATGTGGTCAAAATGGTGGCACTGCTCGGGCGGATGCTTCGCTTTTCGGTATCCAATAAAGCTCGTTTTATTCCCGTAGGAGAGGAGATCGGCCATGTAGGGGATTATCTAACCATCCAAAGCTTCCGGTTTGAGGACCGCCTTTCGTTCGAAGTGATCGATACCGGAGATGCGACTCTCTATACGCCGAAATTTATCCTTCAGCCGCTGGTCGAAAATGCCATCAAATACGGCATGGAGGCCAGGCATCGGCTGCATGTCCGTATCGTAATCACCCAGACCGTTGAAAAAGGAAGATCTCACGCCTGCACTGAGTTCCGGGTGATCGATAACGGTCCTGGCATTCCGGAAGCCAGGCTGGAGGAACTGAACGGCCAGCTTAAGCAGTCGGTGACCGAGCGGAAGGATTCGGGATTCGGTTTAAAAAATGTACATGCGCGCATCCAGTTTATGCTTGGCAAGGAATATGGTTTACGGCTGGAAAGCCAGTACGGCAAGGGTACGACCGTTGTTGTCCGCATTCCGTTGCTTGACCGGGAAGCGATTGACGGACTGCCCGAGTAACCGGAAATCACTTAAGGAGCATATGGCTATGGATCCTATCAAAGTGTTGATCGTAGACGACGAGCCCCGGATCTGCCGGGGAGTGGAGCGGCTGGTGACCTCTCTCGGCAAGGAATGGGAGGTCGTTGCCGCTTTGGGGGACGGACAGCAGGCGCTCCGGTATCTGGACAGCTGCGGCGGAGCCGTCGATCTGCTGATTACCGATATCCGGATGCCGGAAATGGACGGATTAACGTTGATCCAAGAGACGCTGAAGAAGTATGAATTTTTCGCGATCGTCCTTACCGGTTACGATGATTTTGAATATGTACAGTCCGCGCTAAGGGGCGGAGCGGCGGATTATATGCTCAAGCCGATCGATCGCGAGCAGTTCGCCGTCCGTCTGGAGGAAATGAAGGCGAAAATCGAAGGACGCAGGCTTGAACGGTATCAGCGGATCGACTCTGTCAAAAAGGAAGATCTGTTAAAACGGACTAGACAGACCCAGGCTCTGGCCTACATTACAGCGGCGGATACGGATTTAACCCATCTCGGTTATTGGGTGAGCCAGTTTCCCGAGGAGCGGTTTCTGCTGATGTACATCAGCCTGGACTCCATGCCAGTCAAGGCCCGGACGTTTGTAGATAAAGACTGGAAGGCGTATTTCTACGCGCTTGAGAACATTATTACTGAAGTGACGGAGGAATCGCAAAGAGAGATCGGCGGAGCAAGCTGGGTCTGGAAGGGCGAGCATTCGGAGTTCTGGGCCCTGCTGGCTCTCCCAGTGGAATCTGCGTTTGAAGAGCTGCATTCTAGGGCCGAGGAGGCCGGAGAACGGATCTGTCGGGCGGTTAGAAGCTTTACGCCGTTTACCGTTTCGGTCGGTTACGGCGACTGGATCGAGGATCTGTACCTGCTGCCCATGATCAAAAGACAGTGCATGGCGGCGGTGCAGCACCGACTGTTGAACGGCGGCAATAAGGTCTTCCGCTTTGAAGACACAGCGGAGGAAGGCAGGGAGCGGAACGAAGACGGGGGACTTGCGGCTCTTCTGCAAAAAATCAAACGAAGCATCGAGCAGGCCGAACCGGACCGGACGGAAAGCGAATGTCGACAGCTGTTTTCGCGGATTGAGGGCTATTCCTCGCCTGCACGGATCAGGGAGGCGGCTGCCAATCTGATGCTGCTGATCCACTCGACGCTGCTGGAGAGCGGAGGCGAGAAAGGCGTCGCCAAGTCGGTGGAGAACGCCCTGCAGGCGGTACAGGAAGCCGTGAATCTCCAGGAGCTGCGCCGGGCGGTGATAACGGAAGCGCGGGGGGCCGCTGAGGCGTTGGTGGAAGCGCGGACACAGCAGAACATAAAACCCGTCGAAGCGGCGAAGGCCTGGATTCAGGAAAACCTCGGAAGCAGCCTGACGATCAAGAAAATCGCGGACGCCGTCTACTTGAATCCCACTTACTTCTGCGAATACTTCAAGTTACAGACCGGGGAGACCGTACTGGATTATGTGACCCGGATGCGGATGGAACAGGCCAGAAGGCTGCTTCAGGACCCGGGGTGCAAGCAGCAGGAGGTCAGCCGTAGCGTGGGCTACCAGGACGTCAAGTATTTCAGCCGGCTGTTCAAGCAGCACTTTGGTCAGCTGCCTTCTCATTACCGGGATTCCCGGCAGCAGGCGCCGAGGAAAGAGCGTTGACGAAACCGAAAGACCCGAAAATTGTCTACCCAAACTGAATATCCTCTCCTAACCGGATCGGCGGCACAGCTTTATAGTTATAAATGTAAACGGTAACAACTGTCGGCCGTTTCACGAACGGAAAGGAGCGGATGAAATGATACGCAAGGCATCGATCATGAAGGTTTTTGCAGACTGCCACGAAGAATACCGCAAACGTCACGATGAGCTGTGGCCGGAAATGGAGGAAATGCTGCTCGCGCATGGAGTGTCCACGTATTCCATTTTCCTGGATGCCGATTCCCATACTTTGTTCGCGTACTTGGAAATCGAAGACGAAGAGCTATGGGCGAAATCCGCCGACACGCCGGTGTGCAGGAGATGGTGGGACTACATGAAGGACATTATGGAGACGAATCCGAATCACAGTCCGGTGTCGATCGAATTGTCGGAGGTCTTTCACCTGGGACATAGACGGCATGCACTTAACGGAGGTGTGCCGCAATGACAACCCAAGCGGTAAAAGGCAAAAAATCCGATTTGAAATCGACGGTTACGGTCGCAATGTCCAATTATCTCGAAGCGGGTTCCATTGTTGCGGGAGCGGGCGGACTGTCCCTGTGGGTCGAGTATTTGAACCTGAACGACGTCAAGGTCGGTCTGCTGGGAGCGTTGAGCGCCAACGGTTTTGGCTCGGCCATCGGCGCCCTGATCGGTGGCTATCTGGTTGATAAATACGGAAGAAAGCTGATCTACAAGTACGACCTTCTCGTCTACATGCTCGGCGTACTGCTCGTCGCTCTGTCCTTCAACTTCCCGATGCTGCTGGCCGGCTATATCATCACAGGGGTAGCGGTCGGTGCCGCCATCCCCGCGGCTTGGACCTACATTTCCGAAGAAGCCCCGGCGGACGCACGCGCATCACGGGTCGGCTACGGCCAACTGGCCTGGTCGATAGGTCCCGCCATTTCGCTGCTGCTCTCGGGTGCGTTGGCCCCGCTCGGTCTTTTGGGTAGCCGGATCATCTTCGGCCAGCTGTTTGTCATCGCGCTGATCACCTGGATCATGCAGCAGCAGATTAACGAGAGCAAGATTTGGGAAGAAGAGAAGGCAAAGGAAGTCAAGCTGCAGGCCAAGGGACGCGCTACGAAGAGCTCCGTCAAGGAATTGTTCACGAACAAGGCCAACCTGAAAGCGATCGTCCTGCTGCTCGGCATCTACTGCTTCTGGAATCTGGTTGCCGGGGTCATGGGTTATTTCATGCCTTATATTTATCAGAAAGTCGGCGGGCTTACCGCGGCAGAGGCCAATCTTCTCCAGGCGTTCCTCTGGGTGCTGACTGTTGCATCCACCTACTTCGTCTTTATAAAGCTGGGGGACAAAATGAACCGCAAGGTCCTTTTCGGCATCGGCGCTTTTATGGGCATTGCGGCCTGGCTTGTTCTGGCCTTCGGCGGCATGGGCTACGCCGAACTGATTATTTTCGTCGTTCTGTGGGGCGTGGCGGCTGGCTTCGGCGCTCAGGCCTTCTACGGACTGTGGGCCGGAGAGCTGTTTCATACGAAGTATCGGGCCAAAGCGCAGGGCTTCCTGTTCAGCGTAGCCCGCGTGGCGGTTGGTCTGATCTCGCTGGTGGTGCCTATGATGCTGTCCTCCGTCGGCTTCAAGATGTCGGGGCTGATCATGATCGGCTTCCTGCTGGTATCGGCTCTAATCGGCATCCTGATGGCTCCGGAGACGAGAGGCAAGACGCTGGAAGAAATCCAGCTTGAACGATACGGTGATGAGGCCGTAAAGGAGACAGAACGGAATATCGTCGCGGCAGTGGCTAACAGCCGGTATGAAAACCCAGTCAGGAGGCAGTGACATGAACCTCAGCTGCATCTATCATAAAAACGGCCGCCCCGCTTGGATACTTCTCTCCAAGACAGAACGACCGTTACAGTTCATTTATATACGTGTGCTTATTCGTACCACCACGGCGATGTTAATTGGAGGAACCCGCTGTTTTGACTTCCTCCAGCATTTTATCGTTATAGCCGAACATCCAGGTCAGGACAAACGCTACAGCCATAGCAGCCAAGTTCGCCAAAATGTAAAGCGGAAGCTGATGGTTCATGTAGAGCAACGTGCCCGGAATGACTGTAATGGCCATACCTGTTGCCGCCAAATGGAAGATGGAGGCGATAAAACCACCAACTGCCCCACCGATCAGCCCCATAACAAAAGGCTTCATATATCTCAGGTTGACACCGAAAATAGCCGGCTCTGTAATCCCAAGAAAAGCAGACAGCGAGGAAGGAAGTGCCAACGCTTTCAGCTTGGCGTTCTTCGTTTTCAGTCCAACCGCCAGACAAGCGGCACCTTGAGCAGCCATGGCGCAGGTAATGATCGCGTTGAATGCGTTCACACCAGTCTTTTCAAGCAGTTGAATTTCCAGAAAATTAAATATATGATGCACACCCGTAACGACGATAATTTGATGCAAGAAACCGATGATAATCCCTGCGATACCAAAAGGCAGATCAAGTACAAAGGTCGTTCCGTGCAGCACCCATTCTTCGAAGGAATGGAAAACCGGACCGATGGCAAACAGCCCGAGTGTAATCATGATTAACAGTGTCAAAAACGGTGTAAGGATCAGATCCAGCGCTTCAGGCACCCGTTTGCGCAGCGCCCGCTCCAGCTTGGCTCCAATCAAGCCTACGAAAAAGGCTGGCAATACCGAGCCCTGATAGCCCACGACAGGAATGAATCCGAGCATCGTCAAGGGGTGGGCAGAGCCGTCCGCCACACCATAAGCGTTGGGCAGAGCCGGGTTCACCAGCATCAGACCAAGCACAATACCCAATACCGGGCTGCCGCCGAATACTCTAAAGGCTGACCAGGCGACCAGCGCAGGCAGAAAAGCAAAGGCGGTATCCGTTAACACCTGTGTAAACAATAGAAAATTAGGTGAAATGTCCTTTGCCGTCATGCCAAACAGAGCGAGAATTTGCGGCTGTGTGAGCAAGCCGCGCAGACCCATGAACAGCCCTGTAGCGACCAGCACAGGAATGATCGGCACAAAGACATCACCGAAGGTACGTATCGAGCGCTGGAATACGTTTCCTTCCTTTTTCGCCTGACTTTTCACCTCTTCTTTCGAGGATCCGGTCACGCCAAGCTTTTCAACCTCTTCAAAAATCCGATTTACGGTTCCTGTACCAAAAATAATCTGATATTGACCTGAATTAAAGAAAGCACCCTTGACCTTGTCGATCTCCTCAACCTTTTTCTGATCAATCTTCTCCTTGTTATGCACCATAATCCGCAGACGTGTCGCACAGTGGGCAAAGGATGCAATATTTTCCTTCCCACCAATCGCTTCAATCACTTCTTTGGCAATTTCCCGGTTTTCTGCCATGATGTCCATCCTCTCGTTCATTCCGTTATGTTATTGATGATTAACGATCCACTTGGTGAATTAGCCTACTCCGTAAAACCCCATTTTACCGCTTGGAAGAGAGCCTCTCCCTTGTCAGCAAAAAAGTGTATTTCGTCACTCTCTGGGTGCGGAAAAATACGACTGGTGAACACCTCTTCCCCATCATTGACGAAAATCTCAACCGAAGACATATCTACAAACAAATGTAGCTTGATATGGTCTTCATTCCATGCACACTGCCGAACCTCGCCATACGAAGCCGCCACAGGCTCGCCCGATTGCGAACGGTCCAGTACTAGCTTACGGCTGACGGCATCATATTTAATCACCGTTCTCTCAGTTGCACTCGCGCGGAATTCAATACCAAACGCCTTGGCGCTCAAAAGATCAACCTCACAAATCAGCTCATAGGCCGTACCCGTGAAGCCCTCATAGGTTTTTCTCTCTGACGATAACGTGTCAGCTACCCGATCCTCACGCTTTCTGCGCAGCGCAGTCAGCTCAGGGACAGGCCGCTGCAAGAGTTTACCCTCATGAAGGATAAGCTCCCTCGGCAGCGTCAGGCAATGCGCCCAACCGTTCGGGTCTGTCGGAGAGTCAATATCCGGCAATCCCATCCATGCCACCATAATACGCCGCCCCTGCGGATCAACCATGGTTTGCGGCGCATAGAAGTCAAAGCCTCTATCCAGCTCGCGGAACGCCCCATGCTCCAATGTCCTTGTCTCGGTATTCAGCGGCTTGCCGATGATGTACCCTGATTGATAAATATTGTGGTATTCATCTCCAGAAGGCTCCAGGCCTTGAGGAGAAAAGACCAATACCCCCGAGCCGTCCAGTTCAAAATAGTCCGGGCATTCCCACATATAGCCAAACGACTCAAGTCCTGTGCGTATTTCTCCCTCAAACTGCCATGAATGAAGGTCCGTTGATCGATAAAGAACGACGCAGCCTGTTGCATTCGTTCTTTGGGCACCAATCACACAGTAAAAGCTGTCGCCGTCCTTCCACAGCTTGGGATCACGAAAATGGTCTGTGTACCCTTCCGGTACATTGGAAATGACAGGATGCTCCCATTTTGTAATGAGACCGCTCTCATCCATAACAGCCATGCATTGATAAGGATGTCTGATCCAGTTTTCATCCCGTGTATTTCCCGTATACAGCATATACAGCTTGCCCTCATGCTCCAGCGCACTGCCCGAATAAGCCCCATGTGAATCAAAGGTATCCCCTGGTGTGATGCCAATGCCTGCATTGTCCCATGTCACCAAATCTTTGGACTTCAAGTGATACCAGTACTTCATCCCATGATCCGTTCCCAAAGGGAACCACTGATAGAACAAATGGTATTCACCCTGGTAATAGGAAAAGCCATTGGGATCATTGAGCAAGCCTGTCGATGGCTGAATATGAAACGTCTGCCGCCAATGGCATTGCTTGACCTTCTCCTGCAAGCTGGCTATTTCACCTGGCTCTGCCTGTTCAATCAGCCGATACTTCTGTTCGTTTGTCATTTTCATAGATGTACCTCATTTTTATTAAAACTCTCGTAATAGGAACCGGTTCCAAACGCATTAAAAAAATACATCGGAACCGGTTCCGATCTGATTAAAAAAATATTTCATCCATGGAATTGCAACCGATTCCACTTGTGCCCGAGTGCTATGGAACCGGTTTCGTAGAAATTATAATCCACCTGTTTAGCGTTTGTCAACGCTTTCTCTTTCAATAAGTGCATAATTCATGACTGTTACTTGCTCTACCGGTTTATGCTCTACCAGCCGCATAATATTTTGTGCCGCTACACGTCCAGCCTCCATATACGGGTATTGCACGGTTGTCAGCGCAGGGTGAATAACCTCTGTAATATCGTATCCCCCGAAGCCGGTCACCGATAAATCCGACGGGATGGCAATCCCTCTGGAATAAGCCGCATTGATCACGCCAAGCGCAATATTATCCGTAGCACACACCATCAACGACGGCTTGAACTGATCCAAGATGGCAGACGCAGCAATCCGTGCATCGGCCATTTTAAATCCGGTTTCATAGTATCTGATATCATACCCGGCAGCCCGCAACGCATCGTCCGTATGTGAACCTGCAGGCAATGCATCCCGAACAGCCTGCCTAAAGCCCTCTTTACGCTGTACGCCAACAGCAACGTCCTTCTCCGTAACACCGACGTAGGCAATTTCACGGTGTCCCTGCGAGAGAACATAAGCGCCGATATCATAGCCCGCATGGTAGTCGTCATGGATCAGGCTATGAATCTGCTCATGCTGCTGGCCCACTAGCAACACCGGAATACGAATGTCACGAATCGCGGTCAGATGGTCATCGGTAATTTGAGCAGCCAGCAAAATAATGCCGGAAATCTTTTGCCGCCCCAGCTCATAGAGGGCTTCGATTTCACGCTTTACATCCTGGCTCGTATTGGAGATCAGCATCTGATAATGCCGGGAACGCAACTCCTCATCTATCCCCATTAGCGTATGAGATGTCGCAAACGAATCCAGACGCGGCACAACGGTTCCGATAATATTGGTCCGCTTCGCCTTCAGGCTCTGGGCAAAGGTATTGGGCACATACCCCGTGGCCTTGACCACCTTTTCAATTTTACGTCTCGTATCCACGCTGACAGCCCCGCCGTTCAAATATCGGGATACCGTGCTCTTGGCCACACCGGCCATGTGGGCTATATCTGCAATTGTTTTATTCATGAGGCCCTCCGGAGTGTTTTCATTTTCACAAGCTTCCAAACCGTCTCTTTTTCCATAACTCTATCATAGCATATGGCGGGGGTGGAATGCTGTGACTCCATACTCATATGAACAAAAACGCCGTTCCTTTCAACGAAGAAAGAAACGGCGCCTTATCATAAGCTGAATTTAAAAGTCGAAGTTATCTGGATCAGGACCTACCCGAAGATTGGCATTCAACGCCTGAATTCGCTCCATATCGTCGCGCGTCAATTCAAAATCAAAGATGTCGGCATTTTCAATAATCCGATGCGGCTTGGTAGACTTGGGAATGGTGACAACTCCCTGCTGTACATCCCAGCGCAAAATCACTTGGGCCACCGATTTACCATACTTGCTTGCTATGTCTTGCAACACCGGATGATCAAGCAACTGGCCCTGCATGAGCGGAGACCAGGCTTCCAATTGAATGCTGTGCTTTTGACAGAATTGCAGCAGCTCTACCTGCGTTAATTGCGGGTGGAATTCCACTTGATTGACCATGGGCTTAATCTCTGCATCCTTCATAAGGTCCTCCAAATGATGAATCTGGAAGTTGCTGACTCCGATCGCCTTGATCCGTCCTTCTTTATACAAGGACTCCAACGCTCTCCAGGCTTCCTTATATTTTCCTTGGACCGGCCAATGAATCAGATACAGGTCCAGATAATCCAGGCCCAGCTTATTCAGGCTTGCCTCATAGGCTGCCCGTGTCTCCTCATAGCCTAAATCTGCATTCCACACCTTGGACGTGACAAACAGCTCTTCTCTCGACAGGTTATTCTCCTGAAGAGCTTCCTGAATGGCCTGTCCTACACTTGTTTCATTCGCATAGATTGCAGCTGTATCTATACTGCGGTACCCATGCTTTATAGCAGCCTTTATAGCATCGACCAGCTCCAAGCCTTCCTCCACTTTAAAGACCCCGATGCCAAACCAAGGCATGCGAACTCCGTTGTGCAAGGTTGTTGTGCTTTGCAAGTTTTGTGTCATTCCATATCTTCCTCTCCAATTTTTATAAGTTTTAGCCTACCAAGGCAGTTGTATCCCTTTTTTCTAGTATACGACTCCAGCCTGTGAGCAGAACCGCCACAAAAACCATAATGGCACCGATCCATGTCGTATGAATGAGTCCCAACGAGTCAGTCACAAGCCCGCCTGCATAAGCTCCGATCGCGATCCCTGCGTTAAAGGCTGCAATATTGACGGCAGAGGCAACATCCACAGCCTTGGGGGCAAAACGTTCCGCTAACATCACTACATATATTTGTAAACCAGGCACGTTCATAAATGCAAGCAATCCCATAAAAAAGATCGTAATCAGCCCCGCCGTTTTAAAAGGTACGGTAAACAGCAGAAGGAACAGAACCACAGCCTGAATCAGGAACATGTATAATAAAGCTGAAAGCGGCTTGCGGTTTGCAGCTTTTCCGCCGATAACATTCCCGATGGCAATCGCAATGCCGTACAGTAAAAGAATGAACGTTACCGTATTGGGCTTAAATCCGGTTATGTCGTGAAGTAATGGAGATAAATAAGTAAACACGACAAACGTGCCTCCATACCCCAGGGCTGTAATGATAAATGCGAGTAGCAAGCGACCGTTGGTAACCAGTTTGACCTGCTCGCGGAAAGGAGTCTTGTTCCCTTTGCGCAGCGTAGACGGCAGCAGCAACAGATTGGCGATAAGTGCCACTATACCAACGACTACAATCGCCATGAAGGCGGCCCGCCAGCCCCATTGCTGCCCAACATAGGTGCCCAGAGGTACACCCGTGACTGTGGCTACAGTCAGCCCGGAAAACATGATCGAAATAGCACTGGCCCGCCGATCATCCGGCACAAGGTCGGCTGCGATGGTGGAACCGATGGACATGAACACTCCGTGAGAAAATGCCGAGATGACGCGTGCGATCAGCAGCAACACAATTCCGCTGGAAACCGCAGCAAGGCTGTTGCCTATTATAAATACAATCATGATCCACAGCAGCAGCGTTTTACGGGGAACACTTGATGTTAGTGAGGTCAGGACAGGTGCCCCAATCGTTACCCCCAATGCGTACAACGTTACAGTTAGCGCGGACATGGTTACGGATATGTGCAAGTCCTGTGCGATCAGGGGAAGCAGCCCTACGCTGATGAACTCGGTTGTTCCTATGGCAAAGGCGCTTACGGCTAAAGCCAGCAGCGGCCAAATACTTCGTTGTTGATCTGACGACATGTTTTTCACTCCTATCTATAGAAATCTTCGACCAGCAGATGTTATTATGAATTATTCAAGCAAGTATGAACAGTACGTACTTTTTAGTAATATAGGTACCAAAAAGTACCCTTAATCAAAGACTATTTAGATCAAAACAGGCAGTTAAGATATGTATAACACGAAGTGAAGCACATGGAGGGATCGGCATTGGGACAGAAAAAATACAACATCTCGGTTGAGGCGACATTAGAGGTGATCGGGGGGAAATGGAAGTGTGTGATTCTGTGTCATTTGACACATGGAAAGATGCGGACAAGTGAATTAAAGCGGCTAATGCCTTCCATCACACAAAAAATGCTGACTCAGCAGCTTCGGGAATTGGAGCAGGACGGCATTGTCAATCGAATCAGCTACAATCAGGTTCCTCCCAAAGTGGAGTACGAGCTTAGTGAATACGGTTGTAGCCTGAAAAGTATTCTGGATGCCCTGTGTGCCTGGGGAGAAAAGCATATTATTAAAGAGTATGGAGATAAATCCGCTGTTTTGGAGGATAACATTCTGAACAAGCTGTAAAGTAAAAAAAGAGCGGTTCAATAGAAAAAAGCGCCCGCAATCAGCAGGCGCTTACGCGCTTATAAAACTCAATTCCAATCTGTACTTATGGAGCTGTGGATCGGCATCATTTTATTTTGTGAAATCAATGACCATGCGCCCCTGAATTTTGCCATTCTCCATCTCATCGAAGATATGATTAATGTCTTCAAGCGGACGTTTTTGTACAATAGGAACGACTTTGCCTTCTGCAGCGAACTGGAACGCTTCTTTAAGGTCTTCACGAGTACCGACCAGGGAGCCGATCACTTGAATACCGTCCAGAACCAGACGCGGAATGTCCAGATCCATCTTATCGGTTGGAAGGCCTACAGCTACAACACGCGCGCCAGCCTTCACAACGTCGATTGCCTGGTTGAAAGGTGTTTTGGCAACAGCAGTAATCACAGTTGCATCCAGACCAGCACCCTTCGTTAACTCCTTGGCCCGGGCGACCGGGTCTTCTTTCAGGCTATTAACGACATAGTCGGCACCGACTTTTTTGGCCAGTTCGAGTTTTTCATCACTGATGTCAAAGGCTACAACTTTGGCATTGAATACGTTTTTTGCGTATTGTACAGCCAGGTTGCCCAAGCCGCCAATGCCGAAGATACCGATCCATTGTCCTGGTCTGACTTCACTTACTTTAACTGCTTTATATGTTGTAACCCCTGCGCAAGTTACACTGCTTGCAGCGGCAGGGTCAAGACGATCCGGTACTTTGACCGCGTAGTCAGCTGTGACAATACATTGTTCTGCCATTGCACCGTCTACCGTGTATCCGGCATTTTTGACTTCACGGCACAGCGTTTCCCGCCCGGTTAAGCAATATTCGCAGTGACCGCAGCTTTCGAACATCCAGGCAATACTTACGCGATCACCTATTTTAAGACTGGTTACTCCTTCACCTAATTCAATGACTTTCCCAATGCCCTCATGCCCCAGAACTCTGCCTGTGACATCACCGAAATCTGCATTTTTAACATGTAAATCTGTGTGGCAAACCCCACAATATTCCACTTGGACTAACGCTTCTCCATGTTTCAAAGAGCGTAAAGGCTTCTCTTCAATACTGACTTTGTTTTCTTTTGTAACAATTGCTGCTTTCATGTGATCTCTCCTTTAACGGCTATATGGAATTATCTTGTAATTTACACTACAGATTATAATAATTTTTACCCAAGGAAAACAAATATATATTCAAGCTCTTTCCTAAGTCCTTGTACCCTTGTGGAGACTTTGTGAAATATTTTACAATGTAAAAAGTTTCACATTTTCTATCTGGAAGAAGGTTAAAGAGCCATGAAAAAAAACTGGAAAGTTTGCCTATCCAGCGTGTTTTCCATTTTCTTGGTCGTATGGATAACAGGATGTACTCCTCAGTCCACGACTTCTAGCACCACCAACACCTCAGCCCCAGTAGCTGACAATGTACACGCGGTCGTTCAGGAAAGTCCGCACTGGTCCTATAAGGGAAATGAGGGACCCGAGCATTGGGGAGAGCTGGAAAAAAATTTTGCCGCTTGTGGTAACGGCCAAGAACAATCGCCTGTCAATATAGAGTATACCCGTTTGGAAGCTTCGCAAACGCAGCAACCGATACAGGCTCACTACACCAATACGAAAGTATCCATACTCAATAATGGACACACCGTTCAAATCAATGCAGCCAGCCCCAGCAATTATATTGTACTGGACGGTACTAAATTTACTTTAAAGCAGTTTCATTTTCATCACCCCAGTGAGCACCAAATAGATGGGAAAAATGCCGATATGGAGCTGCATTTCGTCCATCAGAGCGACAACGGTAGCACAGCCGTCTTAGGAGTACTCATTCAAAACGGCAATGAAAATAAAGCTTTTAGCCGTATTTGGTCCAAACTGCCAACAGATGTTTCCAAGGAAGCGGCTCTGGAGGAGGAAATCAATCTCGCGGCTCTTCTGCCGAAGGACCTGCACTCGATTCGCTACAGCGGATCACTGACTACGCCGCCATGTACCGAGCATGTGAACTGGATAGTCCTGGAGCAGCCTATCGAAATGTCGGCAGACCAAATCAGCCGGTTCGCCACCCTTTTTCCCGATAACCATCGTCCTGTACAACAACTGGGAACCCGTAAGCTGACGACGGATCATCAATGAAAAAGCAACCCCCTCCGCGAATCCAATACGGAGGGGGCTACCTGATTATTATCCCATTGCTGCCTCGCTACAAACGCACCAGCCCCTCCACCTTCACTGGTAGACCTGTACGCATAGAGCGGTTGGCAGCGATGCCTGTTAAAATGGACCATGCGCCATCGATATGTGAGGCCGCACGATGAAAACGATCCTCTGCCGGCTTATCGAAAATATCCCGCAGCATGACTGGATCGCCCCCACCATGACCACCTACACCTTCCTCAACTTCGACTTCATAAGGTGCGGCAAAGTGAGGATAAATCGTGATGGTCTTCTCTTTTAACGCACCCTCATCTGCCTTGCTGCCACCGGAATTAACGTAGGACTGCTCGGATACCCGAACCTCCATCCGTCCCTTGGTGCCGTTAAATACGATGATAAAGCCCTCCCAAGGCAGGTAAGCATTTAACGAGTAGTTCATCACTGCCTTGTTCTTGTACTTCACCATGACACTGAGTGTATCCTCGATGCTGATATTGTCGCCAAATACGCTTTGATCACGCAGATAGCCATCCTCATGCTCCGCATCCAGATACATGCTTTTCAGATGCTCGTTACGGTCCAGATGCAACGCAAAAGGGTCATTTTCCGCCGCCTTGCTGCCGTAAGCCCGTTGGTAGAACTCCGTCACACCGCGCTGCTCGGCATTTTCCCGGCCATAAAATTTCAAATCGCCCATTGCATATACCGTCTCTGGCTTCGAGCCGAGCCAAAAGTTCATCAGGTCAAAATGATGCGTCGATTTATGCACCAGCAGACCGCCGCTATTGCGCTTATCCCGGTGCCACCGACGGAAATAATCCGCACCATGCTGTGTGTTCAGCAGCCATTCGAAATTGACCGACAAAACATCGCCAAGCGTCCCGTCCATAATAATCTCGCGGATTTTCGTATTATGCGGGGCATAGCGGTAGTTAAAGGTGACGCGCAGCTTGCGTCCGGTGCGGTCTATGGCGTCCAAAATATCCTGGCATTTGTCCTCGTCCACGGTCATCGGCTTCTCGGAAATGACATCACAACCCAGTTCCATCGCCCGGATAATATACCGATGATGTACTCGGTCAACGGTCGTGACGATCACGATATCCGGCTTCGTTTCCGTGATCATCCGGTCGAATTCATGAGCTTTATAGGTCGGAATCGGCTCATGGTCGTATTTCTCCTGCAGCAGCCGATTGGCATAATCCATTCTCGTCTGATTGACATCACAGAACGCGATCAGCTCCGAGGTATCCTTGAAAACGGTAACAACTTCACCGTAAAAAAATTCGGCTCTGCCTCCAGTGCCCACAAGTGCATATTTGATTTTAGTCAATTGGTTCACACCCTTTACATGAATTGCTTTTATTTTATAGTATAAAAAAGAGCAAAATCTTCGCTTTTATTGTGAATTTATTCGAAAAGTATGCATATATTATCCTCATGCATTCGTTCATGAAAGGAGACTGTCGATATGATCGCCACCCCCCGTTTTGCCATCGAGCAAGCGCTGCGGACGGTCCCGTTCAGCATGTCCGCCGACCATGTCCACCAAGCGCATGAAATCTACTATCTGCTGGCAGGAGAACGATACTACTACATTAATCAGCGGGTATACGCGCTACAGAAGGGCGATTTGATCTGGATCAGCAAACACGATTTTCACCGTACAAGCAACAAGGGGAGCGGCAGCCATGAGCGAATTTTGATCAATTTCGATGAATCGTTTGTAGCCACGCCTATGCCTGTCGCTCCGTCCAGCGACCACAACCCGCTTCTTTTACCTGAGAAAAGCTTCCTGCTGCGACCTTCGGCGGAGGAACAACGCGAGCTGGAGCACCTGTTCCGGCAAATGCTGGATGAGTACCATCAAGAGCACGCATACCGCCATATATATCTCCAAAGCTTGCTGCTCCAATTGCTTATCCGGATAAGACGCATACAATCTACCGCTCCCGATACCATTGCACCGGAACGCAGCGAGAAGCAGCAGCGAGTATATTCGATCATTGAATACCTGCATGCACACTATGCCGAGAAGCTGTCGCTGGATCAACTGGCGGGGCATTTTTATATTAGCAGCACGTATTTGTGCCGTATTTTCAAGCAAACCACAGGCTTTACCTTAGTAGAGTATCTTCAGGATGTCCGGGTACAGCAGGCACGGGCGTATCTGAGAGAAACAAACTGGAAAGTGACTGCCATTGCTGAAAAAACGGGCTTTGACAGCATCGCTCACTTTGGCCGTGTATTCAAGCAATACACTGGGCATACCCCGTTACAGTATCGGAAAAAGCACCAAAAGGAGCAGGGAAACGGACGATAGCGCGTGAAAAAAACGGAACAGCAGCCTGTAACGAGTGGTCGCGATGACCGTCTCCACTTTACGCCCGCATTCCGCCACGTCGCTTTCTCGGTATATTTTTTACAAACACGAAAATCGGTTTCCCGAGCCTCATATAATGGGGATGACGATAACAAGGAGGGGGCAGGGAATGGGCCAAAACATTACCGGAATCCACGAGGAGATCCGCCGGCTGTCCGGCGAGCTCATCCAAAGGCAGCAGCCGGACGGCACCTGGCGTTTTTGTTTCGAAAACGGGACGATGCTCGACGCATACGTGATCATTCTTTTTCGCACGTTAAACGCGGAGAAGGAGGACCTGATCCGGGGGCTGCATGACCGCATCCTTGCCGCGCAGCAGCCTGAAGGCTGCTGGAGGTGGTATAAGGACGAGGAAGAAGGCAATCTTTCTGCGACGGTCGAAGCGTATTACGCGTTGTTGTACTCCGGGTACAGTCAGCCAAAGGACGAATCGGTTCAGCGGGCGAAGCAATACATTCTGGACCGGGGCGGGATCGGAAAAGCGGCGAGCCTGCTGACCAAAACGCTGCTGGCTGCGACCGGGCAAAGGAAATGGCCCGCCTCGCTTTCGCTCATTCCGATTGAAATGCTGCTGCTGCCTTCCTCTTTACCGCTCAGTTTTTTTGATTTTTCCGCCTATTCCCGCGTCCATCTGGTCCCGCTGCTCATTATGGCCGATCGGAATTTTTCCGTTAAAACCGCCCATACTCCCGATTTAAGCGAGCTTTATACCAACCGAAGCCCAGCCGAGGAGCCGCTTTCCCGGGAAAACCGCGAGCTGCTGGAGTATATCCAGTCCGCACTCGGCCATCTGGTCGGCACACCGCAGCGAATCCACCAAGCGGCGGTAAAAAAGGCAGAGCAGTATATGCTGGAACGGATTGAGGGAGACGGAACCCTGTACACGTACGCCAGCAGCACCGTGCTGATGGTGTTCGCGCTGCTGGCCCTCGGATACGACCCGCAGCATCCGGTGATCACGCACGCGGTTGACGGCTTGTCCGCCATGTGCTGTAAGACTGGCGGATACACCACCATCCAAAACTCCCCCTCCACCGTCTGGGATACCGCCCTACTGGCCTATGCGCTGCAGGAAGCCGGAGTGAGCGTCCGGCATTCCGCGATGCAAAAAGCTGCCGCCTATTTACGGTCCAAGCAGCATCGCAAAGCCGGAGATTGGCAGATTCACAATCCCGGCACCGCCCCCGGCGGCTGGGGGTTTTCCGACACCAATACGATCATCCCCGACGTCGACGACTCCACGGCCGCCCTTCGCGCCATCCACAGCCTGTCTGAACGCGATCCCGCTTATCTCGAATCCTGGAACCGCGGCCTAAACTGGGTGATATCGATGCAAAACGACGACGGAGGCTGGCCGGCCTTTGAAAAAAACACCAACAAGGAAATGCTCACCTGGCTGGCG
>NZ_JH601040.1:33138-45730 GCF_000245715.1 Paenibacillus sp. Aloe-11 | reverse complement strand
CATGGTACGGCCACTGGGGGATATGCTACATTTACGGGACTTGGGCAGCGCTAACGGGCCTGAAGGCCGTGGGGCTTCCTTCCGATCATGCCGCTGTAACCAAAGGGGCGGATTGGCTGCTTGCCATCCAAAATGCAGACGGCGGCTGGGGAGAATCGTGCCGCAGCGATCAGGCGGAGCATTATGTGCCGCTTTATGCCAGCACGCCTTCGCAAACGGCCTGGGCGCTCGACGCGCTGATCGCGGTGCACGACCGGCCTACGCCCGAGATCGAGCGAGGTGCCGCCAGATTGATCGAACTGCTGCACGAAGACGGCTGGGCAAGCGCGTATCCGACCGGTGCCGGTTTACCGGGGTATTTTTACGTCCACTATCACAGCTATCGGTACATCTGGCCACTTCTAGCGCTGGGCCATTATGTCAAGAAATACGGGGACATATTCCCCCCGCCGCAAACATATATATTCAGTAGAAATTGAGGCGCCAAAGCGAAAGGAAAGGCAGGGGACGACCGTGGCGGTTTCTTATATGGATTTTACTTCACCTTCCGCACAATTTGCGTTCGACTTGAGAAACAACCCGGCATTCATCAAAGACGAACGCAATTACTTTAACTTATTGTCCATCAAACAGCTGAATACGTTGGGGAACATGTCGATGCTGGATACTTACCTGGACAAGGGCAACGCTATCGAACCGCATTACCACCAAAACGCTTCGGAACTCGTTTATTGCATCTCGGGCGAAATCATCGTTTCCATCATTAATCCGTTCACTAAGGAACTTCGGCATTATGCCATCCGGCCCGGTCAGACGGCCAGCGTGCCGCAAGCTTGGTGGCATTATGACACCGCCGCCGCCGACGGGACGCATTTTTTGGCGATTTTCGACGCACCGGTTCCCGAGATCATTCCCGCTTCCGACATGCTGCGGTTAACGCCGGCCGAAGTATTCGCGCATGTCTATTGCCTTGATGAAGCCAAAGTAAAAGAGGCTTTTGCCCCGCTGAATCAAACCGTGATCATCGGGCCGCCAAAAGGCTGTCAAAAGGCAACTCAGAGCGCTCACTATCAGCCGCAGCCTAATCCTGCCTCCAGCGCCCATCCTCCCTGTAACCAGGGCTATGGCCTTCGCCCGTACCAGCAAAGCGACAGCAACCCGCAGCGGCCACAGGTCATCGGAAACGGCTGGGCGCATTCGTATCATAACGGGCCTTGATCGGTCGAGAAATCCCGCACACGAATCGAGTAGGAGGGGGCGGCTAGAAACGGACGATAGCGCGTCACGGCCATATACCGTGCCTACTTGACCGCCTTGGATATGATCTGATTCAGCTTCTCTATCGTTGCCACAGCATCCTGCTTGCCGAGGAACATCAGATCCATCGTCTCCATGATATCCGAGTTTAATCCCGGTACCTGAGCATCATAGGCCAGTGCGGAGCCATGTGCATGCCCTCTGTCGCGTCCTTCGGTCAAATAGCTGGAATGCTCAATCGTCGCCTTTTTCATAATGCTCTCATCTGCGGCGGCAAGCGTACCTATGGCATTCCCGCCTTCAACCAGTCGCGCCTCCTGTCCCTTCACAGAAACATAGAATGCCGCCAGCTTCATGGCCTCTTGCAGATGCGGACTGTTTTTGTTCACGGCTACATAGGCAACCGGTATGGCGACAGGTTCATTTTTGCCTGTATTGGAAGGCCAGTAGATATAATCAAAGTCGAGGTTTTGATTTTGACTGAACAAGGGCTCCAGCCATCTTCCCGCCGCTAGCATACCGACCTGATTGGACATGAACATCGCATCTGCCCCTTGTTCCTTGGGAAGTGATCCGAGGTAAACTGCATTTCCCTTGCTCACCATATCGTACATGAAGCGGAAGGCTTCCTTGCCCTTTTCATTGTGGTCCAGTACATACTTGCCTTGCTCATCAAAAATCCGGCCGCCATTCGACCACACCCATGAATACCAGTGAGCCCACCAGTTTTCCGCAATATAGCCTTGCTTTCCGGCAGCCTTCAGCTTCGATGTGACTTCCTCAAAGGCATCCCAGTTCCACTTGCCTTCGTCATCATATTCCTGCGGTGTCTTCACACCTGCTTCTTTAAAGACTTTTTTGTTGTAATACATCACCATCGGATTCGAGTCGAGGGTGACCCCATAGATTTCCCCATCACGCTTCGCCGGGCCCCACAATCCTTCTGGAAAATCCTCGGCCTTCACATCACTCGCATCACTTGTTAGAAATTCACCCAAAGGCTGTACCTGCTTCGCCTCAATCAAACGCGCAATCGTCGGTTCATACGAATAAAACACATCCGGTCTGCGACTTCCCTGAAGCTGTGTCAGCAGCTTTTGCTCATATTGGTCTCCCGGCACAGGCACCAGCTTAACCTCAATATTCGGGTTTTCCTTTTCAAATGCATCCAATACCCGCTGGTACACCTTCACCTCCGCAGGATTACCCCAGACCTGCAGGGTCAGCCGCACTTTGTTACCTTCTGTGCTCTCCAGCTTGGGAGAGGTACTGCATGCCGCTGCGAGTAAAAACAGTACGCTGAGAAAAAAGCCAAGCTTGATCCAGCTCATGTAATCGTCCATCGTAATCGCCTCCTGTAGCTTCGCATAGTTATATGTCACGCTATTTTAAAACGCTTACAAAAATGTTCTCTATCATCATATGTAGAAGGAAGAGACGCGATCCGAGATATGTGTGTAAAATATAATACATAACGAACAAGGCAGCCTTGGGATCAAGGCTGCCTTGTTTATTTTACACAATATACTATTGAAATGGTTCAGCTACAAAGCGGACAACGTTCTCTCAGGCTGCTCCGCTCTGACAAGCAAGGCTGCTTGTGCAGCGGCAATGCGGGCAAACGGCACCCGGTACGGGGAGCAACTAACATAGTCCAGTCCGCTGCGGTGACAAAAGAGAATTGACTCGCTATCCCCGCCATGCTCACCACAGATACCTGTCTCCAGAAAAGGCTTTTTTGCTCTGCCTTTGACAACAGCCCATTCGATCAGCTTGCCTACGCCATCCTGATCTAACACCTGGAAGGGATTGGTTTCCAGAATATTCTTCTCCATATAGGAGCCGAGGAATTTTCCTTCGGCATCATCACGACTGTAACCAAAGGTCATTTGTGTCAGATCATTGGTTCCAAAGGAGAAAAAGTCGGCGTACTGGGCCACGCTATCTGCCAGCAGGGCGGCTCTTGGCACCTCAATCATCGTGCCCACCCGATATCTGAACCCTTTGAATTCCTCGCTAAGCACCTGAGCGGCTACCTTATCAACCAGTTCCCTCATTTGCTTGAGTTCATTGGAGTGGCCAACCAGCGGAATCATAATCCCCGGTCTTACATCCACGCCCTTGCGCAGTGCCGCTTGCGCGGCCTTAAAGATCGCTTCAATCTGCATGTCGTATATTTCTGGGAACAAAATGCCCAGCCGAACACCGCGCAGACCCAGCATAGGGTTAATTTCCCGCAGCTCGTGCACCTTGGAGATGGTATTTTTAAGACGTCGCAGCTCCTCCGCATGGCCGCCGGAAAGCTCAAGCTCCCGCTGTTGCTCCTGAAGCTGTTCCAGATTCGGCAGGAACTCATGCAACGGCGGGTCCAGCAGGCGAATCGTCATCGATAAACCGTCCATCGCACTGAACATAGCCTCAAAGTCAAATTGTTGCATTTGGAGCAGACGATTCAAATGAAGAATCCGCTCCTCCTGATCATCCGCCAAAATCATCGCCTGAACGATAGGCAGACGATTGCCCGAGAAAAACATATGCTCCGTCCGGCAAAGCCCGATGCCTTCGGCTCCAAATTCCCGCGCTTTGACTGCGTCATGTGGCGTATCGGCATTGGTGTAGACCTTCAATGTCCGAATGCCATCCGCAATTTCCAGCAGCTTCAGCAGCTCCGGTGTAATGACCGGCTCGCTCAGGGACAGACTGCCTTCGTACACCTGCCCGGAGGTCGAATCGATCGAAATATTTTCCCCTTCCTGAAAGGTACGGTTTCCAATGCTGACGCTCCGACTATCCAGATCAATGCTCAGCGCGTCACAGCCGCAAATGCAAGGTTTACCCATCCCCCTTGCAACCACGGCAGCATGGCTGGTCATCCCTCCTCGACTCGTCAGCACACCTTCAGCGGCAATGATCCCATGAACATCGTCGGGCGAGGTTTCCACACTGACCAGGATGACTTTCTGCCCATCCTTCGTCCAGCTCTCTGCCGTATCTGCGTCGAAGACAATACGCCCACTCGCTGCGCCGGGCGAGGCAGGCAGACCTTGGGCAATCGCAACCAGTGGTGTGGAAGTATCAATGGAGCGATGCAGCAGTTGATCCATGTGGGACGGCTCGATCCGCTGGATCGCCTCCTCTTGGCTGATAATCCCTTCCTCCACCAAATCTACAGCTATTTTTACAGCCGCCTGCGCCGTTCTTTTGCCGCTGCGCGTCTGTAGCAGATACAAATTGCCTTTCTCAATCGTAAACTCGATATCCTGCATATCCCGGTAATGGTGCTCCAGCAAGGAAGCCAGCTCTTCCAGACGATCATAGACTAGCGGCTGCTCCTCCAGAAGCTGGGCAATAGGATTGGGTGTTCGCACTCCGGCAACAACATCCTCGCCCTGGGCATTCACCATATACTCACCGTACAATTCCTTAGCACCTGTGGAGGGATTGCGGGTGAACAGTACCCCGGTTCCACTGTCGTTGCCGAGATTGCCAAACACCATGGCCTGAATGTTCACTGCTGTCCCTTGTTCATCCGGGATGCCGTAAGCCTTCCGGTACACCTTGGCACGCATATTGTTCCAGCTGCGGAACACAGCTTCCACCGCCAGTTGCAATTGCTGATATACATCCTGTGGAAACAGCTGGCCGCTGCGCTCTGCGACCAGGTCTTTGTAATTTGCGATCAATTCCTTCCATTCTCCTGCGCTAACCTCCTGGTCACTGGCACGCCCGTTGGTTTGCTTGTTCTGCTCCTGCAGGTGTTCAAAATGGATGGCGTCTATACCTAGCACGACCTCACCAAACATTTGGATAAATCTGCGGTAGCAGTCATAGGCAAAGGTTTCATTTCCCGTCTGTTTCGCCAGTCCACGCACAGTTTCATCATTCAGACCCAGGTTCAGAATCGTATCCATCATACCGGGCATCGAGGTTACCGAGCCTGAACGGACAGATACCAGCAAAGGCCGCTTCGCATCTCCGAATATAGCCGACTGGGCTTCCTCAACATCGTGCAGGGCAATTACGATTTCGCCCAATAAGCCCTCCGGGAGCTTGCCGCCGGAAGTAAAGTAGGCTCGACACGCCTCGGTAGTCACCGTAAAGCCGGGAGGGATCGGAAGACCTAGTGTCGTCATTTCCGCGAGATTGGCGCCTTTTCCTCCTAGTAGCGCTTTCATCCCCAACTTACCTTCGTTAAATGAGTACACTCTTTTCAACATTGAATTCATTCCCTCCACTTATCGAGATACATGCCTGAATTGATCAATATGTCTTATCTAAAGTTGTAACACATATCAGGAGGTCATTTCAATATATATGACGTAATATATGTTTATAATATTCATTTATGATGTTTTAATCAGTGAATAAACTTATTTATAAAACACTTTAATTCGTGGTTAGCCGTATATTCAAATAGAGTGAGCTGATCCTAAAAAAATACAAAAAGAGGCCGCCCCACCGTCATCTTTGATGACTTTTGGAACAGCCCCTGTACTCCATTCAGATTGTATTTTCTACATCTCTATTAGCATCTTTTCAAAAATATTAAAACCTTCCGTTTCCCCCATATAGGTATAGCCGCATTGTCTGTAAAACTGGCTAAGCTTGTCATTCCCCGCAATACAATCCAGCCGGATTCGATCCTTGCCCGCGAAACGGATGCCTTGTTCAATCCATTGCATCAATTCATGGCCTAGTCCCTTCCCGGCTCTATCTCGATCCACAACCAAACGATGCAAATATACGGAGGTTCCTCCCTCGGAATCAGCATCATCTAACCCCCACAACTTACGGTCCCATGCACTGGGCTGCTGCTGCAAGATCACAGCGCCTGCCAATGCATGATCCTCTGATGTGCGGAAAATAATCACTTCTCCCCGCTCAATAGCGCCGCCCAGGTTGTGATCATCTTTCCCTTTGAGTAGGTTGCCCCATTGCGTGGAGCCTTTGCTGTGCAGCCATCTGGCCGTCTTTAAAATCAACTCCTGAACCTCAGCCTGATCTTCAGTACTTGCCTGAAAAGCCATTAATCCTGGTTTGACGGATGATTCGACAATAGTCATTGATGTCATGCTGCACCTCAGCTCTCTTTATGATCTATGAAAACTATAGCATAAAAAATCGTTTTTCCCATATCTCGTACATGTAGTTTCCGCTGCATTAATCTCCTCCAGATTTCCACTTTGCGAGCACCTATGTAATTAGAGATGGCGTGTACCCAGCAGCAAGTGACAATAAAACAGGGCTGTTCACAGGTCACTTTAGATGACTTATGAAACAGCCCTTTCCATTTATGATTACTTGCTATGAAGACGGTCTAGCAGTCGAGCAACCAATACGCACACTTCAGCACGGGTTATTTGACGATCTAGTCTCAACGTATTGTCCCCATATCCCTCTATCAGATGATTTTCAATAGAAAGTGCAATTTCATCGGAAGACCAATCTCTCAATGAAGCCGTATCTTTAAACTTCTTCAATTGATTTTCCAGGTTTTCGCTTTTTGAAATGGATTTACGATACTGTAAAGCCCTCACCAATATCGCAAAGGCTTCTTTTCTTGTTATTTCTTTATTTGGATAAAAATAATTATTTATATCTCCTTTTGCAAGCCCCATCTTTCTGGCCAGTTTAATATAGTTGTAATACCAATCAGGATTGGTTACATCCTTAAAATCCGGTGTTTTATCCTGTCCAACCTCAGCAGATTCCCCCAAGGCAAGTACGAGCACTTTGACAAATTCCGCTCGAGTAATGCTCTTTTTCGGTTTGAATTCCTTAGCCGAGTAGCCGTTAATGATTTTCAAATTGTATAGCTTTATGATTGCCTCGGTTGCCCATTGCGGATCATAAATGTCTTCAAACGTGAGTTGAATGATGCTGCCGCTGTCAGCGCCGCTTTTGCTTTCATTATTACCTTGATCAAGCCTGCTTTCGTTACCGCTGCTTGGATCGCTGCCTTTACTTTTGTTTTCACTGTCTTGACCAGACCTATGTTCGTTATCGGTGCCCTTGCTTCCATTGTTGGCTTGTCCAGAGCTTTCGTTTTTACTACCGCTCTGACTGTTGTCATTATCACCGCTCCTGGAAAGAGTGGACAACATAATTTCCGTTGGCGTGCTCTCTCCATAATTATTGGAAGCTGTAACCGTAAAAGTGTAGGACGTATTACTGTTTAATTGCTCCACTAAATAATTAAGAGAAGTTACCTGGGCGATTTCTACTCCATTTTGTTTAATTTTGTACTTGGTCGCCCCGGCAGCAGCATTCCATGTCAGAAGCACGCTATTTTCATGCGGTTGGCCTGTAAGATTTTGCGGCGGCAAGGGCGCTTCATACGTATCCGTCGTTACCGTCAGCGTGCTTGCGTTGCCAATTCCATATGCGTTTTGCGCGGCAACCCAATACTCATAACGTTCGCCGCCCGTAATCGTATCCGTGAACGTCGTATCGCTTCCCGTATAAATCACAGCGTTATCCCGCTTCAATATGTAGCTCGTCGCCGTTGGAACGGTATCCCAGTATACGGACATCGTGACACTGCTCATTTGAACCGCCGTGAGATGCCCGGGACTATCCGGGTATCTGCTGTTCATCACGAACGAAACACTCTTTTCTTCGCCTTTACCGCTTGAATTCACGGGAACGACCGAATACGTGTACGTTGTTCCATGCACGGGACTTGAATCTGTATATTCGGTATCAGTTCCCGTGTAGATCGTTGTTCCGTCCTTTTTTAGTTCGTAGGAGGTCGCATAAGGACTCTTTGTCCAACGAATTGTCGCTGTGCTCCCCCCATATGTTGCGTTAATGTCTGAGACGGCGGACGGCAGCGGGTCGAGATAAGAAATGGAAAATGAGCTTGCCGTAATATCCTCAAGAGGAGCATTTACCAGTCCACTTTTTTGAATGGTTACATAAGCATTAGTCACACTATCCGCTGCTGTATGCTGTGCTGCTTGTCCCGCAAAATGTAAAGTAAGCTCTGAAGCACTGTCTTTTGTAACCGTATAAGTAATTCCGGCAGGCAAGTTACCCACATAAACATCATCCGTTACGCTGTCATTGAACTCATCTCCGGTTAAAGTAACGGTTAAAGTCCCAGCAACGGTCCCGTCATTGGTTGCCGTTTCTTTGACTGTGTTTGCGCCATACAAAGCAGAAGGCTTATCATATTGGGCGAATACGGGCACATTGCTGCTGACAGCGGCGCCGTCGCCAAATTGTCCATATCCATTCCACCCCGCAAACAGTGCATCACCAGATGCATTAATTAAACCTGTCTGGTTCAATCCGAAGGCAATGGTCTTCACATTGGGCACGTTGACGTTTAATGGAGTATTCGACGAAATGAAGCTATTATTTCCAAGTTGTCCATATACGTTTCGTCCCCACAGCATCGTGTTCCCGCTTCTGTCTATAGCGCCACTGTTGAGATAGCCCGCAAAAATATCCTGTGCACTCCCGATTCCTGAAACCGTTGTCGGCACATTCTTATTTTCATTCGTACCATCGCCTAATTGTCCGTAATTATTTAAACCAAAAGCAACAATCTTGCCATTCGCTTTTAAGACCAAATTGTGCTCGTAGCCCGCTGCAATCCTGACAGCATCGGCTATACCGTTCACTTGAACAGGAGTATTGGAATTTGCGTTAGTTCCATTCCCCAACTGCCCTTCCGCTCCATTTCCGACAGTATAAACCGTTCCATCACTTTTAAGGGCAATGAAAGTGGCTCCATTGGCAGAGATAGCTTGTATCCCGCTCAGGTCCGGCATTTGGGTAAATGTCGATCTAGGGGTAAAATCCCCCAGTCCCAACTGTCCTTTCGCATTGTCTCCGGAAGACCAGACATTTCCGCTCTGATCAAGAACGTATGAGGCATTATCGCCTGCCGCAATGTCCTTTATGTTAAACAAACCGGCACCGATTCGGAAAAAAGAATACTTATTATTTGTCGTTCCATCGGACAATTGCCCGAATGTGTTATTACCGGTTCCATATAATTCGATGATACCGTTATTGTCTGTCATTACCAGGGTATGAGAGTTACCTGAGACGACTTTTTTTACGGTTCCCGCAACGCTTGAAATCGCTTGTGGGGATTGTACATAAACCCCGCCGTTACCCAACTGCCCGATAAGATTGCTCCCCCAATTGAGCAACTCGCCCCTTTCGTTAATTTCGTTTACATGATTTAATCCCATGCTAATGGAATGAACGAAACCCTTTATTGTTGTGGAAAAAAAACTGGTGTTTAAATTCGTTCCTATAGCAAGTTGTCCGTATCCGTTCCAGCCGCTGCCAATCACTTTTCCGTCAGAAGTTAGAATGACGCTGTAAGATTCGCCGCTTATAACTTCTTTAGCGTTATCGATGTTGTTAAATAATTTCCAGTCTGTACTTCCCCAAGGACTCGATTGATTGATTTGGCCGTAAAAGTTAGCCCCTGTTCCAACAACGGCACCATCTCGTTTTACCGCAATGGAGTGAACGGACCCGGAGGCGGCGTCCATAAAATCGCCAACAGGAACGGGCGTCCTTGCATACGAAGTGCTTCCATCCCCGAGTTGCCCGTTAGCATTATACCCTGCTGCATAGGTTGTTCCCGAACCGATGAAAAACGTAGAGTAGTACCCAAACGCGATCTTTGTGACGTTATGAATTGGGGATGCTGTCGGTGAATTTCTCGTAACATTATCTCCGAGGCCTAATTGGCCGGCCCAGTTTGAACCCCAAATCATAACGGTACGGTCGGCCAAAATAGCTGCCGATGTTTTATTTCCTGCAAAAATAGAGGCAACCCCGTTCAATGAAGATAATTTCGTAAAGTTAAGCCGGGATGAAAAATTCCCCAGACCCAATTGGCCGGCATCATTACTCCCTGATGCCCATACGTTTCCGTCCACATCCAGCGCAAGTATATGATCCCTGCCGACGGCCACGTTTTTGATAGGTGGCAAGCCGCTTACTTTCATAAATGATGATTTGTTTATCGTATCTCCTAGTCCAAGTTGGCCTTCGCTGTTTGCCCCTGTCACGTAAAGATCATTCGCAGCATCGACAAAGGCAGACTGATTGCCGCCCGCGCTTATTTCCCTAATTTCTTGCGGGTGATCAACTCGAACAGCAATTTCCCGCATTCGAGTATCCCGAAGCCCCAATTGTCCGAATTCATTGTTGCCCGCTGCATAAACCTTTCCGGATTCGGTAAGATACAATGTATGATTGTCGCCACCGGCAATGCTCTTTATTGTAACCAAGTCCGATGGAACAGCAAAAACAGTAGAAGAGAATACTATCAAAACAAACATGCATACGCAAAAAGCTATGAAATATTTTCTTTTCAACAAGCTAGACCCTCCAAATCTGACCTTCCACGACTTAAGATGACTTTCATCTCGCAACATAAGGATTCACGTCCCCAAAGATAACTTCCATATTTCGTATGTATTATTTAACATCCGCCAGGCTTGCGCTCAAATACATATATATCATCGGATTTTTGCATTCAACCGCTTAGTGATTAAGACAAAAAGAATATAAAGTTATTCACTCGGCTCCCCATCTTTTTGTCATACTTGAATTACACAAGAAAAAGGTACAGTCCCCTCATATTTCTTGAGTGGCTGTACCTTTTTTACATCAAAGGACTTTTTTAGTGGCCTTGGTCGATTCTGCCCTTTCTTTTGAACTTGGTATATTTATGCAGATGCCAATAAGGAAATAGAGCTTCGCAATGCGGGAGGTAATCATTAATTACATGCTGGTGGTCTGCACAGCAGGCACAATTCGGTACAATCCCGCAGTATTGCCAATCGCAGGCCGCACTTCCTGTATGCCCCAACCAAACGACAGCACCCGCTCCAGCCGTTCATACTCGGCTTGCGTCAGTTCGGATGTAACGGCTTCGCTTCCTTCCTCCAGGGACAGCTCGGGCTCGCGCCCGAACGCAGCGGCAATCCACGAGTTGATCCCCCGTATTGTGTTGTACTTGATCTGGTATCCGTCCGTTACCGCGCTGACAAATACCTCCGGCTCTTTGGATGCCAGCCCGGTGGCGAGCTCCGCATAATCAAAATCGGATGGTCCGTCCGTTGGCAGCTCGTTTTGCTGCACCCGGCGGATTAACTCCTCATTGGACCAGCCCAATGAGCGTAATGATTCCAGCAAGAGCGCATCCCATTGGGAAATGCGTACTCTGTTCGTTGAAGTAGTCATCGTTTTTGCCTCCTTTATGGTCACGTACATCGCACACCGACCTTAACCTAACGGTTAACCGGATACGCTACATAATGTCCGGGACTGATCTCGCGTAGCTCGGTTGCACCGTTGCTATCCTTGTCCCATGACCATGAACTATCTGGTTGAGCGAAGCCTTCCTCCAGCCCCCCTTGCTTTCCGGCCGCTCTCGGGTCAGGCACGGGGATAGATGACAGCAGCGCCTGCGTATAGGGGTGAGCCGGCTGCTCATACAGCTCATCCGCATCAGCTACCTCTACCAGTCGCCCACGGTACATCACACCGATTCGGTCTGAAATATGCCGCACCATCGATAAATCATGGGCAATGAACAGATACGTCAGCCCAAACTCCTGCTGGAGATCCTCCAGTGTGTTAATAACCTGCGCCTGGATGGACACATCCAGCGCTGAAATCGGCTCGTCGCAGACGATGAACTCGGGGTTCACGGAGAGCGCGCGAGCAATGGAAATCCGCTGGCGCTGCCCGCCGCTGAACTCATGCGAGTAGCGGTACAAATGCTCCCGCTTCAGCCCTACCTTTTCCAGTAAAGCCACAACTGCCTCTTTCCGCTCACTTCCTTGATGCAATCTATGGATATCCATTGGCTCGCCAATCAGTTCAAGCACGTTCATACCGGGATTAAGCGAGGAATACGGGTCCTGAAAAATACTCTGAATACGCCGACGCAGCGGCTTGAGCTGCTTATCGTTCAATTTGGAAATATCCTGACCGTCAAAGCGTACCGTACCCTCCGTATAATCATACAACCGTGTCAGGCAGCGTCCAACAGTCGATTTGCCACTGCCTGACTCGCCCACCAATCCAAACGTCTCCCCACGCTTGATTTGAAAGCTCACGCCGTCAACCGCCTTGAGCACCTCGGAGCTGCGCCCTAACAAATCCTTGGCAGTCACAAAATGCTTCTTAAGCTGATGTACCTCCACCAACGGCTGACGCTCACCCGCTACATGATTGCCTTCACTCACTGCTCCACTCACGTCATTCCCTCCCTTCTGCTTCCGCACTGCCCGTGTCAGGCGTCTCATAGACTCCGGCAGGCATAGCATCCGGCTCGTTCAGCCAGCAGGCC
>NZ_JH601040.1:32751-32981 GCF_000245715.1 Paenibacillus sp. Aloe-11 | reverse complement strand
GCGCTGAGGCACAGAACGCAGCAGGCCCTGCGTATACGGGTGGGCCGGACGATAGAAGATATCGTCCACGCGCCCTTCCTCCATCACCATGCCGCCGTACATGACGATGACACGGCTGCACACCTGGGCGACGACGCCCAAATCATGGGTGATCAGGGCGATCGCCATGTCGGATTGCTGCTTCAATGTCTTGAGCAGCTCCAGGATTTGCGCCTGGATTGTGACGTCCA
>NZ_JH601040.1:6428-32700 GCF_000245715.1 Paenibacillus sp. Aloe-11 | reverse complement strand
CATCGCGATCATCACCCGCTGGCGCATCCCTCCGCTGAATTGATGCGGGTATTGGTTCATCCGCCGCTCCGGCTCGGTAATCCCCACCTGTCGCAGCAGCTCCACTGCGGCTTTTGCAGCCGCTTCCTTGCTCAGACCCCGGTGTCTGCGAATCACCTCGATCAGGTGATAGCCGACCTTCTTCACCGGGTTTAACGAGGTCATCGGGTCCTGAAACACCATTGCGATTTGGTTTCCGCGTATTTTGCGCCATTGCTTTTCCGTCAAAGCTGTCAAGCTTTCTCCCCGGTAAAGGATATCGCCATTCAGCCGCTTGCCCGGCGGGGCAATCATCGACATGATGGCTTTCGCTGTGACGCTTTTGCCGCTCCCGGATTCTCCTACGATCCCTACTGTTTCTCCAGCATCAATATGAAAGCTAACCCCGCGAACCGCCTGGTTCTCCCCCTCACGAGTGAAAAACGAGACCTCCAACTGTTCGACGGACAGCAGATGTTCTGTCATTGTGTTGTCGCTCCTTCCTGTCGCTCCTGGAGCCATTTGTAATGGGCCTATATTATGGACTATAGATATATATAAATATGAATCATCGTTTTACCAGCTTGGGTTCAAAGCCCACACGCAGCACATCACCCAGTACATTAAAGCTCAGCACAGTCAGCAAAATAAATAGACCTGGAAATAGCGCCATGTATGGAGCCTGAGCAATATATCCTTGGGCATTATTCAGCATACTGCCCCACGTAGCGTTCGGCAGCTGAACACCAAAGCCGAGGAAGCTCAGTGATGATTCCATCATAATCGCTGAAGCAATATTGTTCGTCGCCCCTACGATAATCACTGGAACCAGGTTGGGAACGATGTGCTTGAGAATAATGCCAAACGTACTTTGTCCCGAAGCTTTGGCGTATAGCACATACTCCCTTTCCCGCAGCGTCATCGTTTCTGCTCGTACCACCCGGGCGATATTCATCCACATGAGCAGGGCGATAATGACAATGATATTGCCAACCCCCGGCTTCAAAAACACACTAAGCAGCAATATAACCAGGAAAGACGGAATCGACATGAGCAGCTCCAAAATCCGCATGAGCAGATTGTCGATCCACCCGCCAAAATAGCCGCTCACCACACCTACCGCTGCGCCGATGCTGGTCGCAATAACCATGGACGCGAAGCCCACCAGCAAAGATACACGACCGCCGTATAGCGCTCTTGTAAAATAATCCCGTCCGTAATCGTCCGTTCCAAACCAGTGTGCCGCTCCAGGCGGTTGGAGACGCTCCAGCACGTTCAGCTTATTCGGGTCCTGCGGCGATAAAAACGCGAAAATCGCACCCAGTGAGAATACGATCAATATAATGAGGGCGACGGCGCCCATTTTGCTCGTCAGCAGCTCGATCCCGATGTTGCGCCATTTGCTCCGATTCATGAGTTCACCTCGTTGATTTAATTCTCGGGTCCGCGATGCTGTACAGGATATCCGCAAGGAGATTGCCCAGGATCAGGAACAGCGCGGAAAATAAAGTAATCCCCATAATGACAGGATAATCCATCCCCTTCACCGCCGTCATGCCCAGCGAGCCAATCCCCGGCCAGGAAAAGACCGTTTCGGTTACGATGGCCCCTGCAACCAGGTCTGCAGCCGACATACCGAGCAGTGTAATAATAGGCAGCAGCACGTGCTTGAGCACATGCCGAAACAAAACCAGCCGTTTGCCAGACCCGAACGCATATTGAATTTGTACATATTCTTCCTTAAGCTGCGTAATCGTACTGGAACGAATATACCTCACATATACGGATAAAAAGCTGAAGGCCAATACAAAACACGGTAGAATACCATGCTTGAGTACATCCAGCACAGAGTCTGTTCCAATGGTCCGCATCCCTGTACTTGGAAGCCAATGCAGATAAATAGCAAACAAATAAATCAGTAAAATACCGAGCCAAAAAAGCGGTACAGAAATTCCGATGTATGACATCAGATTAATCAGCTTGTCAATCCAACGGTTCCGATTGGCCGCGGCCAGCAAGCCAAGTGGAATGGCAATCAGAACCGCCAATATAATGGATGCCCCCATCAATCCGGCGGTAGCCGGGAGACGATCCAGAATCTGATCCAGCACAGGCTGGTGATTGATTAGCGAATAACCGAGGTCACCCGTCAGGCTTTTTTTAAGCCATAACATGTACTGTACATATGCAGGCTGATCCAGCCCCAGGCTATGCCTCATTCGTTCTATATCTTCCAGGTGCATATTCGGTGTAACAAAAGAGAGAACCGGATCGCCTGGAGCCAGCTTGATCAAGCCAAAGCAGATGATGGATATGAAGAATAGCATCGGTATAACTTGCAGCAATCTTCTGGCGATGAGCTGTCTCATACATTCCCCTTCCCTTGCTGTTTTCGAAAAAAATAAGCTGGTTCTCCCAGCTTATTTTTGAAAACCCTGTCTTATTTGTGATAAATTTTGGACAAATCCTCGAAAATCACGACCGGCTTCAGCACAGCCTGCTCAATACCGCCATACTGCTTGTCGAACGCCACAATCGTTTTGGTGTAAGCTATCGGATAGATGACTGCATCATCAGCCAAAATTTCTTGTACCTTTTTGTAAATTTCGCCGCGTTTGGTCGTATCCGACTCCCCTGCGCCCTCTTCCAGCAGCTTATCCACTTCCTTGTTGGAATAGTGCGAATAGTTGGAGGAAGATCCGGTGCTGTACAAGATACGGTACGCATCCGGGTCATAGCCCATGATATAGCCGCTGATCGCCAGATCAAAGTCCTTGGCATTCGTATCGACGAATTTTTGCGACCATGCCGAGGAATCCATGCTGTTCACATCCAACTGAACGCCAATATCCTTGAATTTCTGCTGGATATACAGCGCTTGTGCTTCCTGTACCTTGTTGCCGCCCGGAATGATAATGCGCAGCTTCAGCCCTTCGGCTCCAGCCGATTTCAGCAGCTCTTTCGCCTTGTTCACATCATTATTGAAAAATGGAACGTCATTCGTGTGATACAGCACATCCTGTGTCAAAGCGGACTTTGCAGTATCTGCATAATCTTTGGAGCCATACGATACCTGGATCAATTCATCCTGATTCAGCGCATAAGACAGCGCCTGACGTACTTCTTTTTTATTCAGCTGCTTGGTGTCGCTGTTTTCATTGAACATCAGGTAAGCCAAGCGGCCTTCGCTGTAAGGATAAATGTCAAACTTATCCGTAGCTTTAATCGTATCCACATTTTGCGGATCGACATAATTTACATTGATTTCACCATTCTGGAGCGCCAAGCTCGCTGCATTGGAATCTTTTACAATCCGATACGTTACAGAATCGAGATGAGGCTTGCCGCCAAAATAGTTATCGAACCGTTCCAGTGTAATGTACTCGCCGGTTTTGTACTCCTTGAATTTGAAAGGCCCCGATCCAACCGGAGTGTTGTTTTTCGTGCTTTTCTCAATATCCGCTTCGTTCTCAAAAATGTGCTTCGGAATCGGGGATACCTGTACAAGTGTCGCTTCAAAAGCAGGAGCTGCTTGTGGAAGCTTGAACTCCACCGTTGTATCGTCAATCTTGCTCACCTGCACCGGCTTGCCATTAATTATAAAATTACTTCTCAAGAAGCTGTGCTGCTTCTCGTCTAAAATTTTGTTAATGGTGAAAACGACATCGTCGGCTGTCAGCTTCTCGCCATCATGCCAAGTCAGATTTTTTTTCAGCTTCAGCGTGTAAGTCAGCTTGTCAGCCGAAGGAGTCAGGCTATCTGCCAAATAAAATGTCTTCTTGCCATTGTTCACCTGAAACAAAGGTGCGAATATAGCCTGATCTATCGTCAGACTTACCCGGTCCCCCGCATAGTTCGGATTCAACACCACCGGATCGGATTGCACGCCAATAATCAGGCTGCCGCCATCCTTGGGCTGTCCATTATCCGCTGTCGTGGCAGCTGTGCCGGACGCATTTCCATTCTTTGCAGACGAAGACCCCGAATTCCCGCCGGAGCATGCACTTACTACCAACATCAATACAATGAATACCAATACACCAGTCAAATTACGACGCATCGCTCTAGCCCCCCGTATTCTCTAAGTATGTAATAAAAGTTATTATATATCGGAATAATCGGATTTACAATCAATCAAAAACTGCATAATGCCCTTGTCATTAGCAGTACAGACATTATGTGATCGAATCCAGCAAAAAAACACCCGTTAAGGGTGTCTTCAAGAGTGTCTGTTTCTTTTAGAAGACCAGCAAACTGATTAATGCCAGAATAGCGGGCAATCCTTGCTTCAATAAAATAGACTTATTGGACGTCAGTGCACCATACACCGCAGCCACCACCACGCAAATGACAAAGAACAGCTGAATTTGCCAGCCAATCACAGCGTCCGGGTAGCACAAGCCCCACACCAATCCAGCTGCCAAAAAACCGTTATACAATCCCTGATTTGCCGCCAGAGATTTGGTTGCTTCCGCCAGCTCCTTCGAGGTGCCGAACGTACGCATCGCCCGCGGAGTCGTCCATAAAAACATTTCCAATATTAAAATATACACGTGCTCCACAGCCACAATTCCAACCAATATTGAACTGATCAGGTTCAAGTATATTCCTCTTTTCCACACAAGCTTATTAGGAGGCAGCTTTCAGATTTATCCTCAAAAAGTATAATGGATCTTCCAAAAACAGTAAAGAGACCGAGCCTAAAGCCCGGCCTTGTTCCTGCACAAAAACTTACATCGTTCTCGCAAAATCAAGCAATGCTTTGGACATGCTGTTAATTTCGTCCGTAGCTGCATTCACCTGCTGCGTTAGCGCGGCCTGTGTCTGTGTTAGTGTAGACATGTTGCTGATGTTATGCAAAATCTGCTCGATGAGCGTCTTCATTTCGTCCAAACTGGTCTCGATATTTCCGGTCGCGTCAGCACTGTGAATGGCAAGCTTTCTCACTTCATCTGCAACCACGGCAAAGCCGCGTCCCTGATCACCCGCACGCGAAGCCTCAATTGCAGCGTTTAGACCGAGCAGATTCGTTTGATTGGCAATCTCTTTAATGAAATTGGAGATGTTCTGCGTCTCTTCTGCGCTAACTTTGGCTTGATTCGCTGCCTCTGTCGATTGCTCTTGAGCCGTAGCCAGTTCCTGCGCCTGATTGCTAACTGAATTGACGCCGTTCACCATTTCAGCAATGGAATCGGAGAGATGTTGTATTTTGAGCGTGAGCTCGTCCGCAACGGACTGTTTTTGTTTTTCCAACGTTACATCACGGATAGTACCTGCCATGCGAATTGGCACTCCCTTGCTGTCACGTATGCTTCCCCCACTATTATAATACCAGCGGTATTCACCATTCTTATTCTGCAAACGGCAGGTTACTTCATAGGGGGTGCGGTCTGAATAATCATTCAAATGGTCGTTCAACGCTTTAAGCGCTATTTCAACGTCATCTGGATGCAAGCGGGAACTCCAGCTGCTAAGCGCACTCGGAAAGTCTTGCTCATCACTAAAACCCAGCGTATTGCGAAATTGCGGTGACCACCAAAATTCACTTTTTGGATGCTCTACATCTCCGTCAACCAGGATGATGTCGTATGGAGCTTCGATTAATACGCGGTTAACAAGGTCATATCTGGTAACTAATGCTTCCAATTCCTCAGACTTGATCTTCTGGTCATGTACATCCAGCAAAGCACCCGCAATACGAAGCGGTACTCCCTGCTGATCGCGAATCGTCGTTCCTGTAGCCCGGAACCAGCGATATTCTCCATGCTTCAGCTTCAAGCGATACTGAATGTCGTAAGGAGTCTTCCCCGTATGATCCAGCAAATGATCTGACAAAGCTGCCACTACCCATTCATGATCCTCAGGGTGCAATCGGGATGCCCAGCTGTCCAATACATTGGGGAAATCCGTTTCGTCCTGATACCCCAGCATAGTACGGAATTCATCTGTCCATGTGAATGTATTACTTGGATTGACAGGATCACCCGCAATGACTTCCATATCCCATAAGCCGACTTCTATGGCCTTGGTAACAAGCTTCAAACGAATGTCGATATGCCTGGCATCATTTTTGATGGACTCAAGCACTTGGTTGACATTGTTTGCGATTTCTTGAACCTCAGAAGATGCTGAGGCAACTTGTATTGCGGCAGAATAATCCTTCCGCTGTATTCTTTGCAATAGTTTGCGGCTTCCTTCTACTAAAGGAGCAAGTGAGTGGGTCTCATTTTTCTTGAGAAACATATATGATCTTCCCTTCTAGGCCAATATATAAAACGGTATAGTTTAATATCGGAATTTAATCAATAATCGTTATAAATTAAACTTTAATTTAATTAGGTAAAAAGAACCATTTTTCAACCCCCTATGCCTAAATATTCATACATAAAACATCGAAATATGTCGGAAAAATCATGAAATTTACAAAAGAGGGAACGAAAAGAACACCCTTGCATTCTTCGCAAGGGTGTTCTTTATCGTTAATCATTCAGTTCATTGACTGTTATTTAAGGAAGCGGCGTATTCCTCACCTTTTTTCTTATCATACTCGCCTTCCCATTTGGACATGACCACAGCTGCAAGCGAGTTGCCTAATACATTGACTACCGTACGCGCCATATCAAGAATACGGTCAATACCAGCGATAAAGGCCAAGCCTTCCAGCGGAAGGTTCACTGCTCCCAGTGTAGCGAGCAAAACGACAAAGGACGCACCCGGTACGCCTGCGATACCTTTGGAGGAAACAATCAGCACCAGCACCAGCGTGATCTGTGTAGTGATCGGCAGGTTAATACCATACATCTGGGCGATAAATATCGCAGCCAGCGCCTGATACAAGGTGGAGCCGTCCAGATTAAAGGAATATCCTATTGGAATGACAAAGGAAGTAATCCCTTTCGGACATCCGAACCTCTCCATCTTCTCCATGATCTTGGGCAGAACGCTTTCCGAACTGGCCGTTGAGTAGGCAAGCAACAGCTCACTTTTCAAAATTTTGACCATGGTCCAGAGACGAGTACCGCAGAGCTTGGCGATAATTCCAAAAACAATCACAATGAACAGCAGCATGGCCCCATACACCGACAAAACAAGCTTCAATAACGGCCACAATGAAGCCAGCCCAAACTTGGCTACTGTCGTTCCAATCAGTGCGAATACACCGAATGGAGCCAAGCGCATAACCTGATTGGTCACCCAGAACATGGCATCGGCTACGCCCTCGAAGAAATTCAGCACAGGCTTGCCCTTGTTGCCAACCGCCGCTACTCCTAGTCCGAACAAGACGGAGAAGAAGATAATAGCCAGCATATCCCCTGCGCCCAGCGCTTGAACTATATTAGTAGGAACAATATTGACAATTGTATCTATGAAGCTGTGACCTGTAGTTTCCGCCGTCTCCACGTATTTATGGATATCACTCTTGGCCAGGTGGGACATGTCCACGCCTTCCCCGGGACGAACCAGATTCGCAACGAGCAATCCGAAAAGGATCGCAATGGTCGTCACAATTTCAAAGTACAGAATAGACTTGCCGCCGAGCTTGCCCAGCTTTTTCATATCCCCGACGCCGGCTACACCGATAATGAGCGTTGAAATTACAATGGGCACGACAATCATTTTGATCAGACGGATGAAAATATCGCCGATTGGCTTTAAGTAGACTTCCACCCCTGGATTGCCGTAAAATAAAGCGCCAACAAAAATACCTAAAGCCAGTCCAATAAAGATTTGCATCGTCAAATTTATCTTTTTCACTTTGTACCCCCCTGGCTGTATATTTTTGCATTATGTTGCTCTTAATATTCAAATGATGTTATTTATACTACAATCTGAACTATAAAAACCGACAATTATCTACACATTTATTTATTTTTTTCTATAAATTCACAAGCTTTAACGAGGTGCCTGTGAATTTATCTTACATTGCCTTTCTGAAATAAATACACGGAGGTGAATATGGATGAAAATGAATACACTCCTTTTCCTGCTGATGCTTATATTTGTACCATTGGCAGGTGAGCTGAATATTCACCCGTTTTCTAATACATTTCGTCTCAGCTTCGGTACACCTGTATTTTTTTTCTTTCTATTATCGATTCGTCATATTCCACCTGCATTATCGGGAGTGCTTACAGGAATAGCTGTAGTCGCCTTTCGCATCTTGCTTAATCAGTACCTTTATCCCGGGTCTTCCTTTGAAGAGTTGATGACATTGCATGGGCCTACCTTTTTCTATTACATGGCTTACGGTTTGCTCTTCCAGCTTCTAGGCATTAATACCGAGCCTTACCGCGCGCTCCGCGTGGGCATCCTGTCTGTGGGGATAGAGGTTGCCGCAAGCGTAGCGGAACTTAGCGTCCGACGAAGCATTGACGGCGATTTCTGGGACATCATCAAAATCAGCAAGGTGGTTCTCATCGCCATGATTCGCAGCTTCTTCGTGCTTGGATTCTATAATATGATTCGCCTAAACCAGTCCATCCAGCATGAAGAGGCGCAAAGACAGCAGACTGAGCGGATTTTACTCCTGGTATCAGACCTGTACGAGGAGTCCGTCCAGCTAGGCAAAACCCTGTCGCACGCAGAGCAAATCACCCGTGAAAGCTACGAGCTGTACCGTGAGCTGCAGCAGGAGGAATCTCTGAAGGACAAAGATCATTACGCCAGACAGGCACTTCGTATTTCCGGACAAGTCCATGAGATAAAAAAGGACAGCCAGCGGATTTTTGCCGGTTTGTCCAAGCTCATTGATTCCGAAAGTGATGTCCATTACATGGCTTCGCAAGAGCTCGGCGAGCTGATCATCCGAACGAACAGCAAATATGCCCAATCGCTGAACAAGTTTATCCGTTTCACCCTGAATTTCGATCCTTTGTTGCCCAAGCTGCATGTTTATACAGTTCTGACACTGATTAATAACCTGACATCCAATTCAGTTGAGGCGATGAAAGACAGCGGAAGGATTGACGTTTCCATTCGCTTTCAGCCGGGAACAGAGGATGTAGTATCCTTTAGTGTCACCGATAATGGCCCAGGTATTCCTCAGCGCAAACAGAAAATGGTCTTCACACCGGGGTACACGACCAAGTATGATGAGAAAGGACAGCCTTCGACCGGCATGGGATTGTTTTATGTGCGGGAGGTTGCGGAGAGCCTTGAAGGAACGATTGAACTGCTACAGAATGAAGAAGAGAATGCAGGTAGGGCACAGACTACTTTTAGAGTCATATTGCCTTTACGGAAACTGACGGAGAAAGGAAGATAGTCCGATGCGTTTTTATATTGTGGATGACGATCAAGGGATTCGTTCTATGTTGGCAGACATTATTGAAGACGAAGGTCTGGGAGAGGTCGTTGGGGAAGCAGAGGACGGCTCCTATGTGAACAGCGGCCTGCTGGAGCTGAACCGGATTGATGTATTATTGATTGACCTGCTGATGCCGCTTCGTGACGGCATTCAGACGGTGCGCGCGCTCGGTGATCAATTCAGTGGAAAAATCATTATGATCTCTCGGATTGAATCCAAGAACATGATCGGCGAGGCCTACTCGCTCGGTATTGAATACTATGTCGCCAAGCCCTTGAACCGACTGGAGATTATTGCAGTGATCCATAAGGTGGCCGAACGTCTGCGAATGCAGCAGTCGATTACAGATATCCAGCGCACACTGCAAGGGTTGTCGATGTTCACCTCGAATGGCCCATCAGCAACGCTGGAACCGACCCGAAATATTGTGACCTCCGGACAGTTTCTGCTTTCCGAAATGGGAATGATCGGTGAGGCGGGAAGTATGGATTTGCTGGACATGCTGGAATATCTGGACCAGTATGAGGAGGAAACAGGCAATCTATCACCTCATCTGCTCCCGCCGCTGAAGGATATATTCGCTAATGTGGCGTTGAGACGATTGGGAGCCTCGGCCTCTGCGGCAGAGCTAAGCAAGGAAATCAAGGCGTCGGAGCAGCGTGTCCGCCGCGCTATTTTCCAGACGCTAAGCCATATTGTATCGCTTGGATTAACCGATTATACCCATCCCAAATTCGAAAATTATGCGTCCAAATTTTTTGATTTTACGGAAATTCGCAAAAAAATGCTGGAGCTGCAAAATAATGTAGAGCCTTCTCTATCCCAAGCGCGAATTAACACAAAAAAGTTTGTGCAAGTGCTCTATACGGAAGCAAAAAGACTGTTACACTAAAAGAAAAGCACCTGTATCCCCCACATGTGTCTATCACACAGGATTAAACAGGTGCAATTCGTTTTATTACATGTCCTTTGATTCCAGACTCTTGTCCTGCCGCTCCACAGCTTCCAAAAAACCAATGCCATCGGACAGCAGACGTTTCAAGACAGCCAATTCCTCCGAGCTGTAACGACTTAAAAATTCAAATAACTGACGCTGCACCTTGGCATGCAGCCGTTCATGCACGACAAAGAGCTTTTTCCCCAATGGGGTCAGGCGGAAATAAATTTCTTTTTTATTGTCGTTAAGCTGGGTTCTGCGAATCCAGCCTTCTTTGAGCAGCTTGGTGCTGACTTTCGAAACCGTACCTTTGCTAAGCTCAATCCGTTCCGCTAATGTCGTAACATTAATCGGCTCATGTCTCCCGATGCAGTCAATCACGTGGACATCAGTGAGATTAAGCCCGGCAATCCCCTCAAAATGCTCATGGATTTCTTCAAGAAAAGACATGCTCTCTCTCTGCTGATGCTGCTCCAACTGGTGATTCATTTTAATTAGCAAATCACAGATATGCTGAATTGACGTGGCTTTTTCCATACAAACAGATGGTCACTCCTTTGGCGTACTCCTCCTTTCATTATAACCCATGTTTGTTTCATAGGAAACAATATACATACGAAAAGCTCCCCTTTAACATTTCCGTATATATACAAAAACATATCAAACCATGATATTTCGTTTCCTTTGAAACAATTTTATTTTAGTTCAATTGAGAATAATTATCAACTGTTTTTTAATCCTCATTTCTATCCGCCGCCACTACTCCACACGTAATCGTGAGTGCTACAAAGCTGGCATTTGGATTGAATGTGGGTTGGAGCAGGGGATAACCCCCGTCCAACCCGTATTTCTTACCTCCTTACAGCTCAATCCCCCATACAAGCTGACCGTTCATATATCCGGTAACCTGTTCGTTGTCTGCGAACTGATTGCTGGATGCCTTAAACGAGTAATCGTCAGCCTGGTTGTAATTGGACCAGTCGGTTTTGGAGAACCGCGCTTGAACTTCTGCGCTCTGGCCGGGATTAAGCGTTCCAGCCGAACTCGTAAAGCCAATTTCCAGATAATAATCGGCTCCGGCAACCGGAGTCGCCAGTTTAACGAATTTGCTGGTTACATTCGCACTCCCGATACTGGACCAGTCGCACCAGAAACTCTGTGCCTTTTCCCCGTCAATCGTGTAGTAATACCGGAGTTTTACATCACTAAGCTGAATCGCTGAATCACCGTTGTTGACTAATTTGAATCTGGGTGAAATTCCATTGGTGGAGGCACTCGTGTTGCCGTTGAAGGCTTGGATCGTCAAGTCTCCCGCGGGTACAGGAACACTGCTGTCCACAACATTTACTGTAAGAACAGCGTTATTTCCTCCGTTGAAATGAAAGGTTATCGCATTCTGGCCCAGCGGCAGCGTAGCAAGATAGGATTTGCTCAGAACGACATCAGCGCCTGATTCCGTATAATCCTGGCCCGCTGCAAGCGTATAATTTCCATTCGTTATGCTTGCAAGCTGGTGTCCGTTTAAGGTAAGAGATGCGGAAAGATCCTGCCCTAGATTCGCCGCTTTATCAAATGTCGCATTCACGGGCGAAATCGCAGCGCTCGGTGTTGAATCGACAATTTTGACTTTTAATACGGAATCTTTTCCTTGATTAAAATCAAAGACGATCGAATGCTCGCCAACTGGCAGCCCAGCCAGGAATTCTTTTTTTAGCAGCAGCGTATTCCCGTTCAAGGTATAATCCTGAGCCACGGTCAATGCTTTGTCGCCTGCTCGGAGAGCGGTTAACGTATTGTCGTTAAAATTCACGGTTATGGCTTTATCGCTTTGATTGGGCGCATATGTGTCAAATTCGACGCTTGTAGGTGTGATGGACGCTCTTGGGGTTTTATCGTCAACCTTTAAATCGGGTAGCTCATCCAACGTGATTACATAATCACTTTGATAAATCGTTTTCAGGGTGGCCGGATAATTAAAGGCGGAACTCATGAGATGCTCGCCATACCAGGGCAAGAAGTAGAGCCATCCCGATTTTTCCTCTGTCAGATTCTGTACGCTTGGGACGGTGTCGTTCTCCGTCATGGCCACCATTTTCTTGCCGCCAGTTAAATCAACAAGCTGATAGAAAATCGAAGTAATGGCATCCTCATTGGGTACGCCGGACAAACCGTCATAGCGGTTGTAGACCGTATTGTATTTATCATAGCCGACAATATCTACCTGATCGTCGCCGGGATACCATGCGGGAGAAGTGCTATACACGTAGCTGTTGTAGGTCCAGATCAAGTTGTGCAAGCCGTACGTCTCTGTAAGTTCGGTATAGATCTGATCCCACAGCTGTTTGTACACATCCGCGCCTGCCGAAGCCCACCAGAACCACGCGCCTTCCCCTTTCAACCCGCCGTTGCCCTCCGCCTCATGATAGGGACGGAAAATAACCGGCACATTGTTATCTTGCAGAATTTGCAGCTGTTTTGCCAAATCTTTAATAGTCATCTTCACGTATTGATATTCTTTGGTACCGGGAACCACCGCATTGGCTGTATTAAAATTGGTTTCCGTCGGCTTGTAGGTGGCATTCTTCCAATCCACAGGCTCCCCGAGCTGATAGGCGGTGAAATTTCGGGGCACATTAATATGCCAGGAAGCTGTCGCGATCCCGCCCCGGTTATTTACCCAATTGATCATCCGATCGGTTGTGCCGTCCTCCCAACCGTACAACGGATTATAGTTCATCAAATCGAAGCCGCGGATTGCCGGATACTTTCCGGTTAAATTGTGAATCCAATCAAACTCCAACTCAGAATTGCCGTCATTGCCGCCTCCGTAAATCTCCTGCTGACCGGAGATCATATGGTTGCCGTAAACCTCCGTTAAATAATTCATCAAACGTTGAGTTTCCGGAGTGGCTTTAGAATCGGTGAGGACAGGCTGCACATCCAAGGGATCAAGATCGGCATAATCCACAGTGAAGGTGTCAAAATAAGCGAATCCCCAACCGGACTTCAGTTGGATGGTGTTGCTTCCTTGTTTCAGCTTATGGAAGCCAAAATCGAAATTCGACCACGTGGTCGTGTAAGGCAGCATATACGAACCCTTGGTAGCGCCGTTAACGGTTAAATATTGAAGCCTGCCGTCAGGACTCAACTCCTGCATATACCGAGTGGAGATCGCATACATGCCGGTTTCCGGGACAGTCACTGTGAAGGTTATTGTGCCGGAATTCTGCATCCAGACAAATCCACTCCCGGAGAATCCAGGCTTGGGTTGTCCGTAAATTTCAGTCGCCACTTGAAGATCAGAGGTGAGCTGGGCATCTTCGCCTTCAATCGTGAAAAGTGCGGTGTCGTCTGCATGAACGGGCGCTGTTGTTATCAATCCAAGCAGCAGAGTAAACGCCAGCATAAATACGCTTGCCTTTTTGAGCAAATTTTTCATTCTCATCTTTCCTTTCTGTGTAAAATATGATAAATAATCTCGTAATATGTCAACTCATGGTGTCGCTTCCATAGTAAACATAGCACACATACCATAACCTGTAAATATATCAATATTAAAAAGTTTTGCACTTTGTTTCTCCATAATCCCTACGTTCTTCCACTCTCCTTTTCCTCAACGTCAGCCGCTGATTTTAGGTTTGGGACTGTTTTATTTTTGAATATTAAATTGTATAATCGTTAAATGAGAATTCATTAGCTACGGCTCTCTATAGAAGGGATGATGATACATGTCAGATGCAAACCAATTATTCGGTCAAACACTGGTTAAATCGCTGGTCGGTGAACGCGGACATATTCGAGTGGCCCGGGCATTACCAGACATTGATGTCGAACTGGCAGGGAAGAAAAATGCAGAAATGCCCTACAGCATTTATCAGCTATTGAAGCACATGATCTACTGGCAGCAATTTATGCTGGAACATTTGGAAGGACGGAAGCCTCAGCTTCCGGGCAATGTCATGGAAAGCTGGCCTGAAGAAACAGGACCGCAAAGCGAAGAGGCATGGCAGGCTGTCATTCAAGCATTTTTACAGGGCGTAGATCGAGCGGTACAGATTGCTGAAACCGCGCAGCTGGATGATTCACTGGCTCATTTCCCCGGTGAGACGAAAGCGGGACTGCTGCGGAATATCGCTTCCCACAACTCCTACCATTTGGGCGAAATCGTACTACTGCGCCGGATTTATGGGGCTTGGCCGCCACCTGGCGGCAGATATCCCGCTTAAAGGCTGCACCCTACCCTTGTTATACACCCAACCAACTGCTCCATCCCTCCCTAAAAGCATTGGAATTTAGGCACAGTGGGGTATACACCCGCGTATCTTAAGTGGGAACCCGTTTTTCCCTGTGCCCTGCTTATTTCATATTCATCCTAGCTCGATTTGAAGCCATTCATGCGTTATCAGGAGCAAGCCGTAAAACGGTTCCCATGATGCAAGATCAAAGAGAGGTTTCGAGAATATGAAAAGACACTTATATTTAAATCGTAATATCGCCTGCATGATCGTTATCAGCCTTATTGCTAACATGAGTGGGAGTATGATCCTTCCACTCTTTGCTATTTATGTAGAACAATTCGGGATATCCGCATTCCGTATGAGTATTTTATTTTCTCTGTTTTATGTAGGAAGATTTGTGGGTGGAGGCCTGGCAGGACGGATTTATGAAAAGATTGGCGCAAAACGCCTGGGGTTGAGCTTGCTCATCGCTGAAATCGTTTGTATGCTTCTGTTCCCGGTTGCAGAAAGCTTTATCATTTTATCCATTCTTAGACTTCTTCAAGGCTTGGTGGCTATAGGATTAACTGTCTTTGTAAGAGTCACGATCAACCACATCAGCACCATGGAAAATAGAGGAACGCTTAATGGATATATCAGCAGCAGTGAAGGTGCGGGTATGATTTTGGGTCCCCTTATGAGTGGAGTGATCGTTTCTTATTTTTCTCTAGCGGTTCCGTTTTATATCGTTGCTCTTTTTTCTTGTATATCCTTCGTAGCTGTTTCAAGAATGGCTTTCTTCAATTCCCCCACACAGCCTCAACAACAGCATTCGCTTCCTCAGGAATCCAAAAGAAAAACCATGCTAACGAAACAGTTACTGCTCTATTCCACCGTTCATTTCCTTGAAATGAGTGCATTCGCTATCTTTTTAACGTACTTTTCCATATATGCAACCTACAAGCTACACTGGAGTCCAGCAGAAATCAGCCTAGCTTTTACAATCATCGGCATATCAACCTTTGTATCGGCACCCTTGATCGGCAAAATATCTGACATACTCAAAGATCGCTTAATCCTCTGTATGATCGGTCTGTTATTCATCATGCTGGAAATCGTTTTATTTCTTTGGTTCACGGAGCAGTGGATTGTATACTTGGGGATGTTCATAGGAGGCATTGGCGGAGCCAGTTATCTGGATTCATTTTACTCACAGCTAGGAGACGTCATTCCCGAGGAACATAGGAGCCTGTTTATCGGCAATGTTGCCTCTTTCTCTGAATTAGGGGCCATTGTTTCTCCGCTCGTCGCAGGTGTGCTCCTTGAACGTTTTAACATAAACGCCCCCTTTTATTACAATATGATTTTGGTGTTTATTGCGATTGTGATCCAATATTTCATTCGATTAAAATCGCAAACCTCAAGAAACAGGCCACTTGCATAAGCAGGCGGCCTGTTCCATTACCTATGGTTCACAGCTTCACTTCCACAGCAACCCCGAAATGATCGGATACAACCGCTCCCGCCTTCCCATTCAACACAACAGTTGAAGATTGAACCTGCAGGGCCTTATTGGAGAAAATATAGTCAATCCGCAGTGGCTCCGCGTTGCTTTCCCAGCCTGCAATGGCTTTGATGACGGTATGCCCTTCATCACGCACGGCTGCGTTCGAATAAGTATCCGACCAACCGGATTGCAGTGCATAGTCATATCCTTCTCCACGCACTTCGGCAGCATTATTAAAATCCCCCATCATGAAAACAGGAGCCGGCGCCAAAGGGTTCAATATTTCCGTAGTACGATCCCAGAGTCCACGGAAGGATTCCTCATCATTCCACCAGTTATAGTGTCCACTGACAAACCAGGACTGCACGCCGTCCACCACAGTCTGAACCCCCACAATTTTACGCGAGCGGTAGTTGTCATAATCGCGAAGCGAGGAAACATATTCGTTCACCGTATCTGTAATCGGTGTTCTGGACAAAATCGCCAAACCCTCGTCGTATTTGACAAAACCAACATGTGCGGGAGCCCACGTCCAATGATAGGCATTGGACAATAACCCGTTCAGCACATAGGCATAGTTATCACGCTTAATGACGATTTCAGGATCAGCACTATAGTAAGAGCCCAAATCGTCCAGTGACAAAGGCGCTTCTTCTATGGACTGATTCACTTCCTGCAAGGCAATGACATCAAACTGCTGTTCATCAATAAAAGCAGCCAGCTGCTTTAGCTTTTCGAGCTGGTTTTCTTCCATCCAAGCATGTGTATTTAAGGTTAACAATTTCAAAACGAATCACCTGTTGAGTATGTCTTGTATATCTGATTTAAGCACATCGGCCTTCGGTCCGTAAACCGCCTGAACCCCATTGTCTACTTTAATCAAGCCCAGGGCACCCAGCGCTTTCCACGTCTTTTCGTCTCCGACGGCATCCGTATCTTTCACCGTCACACGCAGACGGGTCATGCAGGCATCCACTTCGACAATGTTCTGCTCTCCCCCAAGAGTCTTGATAATATCAGCAGCCAGTTGATTCTGCGTGGAAACAGCCGCCACACCATCTGTCGCTGTGCTTCCCGCGTTGGAAGCCTCCTGAGACTCCTCATCCGTATAGTTCCCCAGTCGTCCCGGCGTTGCCATTTGGAATTTGCCAATCATGAAATAAGCGATAAAGTAGGTTGCTACCGCAAACACAATACAAGTCAGCACGAAGTTGATAATGTCCTGTACCAAGCCTGCTTTGATAGACAACGGCAATCGGGTCAGCAATTCAATCATACCAAACGAATGTAAACGCAAATGTATAATATCGGCCATTCCGAACGCAATTCCGGTAAGAATAGCATAAACCACATACAGCAAAGGTGCCACAAACATAAACATGAATTCCAGCGGCTCTGTCACCCCGGTCAAAAAGACGGCTGCGGCTGCTGAAAAAATCATCGACTTGTACTTGCCGCGCTTATCTTTGTCTACACGGCGATACATAGCCACCGCCAGTCCCATAAGAATTCCCGCTCCGCCGATCATCTGCCCTACCTTAAAGCGGGCAGGCGTCACGCCTTCCAGCAATTGATTGTAGGCTGCCGGATCGGTGCCGTGAAGCACACTCAGGTCACTCGCCCATGCCAGCCATAACGGGTCTTGCCCGGCCACGACGCTTCCCGCCCCGGAACCCGTGAGTGTCGTGTAAACGCCACCAAGTTGAGTATAGTTAATGGGAACGGTCAGCATATGATGAAGTCCAAAAGGGATCAACAGTCTTTCCAGTGTACCATAGACAAATGGAGCTACAAAAGGAGCGGACTCACCCGAGGTCGCGAGCCAAACGCCAAACGAGTTAATCCCTCCCTGGATAAACGGCCAAAAGGCAGACATGATCACACTGACAATAACAGACCAGAAGATGACAACAAACGGAACGAAGCGCTTGCCGTTAAAAAAGGCCAAAGCATCCGGCAGCTTGCGGTAATTGTAGTATTTGTTATAGACCACGGCCCCGACGAATCCGGAAATGATGCCGACAAACACCCCCATATTCAGTGCAGGTGCGCCCAAAATAGAGGTGAAATAGCCGTTGACCGGAATGGTTGCACCAAAGAGGGTTTGGGTGGTTGCTCCCTCCTGTGTCAGCATCTTGGAGGACACGCCTAAAATCGTCCCTGTTGAAACATTGATGAGGATAAAAGCAATCAAGGCAGCAAAAGCCCCGCCTGCCCGTTCCTTAGCCCAGGAGCCGCCAATCGCCACAGCAAACAGAATGTGCAAATTATTAATAATGCCCCAACCCAAATTCTCCATAACTCCGCCGACGGTCAACCAGAAATGGATATCGCCAGCCAACATCGCTACGACTTTACCCAGCGAAATCATAATCCCGGCTGCTGGCATGACAGCGACAACTACAAGCAGTGCTTTCCCAAGCTTTTGCCAAAAATCAAATGATAGAAGTTTTTTCATGCTCCTTCAATCTCCATCCCTTATAGTATGTACAGCGTTGTTCGTACCCTATAAATACAATGCAATCGGTTGCACGATTATTATAATGATATCGCTTTCTATTGGCAATACCCTAATTCCTGAATATCTCCGCTAATGACGATATGTCGCTCGGAAAAAGCCGCGAATTTGTTGATTTTCAAGCAATATCGTATGATAGAACATAATATTTCCTGCTTGAGATAGCAAAAGGAGACGAAGACGATGGCAGTAACCATCAAAGATGTCGCAAAGCGTGCCAATGTTGCTACTTCCACCGTATCCCGTGTCATTCAAGACAGCCCGAAAATCAGCGAGGCCACCAAGGCACGTGTCCGCAAGGAAATGAAAGCGCTTGGGTATGAACCCAATTATTCAGCCCAAAGCCTGGCCAACCGTGTCACACAGTCGATTGGCATTATCATGCCTGAATCGGATGTGGCGATCTTTCAAAATCCGTTCTTCCCGGAGAGCCTTCGCGGTATCAGCGAATGGGTAAATGAGCACAACTATACACTGTCGATTATCACTGGAAAAACAAGCGATGAGCTGCTATCCCGCGTAAAGCTGATGACGCGGACAGGACGCGTTGACGGCTACATTGTCCTGTATTCCAAGCAAGAAGATAGCGTTGTGGAGTATCTGCACAAAGAAAAAATACCTTATACCGTCATCGGCAAGCCTCAGCAATTTGTCAGCGAAACCACCCATGTAGACAACGATAATTACCAGGCCGCCAAGGATGTGGTCTCTTATTTGACCGGGCTGAATCATCAGCACATCGCTTATGTGGGCGGAGATCATGAACGCATCGTGAATATCGAAAGACACCGAGGCTATCAGGATGCGCTAAGAGAGGCCAGCTTGCCTCTACCGGACGAATATGTGGTCAGGGAGCCCTTTGATCTGGAGGATATGCGGATGTTATTGCAGGTTTCCCCGCCGCCGACCGCCATGATCGTTAACGACGACCTGATAGCCATGGCAGTACAGAAAATGCTTTCTCAGCTCGGTGTGTCCATGCCGGAGCAGCTATCCATGGTGAGCTTTAATAATTTGATGCTGGCCGAGCTGATGAGCCCCTCGCTTACTTCAGTGGATATCGACATCTTCACGCTTGGTTATCAGGCTGCCAAAAACCTGATTGAGAAAATCGAAGACCCCAAGGAATTGACCAAACACATCATCGTTCCCCACCAAATCGTAGAACGCAAATCCTGCCAAGCACTGCCATCCCCTGAGGAATGAGCCCAAACTGATTTTATGGACATCCATAGAATCAGTTTTTTTGCGTTGACAGGGCAAACGGTTGCACTATATACTGAACTCGCTCATATATTGGTTTCGTTACAGCAACGATCTCATTTTCCGAGAGGGGTACGCAATCATGGTGTATAACCGATTATTCGACGTAGATAACTGGAAGCTGACAACCCGCACACTACATACCACACACATGCGATTACAGGAAAGCATCACGTCCATGGGCAACGGATATATGGGAATGCGCGGGAATTTTGAAGAGGCCTATTCAGGCGATCATCATCAGGGGACTTATATTTCCGGTGTCTGGTTTCCCGACAAGACAAAGGTCGGATGGTGGAAAAACGGCTATCCTGAATATTTTGGCAAGGTCATCAATGCGATGAACTTGATCGGCATCGGTCTGATCGTGAACCAGCAGGAGGTGGATTTATTTACTGCGGACGTCAGTGATTTTGTGCAGGAGCTGGACATGAAGCAGGGTATTCTGCGGCGGGCCTGCACCGTGAACGGTCAGGTTCGTATCACTACAGAGCGTTTTCTAAGCATTACCACTCGCGAGCTATGCCTGATTGATTACCAGGTAACGAATATAAGCGAACAGCCTCTCAAGATTGAGCTTGTCCCCTATCTGGACGGCAATATGAAAAATGAGGACAGCAACTACGATGAGATTTTCTGGCTGGAGGAGGCGCGTGAGGTTCAAGAGCAATTCATGAGCCTTTCCACAACGACGATAGATAATCCTTTTGGTGTTCCCCGCTTTACCGTAAACGCTACCATGGGCATTGTGACCGAGGGACAGGAGCAGCAGACGACGGAGGAAGGCTTTTTGTATGCTGCACGGCACTATCAATATAGCGTCGCTCCCGGTGACAGCATCCAATTGCAAAAGATTGTGGCCGTCACCACCTCGCGAGATATGGAAAAGGATGCACTGATCCCACAGGCTGAGCGCATCGCCGTGGAAGCGGTAAACAAAGGCTACGCATCACTCAAGCAAGAGCATATCGCAGCCTGGGACAGACGCTGGGATAAAGCAGATGTCGAAATCGAGGGAGATGCGGAGGCTCAGCAGGGGATACGCTTCAACATTTTCCAGCTATTCTCTACGTACTACGGTGAAGATTCACGCCTGAATATCGGACCCAAAGGCTTTACGGGTGAAAAATATGGCGGTGCCACCTATTGGGACACGGAAGCATACGCCGTACCTATGTACCTGGCGCTTGCCGACCCGGATGTGACCCGAAATCTGCTGCTGTACCGCTATCATCAACTGGATGGCGCCAAGCATAACGCGGCTCAGCAAGGACTTCGGGGAGCATTGTATCCCATGGTCACCTTTACGGGCGTGGAATGCCATAACGAATGGGAGATTACCTTCGAGGAAATTCACCGTAACGGGGCCATTGCCTATGCCATTTATAATTACACCAACTATACGGGTGACTCGTCCTACCTACACCAATATGGCATAGATGTACTGGTCGAAATCAGCCGTTTCTGGGCCGATCGGGTTCATTTCTCCAAGCGCCATCAGCAGTATATGATCCACGGGGTTACCGGGCCGAACGAATATGAAAATAACGTGAACAACAACTGGTACACCAATACACTGGCTGCATGGGTTCTGAAATATACGCTATCCGTCTTGCCTCAGATTTCGGCAGAGAAGCTGCAGCAGTTGGCTGTTGCAGAAGATGAGCTTGAGCATTGGCAGGATATCATCAACCGTATGTATTATCCCTATGATGAGGAGCGGGGAGTCTTCGTACAGCACGATACCTTTATGGATAAGGATTTGCAGCCTGTATCGTCCCTTGATCCCAACAACCTGCCACTCAATCAGAAATGGTCATGGGATAAAATCCTGCGTTCCTGCTTCATCAAGCAGGCCGATGTGCTGCAGGGACTGTACTTCTTCGGCGATCAGTTCACACTGGAGGAAAAAGCACGCAATTTTGCATTTTATGAGCCGATGACCGTTCATGAATCCAGTCTGTCTCCATCCATTCATGCCGTGCTGGCCGCCGAGCTCAAAATGGAGGAAAAAGCAGTCGAGATGTATAAACGGACGGCACGTCTGGACCTCGATAACTATAATAACGATACCGAAGATGGACTTCACATCACGTCCATGACAGGAAGCTGGCTGGCGATCGTGCAGGGCTTTGCCGGTATGAGAACGTATCGTGAAACACTGAGCTTGTCCCCTTTCCTGCCGCAGGGCTGGAGCAAATATACGTTTAAAATCAATTATCGCGGTCGCTTGCTAAGTATTCTCGTACAGGAAAATGAAGTCGTCATTACACTGTTGGACGGAGAACCCCTGACACTGGATCTGTATGGACAGCCGACACACATCACCAATGGACAACCGTTAATGGCAAGCAATGTTTCATAAACCAGGAGACAGGGGGAAACCAAATGAAGGCAGTGATTTTTGACCTGGACGGAGTCATTACAGATACCGCCGAATATCATTTCCAGGCATGGGGAAGCTTGGCGGCGGCGCTGGGTATTCCTTTTGACCGGGAATTTAATGAGCAGCTAAAAGGGATCAGCCGTACGGAATCGCTCAATAAAATACTGGCCCGCGGCAATCTGTCCGAGGCGTATACAGACGAAGACAAGCAAGAGCTGGCCGCACGAAAAAACGCCGAGTACCAGCGGCTCATATCGGCTGTAACGCCCTCGGACGTACTGCCGGGCATTAAATCGCTTCTGACAGAGCTTCATGACGCCGGGATCGGCATAGCGCTGGCCTCTGCCAGCAAAAATGCAGCGTTTATCCTGGATCGGCTGGAGCTGACGCACTATTTTGACAGTGTTGTGGATGTCACCGCCATTCGGCAAGGCAAGCCGGACCCGGAAATTTTCCTGACCGGAGCTGCCAATCTGGGCGTTCAGCCTGCAGACTGTGTCGGCATAGAGGACGCACAGGCGGGAATTCAGGCGATCAAGGGTGCCGGGATGTTTGCGGTTGGTGTAGGAACACCTTCACAAATGCAGGGTGCGGATATCGTGGTGGCCTCCACCGCTGAGCTTTCTTTGAGTATGCTGGAGGAGCATTTTTTCCGAGGATAAAAAAGGGAGACGAATATAAAAAAAAATGACCTGTCTCTGTGACAGGTCATTTTAACGTTTTTATGACTTGAAGGACCTTCTCTTTGGTGTCCGGTTGATTATTCGCATATTCTGTGAAAGCTTCTTGTAGAATGGTTCTTTGATCTTTTTCGGTAACAAATGACCAGGTACGCAGCATCGTAGCGAACTCTTCCGGGAATCTAAAGGATAGCGCATTCCTTGCCAAAGCGATTACCTCCTATTCTTGATTGCTTGTGATAGAGCAGCCAGTGATATAACCAGACCGACCACAGCGATGATAAGGGTAACAGTTTGCATACTGATGCCTCCTTTATAGTGACTCGAATTTGTAAAATGTAATTTACAACGGAGAATGAAGAGGGTAAGATAAGCATAAGATGATAGGGTGCAGGAAGGGGATTGCTCCCCAACCTTGCTGTTGACTCAAGCCTTCTTACGCTGCAACGTAAGGGGCTTTTTACTTTACTATACGTATATACTGCCATCAATACGAGATTCCCGCATCCTCACGCAGCCATTGGAGTACATCCCGCTGGTTATCAGGGGAAACACCATGGTCGGTCGGGTATGTTTTGAATGTACATTGAAGTGTCCGGGTCTGGAAATACGCTGCCGTCTCATGTCCGATGCTCACCGGAAATACGGAATCATATTCGCCGTGAGAAATAAATACGGATACATCCTCTGTGCTTTTCAGCGCATATTCTGTCTTCACAAAATCAGGCACATAGCCGTTCAGTGCCACAATTCCTTTCAACTTATTACCCAGCGTAAGCGCAAGTGACATGGACAAAATCGCTCCCTGACTGAAACCAAGGAAATACCGTTTGTCAGGATCAACCGGATATTGGTCTGTAGCGTATTGTACGAACGCCTGAAGCCGTTCAATAGCCCAGTCAAACTGCTCACGCAGCGGATGACCTAGGCTTTTCAACTCATAATATTGAAATCCTTCGCCCATAGGGATATCTCCACGAATGCCGATAATGATAAATTCCTCCGACAGCGGCTTCACGACTCCGTACATATCCTGCTCATTGGCCCCCTTACCGTACGCTTGAGAAGAAGGCATGTTAACCCGCATGAAAACTTTTCATCTGCTCCCTTCGCCTCAATTTCCGTGCGTGAACTGATATAATAGAAGAGTTAAGCTACCATCTAAGCTAACATCGAAACGACTATTTCTCTCTTAGGAGACTAATGCATATGAAACCAACCTATCTTATGGATGATATACAATGGCAGCAGCTTATCCAAAACGTCGCTGACCATTTTAATGATGTAACGATCAAACGAGGCTTTCAATATTTTAAGCAAGGAAGGGTAAAGGAATTCGCCATGCCTGATGGCGAGCATATTGCGGCTGTGGTGGATGGAAGCGAGCTCTACGAGGTAGATCTTCACTTGAACGCTTTTGCCGCCAGCAGATGTACATGTCCGGTTCACACCAACTGCAAGCATATGATCGCTGTACTGCTGAATTACGCAAATGAGCAGGAACGCTCCGTACCTGCGTTGGTGAACGCTCATTCAGCGGGCTTTACTCGGTTGGCTGCAAAAGCTGACATACGCCCCCCGTCTCCTTCCCGGTCAAGCCTGTCACTGGATCACAAGGAAGCAGCCAGGAACTCACTCAGTAAAACAGCCAGCCGAATACCGGACATGCCCATTTCAGAATGGCATAATCTGTTCGATCAGTGCATCGGCCTCAACCCTGTGAATACTCAAAATTCCCAATTTGTCCAAAGCGCCCTAGCCTCGATCTATGCTGTGAAGCCGCCGCTTTCACCCGGCATGCAACAGTTATATGGACTGCACGCCCATCTGCGTGTGCTGGAAAAGCTGGTGCCTCAGTCCCCGATGCCGGGCTACCCCACTCATTCCTACATGGGATATTACACGCAAATTGCCGCAGATGAGCTTAAAGAAGCGATCGAGCGTGATTTTGAGAGCCCGCTTGCACTATCGGGCGAGCCAAAGCAAGAAGCCCGTATGGCAGAGACCTTGGCCTATCTGCGCCGCAAAATGCTGACAGAATCGCGTAATGGCACTTATTTTTCAGACGCGTATTATTGGTTTTGGCTGCGCTGGATGCGGTCCGAACGGCCAACTCCCGGCATATATGCAGAGGAATTACAGCATTTACAGGCAGCAGAAGAAGAGCTGGGCCCAGCATTGGCCCGACTTCCCTGGATGCTGGCCCAAAGCTGGATGTACATGTACCAGTCACAGGACGATAAAGCCTGGACGCTACTCCAAGAGGCAGAACAGGCTTTTCCATTGAAAATCTCTTCGAATCAGTTGCTTTTATTTTTACACTCGCTACGTGAAGCCGAAGACTGGACGCGTCTCAAGGATGGACTACGGCATATCGGTCCGTTACTTCACAGTCATCGGGACGATCATTTGCAAGATTATATGCATGATTGGAATCTGGTATTGCAGCACCTTCCAGAAGCCGAACAGGACATGTGGGATACGCTGGTCAGCATGCTTCCTTTTGCCGGGGGAATGTATGAAGAAGCACTGCTTGCCCATGAAAAATGGCGGCAATGGATCGACTATCAGCTAAGTATACGCAGCGAGCCGTTGAGTTTTCGCGTGAGTGTCTTGCAGCCCATTGAAAAGAACGCACCGGAGCTGCTGCTCCCCTTCTACCATCAAGCGGTGGAACGATATGTGCTGGAAAAAAACAGAGTCGGCTATAAAGCGGCGGTCAAGCTATTGAAACGGCTGTTCAAGCTATACAAGAAAATGAAGCAAGAGCCGCGCTGGGAGCTGTTTTTCACCAACTTCACCAGCCGCCACAGCCGCCTTCGGGCGCTACAGGAGGAATTGCGGAAAGGGAAATTGTTATCATGAGCCAATATACCGAAACGATCACGGTACACATCCGATTGACTGCCTATGGAGACGCTCTGATCTACGGCGATTCCTCCATGAACTATAGCATTTCCGGCCAAATGTTAAAGCAGCGCTTGTTTGCCTGGCATGAAGCTTCGTTTTATGGAACCGAGCTGGAGGTGCAACACGTTCAGGGCACTGATATTATCGTCCTTCCCTCGGAGCAAGTGATTCCTTTTCTGGCAGGGGGCGAGCTGCTGGGGCATATCGAATGGATCTGGGACGAGGCCCATGCCCCTTGGCTGCGCTCCATTCCTCTACTAGCCCATTGCATTGAGACGAAAGCCTACGTGCCCAGCTTCACAGCATTTCAGGCAGGGAAGCTGCAATGGATTTGGGATTCGGAATCGCTGGAATCACTGGGAGCACAGGGTGCACCAGAGGCTTCTGAATCCGAATTAATGCCGGAGAGCGCCCAGCTAACAGAGCTTGCCCAGCTTCTGGATAGCTTGGAAAAGGACGAGCGCGAAGGAGTCGCAGCGGCGTTCTCGGCCGCTGTATCCCAGCGCTGGTATGGCACCGAAGCGGAAGC
>NZ_JH601040.1:6056-6355 GCF_000245715.1 Paenibacillus sp. Aloe-11 | reverse complement strand
CATGGCTTGTTGCCATCGGCTGGAAAGCGGATACGGCGCCATTTCGCCCACTGCTGCAGCTGCTGGAGCCAGCGCCGGAGGACGACGAGTCGTCCTGGCAGCTCAAGCTTGTGCTGCAGGACAAGCAGGACACGACACGGCTGGTGCCTGTACAGCTTGCCGATGACGGATACGCGTCCGGCCTATGGCCCGATGCGTGGACGGCGCAAGTGCAGGAGCGCTCAGCCGGATGGCTGGAGCGCTTGAGCGCCATTTTGCCAGTCGGGCTGCGCACCGGAAGCCGCGATGACGTGCTGAAT
>NZ_JH601040.1:5598-5879 GCF_000245715.1 Paenibacillus sp. Aloe-11 | reverse complement strand
TGTTCGGACTGGACTCGATTGTCCAGTTCGACTGGCGTGTGGCCATTGGCGATGCCGATCTAAGCGAGTCCGAGTTCGCCGAGCTGGTGGCCCGCAACGAGCGCCTGGTGCGCTTCCGGGGCCAATGGATCGCGCTCGATCCCGCGCTGCTCGCGCAGATTCGCCGGGCCATGGCCGGAATCGACAGCACGCAGGGATTGTCCTTTCAGGACATCCTGCAGCTGCACCTGCTCGGCAATGCCGATGAGCCTGAAGACGACGCCTCGGGCGGGCAGCCGGAG
>NZ_JH601040.1:0-5468 GCF_000245715.1 Paenibacillus sp. Aloe-11 | reverse complement strand
TCAGCGGGACGGCTACGCGTGGCTTGCTTTTTTACGGCGCTTTGGACTGGGCGCCTGCTTGGCAGATGACATGGGGCTTGGCAAGACGGTGCAGTTTATCGCCTATTTGCTGCATCTGCAGGAGATGGCCGCGGAGACGGGCGTCCGCTCTAGCTCCCTGCTGATTTGCCCGACTTCGGTGCTGGGCAACTGGCAAAAGGAGCTTAGCCGCTTTGCTCCTTCTTTAAAGGTCCTGCTGCATTATGGAAGCAAGCGGGAGCAGGGAGACTTGTTCCGCGAAGAGGCCCGACAAGCCGATGTCATACTAACTTCCTTTGCGACAGCAACCCTTGATCAAGAGCTGCTCCAAGGCATGACTTGGGATTCGATTTGCCTGGATGAAGCGCAAAACATTAAAAATGCGCAAACCAAGCAATCCACCGCCGTTCGCAGCTTCCCTGCACGTCATCGTATAGCACTGACCGGGACACCTATTGAGAATCGGCTGTCCGAGCTATGGTCTATTTATGATTTTATCAATCCCGGCTATTTGGGCAGCTCACGCGCTTTCAGCAATCGGTTCATGAATGCCATTGAGAAGGAACATAACGAGCAGCGCACGATGGATTTGCAAAAGCTGGTTCAGCCCTTCATGCTGCGGCGCAAGAAAAAAGACCCGGCTATACAGCTTGATTTGCCTGATAAAAATGAGATGAAAACCTATATTCACCTCACCTCCGAGCAGGGAGCGCTCTATGACCAGATTGTCAAAGAGCTGATGGAACGGATGCAGAAGCTGGAGGGCATTGAGCGGAAAGGAGCCATTCTATCCGCTCTGACCCAGCTAAAGCAGCTTTGTGATCACCCAATCCTTTTGACCAGGGAAGCGGCTCTGAATGTCGATGCTTCCGGATATAGCCCATCCGGGCTCGAAGCGCTTATCAGCCGCTCCTCCAAGCTTGAGCGTATTCTGGCCATGGTTAAGGAGCTGCGGGCGGAAGGCGAGCGCTGCCTGATTTTCACGCAATATATTGGAATGGGACGGATGCTCCAGCAGGTGCTCGCTCAAGAACTGCAAGAGCCCGTGCTCTATCTGAACGGCAGCACCTCCAAAACTGCACGCGACCGGATGATTGACCAATTCCAATCTCACACGCTGCCGCCTGAAGAACAGCCGTCTGTATTTATTTTGTCACTCAAGGCTGGCGGTGTGGGACTGAATCTGACAGCGGCCAACCACGTCTTCCACTTCGACCGCTGGTGGAATCCGGCTGTCGAAAATCAGGCCACAGACCGCGCCTATCGGATGGGACAAACGAAGGACGTACAGGTGCACAAATTTATCTCGCTGGGCACGCTGGAGGAACGTATTGACGAAATGCTGGAGAGCAAGCAGCAGCTCAGCGACCAAATCATTTCCAGCACCGAGGGCTGGATTACCGAGCTGTCGACAGATGCATTAAGAGAACTCTTCACGCTGCGGCGCGATTGGGCCTGATGAGGTCATAAATCGAACTATAATGTACATGTAGTGCTATTTTGAGTTCGATATAAACCTATTTTTTAAAAGTAGTTTATGGCACAGTCTAAAACTCCTTTGTGTGCATCTAATATCTCATCACAACAAAAGGAGTTGATTTGAAGTGGCCATTCGTCCTCCACAAACGCTGAAATCTACGGGCAGAAAGGTTCCTGCTTCGAGATATCGCAATGTGAGTCCTACGCAAACCTTCCGTCGATTTACGGTCATCTGGGCTAACACTGACGGTGTACCTTTTAACACAACCGGATTTTTTGCTACACTCCGGCGTCTAAATGGAAGCTTTGTGCAAGCTGCAGGCTTCGACAGTTTTGGTACTGCCCGATTCAACAGAGTCCGCACACCTACGAACCAGACTTTTATTCTGCGCACCTTTAGAGACGATGGAACGTTATTCCGGGTTAGAACGGTACCTCCGGGCGTATCCTCGTTTGTTGTTATCGGTTAAAAACATGCCGAACGCAGCCTAAATGCGGTTAACGAAAAAGCAGCTAGGAACAGAGTATATCTGTCCTAGCTGCTTCTTCGTGAATCAGGATTTTGCAACATCCTCAAATACTTATTCTGAATCTTCCACCGCTTGTACATTTTTCGAAACGGCTGTATTGTATGCTGTTTTGAGCCAGTTTTCTTTGGACCAATTCAGCTTGCCTGCACCTGCTCCATCTTTGCCCTGCAATTGAGCAACCAGGTTTTCAGGATTTTCGGCTGTATAGCTATATGGCAATTTTGTGAATCCACTCCAGGAGAAATCAATAGCCTTTGCAGGATACGGAGCTAACGGGCTGTTTGCTTCTTCGCTGCCTCCTCTGAATACGGTGCCTTTATCCGAGAAGATGACGTCCTCTGCTTTGATTTTACCTGTATAGTCGGCTTTTTTAGCATCTTTCTGATTATTGCGAACTGGAGAAAATACATCAATTAAATACGATTTTTCAAGCAGTACCGCGCCATTTTCAGTTGAAATCGCACCGTTGCCTACGACGTCAAAATGGTATCCTTTGGCAGAAATTGCTTTGGCCATGTCGGACGTAATTCTTTTTTTGGCTCTGGCCAATCCGGCATCATCTATAACGATGTTATATGCATGCGCATTACCGCCACGCAAACGTGGCATACGGTCCTGAATATCCAGATAGTAATTATGATGCAGCGTCACTTCCAGATCCGGATTGTCGGCTGCCATTTCCGTGGCACCCACCAGATGCGCCTTCTTTTGTCCTGCTGCAATATCAATGATATCTTCTTTACTCAATCCTACGGCACTGCTTCTCAGATAAGCATACATAGGGTAGGAAGATTTGTCTGCTTCCATGGCGTTGACTTGTTGGGTTACCCAACTGTTGGGGCTGCGGTCATCTCCTTTGAACAGAGACCAGGAAATAGTAACTCCATTACTGCCTTTTTTCACATCTACCAAACCGTCATAGGCTTTGTTGAATGTGCAATGGTCAATCCACACCTTGGAGCTTGCACCTTCGACAGTAATATAATCCCAATCATTTTTGTCATAATTGCCTTTGGTTGCTTCATCCCACTCCCAAAGCTCGTCAAATTCGAGGTTACGGAAAATCAAATTAGAGCTGTTTTTAATGACGAAGCCGGCATGTTTGAGTTTAGCGCCCTTGGCCGAGAAAATGGTGACTCCATTCAAGTTTTGAATATAGATTTTGCTCACACCTGTTTTCTTCAGCACAGGATGTGTCTGTACAGCATTGTGAGGACCAAAAGGGTTTGCCTTGGCAGCACTTGGCATTTCATTCCAGCCGAGATCGAGATCGTTCATAATCTCAATAACCTTGACTTTGCTGCCTTTTTTCAGTGCTTCGTGGAGATCCACAGCGTTGTAAACCTTTTTGTAATTGGCATCGGTTTCCGCAATGTTTCCGCCGCCAGTATTACCATACGAGAAGCCGGTCAAATTATAGCTGTTTTTGAAGGTTGCGTTGTCATTCGTGCCAGGAGTTGGCTGATCTTTGCCTGGCTCCGGTTTCGCAGGCGGTGTAGTTGTATCCCCTCCAGAGGCAGCACCGGATACAATCACATTATCGAATTGGGCGGATGCCTTGGAGGTTACCAAGCCTACAGCTCCCGCAGTCAGGCTGGAGTCTTTTGCAGTCAACTCCAGTTTATCATTGACGTACATCTTAATTTCCGAACCGGACAGCTCCAGCTTTACGCTATACCAGGTATGAGTATCCAGCTTGTAATTTTTCTTGGTAGCCAGTGTCTTCATAGAACCGTTTACCTTTTTACGGATTTCCAGAGTCCCGCCCTTCTTGTTGTACAACGAAGCCGCGTAGAAGTTTTTGGCATCTGTGTATCTGCCTGCAACATACACCCGGTTGGAGCCGTTAAAATCGTCTATATACACATCTGCTTGCACACTATAGTCCGTCCAGGAAGCATCACCTTTAACAGAGCGGCCTTCACTTCGACCAGATTGCTGGTATGTGAAGCCATCCCCTCCCTTGACAACAGACCAGTTCCCCGAATCTACTTTCCAGCCTTGAGCTTCACCTTGTTCAAAGTTATCACTCACCTGTAAACTTCCATCTGCATACGCATGACCTAATAACGGTAACGATAAAGACAGCGCCAACGAGCTGCTCAGCATTACATTTGCACATTTTTTCATCAAATCTGACTTCATGTAACTTCCTCCTTATAAAATAATTGTTGAGTACCAAACAGTCGAAAAACCTTCCATACCTACATCACTGCAATGTTCAAGCACTACATCCAATAATTATAGACATATAAAGGAATATTAAAATATGCCTAATTACTTATCTTTTGTCTTAAATTCTCTATTAATTTTGCATCCTTTTTCGTGAACACACCAAGTGCATTTTCATAAAATCACAAAAATCGCTGTTTTTTTTATTTTTGCAATGAGACATGTGGATTCATATCAACTCTGTGGCAGCTTTTAAAACATTCAGGGCCAAGCTACGAAAATGGAAGAAATACAAAGCTCCACAGTGATGAAAAAAAGTGTGCATTGTGCTACAATACTTGAGTTGTATCGGGATACATTTAGGGAAGGGTAAGTGAAACGCCATGCTTATTATTGGTATTGCCGGCGGTACAGGTTCCGGTAAATCGACGGTAGCACGTGCTGTCGTTGAGCGTCTGGGATCTAATAAAGTGACTTTCATATCTCAGGATAACTACTATAAAGACAATTCACATCTGAGCTATGACGAGCGTGCTCTGGTCAATTATGATCATCCGTTTGCCTTTGACAATGACTTGCTTATCGAGCATCTCCAATGTCTGAAAAAAGGACAAGCGACTCAAGCGCCAGTGTATGACTTTACGGTTCATGCTCGTTCCACCGATGAGACGGTAGAGCTTCTGCCGAATCATATCGTTATGCTGGAGGGTCTGCACGTGCTGTCTGACGAAAAGCTCCGCAGCCTGCTCGACATTAAGGTATTTGTGGATACTGACCCTGATGTGCGTATTCTTCGTCGGGTGCTTCGAGATATCGAGGAGCGTGGCCGCACCATCCATTCGATTCACGATCACTATTTGACTACGGTTAAGCCTATGCACGAGGCATTTATTGAGCCTTCCAAGAAATACGCGGACCTCATCCTTCCTGAGGGAGGACATAATGAGGTCGGTATTCAACTGCTATCTATTTTGACTGAAAAATATTTGGCAGGGGATCGGACGTGGGGGACTGCATAAAAGAAGAAAGCGCTCCTTGGAGGAAGTCATACGATGACTTCCACTCCGAGGGGCGCTTCTTATGTTTTCGCCAAACCTGAACTACATGTCAGAAGAAAGTAAAGTTCTAGACTGAAAAATAAAGTGTTAGACTGACGATGCTTCATTAAACGGGCAGTTTAGCGCAGAAGAGAACCTATAACACGGCCAATGGACAACCATTATCGTTAACAACCAACAAAAAAAGCCGCCATAGGCGACTTTTTAAGCG
>NZ_JH601039.1:106475-109059 GCF_000245715.1 Paenibacillus sp. Aloe-11 | reverse complement strand
ATGATCGTTCACTCCAATCGTATTCTATTTTTTCAATATTGTCAAAAGTATCGTGTGATATGAACTGAAACTCATTAATTGTGTGTAAATCGCTGTAAATAAGTGTGAGCTTATATACTAGAGTATGTCGGGAGCATGGAGCATGTTATGTTGTAGATGGATGGGAGCCAAATAGAATAAGTTCAAAATACTTTATTTTCTGCTAACACTACAAAGAGGTCGCTGTCTTTTCGAAGGGAAGTATATTGTACAGTCTGTCCTTGTCTACTTCAGCGGGGCTATTATCAAAATACCGGATGTCAATGTCTTCCCATAGGCACCTTCTGGCACGGATTCCTTCCACAAAAGCATCCCAGTGGGCAAATTTCCATTCATCCCGCTCCAATCCACGGGCTTTCATCCTTTCTTTTAATATATCAAAATCCACATCCACCTGTAATACAAGCGGTCTGACATGATGCCAGTCGTATTTTTCTTTTAATTCCCTAATGTAATCTTTGTTAGAAAAATAACCGAGAAACGGTGCATCCAAAACAACGGATCGACCCAATTGAAGGTTGTCATTGGCTACATCCAGCAGGGTCTGGTATTCAAGAGGCATGATCGTATCGCTATAAAAAGTGTTGCCGTCCCGCTCATGCGGCGAGTATCCTTTGGACTCCAGCAGTAGGCCCGTGAACTTGTTGCAGATGATATCTTTATCCAAATAAGTAAAATGATATTCTGTTGCAATGAGCTTGCCAATCGTTGATTTACCTGAACTGGCAGCCCCGATTAAAAATATAGCTGTAGGTTGCATCTGCAATTCCTCCTCCATAACCCGTATTCTGTATTTCAGGATTTTCACCCATCTTCATAAAGCAAATTCGTCAATGTATGCGGTTCCAATCGAAAGATCAGCAATATCTGTATGGTATACATCCAGAAGCCGCACAAACTTCACAAAGTTCGCATATGCGAACCGCATTCGCAATATTGAATTTATTTTTTATTTAGATTATAACGTTTTCATAAGAAATTCAATCCCATATCGACATAAATAAAATATTTTGTAAAGGTTATTGATCTCTCTCGTCAGGCTGTACTATAATAAACCCGAAGTTCGAATTAATGAACACGGTTCGTATATGCGAACCTAAATTAAAGGAGATTGCATGGAAAATTTTAAGCTGAATAAATCAGCCGAAAGGGTTGTCGATCTTCTGGTCCTGTTATCCAATAGCAGTTCCCCTCTGACACTGAACGAAATTTGCAAGACGTTGGGGCTGCCCAAAAGCAGCGCCTTCGAACTGGTGCAGACATTACTCTATAAAAACTTTATTGAGCTGGATGATCCGCGTCTGAAGACTTATCGTTTGGGCATTGGTGCCTTTGAAGCAGGTATTTCTTACTTATCCAATATGGGCATCCCCCATCTGGCCAGACCGCTGTTGCAGGAGCTGAACAGACAGACGGGCAGCACTGTTTTTCTTGGAGTCGAGGATAAAGGGCAGATCGTGTATTTGGATAAGGCGGAAAATTACTCTGTTATGAGACCGACAGCAAAGCTAGGCTCGCGAAGATTCATACACACCACAGGAATCGGCAAAGCACTTTTGGCAGCGTTACCAACGGAAAAGATCCAGTTTATTCTGGGAGATGGAGAAATTCCGGCCAAAACACAATACTCGAAGGTAACGCTACAGGAAATTTTGCAGGATATGGCGGAAATTCGGGCGCGTGGCTACTCCATTGATGACAGGGAAGACAATCTGGAAATGTATTGCATCGGTTCTGCGATATATGACCAATGGAATCAGCCGGTGGCAGCGATTAGTGTGGCGAGTATGTACTCTACCATGACGCCGGAGCGCGAGAGTATGATCGTCAAGCTGGTCAAGGAAACAGCGCTCAAGCTGTCCAACCAGTTGGGGTACCGTGGTGAACGGCTGTATAACGATTAGGAGGATACGTTGATGTGGAAGAAGTTCAATAATCTCAAGAAAATAGCAGATACAGGCATTGTGCTGATCATTCGTTTGGACAGCGAGCAAGAGGCTCTGGCCGTAGCAGAAGCAGCCGTAAAAGGCGGTATTAAGGCGCTGGAAATCACCATGAGCGTGCCAAATGCGCTTCATGTCATTCAAACACTGGCAGAAAAATATCGTGAAGAAGGCGTTCTTGTCGGTGCTGGAACCATATTGGATGCCGAAACGGCAAGAGCGGCTATTCTTGCGGGGGCAGAGCTTCTGGTAAGCCCGCAGCTCAATCCCGAAATGATCAAAATGGCCAACCGTTATCAGGCCGTGACGATTAGTGGTGCTTTTACCCCGACGGAAGTATTGGAAACATTAGAGGCCGGAGCTGACATCGTCAAGCTTTTCCCAGCCGAAGTGTTAGGCCCGCAATATGTAAAATCGGTTACCGCTCCATTATCTCAAGCTCCCATCGCCCCTACTGGAGGTGTAACTCCGCAAAATGTGCATGAATGGCTGCATGCTGGCTGCATCGGAGTTGGCGTAGGAAGCTATATCACCAAGGCTGCGCAAAAAGACGGGGATTACAGTAAAGTTACGGCGGCTGCCAAGGAATTTCTGGAGGCAGT
>NZ_JH601039.1:96590-106465 GCF_000245715.1 Paenibacillus sp. Aloe-11 | reverse complement strand
AGTTGCGGCGGCGCGTTCCATATAAAATCCCAAATGGCTGAGCCTGTATAGATCGCATTAGCAGAATATGCGGCATCACAACGATCAATAGCTGGCCTTCGGATTTTCCGAAAGCTGCAAGCATCGTTGTGAATCGCCCATATCAAACATAGCTAAGAAATTCTCGAAATGAATTGGATGACTAGTAAAAATGTAAACGTATACATCATAGATCAAGGAGCGTGAGCTTTCATGAGCAAAATCGAGAATACCCGTGTAACACCTGAAGGGCAACCCAAAAAGGTGGGCCTACGTTGGGGCATTATTTTACTGCTTCTGCTCGGGGCCGTCGTCAACTATCTGGACCGATCTAATTTAAGTATCGCGAATACGACCATCGCAGCGGAATTTGGGCTATCCTCTACACAGATGGGTCTACTGCTGTCTGCCTTTCTCTGGCCTTATGCCTTGGCTAATCTCCCGGCAGGATGGCTTGTTGACCGCTTCGGTCCGAAGAAAATGTTCTCATGGGCTTCCGGACTGTGGTCAGTTGCAACCATCGTCAGTGCTTTTGTAAATTCCTATTCTCTGCTATATGCCATGCGTATGCTGCTCGGTGTATCGGAATCTCCGTTCTTCACTTCAGGGCTTAAAGTAACCGAAAGATGGTTTGCTAAAAGTGAAAGAGGACTCCCAACCTCTATTATTAATACAGGCTCGCAAATTGCCAATGCTATTGCTCCGCCCCTGCTGACTGTGCTTATGCTAACCATGACCTGGAGAGGCATGTTTATCTTCGTCGGTGCAATTGGATTGATTATTATGCTGATCTGGCTGAAAGTCTACCGTGATCCGACCTTTGCCGAAAAACAGGCCATCAACCAGAACGATATGACTGCAGACGCTGTTCCTGCGACGGAATCAGATGCGGCTCAACCAGAGACAAAAGCCAAATGGTCTTCTCTTTTCAAGAATTCCAGCACCTGGTTTATGATCATCGGTAATTTCGGCATCATGTTTACAATCTGGGTATATCTGACCTGGTTGCCAAGCTATCTGGAAAAGGAACAAGGCTTCACGCTGAAGGAAACCGGATGGATTGCATCCATTCCGTTTGTTGCCGGCATTATTGGTGTATTGCTGGGCGGGTTCATTTCCGACTATTTCATCCGCAAGGGAGTTGCTCCTGTAACCTCACGCAAGATACCAATTGTTGGCGGTGCTATTTTGGCGGCGTCATCTGTAGCACCGATTCCTTATATCGACAGTACAGTGGTCAGCATCGTCCTTCTCTCTATCGGTTACTTTGCTTCCCAATTGCCTTCAGGCGTCATCTGGACGTTGGCAGCTGATATTGCTCCGAGGGAACAAGTCGCATCGCTGGGCGCTATTCAAAACTTTGGTGGATTTCTAGGGGCTGCTTTAGCACCTATTGCAACCGGATACATTTTGGATACAACCGGAAGCTTTAATAATGTATTTTTACTGGGAGCATCCTTGCTCGTTATGGGAGCGATTTCATACGGGATATTCCTGAAAAAACCAATCACTCGAGCTTCGTAAACGATGGGTGATGCGTGAACAACAAGATGAGGCTGGTCATAGGAAGCAGCGGAGAAGCAGGATTGCTTTTCCGTTGCTTTTTCACATATATACAGCATTTTCTCCATGTAATACTCGTTGGGCCACCAGCCGATATTAAAATATAGGCTTGGTTAAGATTTTTTTGGCTTCCCTTCTGGTTTATGTTAGCATGTAAAGATTAAATGCTTTATATTTGAACCAAGTTGGAAGCGTTGTCAAACATATGCCTCAGCTGATACAACATATCCGCGTTAATGCGGTCTTTTTTGAATAGGTATAATTACGGAGCGTGCTGCCATGAATAAGCTATGCAACATTTTGATTGTGGATGATGAGATATTGGTACGGCAAGGAATCAAGCACCATTTATCGTGGGAAAAGTACGGATTTCGGATTGTAGGCGAAGCCTCCAACGGGAAAGAAGCGCTGGCGCTGATTGAAACCTTGCGTCCTCATATTGTCATCACGGATATCGTGATGCCAATCATGGACGGTGAGGAGCTGACGCGTATCGTCAAACAGAACTATCCGGAGATCGAAGTCATTGTGCTCAGCAGCTACGGCGAGTTTAATTATGTGCGCTCCACCTTTCAGCAAGGGGTTGCTGACTATATTTTAAAGCCCAAGCTGGATACGGATGAGCTGCTGCAAGTCCTTCAGCGGACGGCTCGCAAAATTCCATCCATTCAATATCAGGCAGATGCCGGAGATAATCCAATTACGATGGATCATGTGATCGAAAAGCTCATTTCCGGCTATAGCATAGACTATGACACTGAACTGCTGAAGCAGACATTTCCATATACGCGTTTTGCGCTTATAGGTATGGAGCAAGCCGCACAGCAGGATACAGGCCGCTCCTACTCTGCCTCAGACCTATTTTCCAGGCTTACGGATCGGATGGCAGATGCCTGTGAACAAAAAATCGTACTCCGACTATTGCCGTCCGATGTCCATGCGGCTGTAGTTTTAGCCAATCTTGATCCGCGGGAGGCAGACTCCTGGATGGCCGCGGTCAGAGAGGTGGCTCAGGAGACGAAGCAAGCCGATCCACAGATAGGCTGGGCAGTCAGCCACTTGTTTGATGACTTTAATCGAATAAGTGAGGTCTATCAGGATGAATTGCCGAAGCTGCTCAGCTATCGCTTTTATTTCCCGGAAACAGCGCTGCTGATGGAAGATGAGCTCCCACAACCTGTTCAAGTGAACAGCTCGTTTAACTTGAAGCAATTCACAGAGGAGATGAAACGCGAGCATTTTGATGCAGCTTTTCAGGACTTGAGATCCTATGTAGCAGCCATGTCACGCAACTATAACTCTACTGCTTTTGAATTTAAATCGCTTCTCGGGAATATTGTGTTCAATATTACCATTTTACTTGGGAATCAGGGATATGATATGAAAGAGCTGGATGCAGCAAAATATTCCTATTTCAAAACGATTAACGACGCGCCTCACGTACATGAAGCTGTGCGATTGCTGGAGACCTTTTTAGAGGAAGCAAACAGGCAAATCATGGCTAAAACGCAGCAAGGCGGCAGCGCAAGCATGAAAAAACTGCTGGAATATATTGAGGAGCACCATGCTGAAACACTCAATTTGACGACACTTGGACAATATTTTCATTTTAACCCTTCCTATTTGTCCAGCTATTTTACAACCCATCATACAGAGGGTTTCAGTGAGTATCTGAACAAAATTCGCGTGGAGAAGGCCGCTGAGCTGCTGCGGTCAGGTATAATGCCCATTTCCGATATTAGCAGCACTGTCGGCTATTCAGACCCTAGCTATTTTACCAAAGTGTTCAAAAAGGTGACGGGGTACTCACCCAGTCAATACCGCCGGGAACATCTCCATTAGAGAGCAAGCGCATATCTGCGGCAGAAAAGAGATTGAATATGAAAAGGTATCTTCATAAATTCAAATATCAGGGCCTGTTCTTCAAAATATTTATCGTTATGGTGGTCAGCATCACTGCGGTGTCGTTGCTGACCTCTTTGGTGACGATTCGCATGTCTGAACGACTCTTTGCCGAGACATTCAGTATTACGAATGCCAAGGTACTCAGCCAGATTCAGTCCAGCTTCGAGTCCTTCAATGACTCAATTGTGAATGCCGTAACCCATGCCTCGGAAAACGGGACGGTCAAAAACTACCTGACTGGCAGCCAATCCGACTCCATTAACTCGGCACGCATCTACTTCGGTATGGCACAGCAGATGAAGCAGATTAAATCCAATGTCGACGCCTATGATGTCGGTGTCGCTGTAACGGGCATGAATGGCCGAAGCTTCTATTCTGACTCGTCTTACTGGCCGGTAACTGCGGAGGAGCTTAAGAACAGTGTCATTACAGCCCGAAGTGCGGCACAGCCGACACGGCTTATGTATCAGTTGGATACTGATTTATTTCGTCGACAGATAAATAATACCGGACAGAAACCGACACCTTATATTATCGCCTCGAAGGCATTTATGGAGCGAACTAGCGGTACTTTATATGGCATGATCTACATTGCCATTCGCGAGCCGGAATTTCGCCGCTTCTATAACAACTTTACAAGCAACGGCAATGATGTTCTTATTTTGGACAAGTCAGGACTTATCGTGTCGAGCAACCGTCAGGACTTGATCGGACAACACTCCCGTGAGCTGCTGGGCTACGCGAAGAAAATCAATGAGCAAGGGCTAAATTACGTGAATGCGAACGTGATGAGCAAGGAAAGTATTGTTCTTTCCAACTATATTCCTTCGTATGATTTTTATCTGGTTAACATGATCGACAGACAAATCGCGATTGGACAGATCATTGACGTCAAATCCGTTGTATTCATCTGTATTGTCATCGTGCTGATTGCTTTGCTGATTGTTTTTCTGATTTCCCGTCGCCTGATTCGTTCACTGACACGACTGGTCAAGCAAATGTCGACGGTCCGCGAGAAAAATTTTGACAACTATATCCCGGTAACGGGCAGCTATGAGGTCAGACAGCTGAGTCATGCCTACAATTACATGCTGGATGAGCTGAATGACTACATTCGCAAGCTGCTGGAGACGCAAAAAGAACAACGAAACGCAGAGCTTGCTGCCCTACAACGACAAATCAATCCTCATTTTCTGTACAATACACTGGCTTCGATCAAAATGCTGGTGCTCAAAGGAAACAAGGAAACCGCCGCCGAGACCATCAACGCGCTCATTTCCCTGCTGCAAAATACGATCAGCAACGTAAGTGAGACCATCACGATCGAGCAGGAAATGGCCAACATGCAAAACTATGTGTTCATTAACCATGTGCGCTATGGACAGCGGGTACAGGTGAATTATTTTATATCGCCGGATTGTCTGGAGTACCATGTGCCCAAGTTGATTATTCAGCCTTTTATCGAAAATTCTTTTTTCCATGCATTTAATGAGAAAAATGCAGGGCACATCTATATATTGGTGTCCAAAACGGAGGATACATTGATCTGCGAGGTGGTCGACGATGGAGACGGTATGGATCTGGACGGGCATGCGGCCAAGGATGGACTGCCCAATCCCAAGAGCAAGCGCCAGCTGTTCACTGGCATCGGCATCCAGAATGTACACAATCGTATTACCCTTCTGTATGGAGAAGAATATGGCGTGACCATCTCCAGCAAAAAAGGCGAGGGCACCAAAGTGAAATTGACACTGCCACTGATCGTAAAACCCTCCCCTCCTATCTCATAAAAAAGGGTATTCGGATTTTATGGTGGAGAAGGGCTATAGCTGGCCCTTCTCCAATTTCTCGATCAAGGTGGAAAAATGCTTTTTAAGTCCCCCTGTAAAGAGTATTTTGGCTCGTAGGGCTTCAAAAGAGTATCCCCTACCTAAACGATTAATGACTCGAATGCCGTCTGTCTGCTATCACATTCCCAAATATCGAAATATAATTCCTTTAAGTCATAAGAATTTCTTCTATGCATTTATGATGCAAACTCCTTCTTTGCTTTCGCATGACTGGTCAAAATACCGCTGAATATGAAAGATAACAACGAACCGGCAAAGCATATAGCCGCAAACATGCCTACGGCGGAGAAACCGTTAAAAGTCGCGTAAATCAGGCCTGCGATCCAAGAGCCGAGCGTTGTCGCAGCGTACATGATTGAATTGGCCAAGCTGGAGATCGTGCCGCGGATGGTCGGATTTAATGAATTCAGCATTCCTAATATTAGGGGAAAAGCGATCCCCATGTTAACGAAAATGAAAAAGTAAACACTTTCGAAAGCCGCAACCGATGGCAAGTGAGGCAAAATAATAAAACATGCGATAGAGACAAGAAAGCCCACAACCAGCGTATTGAAACGGTTTAACGTTTTGATCACATAGGCACCGCCGAAGCTCCCGACTATATTCCCGAGACCAAGAAAAAACATCACGTACCCCGCTTGATCAATTGAAAGGTGAAAGCGATCCGTCACCCATTTTCCAATGAAGGAAAAGGCAGCAAAGAATCCACATTGAAATAAGAAATGAGCGAGGAAAGCCTTTCTCGCCATTCGGCTATTCAATAATGGGATGTATCTACTGAAAATCGGAGTCTTGGTTTTTTGGCCTTGATTCGGTTTCATTTCGGGCAAAGTATAGAAGATGAATACCGCTACCAATAATGCACATGCACCGATTGTAAAAAAAGGATAATACCAATGGGTTGAGGCAAGCAGACTTCCAATAGGGATGCCGAACGCTTGGGAAGCAGCCAAGCCTGCCATGACGATTCCTGATACTTTGGCGATTTTTGACGTTGGAAACAGAGCAGGGATCGAGGCCCAGACTTGAGGCGCCGTAAATGCTGCGCTGACTCCGGCTAAAAAACGGAAGAAGAACATCGACCAAAAACCTGTGGCAAAGCCGCATAACATGGTTGAAACCGAGAAGCAGACCATGCCGGAAAGCATTACTTTTTTGCGATCCCATCCATCGGAAAGCGGTCCAGCAATCAGTGCAAAAATGGCATAACCTAAAGCATAAGACCCCACCATCCAACCGGAATATTCGGTCGGGATATGAAACAAGTTCTGAAGAGTGGGGATGAGCGGAGAAATCAAAAACGTATCCGTACCAATAACAAACATGATGAGGAAAAATAAAGCAGTTAATTGGATCATTCTATTCACCCTTTGCAGTTAGTTCTATAGTTCAAATATTATTGAACTAATGAAAAAAAAAAGAATTTCTTTCTACAACGTATCCAGAAATCCGGGTAAGTAAGTTTGAAATGCCTCCAAATCGATGCTCATATACTTCGCTTGAGCTTCTTTTCGTACCTTGATCAATTTCGCCTCCTCAGCTAACGCCTTAAATATTTTGACTCTGAGCTCATCATTTATTATTTTTTGAGTAGTCATAAAACCATTGTACTAAGATATCGCTACAAATCAAGTCTTTAGAAAAATACCACTATAAAATCCGCCTGATTGAAACAAACAATCTACTCCAGCAAGGCGACAATGGTTGCTGCGGCGTTGTCCGCAAATGTTCGATCGGGGCGGGATTTCATCAACACGGTAAGCCCGATCATTGAAACGACGAATGTCTGGGCGAGTGCTTTGGCATTCACATGATCCCCGAGTTCACCGGATCGTATCCCCCGTTCAATGGTCTCCTGAAAAGTCGCTACCAAATACAACTGGTGCTCTCTTGTCAGCACTTCAAATTTGGCATCATGTGGCGCTAATTCGACCATGACATTCAGGCAAAAACATCCCCGATTTGGCACTTCTCCGTACGCTTCTGCCACAATGCCCTCAAAGAAAGCACGCAACGCTTCTTTAACGGACGGTACGCTCTGTAGCCGTGCGCGCACATAAGAAGCATGAAATTGATTGTATTTGCGAAGCGCGGCTTCAAAAAGCTCTTTCTTATCTCCGAATGCGGCGTAGAGACTAGGCCGTTGAATGCCCATTTTTGCCGTTAAATCGCTTAATGAGGTCGCTTCGTAGCCCTTTTCCCAAAACAGTTCCATCGCGGAATGTAGTGCTTGCTCTTCATTAAACTCCCGAGGGCGAACCATAAGCTATCCCCTCCCTTTTCATATCGTTCAGTATATTAAAATCATATCTAACAGTGAAGGAATAGTCAAATATTTTCAATTTATCCTTGACAAATTGCGAATGAATAATATATATTTCACTTCGTTCAGTTATATACCGATCGATATAATATACTTTTCGGTATGTAACTGAATAAGGTTAACCCCGGTCAATCCAATCAGAAAGGTGTGAGGGGATATGAAAAACCTTCAAGACATAATGGAGGGAGGTGCGGGAGAAAACTGGAGTCCCGGGAAGGCTTCCTCGAGTAAACCCGATGCTCGTGCTTCCACGTCCCATTCATCGCTGTCGCGTGTGCTCTCGTTGTTGTTTGCTGTCGCTTGTGGGCTTGCTGTAGCGAACGTTTATTATGCACAGCCACTGCTTGACGCGATGGCAGTCGAGTTCGGCATCCGTGAGTCAACTGTCGGGGTTGTTGTCACCATCACCCAGATCGGGTATGCACTTGGCCTTCTATTGCTGGTGCCCCTTGGCGATTTGCTGAACCGCCGACGGTTGATCGTCGGTCAGTCAGCATTGTCCGTTGCGGCGCTCGCCGCTGTCGGTTTCTCTCCAAATAGCACGCTGCTCTTTATCAGCAGCGCTTTGGTTGGGTTACTCGCGGTGGTCACGCAGGTGCTGGTTGCATTCTCGGCCGTATTGGCAGCGCCGGCTGAACGCGGCCGTGTAGTAGGGACGGTAACTAGCGGCATTGTCATCGGTATTTTGCTGGCGCGGACCATCGCGGGGTTCATGGCCGATCTCGCGGGCTGGAGGGCGATCTATTTCCTCTCAGCAGCGTTGACGCTGCTCATCACTGTTATGTTGTTTCGTGTGCTACCGCCGCACGACAAGGTGAAGGAAACGATCGCTTATCCGCAATTGCTGCGTTCGGTTTTTATGTTGTTTGTGGAGGAGCCAATCTTGCGCATTCGCGCTTTGATCGCCTTTCTGATTTTTACCTCGACTTCGGTCTTGTGGACGCCGATGGTGTTTCCACTCAGCCAACCGCCTTTTTCACTCTCCCATACGGAGATCGGTCTGATTGGTCTAGCTGGCGCCGCCGGAGCGTTGGGTGCGGCCCAGGCAGGGCAGATGGCGGATCGCGGCTGGAGTCAGAAGGTTACCGGCATCGGGCTGTTCATCATGTCCCTATCTTGGCTGCCAATTGGGTTTACTATTCATTCCCTGTGGGCTTTGATTGCTGGCGTAATCGTCTTCGATCTTGGGTTACAGGCCGTACATGTCACGAATCAAAGTATGATTTACAGTGTGCGCCCCGAGGCTCATAGCCGGCTTACGGCCGGATATATGATTTTCTATTCCCTCGGCAGCGCTGTCGGCTCGTTCATCTCGACGTTCGTTTATGCGTGGGCTGGTTGGACTGGTGTATGCCTATTAGGCTCGGCCATCAGCTTACTGGCACTATTATTCTGGGCGTTTACCCGTCATCTGACGCCCACCGCTTAGACATCTAATGGCGAACTGGCACATGCCACTGACCGCCATCATGCTGCTCGTCAATTGACCGAAGGAAGATTTTTTACTGTTTCATCCAGCCAGATTTTCTGAGTCAATTCTAAGGAGGGAACATCTCTCATGCTGTATCCTTATAACCTCAACCGCGATCCGCATTCGGATTGCGATAGTACCTACCCATTCACACCGCACTTCACTGACGCTCCCGGGTTTGCCATGCACTTTGTTGACGAAGGTCCACGCGGAGGTGAGACCGTGCTTTGTCTTCATGGCGCGCCAACCTGGGGCTATCTGTTTCGGCACCTCGTTCCGGTCCTGAGCTCGGATTGCCGTGTCATTGTCCCTGATCATATGGGGTTCGGCAAAAGTGCGACTCCTCAGGACCGTAGCTACTGGCTGCAAGATCATATCGACAATCTTGAACGGTTCGTGCTTGCGCTCGACCTGCGGGATATCACGCTGATTATGCACGATTTTGGCGGGCCAGTGGGGATGGGACTCGCCGCCCGACATCCGGATCGCATCCGCAGACTGATCTCGACCAATGGGCCGACACCATTCGGCCAGTCCAGCCTCGGAGACAGGTTGACCGCCAATGTCGGCGTCTCGCCCTGGTTCCAATGGGTTGTTCAGGCGGAGAAGGACGGAAGTCTCGAGGCCGTGTTGGGCCAACTCGGTTTTAATATTCTCAGCACGCTCAAACTGAACGGTTTCGAGAACCATGCCCTGATTACCGACACCTGGCTGGCCGCTTACGGCTCGCGCTTCGCCGATCCGT
>NZ_JH601039.1:57280-96580 GCF_000245715.1 Paenibacillus sp. Aloe-11 | reverse complement strand
CCGATTGTCTCGGCGCAATCGGCTGGGCGAAAGGGTATGCTACAGGCGCGCATCAGTTTGAAGTACCTAATGCTGAAGTCGTCCGCATGATTCGCACGAAGCCGGCAATGGCCATTTGGGGAGAGTCTGACCGCACGCTACATGCTGAACATTTTCTGCCGCTGTTCACGGAGTTGTTCCCTGACGCCCCCGTTCATCGACTTACAGGCGTGGGTCATTATTGTCTGGAAGACGCACCTGATGAAATTGGACGTCTCGTTGCGGACTTCATCCACCGGAACTGAAACGCGGTCTCGAAGGAAACAAATCTCCAAGGAGGATTCCCATGACTTATAATCGTACGACAGAGATGGACGGCCTGAGCATTTTCTATCGCGAAGCCGGAGACCGCAACCGAGCGGCTCTCCGATCAAGTTCACATTTTCTTACCGGAATATCCCGGATTCGGGTACAGCGATGCGCCATCGACCGAGACGTTTGCATATACGTTTGACTGTTTAGCCGATATCGTCGAGAAATTTACAGTGAAGCTCGGCCTCAACTATGCACTTTATATGCAAGATTTTGGCGGACCTGTCGGCCCTAGAGCCAGCTGTACCAGCTGCACATTGATGTGCGGCTTTTTTTCTGTTCGGAAATCCGCTCAGTCGATGGACAAGATAACGGGCGGTGAACTGTTCTAAATTTTCTTTTTTCGCCGTCTGCTTGACTCTCCCCTTAACGGGAAAGTTATACTTCGGAAGAAGTGAGCAGAAGCGCAATATTGGATATTAAGGGGTGCATTTATGTTCAAAATCAGCGAGTTTTCGAAGATAAGCCAAGTGTCTGTCAAGACGCTTCGGTACTACGACCAGCTGAATTTGCTCAAGCCGGCCCATACCGATCCTTACTCTGGATACCGATACTACACTGCCGATCAGTTATTTCAGCTTCACCGCATTTTGGCCTACAAAGAACTGGGGTTCTCGTTGGAGCAAATTCGCCGGATGATCGACGAGCAAATTCCGCTTGAGCAAATCAGAGGGATGTTCCGGATCAAGCAGCACGAGATTCAGTCCATTGTGGACAAAGAGCAGGTCAAGTTGGTTCGCATCCAAGAACGGCTAGACGCCATCGAGCATGAGGGAAAACAGGTGGGGACGCATGATGTCGTGCTGAAAGAAGTGGAACCGCAATTGGTGGTGTCTTATCGGCAAAGAACTTGTTTTCGGCAAATTCCAGAGATGTTTCGGCAGCTGGACGATTATTTGGGCAATGCCGGTCGAACGTCCTTGTCGCAGATCATTTTGTGGCATGGCTCTGAGGAAAGCGATGAAGATATGGACATTGAAGCAGCTCGGCTGCTAGCCGACAAAATGCCAAGCCGGCCGCCCTTTGCAGTCCAACGGTTGCCGGGCATTCCGCTAATGGCCACGCTGATCCATCATTGCCGGACGACGAGCCGCTGCACTGCAAGCACGGAACTGGCGCTGTGGATTGAGCGAAATGGTTATCGAATGATCGAAAACGAACCGCGGCGCGAAATTTGCATCCCTCATGAACAGACAGGCGATCCTGAAGCTTATGTCGCGGAGGTGCAGATTGCCGTCGAGAGAGCTTAGTTTAGGCGTAGGAGGGGGAGAGAGGGTGGTAGTGTTGACAAGACACCAAAAGTTATTGACGTTGAATTTGTTTCTATTAACCTTTGTGCTGGGGACGAGCGAATTTGTTATTGTTGGGCTGCTTACAGAAGTAGCGACTGAATTGCAACTCGACATATCAACGGTCGGGGCGCTTGTATCGGCGCTTGTATCGGCGTTTGCCTTGTCGTTTGCCGAGCAGCTGCCTGCTGCTTTTCTTTTATCTCGATTATGTACCAATTGGTATTTAATGTGGCTGATCAATACGGAGGGATACTATGTCTAAGGTTGCTTTGAATCAAGCCGAACCGTCGAAAGCTAGCATTCGCAGCTGGCTGGCGATCGTTGTTCTCGGCATTGCCATGTTTACTATTGTTGCCACTGAATTCGCTCCGATCGGACTGCTATCGTTTATCGCTTCCGATCTTGGGCGCAGTCCCGCAACGGTAGGGCTCATCGTGACGGCCTATGCGCTGATTGGTGCAGGCAGCGCGTTGCTGTCCGCCGTACTGCCGAACCACTTCCCGCGGAAGCCGCTGCTAATCGGGCTAATGTTAGTGCTGGCTGCCGCAAACGGACTTGCGATGATCGCCCATTCGTTCCCGGTTCTGATGCTGGCGCGGGTTATCGGGGCGCTATCGCATGGCGTTTTCTGGGCAATGGTGGCCGCGCTTGCGACACAGATGGCTCCTCCGAACCGGAAGGGCCTTGCGACTTCGATCGTTTTCGGCGGCATGTCGATTGCAAACGTGCTGGGTGTTCCGCTGCTCAACCTGATCGGACAGACGTGGGGCTGGCGTTTGGCATTTGGCATCCTCGTCGCGGCCAGCATGCTCACGGCGCTGTTAATGGCCATCGTGCTGCCGCAAATAAAGGCCAAAGGATCGGTCGGATTCGCCACCTTGGCCAATGTGCTGCGTAGTGGGAGGCTGTGGCGTGGCTATACGGTGGCGATCTTCACGGTAGCTGCGCATTTTGGAGCGTTCACCTACATCGAGCCGTATCTGAGAAACGTCCCTGGCATTGCTCCCGCTATGATCGCCGCTCTGCTCTTTGGCTTCGGGGTCGCCGGCTTGCTCGGAAATGTGCTTACCGGGGCGCTGATCGACCGCTTCATGAAGACGGTCATCGCCGTATCACTACTGCTTATGTGCATATCGCTCATTGGTCTGGGCACGTTCGGGCTCAGCTCCGGGGTATGGCCAGTACTGGCTCTGCTCGTTGTTTGGGGCACGGCAATCTCGATACTTTTTATTGGTATCCAGACATGGGTATTGCGAACAGGTGGGGCGGCGGCTATCCCGGCGTCAGCCGTGTATACGACCGTGTTCAACTCCTCTTCCGGCGTGGGAGCCGTTCTAGGTGCATTCGTTTTGAACAATGCCGGTTTGTCTTCCATTATGACCTCGGACGGTCTGGTTATCGTCATGGCTTTTACTCTCGTTGTTTTGGATCGTGGGGTGAGGAAGACATCATAACGCTGGGGAGGATGCGGGAGCCCAGAAAAGCTTCGTCTTCGGTACCAATAGCGTGGCGGGTAACCGATATGCGGACAAGTTGCTCGGCAAGCATTTATCGAGAACTGGTCAGTATCATTTTGGTATTATCACGTTCGGACTCACTAAAAAGAATTTCAGTGGTGCAGAGGGGCTAAAGGTATGAGCAAAATTCAGGAGTTTAAAGTATTACATGAATCGAACGAGCTTTTATTGTTAGGAAATGCATGGGACTTGTTTTCTGCGTTGTCTCTGGAGAAAGCCGGATTCAAAGCTATCGGTACGACCAGTTGGGGTATAGCAAAAAGCTTGGGTTATCCAGATGGTGAAAGGATTGAATTTGACACAATATTAAATCGCATAAAAACGATATTGGATCATGTAAACATCCCTGTTTCTGCCGACATAGAGTCGGGTTATGGAAAAGATGAGAAAACGATAGTCGAGAATGTATTGAAACTTGCGGATACCTATTTGCTGAATATAGATCCGTGCAACGAAACGACGGTCCGGGCGCAAGCCTATGTGGAAAGCGGCGCAAGCGGAATTTTTGTTCCTGGATTGAGGGACGATAACGAAATCAAAGCGGCTGCAGTGCAAATTGCTGCTCCTCTAAACCTTATGTCTGTGCCAGGGCTTACAAGCTGCAAAAAGCTCCAGGAGCTTGGAGTCAAGCGGCTAAGTCTCGGCGGCGCCATATATCGGAAGCTTCAAGCGTTACTGGACACGTGCGCGGCTCATATTTATGAATCTCAGGATACGTCTTTGCTATTCGATTGAATGCAGAAAGGATAACCCTGTAGCCATTGCCACCGGTTAAGTCCTGTTTGAGATGGAAGCGACCCAAAGCCGCTCCAATCCCCAAGGAACACTAAATGGAGGCGTAACAAGTACGCTTGCAGACATTGGGATGGGCGTGGCTTTCGGGACAACCCTTCAACCGGAGGAGAGTTTTACGACCATTGAATTAAAAATAAATTTTTTGACGAGAACCAAAGTCTTGTGGCCTATGCAACAAGTACTTGCATGATCCTTCGTGGAGATAAAGCATACACTAGCCCTCAACAGCACGGTTCCTCTTAGGCCGCGTCTTTTGTATTCCCTCCATAACGAACGATAAAAAGAATTTCTTTCTACAACGTATCCAGAAATCCGGGTAAGTAAGTTTGAAATGTCTCCAAATCGATGCTCATATACTTCGCTTGAGCTTCTTTTCGTACCTTGATCAATTTTGCCTCCTTTAAAGTACGCAAGTGATACGAAGTATTCGATTTCGTAGTATCGCGAATGTGTCCTACTTCTCCACAATTCATCTCCTTTTTGCTGACGTATAGAGTTCGTATAATGTCCAATCTTGTTTCATCAGCTAACGCCTTAAATATTTTGACTCTGAGCTCATCATTTATTATTTTTTGAGTAGTCATAAAACCATTGTACTAAGATACCGCTACAAATCAAGTCTTTAGATAAATACCACCATAAAATCCGAATACCTATAAAAAATATAGGCTGAACTTAAAAAATGCGCATGTAAAACGGAGTGGGTGGAATGGTGCTATAAAAAATACCTAAATCCAAAAAAAGTACAAATGTAAGCGGTGCCTTTTTTGATAATTGATAATAATAAGACAAATCCGTATAAAGATATTCCTAACTGCCCACAAAGCAAGGATGATAAACTAGATTCATAAATAAGGTAACCGCTTTCAAAAAGCTTTACATGAATAGCAGCTTATAAAAAAAGAGTAGGGGTTGAACGAAATGAAAAAAATGTCTTTTCTTTTGCTGATCGCAAGCTTGATCTTGCTATCTGCGTGTTCCAGTAATACTGAGAAAGCAGCTACGACCACAGATTCAGGCAAAAAAGAAATCACCGTCTGGGCTTGGGACCCGAACTTCAATATCGCGGCCCTGAAGCTGGCAAAAGATCGCTACGTTGCCAAACATCCTGATGTAAACGTAAACATTGTTGAATATGCTCAAAATGATATCGTACAAAAAATGAATGCCGGCCTCAACTCCGGTTCTACCAAGGGATTGCCAAACGTGGTTCTGATCGAGGATTACCGGGCACAGAACTTCCTGCAAGCCTATCCGGATTCCTTCCATGATATGAGCAGCTCGATCAAAGCATCCGACTTCGCTGATTACAAAATTGGACCAACCAGTTACAACGGCAAGCAGTACGGTGTTCCATTCGACTCCGGTGTTATGGGTCTGTATGTAAGAACGGACTATCTGGAACAAGCCGGCTACAAAGTAGCTGATCTGACCAATATTGATTGGGACAAATTCATTGAAATCGGTAAAGCCGTAAAACAAAAAACAGGTAAAGAAATGCTCACTCAAGATCCGAACGACCTCGGTCTGATCCGTGGTATGATCCAATCCGCAGGTTCTTGGTACCTGAAAGAAGACGGTAAAACACCAAACCTGGCAGGCAATGCAGCTCTGAAAGAAGCGCTCTTGACGTACAAATCCTTGTTCGATGCAAATATTGTTAAAATGAATGCCGACTGGAGTCAATTCCTGGCAGCCTTCAATAGCGGTGCAGTTGCTTCCGTACCTACAGGTAACTGGATTACGCCTTCGATCAAAGCAGAAGCTTCACAATCGGGTAAATGGGCCGTTGTTCCTTTCCCTAAATTGAAAAATGTACCTGAATCCGTGAATGCTTCCAGTCTCGGCGGCAGCTCCTGGTATGTCCTCAACTCGGACGGTCAAGATATCGCTGCTGATTTCCTGAAAGAAACATTCGGTTCAGATCAAGAGCTGTATCAAGATATGCTGAGCAAAATCGGAATTGTCGGTTCATTAAACGCAGCTTCCAGCGGTAAAGCTTATGACGTGGCAGATCCTTACTTCGGTGGCGACAAAGTTTACAAGAAATTCGCAGAATGGACCAAACAAGTTCCAAAAGTCAACTATGGCCTGCACACATATGCCATTGAGGACATCATGACCGTTGAGATTCAAAACTACCTGAACGGCAAAGATGTAGACGCAGTTCTGAAAGATGCTCAAGGACAGGCAGAAGCACAGCTTAAATAAGACAGTCCATGTAGCCAAGGCTAAACAATAAAACGATAAGCACTTAAAACCTTGGGCTTGCGAGTTCAAGGTTTTAATGCTGTATAGGGAGTTGATATGGTTATGAAGACAGCCGCGCCCAAAATGACTACAACACGTCTCAAAGCAGGTATGACAGGATGGTTGTTCATATCCATCGCAGTGATCATGATTGCGGCCTTTTATTTTTACCCGATGATTCAGGCGCTTATCTTGTCCTTCAAGACAGGTACAGGGTCTAATCTGACCTTTAACGGTATTGATAACTACAAGCGTCTGTTTACGGACAGCATGTTTATAACCGCCGTGAAAAATACGTTTATCTATTTAATTTTCCAGGTGCCTTTGATGGTTATTCTGGCACTGTTCATTTCAGTATTGCTGAATGATAAAAATCTGAAATTCAAAGGCTTTTTCCGCACAGCCATCTTCTTGCCTTGTATTACATCGCTGGTAGCCTATTCCGTTGTATTCAAGTATTTGTTCTCGGCTGATGGTCTGGTCAATTCCCTATTGCTGAATCTGCACGTGATTGGTACGCCGATCCAATGGATTACGGACCCCTTCTGGGCCAAGGTTACGATTATTATCGCGATCACATGGCGCTGGACCGGGTACAATATGATCTTTTACCTGTCTGGTCTTCAAAATATTGACAGTTCCATCTATGAAGCAGCCCGTATTGACGGCGCTTCCCCGATCCGACAGTTTTTCAGCATTACTGTTCCACTGCTTAAACCGATTATCCTGTTCACCTCGATTACATCGACCATTGGTACACTTCAGCTCTTTGATGAAATTATGAATATTACCAAGGGTGGACCGGGCAACGCGACATCTTCTATTTCGCAATATATTTACAACCTGTCCTTCAAGTATTCATCCGACTTTGGTTATGCGGCGACCGTCTCCTACTCCATCGTCATCATGATCATTATCTTGTCGATTATCCAGTTCAAAGTGGCAGGTGAGAAAAAATGATGAAAACGAAAAGATTATTTACGTATGCCTTTCTGATTATTGTGTCGTTCGTTTCCATTTTCCCGTTCCTGTGGATGCTGTCCAGTTCCACCAATCTGTCGGTCGATGTGACGAAAGGCAAGCTCCTGCCCGGCTCTCATCTTATGGATAATATGCATAGTTTGCTGGAAAAGGTGGATATCGTTACAGCACTAAGTAATTCTGCAAAAGTCTCAATCTCAACTACACTGCTGGCTATGCTGATTGCATCCCTGGCCGGCTATGGCTTTGAAATTTACAGAAGCAAAGCCAAAGACGTTGTCTTCAATATCCTGCTGATGTCGATGATGATCCCGTTTGCGGCGATCATGATCCCGCTTTATCGGATGTTCGGCAGTATTTCCAATGTGATGCCTTGGATCGGTATTGATACACTCTCATCTGTTGTCATTCCGACCGTCACTACGGCGTTCCTGATCTTCTTTTTTCGTCAAAGCACCAAAATGTTTCCGAAGGATCTGCTTGAAGCGGGTCGCATGGATGGATTGTCCGAGCTGGGTCTGTTCTTCCGGGTATACATGCCTACGATGAAAACAACCTATGCCGCTGCTGCGATCATCACGTTCATGTCCAGCTGGAACAACTACCTCTGGCCTCTGATCGTGCTGCAAACGCCCGAGAATCAAACCATCCCGCTGTTGATCTCAAATCTGGGCTCCAGCTATGCACCTGATTACGGTGTCATCATGATCGCTATCGTCCTGTCCACACTGCCGACGGCACTGGTATTCTTCCTGATGCAGAAGCACTTTGTAGCGGGCATGGTTGGCTCGGTAAAATAACAGATTTTTGAACGGATCACCGATATCTTCATTTCATTTTAAAAATAAGGAGTGTTCGCCTTGACCATCCGTATCCCCAGTCTGGACTGGCTCACCGATGTGACCAAGTTCGCGGTAAATCGGCTGCCAGCCTATTCCGATCATAAATATTACGCCACGCTTCAGGAAGCAGAGCACCGGGCCGATATGGCCTGGCGCCATAGCCTGAATGGGAACTGGAAGTTCAACTATGCAACGAACCCAGCCAGTCGTCCGGTGGAATTCTATGCCCCTGGCTTTGAGTATGGCGGCTGGAGCGATATCCAGGTGCCGGGCCATATTCAGACGCAAGGCTTCGGCCAAATGCAGTACGTGAATACGATGTATCCGTGGGATGGACATTCAGACGTTCGCCCACCGCATATTCCAGAGGATCACAACCCGGTAGGGAGCTATATTAAAAGCTTTGTTTTACCGCAAAATATGAGCTCTGACGGGCAACCTGTGTTTATTTCTTTTCAGGGCGTCGAGTCGGCCTTTTATGTATGGTTAAATGGAAGCTTTGTCGGCTACAGCGAGGACAGCTTTACACCGTCTGATTTTGAATTGACACCGTTCCTGCAAGCCGGCGAAAACAAGCTGGCGGTAGAGGTATACCAAAGAAGTACGGGAGCGTGGCTGGAGGATCAGGACTTCTGGCGTTTTTCCGGCATTTTCAGAGACGTATATCTGTACACGATTCCTCATGTTCACGTACGTGACCTGCATGTGAAGGCCGACTTGGATGCCTCCTACACCCAGGGCCTGCTGGAGCTGGAATTAACCTTGGAAAAATCGGCAACTGCCTATGCAGTCGTCGATGTGAAGGATGCTGCGGGCCAGATTGCAGCTTCTTTGAAAGCCGATTTCACAGATGGCAAGGCTTCGCTATCCGCAAGCCTGGAGCAAGTACAGCGCTGGAGCGCGGAAAAGCCCTATTTGTACACGTTATTCATTCAAATTTATGATGCCGAGGGAACACTCGTCGAGGTTATCCCGCAAAGGATCGGCTTCCGCAAATTCGAGATGCTCAACAAGGTCATGCACCTGAACGGCAAACGCATCGTCTTCAAGGGCGTGAACCGACATGAATTTAACGCACGCACCGGACGCGCCATTTCCCGAGAAGATATGCTGTGGGATATCCGAACACTCAAGCAAAACAATATGAATGCAGTCCGTACCTCTCATTATCCGAATCAGACCCTATGGTATGAGCTGTGCGATGAGTACGGGGTATACGTAATTGACGAAATGAATCTGGAGACACACGGGTCCTGGCAAAAGCTCGGCGCAGTTGAGCCTTCCTGGAATATTCCCGCCAATCTGCCCGAGTGGCAGGATATCGTCATGGATCGCGCCATTTCCATGCTGGAACGGGATAAAAACCATCCGTCCATTCTGATCTGGTCCTGCGGCAATGAATCATACGCGGGTGAAGTGCTGCGCAACGTAGCCAACTATTTCCGCGCCGCCGATCCAAGCCGTCTGGTGCACTACGAAGGCGTATTCCACAACCGTACGTACGATGACACCAGCGATATGGAAAGCCGGATGTATGCCAAGCCCGCAGATATCGAGCAGTATTTGAACGACAATCCGCAAAAACCGTATATCAGCTGCGAGTACATGCATGCGATGGGTAATTCCGTAGGCGGCATGCACAAATATACCGAGCTGGAGAACAAATACGAGCTGTATCAAGGTGGTTTTATTTGGGATTACATTGATCAGGCGGTCATGAAAAAAGATCGCTATGGACGCGAGTACCTCGCTATCGGCGGCGACTTTGACGATCGTGCCACAGACTACGGCTTCTGTACGGACGGCATTGTCTATGCGGACCGAAAGGTTTCACCGAAGATGCAGGAGGTCAAATTCCTGTACCAAAATCTGAAGCTCAGCCCTGATCGGAACGGCGTGACCCTTCGCAACGAAAACCTGTTCGAGGGAACGGGCGACTACGAGTTGGTATACAGCCTGCTGCATGAAGGTCAAGAGATCGCACGAAATGTGAGTCATGTGGATGTGGCGGCTCAGACCGAAGCCTATATTCCACTGACGTTCCCGGGTACGGACGAGAAGCCCGGGGAATATGTCATTCACACGGCGCTTGTTTTGAAGGAAGCCACGCTCTGGGCTGAGGCCGGGCATGAAGTAGCCTTTGGACAGCATATTTTCATCGTGGAAGATTCAAAACCGCTGAAAGCCACTACGGGTGGTGTTCTGCGAGTGGTACATGGCGATGTGAATATCGGTGTTCACGGCACAGATTTCAGTATCATGTTCTCCAAAGGAACAGGCAGTCTGACCTCGCTGCGTTACGCCGGACGCGAGATGATCGCTATGCCTCCTGCCCCGTTGTTCTGGCGTGCAACCACGGACAATGATCGGGGAACCGCCCTGGGCTTTGAAGCCGGGGGCTGGTTCGCTGCGAGTCTGACACGTAAATGTGTGGGCATCGAGGTCACGGAAGAGCAGACAGACCGTGTGACCGTTACATTCCGCTACACATTAAGCATTCATGCAGGCGTACAAGTATCGGTAGCCTATACCGTCTTAGCCGATGGCAGTCTGAACGTAAAATCCACCTATGAAGGCGTATCAGGATTGCCTAACCTGCCGATCTTTGCCCTTTCGTTCAAGGTTCCGGCGGACTACCGCCATCTGGACTGGTATGCGATGGGACCGGAGGAGAATTACATCGACCGTGCCTTCGGTGCGAGACTCGGCGTATTCCGCAACGAAGCTGCGGATAACGTCTCCGGCTATGTCGTGCCACAGGAATCCGGCAACCGTACAGGCGTACGCCGTGTCGATATTACCGACGATTCCCGGCGAGGCATTCGCATTACCGCACCTGCCACCGCGCCTGTGGAATGCAATATTTCGCCGTATACAGCGTTTGAGCTGGAAAGTGCATACCATCTGTATGAACTGCCCAACGTGTACTACACCGTTGTCACTGTAGCTGGCAAGCAAATGGGCGTAGGCGGCGACGATAGCTGGGGCGCTCCCGTGCATGAGGAATACCAGATTTCAGCCGATCAAAAGCTGGAATTTGAGTTTACTGTCCAACGGATATAAATAATACGCCACATAGATAATCAAGATAATCATTCATGCAACAAGCTAAGCCCTTCCGGCTTCTCATGAGAGAAGCATCGGAAGGGCTTTTGTACATTCGGTTAGCTGGTAGCCAGATTGACATATGCCCGCATCCCTCCGGGTATTCCCGGCAAAAGACTAATACTGAGTCTCCGATATAAAAACTGAATTAAAAGATATGTTTAAATACCACGAGAACATGTATAATTGTTATAACAGTTGAAAAATATAATAAGGAAGACAAAATATGGGTAAGGTGATTGAAATGGAGCGTAAAATTACTAAATTCGGAAATAGCTTAGGGATTACGATGACAGAAGCCATTAAGCAGCTCGGACTGGGCCTGGGAGATACAGTTCAGGTTGAAGTAGATCACACGAGCGGACAAATCATCATACAAAAATCGAACAAAATAACTCTGCCCTCGGGGTTAAGTGATGATTTTTTTGAAACCCTTTCTCAAGTAATGGATTCATATGACGAAACCCTCAAAGGACTTAAGGATAGATGAGTAGCATTCGTTTCTTAACCATTCCAGAAGTTATAGCTATTCATGTTGCCATGATTGAAAGATACAGTAAAAGCGAACAAATCGGCTTCAAAAATATCCGTTTGCTTGAGTCTGCTGTTCTACGTCCTCAATCATCGGCATTTAGTGAAGATACTTACCCCACAATATTCAGCAAAGCAGCCGCATTATTTGAATCTCTAGGACAAAACCATCCTTTCCATCATGCAAATAAGCGAACGGCCTTTACTGCATTACTCATGTTTTTACGCTACAATAACTTTCAATTTAAAATGGATCAGAAAGCAGCCGAAGATTTTACTGTCGATATGGTTAATCATAAATTTTCGTTGGATCAACTCGCTTTATTAATCGAGCTCCACTCATCCACATTACACTAGTGAACCGAAAAAAGAGATCGCGAACGATCTCTTTTATATTGCTTCATATCGTGAGACTACAGGCTGGTCAGCTCTCAATGAAAATCACTGCTCTTTATCGCAAGCACCTGGCGTGCAATTAGCATAAAGGCATCAAAGGAGTGGCAATGCTTTAATCGTTCCAGCGTTTCCTCCTGACGGATCAGCTCTACAAACAGATCATAGATTCCCATGGCCTGCTCGTAGTCCTCCTTGCAGATCGACAGCAGGAATACCGCGTGAACCTCATGGTTGGCATCCCATCGGATCGGGTTTTCCAGCAAGCATACGCTTACGACCGTTCGATTAGAGCTGAGCTCAAGGGGATGGGGAATAGCCATACCTCGATCCAGTGCAGTAGATCCCAGCTTCTCCCTCTCCTTGACTGCTGGCAGGAACTTGTCGGTCACAACCCCTTTTTGCTTTAAAATACCGCTCATTTCTTCAATGAGTGCATCCTTGTCCGGCTGATCGGATCGGGTCATAAACCATTCCTTGTCAAAATACCGCAGCAGTGAAATTTCCTGCTCCTCGTCGCTGGCACGCACCATCCGCGTCATCGTCTCCATATCCCGTTCCGAAGGAATCGGGCTGATCACCGCCGACGGCTTGTTCTTGCGCTGCTGCAAGTGAATGGTCGATACGATGAGATCCTCATCGACGGCAGGCATCTCCTCATATTCTCGAAGGGAGACCACTCGGGATACATCCAGCTCGGCAAACAGGGAACGCAGTCTGGATTCCAGAATGCGGGCGGTTCCGTAGCCGGAGCCGCACACCAGCAGCACCGTTTTGCGACGCCGATGGGGAATATTGTATTTGCGCTCCAATGCTGCTCCGATATGAAGCGCCAAATAACCGATTTCGTTATCGTTGATGTCATACGGAAACGATTTTTGCAGTTCTTTAACCGCACCCACTGTGATCTCATAGGCCAGCGGATAATATTTGCGGATATGTCCAAGCAGCGGATTGCGCATGTTCATACCATGCTCCAGTCGGGTCAGCATCGGCTTCAAATGCACAAATAAATCCCGAGACAGCCGTTCATCATCACGCAAATCATAGGTGAAGCGCTCGTAGACAAATGTCAGCATCCCGCGCACTGCCAAAAAGAGTCGGTCAGACTGGAGACGCTCCCACTCGGTTTCCGCCATCTTTTTGCTAACGATATGCAGTAGAATATAATCCAGCTCTCCTGCAGGACAGGTGATGTCAAAAGCTTCTTCCATCTCACTCAGAATGGTGGCAGCCAATTCCATATCCCGCTGACTGCCTGCTACTGCCTCAAAGCGTTCTAATCCATGCCCTTCCTTCACTCGCAGCACCATGACCGCCAGATGAGTGATGAGATCTTTCAAGGCCAAATCAGCCATCCTGATGCCATGGGGCCGCAAATGCTTTAGGATAATGGTGCGGATTTGCGATAAGTCCAACCCCTGGAATAGCTGTTGTTGCCCCAAGGGCATACCGCTGCGTTGTCCCTCTTCATCGCGGACGTCAGCATATTCAGCCAGACAATAACGGATATTCTTCTCTTCCCCGATCACCTTCACACCATGTCCCGGCTTGGTACGCAGGGTGAGGCTATAATCCTCCAGAATCCGACGGATGATCTTGGAATCATTATTCATGGTTGCCCGGCTAATATACAGCTCGTCGGCGAGGTCTTCCATCTTTACATATTCCCCCGCATTCAGCAGCTTGAACAGCTCATACCGTATGCGCTCTTCCGGTGCTCCTGGTAACGGCTGATTTACTTCCGTTTCCTCCTGACCTTCCTCTGCGAGAAATCGGTATCTGTCGGGATCATCAACCAGGATCGTATAGCCGATTCCCCTCTTGGATTCCAGACGCGCTCCGTATTCATTCAGAATACTGCCCAGTTTTTTGAAATCATCGCGGATCGTCCGTTCCGTGACTTCCAGCCGCTCCGCAAGTGCTCTGGTAGTCCAAGACCAGCCTTGATCATTTCCACTGACGAGCTGGTACATCTTTTTCAAGCGTTTGTAGGGAAAAATCATGTAGAATCAAGACCTCCTTTCCGATAGCCGTATTTAGCTTCTGTGTTACTTCGATTCCGGGGTTACCAGTACCGTCAACAGCTTGCAATGCTCCAATTCCGGCAATTGTGCACCGTCCGCATCGGACGAGGCCAGCGCTTCTCCCTTGGAGCGCTCATCCAGCGAGGTCAGCTCGTAGCGGGCCAATGCACCGAATGTGATGCGTGCGGTCGCGTTTTTATCCAAATATGGATTAAATACACGTACAATATAGCCCTCACTGTGCTCTGCTTTCTTGAATGCACTCAGGACTACATTCGAATCCTCGCCAAAAGACAGCAGGCTGTAGCTTTGCTCTAATATTCTTTCTTCGTCCCGGAAGGCAAATATCAACCGACCGTTCAGAAAATCAGATAGCTGGTAGCTGGACAACGGTGTTAAATATTCCTTGGCCGCTTGAGCAATGTCTGCCTCATCAAACCCGGACTCATGCACATGCAGGGCAAACGTGAATGAAAGCTCGCCGAGCAGCTGCGCATCTGGCGTTTCTACGATCTTTTCTCCCGAAGCGCGTCCCGGACGGTACAGCAGGTTTTCCTTGCCCATAAACCCGAAAGTACGGAATAACGTCAGCGCTATTGTATCATGGTCAGGACCTATGATTTCATATTCCCGTACGCCTTCGGTCAGCACGGCTACTCCACGGGAACCGTCGTTCAGCGCAGCATAGCTTTGCATCGCTTCAATGGTAATCGGCTTCTCTGTCCACTGTTCCCGTTCCCATACCTTTACCTCCTCCAGCGTCGTCGGACGGACAATGACCCCGAACGGTTGATCCGCAATAGATAGCCTGGAGGCAATCCCCGTATCGAATAGCACCCGCAATCGGTGACTCAGCACCCTGTTGTCCACCTTCACCGAGAAGCGTATCAGGCGTTCGCCTTTACGCAGGGACACCGACGCCTGTAGCGGCAGCATGGCGGAAGTTAAAGCAGCGGCGCGTTCATTCAAATCATGCGGAACCTTTAGTTTCATCCGAAGAGACAGCTCTTCGGCTACCGGACTTTTCGAGGTGATGGTCTCTACATCAGCACCAAGCGAAGAAACGGTGAGGTCACGTTCCGGCGGAGAATAGTTGTAGGAATCTCCGTCATCTCCATTTTCCTCAAACACCATCTGATCCGCGTACATACGTCCCGAAATTTTATCCGTAATGCGCAGTGCTCCGTTATCCTGTACAGCTACAGCATAGAATTCGTTCTCAATGCAGCTCCCGTTACTGCGTTCTGCTATGGCATCCCCGGTCGAGCTGAAATCAAAAACAATCTGCGTATACCCCATAGCAGGTACTTCCTGCAGCTCCACCAGCAGCTTGGCACGGAATACACGCTCAGGCAGGTATACTTTTTTGCTCGGGTTCAAATCAATATGCTGACCAAGCACGTAGTCTGTCTGTTCAACTTTCTCCGTGATCGTATATGGAAGCTGCTGTCCGTTCACATCCCGAATGACAAAGCCGCCTTCCGGCAAGTAAGCATCGATTTCCGTCACTCCCTTGCGCGGGTAGGGCAACGTATTAAAGATGGTAAAGGCAAATGTCTCCTCCTGCTTGATCCTGGAGGCAATCCATCGCTTGTGCAGCTCCAACAGATTTTCCGCGATATCCCGCGCCTGTTTGTAGCGAAAAGCCACATCCCGGTTGGTCGTATCACTGTTGCAGCCGCCGATGCTGTCGTGAGCCGCATTTTCAAACAACAGCTTCCATATATCCTTCACGATCTGATGAGGATATTCATGTCCCAGTGCATGACTGATCGACAGTACCGGCTCCAGCGTATTTACGATTAGATTCTCGATCTCGTTATTTTGCTGCTTAAGGTCTGCGCGTGTCGAAAAGATGGATTTATGGATACGCATGTGCTTGGCTTCCATAAGCTCTCCTTCCAGTACAGGAAGGACCTTGCTGTCCTTTTCAATCTCTTCAAGGAAACGCTCCGGCTCATTCATCACATATTCCCGCTCCGGGTCAAGCTCGTTGAACGTGCGGATCAGTTCCGGCAGATTCAAGCGGATCGGCGCCTGATCGAAGCCGTTGGGAAAATAAACATGACGCGTGGATGCTTTTGCTTCCAGCGCACCGATTTGACTGTCCAGATATGCTTCAAGCTGCCCCGGTTCCTCTGGAATATTGCCTCCGTAGTAGTAACCGAACGGCATTTGTACGGCAAACACCTGACTGCCATCTGATCCCTTCCACAAAAACTCGGTTTTTGGATTCGTATTGTCTGCCACACCGCGCCAGAACAAAAAATGCCGAATGCCGAACTCCTGATAAATTTGCGGCATCTGTGCTGACTGGCCGAAGGCATCCGGCACATAACCAACCTTCATCGCATGGCCATATTTCTGTGCTGTCTCCATGCCATAATACAGATTGCGCACAATGGATTCACCGGAAATCACCAATTGGTCTGTCTGCGTATACCACGGCCCGGTCATCAGGCGCTTATCCGTCACAAGACGACGAATGCGTTCCTCGTCTTCCGGGCACCATTTGATGTAGTCATCCAACAGGGAGCCTTGGGCATCCAAAAGATAATATTTAAAGCCGTCCCTACTTTCCAACGCATCCAGAACCTCTTTCACATGCTTTACCAAGTAGACCTTGGATCTGGAAGTGGTAAAATACCACTCCCGATCCCAGTGAGTATGTGGAATGACATGCACTTTCGTACGGCTCATATCTCGATCTCCCTCCATGCTGTCTATCTTCTATTTATATAAGCTGAGCTTAAAATTTTCATATTGTGCCACTGCGCAGTCGGATGGTGCTTCCCATCAGTCGAACACTAGTTCAATATCTTCCCCGTTTTTCTTGACGGACGCTTCCTTCGTCTCAGCCTGCTGCTCTTCCTCACGGAAGTTGACGAACAGCGTACCCGCCACAATGATTAGCGCCCCTGTAATTCCTCCAGCCAGATATGCAAACGGAGTCCCTACGGAGATTGCGCCATACAAACCGCCAATCGGAGGCATGATGACGTGTGCGCCCAGCAGAGCTGTTAGTGCGGAACCTGCGGCGCAGGCAAGCATGTTCAGTGGAATCAGCTTGGCAGGGTTACGCAGCGTAAACGGAATCGCTCCCTCGGTAATTCCGATAACGCCCATGATGACAGAGCCTTTTCCAGCCTCCCGATACGTTTTGGAAAAGCGTTTCTTCAAAATCAGGGTTGCAAGACCATAGCCCAGTGGTGGAATACAAATAGCAATGTTGACGAAAATATTGGGCAAATACACGCCTGACAGGAATAACGCATTTCCCGCCATCCAGGCAGCTTTATTAACTGGACCGCCAAGGTCGAACCCAATCATGGCTCCCAAAATCAAGGCAAGCACCAGGGTACTGGTTCCACTTTCACTCATATGCTTAATCCAGTTGACCAGCCCTTCATTAATCGCACTCAGCGGCCCGCCCAAAATGACGGACATGAGAATTCCCGTTAAACCCACGGTAATCAGCGGCAAAATAATGAGCGGGACAGAGCCTGCGGCCGGGCCTGTGATCTTCACCTTGTTTTTCACCCACAGCGTAATATAGCCGGCAAAAAAACCTGCAATGAGCGCGCCCAGAAAGCCAGCGTTCGTCTCCTGTGCCAGCACGCCCCCGATCAGCCCCGCAGCAAGCGCAGGCTTGTCGGCTATGGAGTAGGCGATATATCCGGCTAGCACCATATTCAGGAGCCCAATTCCGCGCCAGCCTACATTTTCGACCAAATATAAAATATGAAGAAAGCCGCTCTTATCGGCGTATGGGCCAAAGTCGGTGACCCCCATTGTCAGGCCGATAATTTTACACACGGCCACAATCAAGGAGCCTGCAATAATAACCGGAAGCAGGTAAGATATGCCTGTCATCAGATGCTTTTTAGCTTCACTCAGCCATTTTTTCATCATGTTCTCCCCCATCTTGAATACTACTGTTATCCAAAGGCTAATCGGTTGTTAGCCAAAGTCAGCTACGCTGCTGATTCCCCGCGTCGCCTTCCTTGCCTTATTTTTGAGCAGAGATGGCTTCCACCGCTTTGGTGAGAACCGCTTCCGCATTGTTGACCGCATGACCGATTTTGACGCGAACAATTCTTTTATGTTCAAAACGTTCCGCATCCTTCACCGTCTGATCCGAGGCAATCAGTACAAAGTCCGCCGCTGAAATCTCTTCCTCCGTCAGCTTATTCACTTGTCCCAGTGCGCCCTGCTGCTCCACTTTAATATCGTGACCGAGCTGGGCCGCTGCTTTTTCCAGTGCTTTTGCCGCCATTGGAGTATGAGCCAGACCTGCAATACACGATGTAACGCCTACGATTTTCATTTATGACACCAACCCTTCTGTATACTGCTCGAGCAAATGATACACATCGTCGCCATTCTTGGCGCCCGCTACCGCCTCTTTGAAGGAATCCTCCAAAAGCAGGGTTGCGAGCGAGGAAATAATTTGCAGATGGGATACATTCACGTCACTTTTAGGCACCAAAATACTGAAAATATACTGGACAGGCTTACCGTCATGAGACGCCCAATCAATGCTGTTTTTCAATCGGATTACCAGAACCGCGGGTCTTGTGACCGCTTCGCTCTGTGTATGAGGTATGGCAAACTGATCTTGAAGGCCCGTCGAATACACGTTCTCCCGCTCCCATAAGTCCTGCACCAGCTGCTCTCTATGGACGGTGACACCCAGCTTCTCCGCCTCCTGGGCAATAAATTCAAACACAGCCGATTTGGTCTCCAGCCTCTCATCCAGATAAATCTGTTCTCTAGTAATCATGGTGGATGTCTCTCCTCCCTTCTATCTATAAATAAAACGCTTACAAGTTTATTCTAGCCGACTCTCTTCTCATGTTTTATCTATAAAATTTCCCTATCCAAGCGGAAATACGTTAGACATTGTTCATAAATGTTTTATGATAGGCATTCCGGTACTGCGAAGGAGTCATATGAACTCTCTTTTTGAACAAACGCATAAAATACTTTTCATCCGTGTACCCCGCTTCTTCTGCAACCTGCCTAATGCTCATATCCGTACGGGAAATCAGCTCCTTGGCTTTGTTAATCCGAATACTGTGAATGAACTCCAAGGGCCTCATGCCTGTATTTTGCTTGAACAAACGTGAAATATAATCCTTGTTGTAATTGAATTTTCGGGCTATATCCGTCACCGTCAGCGGTTCTTCGGCATGAATCCGGGTCCACTCGATAATCTTGCTAAAGCTCACATTCCCCTGCGGGCTGACAGGACTGTTGATCAGACGACCGAGAGCCAGCTCGGATATTTCAATCAACAGCGAGGTGAACAAATAATTGGCACTGTGATGCGTGAGATAATGTGAATTGGCTACGTGTAAAATTTGATTGACGATAATATGAATCCGATCTCCGTTCCCTGCCTGTACACATTGTGGTAAATAGATATCCCGCACCACGCCGTGACGCTGCAAAAGCCCCTCCATCGTATGGATTTCCTGCTCCATTTCCTCGTTAGATAATACATTCGGGGTTGCGGGAACGTCGAAATGAAACCAATAGAATTTAACCCCCGGCAACGATTCCCGATATCCTCCATGTGTGCGACCAGGATACAGCAGTACAATATCTCCTTCTTCTATCTCAAAATGCTCCTGTTCCTCCCGAATGTATACTTTCTCATGGACGCCAAGGATCAGCTCGAAGTTCTCTATAGAACGACTCATATGCTTCCATGACACCTCGGAAATAAACTCGCCTGCCGAGATCAGTTGAACGGGTGCATCCACGTTTACTTTCAGATAAGTCATTTTATCGCCTCTTTAGGTTCAAGTTCGGATTTGTCCACCCATTGTATGGTTAGGCTACTGACATACCGCGATTGCAATGCTAATGTAGTGGAGAAATATACACTTTCATCTTAGCTAAGGGGCGATGATTTTGAAAGCACAAGCTTTTGACTTGCATAAAGTAAGCATTGATTCCGGTCCACTTTACCATGCAATGGAACTGAATGCCGCCTATCTGCTCAGCCTGGAACCGGATCGTTTGTTATCACGTTTTCGTGAATATGCGGGGCTGGAGCCCAAAGCGGCTCATTATGAGGGCTGGGAAGCGCGCGGCATCAGTGGACATACGCTCGGCCATTACCTGTCCGGCTGTTCGCTGATGTATGCCGCCACTGGCGATGAAAGACTGCTCGAACGGGTAAGCTATGTCATCGACGAGCTGGAAATATGTCAAAACAATCATGGAAACGGATACATTTCCGGTATTCCGCGCGGGAAAGAGATTTTTGAGGAGGTAAAAGCAGGGGATATTCGCTCCCAGGGCTTTGATCTGAACGGCGGCTGGGTGCCGCTATATACGATGCATAAGCTATTTGCCGGCTTGCGTGATGCCCACCTGCTGGCTCATCATCCCAAAGCTCTCCCCATAGAAATCAAGCTTGGCGCTTGGCTGGAGGACGTATTCCGAGGGCTGGATGATGAGCAGATGCAGCGGGTGCTGCATTGCGAATTTGGCGGCATGAACGAGGTGCTGACCGATCTGGCAGAGCATTCCGGGGAAGAGCGCTTCTTGAAGCTGGCGGAACGCTTTTATCATGGAGAGGTGCTGAATGACCTCGCAGACAGCCGGGATACGCTGGCAGGGCGACATGCCAATACACAGATTCCCAAAATCATTGGCGCTGCACGGCAATATGAAGTAACAGGCAAACCGCACTATGCAGACCTTTCCCGCTTTTTCTGGGATCGAGTTGTTCACAAGCATTCCTACGTGATCGGCGGCAATAGCTATAATGAGCATTTTGGTGAACCGGGGAAGCTGAATGACCGTTTGGGCGAAGGGACCTGTGAAACCTGCAACACCTACAACATGCTGAAGCTAACGCGGCATATGTTCGAATGGGACGCCTACGCAGCCTATGCAGACTACTATGAACGAGCGATGTTCAATCATATTTTAGCTTCACAGCAGCCCGTCGATGGGCGCGTATGCTACTTTGTATCGCTCGAAATGGGTGGACACAAAACTTTCAATTCTCAATATGAGGATTTTACATGCTGTGTCGGGTCCGGTATGGAAAGCCATTCCATGTACGGTACTGCCATCTATTTTCATACGCCACAAACGATCTATGTTAATCAATATGTCCCTTCTACCGTAACGTGGGACGACATGGATGTACAGCTCAAGCAAGAAACGCTCTTTCCGCAAACTGGACGGGGAACGCTGCGCGTCATCAGCAAGAAGCCACAATCCTTCACAATCAAGCTGAGATGCCCGCATTGGGCGGAACAAGGCATGATCATTAAAATCAACGGGGAAGCGTTCACCGCCGAGGCTTGTCCCACCAGCTACGTGGTGATCGAACGAGAATGGAAGGACGGAGATACGGTCGAATATGACATCCCTATGACCGTAAGAATCGAGGAAATGCCGGACAATCCGCGGCGGATTGCCTTTATGTACGGCCCGCTTGTGCTGGCTGGAGACCTCGGTCCTGTGGCACAGGAAGCCAACGAGGAGCACCTGCTGGCATCTGTGCTGATCGGCTCGGCAGGTTCATTGACCTCGAAGCTGGTTCCTCACGAGAATGAGCCCAATACATTCCGTATGAACGACTTGGGCTATGTCGGAGACTTGCAGCTTCGTCCGTTTTATCAAATGTATGACCGTTCTTATACCGTCTACTGGGACCTTTTCTCCACGGAGGAATGGGCGTTAGCGGAGGCAGAATACCGTACCGCGTTAGCGTACCAGCTGGAGCTGGAACGACGTACGGTCGATGCTGTGCAGCCTGCGGAAATGCAGCCTGAACGGGATCATGCCTTTGCTGGGGAACATGTAGGTCTGGGGTCCATCTATAACCGCAAATATCGCGATACATGGCCTGGGGGCTGGTTCTCTTTTGTGATGAAGGTCCTCCCGGATGAGCCTGTCCAATTAGCGGTGACCTATCTGAAGGACTCCGACCGTCCCCATCGTGACTTTGACATCACCGCAGATGGTCGGATGTTAGGAGAAGGCAAGCTGGAATCAGAGGAAATGAATAAATTTGAAACGTTCACCTATGAGCTTCCTCAGTCCGTAACGAGCCAAAAGAATGAAGTTACGATCCGATTCACAGCCCACCCGCAAGGCAAGGTGGCGAAAGTCGCCGGATTGCGAGTGGTCAAAAGTTACCTATAGCGCCACTACGCAGGCGGATAGTGCTTCCCATCGCCACCGCCCCCGGATTTCTGGAATAAAGTCTTCCATCGGTAGAAATCCGGGGACAAAAGCGACCGCTCCGCTTGTACAGCACTATTCCGCCTACTCCGTTTTGATGTTCATTTTTTAAAGTTAAGCTTATATATGAGCATTTTGCATAAATCCAGAGAGTGCCTTTCAATCAGCAGGATATAGATTGGAATGAATTTGCCCGTCTATATCCTATAACCGCGAACAACTGGAATCGAGTTATGCAAAATGCTTTTTTCTGTTTACCCTATATAGCTTAACATCATAGGTAGCGCCTAACGTTTAACTTCGCGAAAGCTGTCTCTAATCTTGCGCAGTTCCTTCTCTGCTCGACCGTATCGGGAAGAGTAGGTCCAAGCAAGCACTTGATGATAATGTGAAGGTGTTTCAATCGTGGTCACGTTATACATAATTAGAGTGTCTTCCACTTCTCCTTTGAGGGTAAATTCGATGGCTGGGTATCCATTCACCGCAATATTAGAAGCGCCCCCTGATTCTGGGTTCGTAAGCCCCGATTCTATATGATCTTGGATGATCTGTTTATACTCTTGAAGAGTCATGCTGCTGTCGAAATCGCTTTTCGGTTCAGATATTACAATTAGATATCTTTCTGAAATTTTATTTTGAATCGAGATATCTGCATCTTCATTCATCGTATCATCCCGTGACCAGCTCCACGGGGCTGTAACCGCAAACTGATTATCCTTACTGACAAATACCTCGGGCTTCACGGTTTGTGTAATGAGCGAAGAAATAAAGAATGCAGCATAGATAACCGAAATGATCGTCATCAGGATGATTGCCCCTGTGAAAATACCTGTTTTCTGTCTGTTCACTGCTCTCAAATCCCGCACCTTAACCACATATGTATTCGCAGCCATATCACCAAGCCGTTGTTTTTTGGGTGTCACCAGCACAAATATACCAGCAGGCAGCCCCCAGAAAAGCAGCAGATTCATATCCACCAGTTGCATAAGGGTACGGATTAGCGATTTGACCAGACCTGGCGATCTTCCTTCTCCGTTCACGACCTGAATGCGAAGTACAAATTTGCCCAGCGTATAGCCTGTCAGCCCTTCCAGCAATAAGTAATAGCAGAAGGAGCCCAGCAGGAAGATAACGACTACCATGACGATATTTGGACTTTCCGCAGCAGCTATCTTTTTTGCCGCAAAATAAACCAGTCCTCCATACCCGAAGACGATAAGAATGAAATCAATTATCCAGGCCGCCCATCTTCTGAAAAAAATAGAGGCCCCGTATGTTTCCGATAATACTGCCATCTTGTCCGGTTCTCGTCGATCGTAGCTGCCATGAGTCGCATACTCTCCCGGAGCTGCACTAGATGGATTTTTCGTTAAATCATGTTCCTCCAAATGATACACCCCTGATGTCAATTTAAATTCCAGTTAAATTTAACCATTGACATCATTTCTTTGTCAAACTCAATTACAGAAAAAAATCCACTCCTATAAAATGCTTCATCTAGAAGTCAATTTTACAGGAGTGGACCTATTCAATCGATCAAACGATGCTGTACCCATTTGTTCCCTCGGAAGCGCCAAAGGAACACGAGTCCCCGCACGCCCCATTCAATATCCATCGCCAGCCAGACACCGACAATCCCCAAATTGAAGACGATGCCCAACATATATCCAAGCACCACCCGGCACAACCACATAGATAGCATTGAGGTGAGTGACGTGAATTTCGAATCACCTGCTGCTCTAAGCGCAGAGGGTGTAATAAAGGCGATGGACCAAAGCGGGATTTGGGCCAAGGTATTAATCAGCATGACGGTGAAAATGTCATCTACGATTTCAGCAGGCGGATGAAACAGCCCCACCATCGGCTTAAACAAAGGCATCAGAATGAGGCCCATGACAATAAAAGAACAAGACGACAGCCAAATAAACGATTTGGTAAATTTGCGGGCATCCTCAATATTACGGCGACCCATGCATTGCCCGACCACCGTCACAATGGTAAGCGCTAGGGCATTCGAAGGGATTTGGAATACGTTGGCCAAAGAAGAGCAAATGGCATTCGTCGCCAACGCATTTGTCCCCAGGTTTACAATGAAAATCTGGGTTAAAATTTTACCCCCATTAAAAAACATCTGTTCCGCTGCGAACGGAAGTCCGATGAACAGAATCTTTTTGAGCATCGCTAGATTAAAATAAAGCATATCTCTAAGCTGAACACGCAAATCATCATCTACCCTGACCAAATAGATCAACGCGCAGACGGCTGCCGCATATCTGGACACGTTGACCGCAATCGTCATGCCCAGCACACCCATGTGCAATAGATTGATAAATACTACATTTAAGACCACATACGAAAGGTTCATAATGAGAGAAAGCGCCAAAGACGCTCTCGTCTTCCCTATTCCCCTCAATGCTCCACATACCGCCTCAACCACTGCAATCCCAACGAAAGATACACAGCTTCCGAGCAGATATACCTTGCCGTTGGCCAATACATCCGGTGAGGCAGAGCCGAACAGGACACTCAAAATCGGATTATACAACGCAATCATAAACAAACTGATACATAAGGCCAGCAAGGAAACGGAGGAAATGGTGCCGGATGCGGCCTTAGAGACCATGAGGTCGTTGCCGCTTCCCCTATATTGCGCAACGACAACCGTTCCCCCGGTGGACACCGCGACAAACACATTAATCAGAAAGATATTCAGGGAATCAATCATATTTACCGCACTGACCGCTGCCATCCCTGATGAGCTAATCATGGCAGTATTTACCAAATTAAGCCCCACAATAAAGGCCTGATCAATTAGAAGCGGGATAAACAGAGCAATAATCTGTCGATAATCAATAGACTCTCCTGTAAAATGCTTGTTCAGAAAGCCATGGGTTCTCATTCTTACACTCAGTTGACTCATATCATCACATTCTTTTTCTTAAATTGAAAAAAACCCTTCACCAGAAGAGCCTTCATTGAAGTATCACTCCAAAAGAAAATCCTGTCAATAGTTTTACTCACATTTTGAATAGAAAAAATACAAAAACCTGCTCAACTTAGTGAACAGGCTTTCAAGCAAGAATACAACACTCTGTGATGTTATCAATAAAATGTTATATGAATCATTCTGATCTCCTTGCAACTAAATCTTGTTGAATGGAAGCTTCATTCTTTTCGAATTTTTTATAAAAGAACATAGGAATGATCCCGATCAGGAAGATGATAAATGGCAGCCAGATAAAGCTAAACTGAATGCCGGACAATGCGGTAGGCGTTTGAACCTTCCCGGCGATGTAACCCGTGCTACCCATCACCCATGCAGGCAATAATCCCCCGATCCCGCTGCCCGCTTTAATACAAAATGCACTTCCGATGGAGGTCAGGAACCCACTTGCGCGAATTCCATTTTTCCATTCCCCATAATCCACTGTATCTGACAGCATCGCAAATGGCATCGAACATGCAAAGCCTGAACCTAACGCACCAATAATCCAGCCGGCAATAATAAGGGTTAAGTTGGCACTTCCCATTAAAATCACAACCTGCCCCAGTGCAGCCAGTACCAATCCGATAATCATGATCGAATTTTTGCTTAATTTTCTGGCGAATATCGGAATCAGAACCATCGAGATTAATTGTATAGAGGTCAGCCCGTTGATTAAAGGGACCAAATCCTTGCTGTCCAGATTGTATTGCAGATAAAAGATGAGCGTGGATGAACGGATGTTCAAGCCAATCCAATAGCACAGGTTAGCAGCGACGACGAGCATCCAGGGCCAGTTGCGTTTGATGGCTGCAAAGCTCTTGGCAATCGGAATCGATTTGGTTTTAACTGCTGTATTTTCTCGCAAATCGGCGAACGCTATCAAGAACATGATAACCGCCATGATTCCGAATAAAATGAGCGTTAAAGAAAAGCCTTTTTGATCATTCCCCTGTCCAAAGAAAGCGACCAGCGGCAGCGTAAACGTCGTGGCGATAAAGAAGCCCACATTCCCCCCGACCATACGGAAGGAGTTCAGGACGACGCGCTCATTGGAGTTATTACTCAGGTTAGGGAGAATGGAAGTAATGGGCGTACTAATCCCCGTATACAAAATACCGGCTATGATATAAGTAATGGCAGCGTATACAATTTTCCCGGACTCACTCCAGTTGGGCGTCGTAAACGTGAGGACCATGAACACAGCAAACGGGATGGATAGCCATAGAAAATAAGGTCTGCTCTGTCCATATTTTGATTTGGTCCGGTCAATCAGGATGCCCCAGATCGGGGCATCAATGGCATCGATAAAACGGGTGATAAAAAGCAGCGTCCCGGCAATCCCAATAGAAAGACCGAATACATCCGTATAAAAATATAATAGATAGCTGGAAATGACACAGTATAGCAGATTGCCCGCTGTATCCGTTAATGAATAGCTGATCTTACGATGAAAAGGAACGGTACTGGCTGCTTTTTCGGGTGGTTCCGTACTCACAATTCTCGTGCTCATGATTTTTTCTCTCCCATGCGAATGAATTATGATTCATAGACCCATACACGCATTTCCCCTTTGGCTCGGTTACACCAAGCGTAGTAAGGAATGGCGGTGATTTGCTGGGGAACAAGCTCAGGAGGCTCCGAGCTATATAACGCAGTTGAGCTCTTCACCCGATACCCCTCTGTAGTCAGCTTTACAATTCCACCCAGCAGGTTTTCGCTAAACTCTTCCGTAATGAGGCTTTCCTTAGGCAATCGTAATCCCGCCAAATTGGACCCATTATCCACTTCTTCCAGACAAAATACGACGGGGCCCCGTTGCAGGGCGATCTGCTGCTGGTTCATGGAGACCAGCGGATTGCTCCGAATGCGTTCAACCGGCATAGCCAAATGCAAGGAAACCACATCACCGTCATTCCAGATACGCTGGATTTCGGCATACCCTTTTGCCAGATGATCTAATGAAATGACTTCTCCATTTACCTTTACCTCTGCCTGTTTGCACCAGCCCGGAATGCGCAGCGCCCATGTAAATGAAGCCGGCTCTGTTACATGAATGGAAAAGCTCAAATCTGCATCCCATGGATAACGGTGAGTCTGTGTGATTTCAACCGCTTGACCGGATAAATTCAGGTTCACCTTGCCTGCAATATACAGATGTGTATACAACGTGTCGTCGGTTTGGGTGTATATATGGTCTTCGACCGATGCAATCATGCGGGCCAGGTTGGGCGGACAACACGCGCAGAAGAACCATTTTTGCCGCTCTGTTTTTACGTGCTCCTGATCCTTTCTGGATTTCTGATGCGGATTGACTTCCAGCGGATTCACGTAGAAGAACCGTTTGCCATCCAGATCCATCCCGCTAATCGTTCCGTTGTATAACGCACGTTCCAACACATCGGCATATTTCCGGTCCGGCGATAAGCGCAGCATACGATTGGCCCAGAAAGCCAGCCCTACCGAGGCGCAGGTCTCGCAGTACATGCTGTCATTGGGGAGATCATGCTGGCAGGTGAATGCTTCCCCGTTGACGGCAGATCCGATCCCGGCAGTGATGTACATTTTGTGGTTCGTTACATCCTCCCACAGCGTTTCACAGGTTTTTAACAGGGAAGCATCTCCCGTTTTCGCGGCCAGATCCGCCATCGCAATATATAGATACATCGCTCTTACTGCATGGCCGACAGCCTCTTTTTGCTCACGCACAGGCTGGTGTGCCTGCTGGTATTCGAAGCCCAAGCCAAAATTGATATTGTTATCGTCATTCCAGGTAGGCTCTGTTTGAATGTGCTTTCTGTTTTCTCTCTCCTCCGCAAAATAAATCGGATGCTGCCCCCGCTGCTCGATAAAATATTGCGCTAATTTGAGATATTGATCCTTTGCAGTTACGTCGTATAATTTGATTAAGGCCAGTTCAATTTCTTCATGCCCCGGGTAGCCTTTCCGTTTCCCTTCTTCCGTACCAAAGATTTGCTGAATCAGATCTACGTATTTCTCCATGATGTGAAGAAACTTCGTTTTGCCCGTCGTTTCATAATAAGCAACAGCCGCTTCTATAAAATGTCCTGCACAATATAGCTCATGATTATCTCTTAAGTTTGTCCAGCGATTATTGGGCTCCTTCAGCAGATAATACGTATTTAAATACCCGTCCTCAGCTTGAGCTCTTCCCAACAGTGCAATCACTTCATCTGCCCGTTCCTCAAGCGCAGGATTCGGATGATCCCTTAAGCTAAAGGCGACGGTTTCCAGCCATTTGGCAATATCACTGTCCTGGAAAACGGTTCCATAATACTCCCCACTGGATTCCCCGGCCGCAATTTTAAAATTTTCAATCGCATGACTGGGTTCTGTATCTGGTAATTCATCATTTAATGCTTTCCACTGATAAGGAATGACCTCTTCCGCTACCACCTGCTTATACTTCTTCCAAAATAAATCATCAACGCTGACATGCTTCACTGGCTTTGCCGTTTTCATTGGATAAACATCCCTTCCTGGAAATAGAACGCTTTCATTTTTGAAAAAATAAGGATAAAGTAATGATAATACCGATCAGACTAGCCTGGGCTTCCCTTGCTACAGTCCTTATTTTATCAACCTGAATTTATAAAAAAAATCGCGATCTTTAACTAAAAGTTATACGATTTCACACACAAAGGAGCTGACTTCCATGAGCAAAACAGACTTTCTATCTTTCCTCGTCCCCCCATTGCCTTATTTCATTGAGGGGAATTTTACTACCTATCAAAAAGGGGACTGGCATCCGAATCGTTATAACTTGGGCTATTTTGACGTTATTATCATCAAAGAAGGACTGCTGCACATCGGCGAAGAGGATGAAGCGTGGAAAGTTTCTGAAAATTACGCACTCATTCTTGAACCGGACAAACACCATTTTCCCATTGAGGCATGTACAGAACAAACCTCCTTTTACTGGTTTCATTTTCAAACGAACAGCACGTGGCGCGCGCAATCCTCACCCAACCCGATCACACCTAGCTCACCCATTCCCGAGCTGCATTTTCATTCCGAGCACACAACAATCCATTTACCCAAATTTCAAAAAATAATCAATCCCCATGAGCTGTTTTCTAAATTGGATTACTTGTTAGCCTCTACTTTAAAGCCTAGAAAGCTGGCTCTATGGGAGACCCAGCAGACGTTTGTGAATATTTTTAAGAATTTGGAATATGATGAGAATTATAAAAATAGTTCCGCCAAGTTAGCAGAACAGATCGAAATATATTTAAAACAGAATTACAAAAATACAATCACCAATAAAGATTTGGAGGCCCATTTCCACGTACATCAAAACTATCTTGCCAGATGTATGAAGGCCTCTTTTCAGCGTACGCCACTTGAATATTTAATGGATTACCGACTGGATCAGGGACGCAGTCTGTTGCTGCAAACCGACTGGTCCGTCCAACAAATTACGGAGGAAACAGGGTTCTCCCAAGCAAGCTATTTCTCCAAGTGCTTTAAAGAAAAGTTCGGGATGTCTCCCAAAAATTATAGACAACAATACTGGAAACCAGCCAATTGAACGTTTACGCAGCCTTTACATTTCCATTATATTCTTTTCATATTGTTGCTTTATAATGAGCCGATTGTACCATTTTGACTTCAGAAAAGGAGCATACATATGAAGGCTACTAAACTAGCATTATTAACCATGTTAACAGGGATTCTGATATCACCAGAAATGACCCATGCGGCGGCGGCCCAGCCAACCGGGTACGAATCTCTTCGAACACAAGCGGATAAAATAGGGGCTGTAATTACATGGGACAATGACGACAAGTCTGCTGCTGTGAAGCTGAAAAATGGCATTGTCGGAACCTTTACTGTCGGTGAGAAGCAATATCGCCTGGCTGGCCAAACGGGGGAAGCGGATCGCGAAATCAAGCTGGTCGGTGGAAATATATATCTTCCTACCAAGCTTCTTGCCACGCTTAAGACAGAAAACAGCAAATATGCTGATCCTAAAGATGCTGTTCCTACCTATAAAGTGATGCCCTCTGCCGAAACAGAAGCAGTGGAGGATGGAGATGACGCAGCCGACGATCCTGCGATTTGGCTTAATCCGGTCAATCCGGAGAACAGCAGAATTGTAGCCACCAATAAAGGCGGCGGGATTTTGGTCTATGATCTGGAAGGCAAGCAGCTGCAAAACTTTAAAGTCGGCAAAATGAACAATGTGGATATCCGTTATGGATTTAAGCTAGGCGATAAAACGATTGATATTGCAGGAGCCACCAATCGCACCAACAACACCGTAGATATCTTTGCCATTGACGGGGTATCCGGAACGTTGACCAACGTGGTTGATAAGCCTATTCAATCCTCTATGAAAGAAGTGTACGGATTCAGCCTGTACCATAGCCTCAAGACAGGCAAATTCTACGCACTCGTGTTGGGCAAAGAGGGTGAATTTGAACAATATGAGCTGACTGACAACGGGAACGGCAAAATTGCCGGCAAGCTGGTCCGCCAGTTCAAGCTGGCTACGCAATCCGAGGGCATGGTGGCTGATGATGAATACGGCACGGTCTACATCGCTGAAGAGGATCACGCCATTTGGAAATACGACGCCGAGCCGGATGGTTCTTCCAAGCCGCTGCGACGTGTTGATATTGCAGATGGACGCCGACTTCAAGATGACATAGAGGGGCTTACATTGTATTACGGCAAAGACGGCAAGGGGTATCTCATGGCCTCCAGCCAAGGAAACAGCAGCTATGCGATCTATGAACGTCAAAGCGATAATGCTTATATAAGCAACTTTACGATCAGCGCCAGCCCTACAGTCGACGGAACTTCTTTCACAGACGGTATTGATGTTCTCGGCTATGGATTAGGCAAGAACTTCCCGCACGGTATCTTCGTTGCACAGGATGATGAAAATCTTCAGAATGGCAAAAAGTTGAATCAGAATTTTAAAATGGTGCCTTGGGAGCAGATCGCCAAGGGTGCGCGCATCCCGCTAACCATAGACGATGGCATCAACCCGCGTGAATTGGTGAACAGACGCACGCGGTAATGCTCTGTCAGGGAAATTAGCTCAATATCCCAACTCTGGCCAGATGGAATCACCAAAGCGAGGGACAAATACAACTTATGTTCCTAATGCTGCTATCTCCTAACCGTCTCATGGTGCCACTCCGAATTGTTTCCGAAGTTATAGGTGCCACTGTAGGTAGAAGACGCCCTGAGGGGTGTCTTTTTGGTGCCTGTTGCGCTTCAGACCAGTAGCTATATTAGACAATAAAAGAGCGCAATGCCGATTGAATTCGGAAGTCGCGCTCTTTTATTGTACGGATTGTAATATTTTAACCCCTCTGCTTCCTATGCTTTAAAATCCAACACCAGCACATTCACCGAGTTAGCTGGCAAGTGCAAAAGGACAGAATTTGTGTCGAGCGGAATCTGTTGCTCGGTAGGCACAACCTTCTCGTCATTCTTTTTATTCACGTTCGGCACATGAACAAGCGAGGAATCGCCAGTGAGCGTAATCAGCTTGGCGGTGGACTCCACACTCAATTCCTGAAGGTTCAACTGCGTTGCCTTATCCACGTTGTCGGCGTTCACAAGCTTCACATATACATGCTCAGCATCCTTGGTCACCGAGTTGAATACATCTCGGTTATAAGCCTCCAGCTTGTAATCCAGCACTTTGCTGGTTGTCTCTCCATCGGTGTAAGAACAGATGAGGCTGCCGCCTGTTTCACCGCCGTAGTTCACTGTGATGGTGTAATCCGTATGGTCAGCTAGCTCTTCGTAGCTGGCTGCTCTCAGGTTGCCTGCCGCCGTACTGGAAGAGTAGTCACCCAGTGTATAGCCTTCTACACCATGCTTATATACCTTCACGCCAGTAGCCTTGCCGCCATAGCCGATCGCGTATTCGACGACGCTCTTTTTCTCGGCGGAAATATCCGTGAGCCCTGCCCCCACATAAAAACCATCTGTACCAGAAATGCGGGAAGCGACCACCTCCACCTTGTAATTCGTCCAGTGGTCGTTCAAGATGTACAAGCCGTTCAGCCCGCTATCTTGAGCCTTGAGCACAAGCCCTCTGCCTGCTTCCACCGTATAGCCTACGGAACCCGGAATCACCCGCCAAGCTGGATTCAGCTCCTGGGTAAAGTCTTGATCCACCAGCACGCTGCCGTCCTTATTGGAGGTAACGGTCACTCGCTTAATCACAACCTCCGCGTTGCCTGTCGCAATCTCAATTCCCCCATGGGGAACAAGGTCTATCGGCTTGCCGTTTTTGTAGGTAGAGAAAGAGGTGGTCAATACTTTATTGCCCAAATACTGAGCAAACAATTGCTGCACATAGTAGTTCGGCGTAAACCATACGGTTTCGTCATCGAACCAAATGCAATCCGGGGTCCATCTGTAGGTTCCGTCTGTCAGGACCTTGTTAAACAGCGGTGCATAGGCAGCCAACCGGACGACATCCGCATTATTTTCGAAGCCCGTCATCACCGCCGCTTCTGCTACTGCACCCGCTAATGTATTTTTATCCGTTGAGGCATATTCACCCACAAAGACCTTTGACGTCTCCTTCCAGTTGATACTACCGTCCGCGTGATAAGCTCTATAGTAGTAATTATAGCGGTCCACATTATTCAACAAATACTCGTTAGAACGGTAGTAGTGCTCATCCGCAATGGTGTCCATGTAGTCTTTTTGCTTCTCATACCATGTCACCGTTTCTTCTATCACTTGGCTACCATCTGCAAAAGCAATCTTTGCCGAACCTGTGATATTACCACTCAGGAACTTCCAGCCCTGCTGATAGGCATCATCGTCTGCCTGCGCGCCAACCGTGGAGATGATATGCAGCTCATAGCCCGGATAGTTTTTCTCCATATACTCGTCAATGGACGTTTTGAACACCTCAAAGTTGGCAAAGAATTCCGTACCCCAGTTTTCGTTCCCCACACCCAGATAACGCAGATCGAACGGAGCCTCATGACCCATCTTTTTACGCATGGAGGCCCATTCATTGTGCTCAAAATCCACGCTAATCGCAAAGTCGATCAGATCCGTGAAATTCTTGATATAGTATTCTCTCAATGCGCCTCCCGCTGGATGAGCGTAATCCGAACGGGCTTGGCAGAGCACGCCGCAGGCCATAACCGGAAGCGGAGCTGCATTCAGGTCTTCTGCCAGTTGGAAATACTCCATATAACCGAGACCCATGGTCATCATGTAGCCCCATACATTAAAGTTCTCCTTGCGCAGCTCGATATCGCCAATGGATTCCTTCCAGTCGTATACGTTTTCCCATATAAACGAGCCCTCAGAGATACAACCACCCGGAAAACGCAAAAACTTCGGATGCATGTCGACCAGCGCGTTCACCAGATCTTTTCTCAGTCGGTAGTTGGGATTGCCTTGAAAATTGGCGTGTGCCGATGGAGAGTGCTCTTCCTCCCCTGCACCCCACACATCCTGTGGAAATAAGGAAACCATATCAATGGAAATATCCCCTGCAAATGTAAGCGCCAGTTGCCCCAGAGCCGTAGCTGAGCCTGTCAGCACAAGCTTGGAATCGATGCCATACTTCTTCCACGTATTTCCACCTTCCACCTGCACCGTTACCAAATCACTAATCGCTTCTTCATGCGAATCCTGCAATTGCAGTGTAATGGTGCCCGCTGATTCAGCTTTCGCCCAGATCGTGAAATCATACTTATCCCCCTTCTGGATGGACATGGCACAATTCTGGTTAGAGTCCGCAAAGCCTTTGTTTCGAATGGTCGCTCCATCTTCTACCGTCACATAATAAGCGTTCACTTCTTTGTCTTTTACACCCAAAAACTCATTTAAGCCGCCGCTATCCTGCGGAGTCATCTTGTCCGTATCGCCGGACCAGGCAAACAGCGGGTTACGGTTCCGTCCAGTAGAGCAGCCACATTCGCCGGAAGCATGGGAATACGTATCGAACTCGAAGGATTCAAAGGAACGATTTTGAACAAGCTCCGCATAAATCCCACCATCTGCCGCGTTATTGATATCTTCATAGAACAAGCCGTACATCACTTCGCTGATATCCAGCACTTCCTTGTCCCCATGAATGTTCAATGTATACGGAGGCAGCCCTTTCGGAAGAACCGAGATTTCAAAGCTTTCTTCAATCCGGCTTTGACCTCTCGTCAAGAAAGCTGTAACTACTACCCCGTGCGCGGAGGTAATCGCCTGCACCTGACCATTGTCAGAGAGTACATCAGGCCGGCTCGATTTCCAGGTGATTCTTACCCGTCCACCCATCAGGGCCGTTGGCAAAGTCAGATCCCCGGTGACAATCGTCGTCGGGAACGACAAGTACTTGTCGCGGGCCAGCTTCACAACCTCTTCATCCGTCAACGAATCGCACATCACCTCAATGACTTCGTCTGCGGACAAGCCGGCTTTATAAATCCGAAAGTCCGAAACAGAGCCAGCAAAGTCTACATCTGCTGCGTGCTGGGAACGACCGATAAAATTATTGCTGTAGTTGGACGGTTCTGCAAACGTCTCAAACCATTTACGCAGCTTGGCATAATTACCGCTGGACGTTTGGCTGATAGAGCCGTTCGCTACTACCTCGCCATTCACATATACCATTGCTCCTGCACTGCTTAATGTGCCACCTTCCGTGCCTGTTATGGACATGGCTACATGCATCCACTCATCCCTGACAAAGCCCCTTCCCGGGTCTACGGACAAGTCTGCTCCGGCGAACAGCGTTCCGCGCAGGTTCCGTGTCATGAACATATAGGGTCCTGTATGGGAATTGCCAAAGTCAAAAACACGTTCCCACATATCCGTGAATCTGCCAAAGTTGACCCAGGCAGTCACTGTGACACCAGTGTTATCGCTTACATCTTTAAACAGATCGGCAGGAAGCCGGATATAGGATGTGCCGTTGGGACCTCCCGCAAGCGTCAAGGCCGCTCTTCCGCTAACATTGGAAATCGTAGGCGTACTCGTGCCGGAGGCAACCCCGTCATTGCCTTGTCCTGAGCTATCCTTGCCGACGTTCCCTGCATCGTCAAACTTGTACCGCGCAATGATTTGATCCTGAAATTTGGTCATCTTCGTTGCTCCTATACTCATATTTTATTAATGTAATAACTAATTAATTAATATAAATACATACTATATAGCTATAGTACCTTATCCCGCACACATTTTTCAATCCACGGTTAGTTGGAAATGAACATGAAGCTCCAATACGCCGTCAGATGTGACAAAAAAACCGCTCAGTGAGCGGTTTTCAGATGGATCAATTCTTGTTTAGAGTGAATCGTCACTTTGTAAATGATTGGAGACCGTTTTCTTTATTTTTGGCAATTGAACTACATACTCTGCATTCTCAATCCACGTTCCCGTCACAAAATCACGCCCCTTAACGACAACTCGATCATGATATACGTCGACATGCAGACCCTGACTACCCTCAAGATGCTCATCCTGATCCGTCCACAGGTAACCTACGGAAGCGGCATTAAACATCGTAGGCATCTGATCGCCACCATCGTACATCGTACGCTTCGCCTCCAGTTGCCAGTGGGTATGCCCTGAAAACAAGAATGCTTGAGGATAATGACTCAGGACAGCCTTCAACTCTGTATCCTGATTCACTCCATACCAGCCTTGCTCCTTCATCGAGCCTGCCACTGTATCTATCAGCGGTTGATGCACAAATACAAAGATCGGTCGATCAGGGGATGCATCTTCGGACAGCTTTGTTGCCAACCATTCCAGTTGTTCAGCAGACATATCACAATTTTTGGGATGAGGCTGCTCTGTCCCCAAAAAGATATAATGATAACCATTAATCCAGTGATCATGATACGATCCTTTCATGCCTGTGGCTAGTTCAAATTGGTTCAGTCGTTTCTCCCATAACGTGGAAGGTAAAATAGATTCCCCAGTGCTGCCGGGTTCTCCTTTAGCCGTAGCTGCCGGATGCTCCAGAACCCGCTCTACTTCATCTTCGGTCATTGTGGTCAAATCCAATGGCGGATCTTGCCATAGGGTAGCCCCAATATCGTGATTGCCTACGGTATATCGTATCTCGGGCAAAGATTCCTGATAAATACTCAGTATTCGGTGCAATTGCCTGTATTCCTCCGATAGCCCGCGATCCGTCAAATCGCCCACATGCATAATCCCGCTGCTGCCACTGCTATATAGGGTGATGTCCGCCAGTGCTTTCTCCAGATGACGGTTGTGGATATGATCTGCACGATCCGTAACATGCGTATCGGTAATGACCTGAAAGCAGGCAAGCGGTTGTTCAGGTTTAATTGTATTTTCCATCAGCAATCAACTCCATTTCAGTCCAATAATACCGATCAGGATGAAGCCCATCCAGACGAGCGATATCGCCTTCATAGTCTCTCCGAAAAAGAAATGCCCTGCGAGAGTAATCAGCGTAATTCCTACCCCTGACCAGATTGCATAAGCGACACCAAGAGGCATATATTTTACCGCAAAATTCAGCAGGGTAAAGCTCGCTCCGTAACAGGCAAACATGAGGATAGAAGGCCACAACCGAGCAAAACCATCCGATACTTTCATCAAAATGGTGCCACTCAGTTCCAATCCAATCGCCAGCGCAAGCAGGACCCATCCTACATAGGAATGACTCGTCATCGGCTCATCCCGACTTCCAGCAGTTCATGGAACGAACGCACCGTAAGATCGGCAAGTTGTATATGTTCAGGGCTTCCGACGGCGACCTTCCAAGCCGCTCCTGCTGAGCGCGCCATCTCCATATCGCCATCTGTATCTCCGATGACCATAGATCGTGCAGTTGGAATACCGAGACGCTCACAAGCCAGCAGGAGCATATCAGGAAACGGCTTTCCCCGTTTAACCTGATCCGTACCCACAACCACCGTAAAAAAAGATTCAATCCCCATCCATTCCAGATGGCGCAGCGCACTATCCGTCTCATCCGCCGTCACAACCCCCATCTTCATTCCGTGGCTGCGACATAGCTCAAGAAACATACGTACTCCGGGCAGCGGCCGAACAGGACGTTCCTTGCTTATTGCATATTCTGCTTGTAAAAAACATTCATTTACGTTGATTTTGGCTTCCGCCCAGCTCAAGCCTGCACGATACCCATGCCATGTCAGCACCGCACGAACCTCTTCCATGGTCCCCATGGCGAGTGGTCCCCGTACATCATAGCCTGTCATTCCACCTTGCTCATCATGGAACGTTCCCCATATATGAGGGATATCATCTTTAGCGAATCGAAGCCCACGAGCAACAAGCCGCTCCCTGAAGTTCTCCATCACACAAACGGTCCAGAAACCCCACATGGCTGTAAAATCAAGCAAGGTCCCATCCTTGTCAAACAGAATGGCCTCTATTGGGGTAGACCGGTTCCCAAAGTTTAATTCAGGCATATTTTACACTCCTTGTCTGCTGTCGTACTGGATCAGAAAAGCGGTACATGTCTGCACCGCTCTCCCGAGGTGATCTTATTTTATCCGATCCAGTTCCTTCTGGGCCTTCTCCTTGGCTTCCTTCAGAGCCTGCTCAGCAGGAACTTTATTGATCTGTACTTGATCAGCCGCATCCTTCAGTGCATCATTGATCTTGCCTCCGGTCGGATCCTGGAACGGAGCAGAAGCATGAGAAGCCTGCTGGAGCGGAATTTTGATCTGCGGGTTCTTCTCACTGAACTTTTTGAAATCAGGGTCTTCCTGGGCAGACTTACGAACCGCAATATAACCCGTGTTCATGGACCAGGAAGCTGTATTCGACGTTTTGGAGAAATATGTCAGCCACTTATACGCTGCTTTTTGCTGTTCCGGACTTGCTTCAGCGGGGATACCTGCCATTAATGCACTTGCTACAGGTTTACCTTGACCAATGCCCTCCCAGCCCGGCTGTTCCATGGCTGCTACGACATTAAAGTCCAGGTCGCCCTGGTCACCACTGGAGCCGGTGTAACCTGCCGCCTTATTTTTCATGACATCATCAATCGTTTTGTACCAGTACTCCCAACCTTGACCACCAGAGTGAATACCCATGATCTTGTCCTCATGAATCCATTTGCTGAACAGATTCCAGGTCTCAATCCATTCCGGTGAATCAATCATCACCGTCTTGCCGTCATCACTCAGGATTTTCCCGCCCTTGCTAAGCACGGCGTCGACCATGTTATCACTGCCCCACATCGGCTCCCAGCCATAGAAGGTTGTCTGGCCATTCTCACGTTTGCTCATCTTTGCTGCTGCATCGGCTAGGGCTTCCCAAGTCGTCAGACTGGCTGGATCAATACCATGCTGCTTCAGCGCGTCCTTGCGGTAATACATGATCTGCGTCGTTCCGTACATCGGCAAGAAATATTGCTTCCCATCTACCTGCCCCTGTTTCAAGAAGGTCTCAACAAAATCCTCTTTGTTGAAGCTTTGATCGGCTGCGATCATCTCATCCATTGGAGCATAATAGCCTTTGTGAGCCCATTCGATATTAGAGCTCAGTACAGCCGCAGGTACCTTTTTGGATGCAATAGCTGCCTGCAGCTTCCTTTCCGTTTCGGTGTAATCAGCTTGTACAATTCCTTTGACAATGACTTCGCTCTGGGACTTATTGAAGGCGTCGATTTTTTCCTTCATGTTATCTCCCAGTTTCCCGCCCAGGCCATACCAGAACTCAATCTCGACTGGACCCTTGGATGCGGAATCAGCTCCACTCGCAGCCGAACCTGAATGGGTTGGACCATCAGCGGTTGAGGGACCACACGCTGTAATTAAGGCAAAACTTGCAGCCAGTACCAGTGACATGCCGCCTCTCCATCCGAGCCTTATTTTTTCCTTCCATTTCATACGTGCTTGACCTAACTCCATTGTGATTCCTCCTATATCATGTGTTGTAAAAATCAATTTTTGTTTACACCAGCAGTCATGTTCACACTCTGCATGATCGTTTTCTGGGTAAACATGAATATAACAAGCAGCGGTGCGATGGTGAATGCACTGGCAGCCATAATCT
>NZ_JH601039.1:13390-57270 GCF_000245715.1 Paenibacillus sp. Aloe-11 | reverse complement strand
CGCCAGTCCATAGGCTCCTCCTTCCACAAAAAAGCTGCGCAGACCGGCTGATACTAATTGCAGATTCGGGTCCTTGGTAATGAGCATCGGCCAAAAGTAGTTGTTGTACTGGTCGATGAACGTAATCAATACCATCACGGCAAAGGTCGAGCGAACCAGCGGCGCTATAATGGTCCATAAAATACGGAAGTGAGAAGCTCCATCCAACTGTCCAGCTTCCACCAGTTCGTGAGACACCTGCAGGAATGCCTGCCGGATCAGGAAAATAGAGAAAACACTGACACAGTTGGTTACGATTAATCCCGTATAGGAATCCAGCAGTTTAAGCTCGCTGAGAACCAGATAGCTAGGCAGATAGACGGCTGTACTCGGAATCATGTAGCCTACCAGAATCAGTCCAGTGAGTACACCTTTCATGCGAAAACGCATATGGGTGAGTGCATAGGCCATCATGCTGGAATTAACAATCTGCAACAGACAGATCGCCGCTGCTACAAACGTACTGTTCAGCATGTAGCGAGCAAATGGGGCAGAATTCCATGCATCCATATAATTGCTCCAGCGGAACGCTTCTGGCCAGAACGTTGGCGGGAACTGCCATATCTCGTCATTGGTCTTGAAACCGCTGATGGCCATCCAATAGAAAGGAAATGCCACAGTCAGACTGATCATGCCAAGCAGCAGGTAACGGATTACTTTACTTAGAGCTGTCATATTCATCAATAGTGCACCAGGCGTCGGCCAAGCAGGAAGGATATCCCTGATAGCAATACGCAAATCAGAATAATAACGACGGCAATGCCAGAAGCTTCGCCTACATTGAATGATTCAAACGCAGACTGATAATACATGTAAAGCAGTGTCCTTGTTGCCCCGGCCGGCCCTCCCTGTGTCATCACATTAATCTGGTCGTAGGCCTGAAGCGACTGAATCGTAAGGATGATGGACAGGAAGAATGTTGTTGGCGAAATCAACGGCAAGGTGATACTCCTGAATTTGTCCCAGCTGCCTGCCCCGTCAATCGACGCCGCTTCCAGCAAATCGGATGGCAGGTTACGCAAGGCTACCAGGTAAAATACCATCGACCAACCAATTGATTTCCACAGCGTAACGATCAGGACAGCTACAAGTGCCCAATTCGGATCTTGAAGCCAGCCAATCGGGGAAATTCCGAGCCAGCCGAGCAAAAGATTCGCGAGGCCTACCCGGGGCTCGAAGATCCATGACCATGCAATGGAGACGGCTACGGTTGGCGTGACCCAGGGTGAGAACAGCAATGTCCGAAACAGACCAGATGATTTAATATTTCTGTTCATTAAAAGGGCCAGCGCCAGTCCACCAACAATCGTTGGTATAACACTCCCAAGGCCAAATAGCAGAGTCACTTTCAGAGACTGATAAAATTCAGAATTCGTTAACAGATAGGTATAATTCTCCAAACCAACAAACCTTTTTTCCGGACTCATAAAGTCCCAATCTGTAAAACTCAGATAAACAATGTATCCCAATGGTCCCAGCCAAAAAACTAGCAGTGGGATCAAAGCAGGTAGGGTGAAAAGAATCGCTTCTGTCTCCCTCCATAGTCTCACACGCACTTCGCACACTCCTTGTTGTTCAAATTTTGTTTTACATTGATACGAAAATACTTCAAAACGTTCGTTTTTTCTATTATGTACAAAAATAATTGTACAGCACATTTGAAAAATTTAATTCCTGGTTATGTTAAAATAACGGGAGTCATGTAAAATATGAAGAATTAAAAGGAAATCCCATCCTTATAGTAGAGGTGAGATTGTGGGTAAAGAGGTTATGGAGGATCAGAATCATTCAGCGTTGCCTTGCCGGAGTGAATTGAGGGAGAAAGTGATTGATGCAATTGCCAATACGATGGATTTGTACGGGGTCAATCATTCATTTGGACAGTTGTATGGCATTATGTATTTCGAAGATAGGCCTATGACGCTGGAAGAGATGAAGACGTCTATGAACATGAGCAAGAGTAATATGAGTTACGCTGTACGTTCTCTTACCGAATCGCAAATGATATATAAATTGGAGGAAAAGCAGGAACGAAAGGACCTTTATTGGGCGGAGACCGACTTTTTTCGCACCTTTCAGAACTTTTTCGGAGCTAAGCTGCAAAGGGAAATTGACGTGATGGAGGAAAGTCTTCAAGAAGCTATCCCAGGATTATCCAAAATCATTCTGGCGGAAGCAACCCTGCCTGAAGAGAGGGAGAAAGCTTTGCAGGACCTGCATAAACTCCAGCACGCAGAGCGGTACTACATGTGGTTGCAGAAATTCGTAGACCAGCTGCGGAATGGTGCATTTTACGAAAATGCGTAGACTAAAAAGCAGACACGGAGAACAGACAGCAAAAAGAGTGAGCTTCGGGGTCAATCCAAACCTCGAAACTCACTCTTTTCTTCACGAAAAATGATCAGTTACACGCTCAATTTCTGCCCACAATTCGGACAGAAGTTAGCTCCTTCGTTTTTGGTACCGCAATTCGGGCAAAAATTAAGCTTTTTATGATCGCCAGAAGGAGTAGGAGCCTCGGAAACAGGCCTAGTCTCAGCCGGTGGCTGTTGGCCCTGGTTCACATTTTTCATCATTTCATTCGCTATATTCATCCCCATCATCATACTCGCCATATCGGCAGCAGCTCCGCCGCCTTTTACGTTGCCAGATGCAATACCGTCCGTCATCGTCACCTGCTGATACTTTTGCAGATTACCGATCATTTCATGAGAAGCTGTCTTCGTAATCATATCCTGGATCTCTTGCGGATAGTTGAAGCTCATCACATGGAAGCCGGTAATCGTCATGCCGTTGTCCATCACTTGCATGTCCAGGTCTTCTTGAATACCCTTCGAGATATCGGAAGCATTCGCCTGCAAATTAAACATGTCCTTCCCTTCTCTGCTGATCCACTTCATTAACAGCTGATCCAGCACAGAAGTAATCCGGATCTTCACATCTTCAACCAGATAGCTGTCTTTCACCCCGGCGATCTTGTCGATGAGTGTAACATAATCGTTCACTTTAAAATTAAATGTGCCATTGGCGCGAATAGGCATACCGCCCGGAAGCTGGGGAGTCGGGATTAAAACTGGATTCTGCGTCCCCCATTTGACGGTAAACTCCTTTGTATTAACGAACAAAACCTCTACCCTCATGCCGCTGTTAAAACCAAACTTGAACCCTTTTAACGTAGACAGGAACGGGATAATATCAGAGTCAATGCTATACGACCCTTCATTCTCAAAAATCCCCTCAATCTTGCCGTTATTTACAAAAATCGCGTCTTGACCGGAGCGGATAACCAGCTTGCTGCCTTTTTTAATCTCACGATTGCTCCACTTCCAAAAAATCATATCATCTCTGAATTCTTCCCATTCTACAACATTCGCAAATTGATTTCTAAAGAACCCCATTCTGCATCCATCCCTTCAGTTAAAATGATCCTCTGCTGCCGCTATGCGAATGACCGCCACTGGTGGTTCCGCCACCACCGCCTGAGCTGCTGCTACTGCTGCTCTTTTCAATCTTCCGCTTTGTTGTCGTTGTGTGAAGGTACATATCCCGATGCTCCAGAACCCCTGAAGTGCTTGCATCCTCGTAGGTCTGCCGATTTACCGTAACCCGACCCCCGGAATTGGACACCATCTTGCCGACGATAATGGCCGCCAATCCCAGTGCAATCGCCAAATGAAGCCAGCCTTTAAAAAATATACTGTCCGGATTCACCCCTGGGCGGATGGCCAAATATCTGTGCGCACCCAAAATATACTTTTGAAATGCCAGTCCATAGTTGCCGTTCGTCAGATCCGGGGTAATCTCATAGCGTATTTTATCTAGTCTATCGTCATCCAGATACCGTTCTGCCTTATAAAATCCGGCCAGGTACACCTCTCTATTTCTCATATCCATCGTCAAAATGACCGCATTACCATGTGATCTGTCATACCCCGGTCCATGATCATCATAAAAATCCTGCGTCATTTTCATAACATCCATATTGTCGGGATTCATAGTAGTAACAATAATAATGTCCGTTTCTCTTTCGGCTCCGTATTGATTAGCCATCGTGTTCAACACGTCATACTCTTCCTGATTAAGCAGTCCTGCTTCATCATAAATCAGTGGCTTCATGTCTGTCGTAGCTGCTTCGCCCTTCATTTCCATCGGAACAGCCAGAAAAACAGCGAAGAACAACGAAATGATAACAATCGCTCTAAGTCTTTTCACTAAGATCCCCCTCCCATGATCAGCCAAGTGATTAGCCTCAATGAAAAGAGAGTAATGCCGAAGATACCTGCAAACCAGGCCGTCACCTTGAACTTGCTAATCGGAGGCTTACCAACTACTTTACCCGTCTGGCCGTTCATCGCAAACGTATGCTCCAATTGGTTATAATCATAGTGTATGACCCATACCGGGAGCAGGACATAATCCGCTTGCTGTAATGTCGTATCAATTTGCTTTTCCGTGTAGTTCACGGACGTATACTCTGACACCGTAGATTGAATATAAGAATCAATATATTCCTTCACTTTGTCTTTCACTCGCGGGAAAAGCTCCTCTTCGTTATAGCTGTACTTCTCCGCAATATAGCCCGCCAGATATGGCGTTTTAAAGGGTTTTAGCTGATCGTAAGGAAACGGCTCCAATTTATCCATCAGCTCGTCATTCATTTTCTCCGCAGCATCAATCGGAACCTTCACATAATCCAGGCGGATTTTCCGATATACATCAAAATGCTGCGTTTCCTTATACTCGTAATCCCCGCTCGTATAGGTTCGTACTTTCATACCCTCGCCATAAGCCTCAATTTTATTATGTAAATCATATAACCAGAAGGGCACATACATCCCGGTTATCCCCTTGATCCGATCTGCTGTCATGAACCGGTTCGGCGTCAGCCGTCCGTTCTTGCACCATTTTTTGAAAGCATCTATCGCTTCTTCCTTGCTGATCGAAAAAGGAATCACCTGCGCCGGAGCCAACTCCCCGGTCAGTCGATCACCGAGAACCACGGCTGAACCGCAGAAGCTGCACACCGTTGCACTCGTCTCCATTTCAGTCATAATCACTGCTCCGCAGTTATTGCAATGATACTCCTGAACCTCATTTTCTGAAAAAATACGATTCATCAGAGGATCAGGAATGGATTCAATATTGTCCTCTCTCCCACAACTATGACAGGATAACATCCCTGTCTCACCGTCAAAGACCATGCCACTACCGCAGTTGGGGCATTTGTATTCAATAACCGGCATCTGCTCACCTCTATCCTGTAGAAACTGTTATGATTCCTTGTTGTTTATTTTCTCTTTGATTGCAGCCAGTTCATCTTCTGCATTCATACTCTTTTCATATTGTGCGAATAAATCATCCAGGTTGTCCTTCGTTCCTGCCCGGAGCTCGGCTATCGCCATCGCTTCATCATATGCCCTGTTCACCTTCTCTTCCATCGCTTCGAAAACAGAACCCTGGCTGCTCATGGAGTTCAAGGCTTGCTGTGCTTTGGCAACCGCCATTTTCCCTTTAAGCTCGGCACGCCGCGCTTCCAACTGCCCCATATCGGACATCAGCTTATCGTGCATTTGTTTCATACCTGCGGCGTTTGCCGAAGCTAAGTCATAGGAGGCTTGCAATTGTTCCAGCTTTTGCGCCTGCAAAGCTTTTCTCTCCAGAAACTTTCGAGCTTCCTCTTCATTTCCAGCTTCCACGGACTTACTGGCATAATGCTGGAGCTTCTTGATCTCGGCTCTGCATTCATCCCATGCTCTTTTCGCCCTTCTCTCATCAGCCAGTACTGAAGCAGTTTCCGCTCTCACCTTGCCCAGATCACTGCTCAAATTCCGCATATAATCGTCAATGGTCTTCTCTGGATCTTCCACCTTATCCAATATGGCGTTGACATTCACCTTCATAATATCCTTAAACCTCGACAAAATTCCCATGATGACCTCCTTCGAAAGGACTACATCCCACCATATCATACATCAAATCCGGTAAAATTTGTTCATCATAGCTAAATTCCAAAAGCTAATCCCATCTAGCCATCCATCCTCACTACGCGGAAATCAAAAAAAGTGCCTGAGCCCTGTCGAAATCATACGTTCAGACACGGGGTCAGGCACTTTGCATCGCATGAACAAATCATGTATTTCATTTTCTTGTGACGCTCGAAAGACACATCCGCAATAAGACCAAGCCTGTTTCGAACCTTGGGAGGTGTTTGACCAGACCACGCTAAATCCATTGAGTATATTGTTATTATTCATGTTATCCAAGGGCTTTTATAATCAATGGTGGAGGGGGAGATCACATTGGCTATCCGCTACAGCGTCATCATTCCAACCTATAATCGAGTCCAGCAGTTGTTGCTCACACTCACTTCATTTGAAACACAAACCTATCCAAAACACCTATTCGAAGTGATTGTAGCTGATGACGGCTCTACAGACGGAACGAAAGAAATGGTCGAAGGCTTCAAAGCATCCTATCCTCTTATCTACGTATCCCATCCGGAACAACGCGGTCGGTCTGCCGTTCGAAATTTGGGACTGCACCGTGCAAAAGGGCTATACATCATTTTCTGCGACGCTGACTTTTTGGTGTTGCCTGATTTCATTAGAATCGTGAGCCGTTATCACCGCAAATATCCCAAATCCGTGCTTTCAGGCATTCCTCACTCGTGGGACGATGCTTTTACCCATTATCACCCAGACTTTTCTCCGGAAGAAAAAGAGCATTGTCGGAGGATACTTACACAATCAGACCTATGGAATCCCGACTTTGAAGCAGCGAATGAAATCATTCCGATCATAACGACAGAGGATATCCTTCATCATACAGGTGCATTGTCAAAAGTAGTTAGCCCCACAAGAGTTCCCCCCAATATTAAAAAGCAATTCGCCACTACAGATGTAGCTCCCTGGCTGCTCCTGATTACACGTTGTGTATCCATCAGGCGCAGCCAATTGATCCGTATTGGCGGCTTTAATGAACGATTTGTACTCTATGGACTCGAAGACTGGGACCTTGGCTACCGGCTGCATCGATTGGGAATTCCTTTTTATTCCATCAAAGAGGTTGTCGGATATCATCAGGAACACCCAACCTACCTTAGAGGGAACGTTTTAAATACGGAAAATCTGAAAATCATGTTTGAAACCTACGGATTCAATGATTCCTCCTTAAATCTGCTCGCCCTTGTCCCCCCATCCGCGGATTTGGAAGTCTACAAAAGTACACTGCGAGTATTACACAGGGGATTCCGTTCCAAGCTGACACGCTCATCAGCCCTGCTGTTAAGAAGGACGCTGCGTTTGGCAGCCAAGCAGTTCTTTTATCAAAAAAATAATCCAGCATACCAAGAATCATTGAACCTGATCAAAAGAAAAGCAGCAAACCGAAAAAGCCGAGTCGCTCACGTGCTGCGAGAAATGCTGCTAAAGTCTGAAAAGCTGGTGGAATAATAGCTACTCATTTACAGCGTACAAAATCGCGTGTATTAAATCTTCCTTACGGGGATGAAAAGCCTCCTCCATAAGGATGCGAGCCCAACTTGGCAAGCAGCTTTATGGAGGGGCAGTCGGGGCCCTGTCCGAGGATAACGACAAAAATGTCGCTATTAGTTTACTATTCCTCAGGAAACTCCAGCATGCTTTCTGATTATTCATTACATATGGATTTTACCAGCGCTAAGAACTCAATACTTTAATGCTTTCATCGCACCAGTTGATTAAGCTGCTGAACTGACTTTTACCATAGCTCATTGTGATCATCCAATATTTGTGATTATGGTCTTTATGCTCTACATTAATAAGCCAACGTTCAAGTTCTTCAAAAATATGCAGGCTTTCCATTAGCTTTTCTTTATGCTCCTGTATGTGCTTTATAATCGTTTCAGGCGAAGAATTGCCGCCAAAAAACACCCTCAATAGCAGCTCATTTTTTTTGAGCATCACCACATGCTCCATGGGCTGAGAAAGCCAGTCGGACAACGTCTGCCTTCCCTGATCGGTAATGCTGTAGAGCTTCTTGTCAGGCTTCCCTTTTTGACGAATAACCTCGACCGTAATGTCCTTTCGGTCCAGTAGCTCTGCCAGGCTGGGATAGATCTGGCCGTAGTTCTCATTCCAAAAGTAGCTAGTACTTTGTTCCATATGTTGTTTTATATCATAACCGGTATGAGGACCCAGACTCAGAATTCCTAATACCGCAAACATTGTATTGGTTTTCCCTGACTGTCTCGCCATTATATATTATGCCTCCTAGTACCTCTAGCGAATCTCCGTAGTATGTCATGTTTTTATTAGACTAGACATAATTATAGCCCATTTGGACCAGCTTCACACTCAATCTATATATTATAAAAATATATATTATTATAATAATTAGTGTTGACAGGGATTTTACACCGTTTTATATTAACGATATCAACAAAACATCAATGAGCTTGCCAAGATGATGCCTCGGGTACACATATCATAAAGGTTTCAAGACATTGCTTGGTTAAACCTCAATAAGGAGATATCCGATTATGACCATAATCAATGTAAATTATCCAGCAGGCCGCATAACGCTTGAACAGCGTCGACTTTTGGCAGAAGGCTTGACGGATGCAGTGCTCGTTCCAGAGGTAGGTCAATATTGTCCGCCAGCAAGAGAAGGGTTCCAGGTCCATTTCACCGAACGTCCAAGAGATTACATGGCAATTGGCGGGCAATTGCTATCGGATCAGCCTGAACGTGATGTTATTACTGTCAATGTTCTGGTGATGGATGGTGACTGGCCTAACGACGTCCGCAAAAAAGTGCTTGAGAATATTCTTGGCAGTTTGACTAAAGTACTTGGTGTACCGGAACCATCCCCGACTTGGTGGGTATCTTTCCAGGTCATTGAAGAAGGCAGTTGGGGTTCCCGCGGCGGTGTCCTCTCCATTCTGGACTTGCTGGATTCAGGGGTATTTACGGAGGAGAAAATTAAGGCTATCAAGCAAAACTTTACACGATAACACATGAGGCTCAGCACTTCTAAAGGTGGGAGGAGCATTAATATCTTGTCGGCTGAAGGACTCGGGAAACACTGGGGAACCTTCCAAAAACGAAAAAACACCCATAAGGGTGTTTTTCATAAGAGTGCTCTTTATTTTCCTGTTAATGTTCTCACTTCAATAGGAAGCAAGTTCGCCTCGATTTGAGCCCGCTCTGGTTCATACCACTCTGGCAGCATTAATTTTTGCCCCAAAGAATCAGCAGGTTCATCGTTAGCAAATCCCGGTGGATCTGTAGCAATTTCAAATAGTATGCCGCCCGCTTCTCTGAAATATATAGCATTAAAATATTGGCGGTCTATGATTGGAGTCGTGTGATAGCCATAATTCTGGACTGTGTTTCTCCAGTCTTCATGTTGTTCGAAATCTTTTGCACGCCATGCAATGTGATGTACCGTGCCTGCTCCACCAATGCCTAAACCCATTTTGGCGAGTGGAACATCCACGATGTTGCCGATTTCTCCTACGGACTGATAACGGGCATATTCGGCGTCTTCACCGATTTTCGTAAATCCGAGTATGCCTTCCAATGCATCCATCGTTTTCTGTGGGTTGACGCTAAATAGCACGGCACCTCCAAACCCCTTAATTGCTTTATCGGCCGAAATACCACCGTAAGACCAAGTACTGTTCGCCCCCGCTTCACGTTCAACAAGCTCAAGACGTAGCCCCTCATTATCCTCGAATTGAAGATATTGTTCAGAAAAACGGCTCGTTTTCGTAACTTGAATATCAAAGCTTTCCAAACGCTGCTGCCAAAAATCAAGTGAACCTGGCGGTACCACATACGAGGTAATGCCCACCTGGCCACCTCCGATTCGCCCTTTGGGGGTTCCTGGTGCAGGGAAAAAAGTAATGATGGTTCCAGGGCTTCCTGCCTCGTTACCAAAGTATAAGTGGTAAACTTCAGGAGCATCGAAGTTGACTGTTTTCTTCAATAACCGAAGTCCAAGGATGCTAGCATAGAAGTCGACATTTTCCTGCGGATTACCCGCAAAAGCTGTAATATGATGGATACCTGTAGTTTGAAGTGACATATGAAACCCTCCTTTAATAGTAGGAACCTTTGTTTTTCGTGCTTAGTAATTTTTAATGGCCTGCATTCACGCTTTATTTAAGTATTGCATCGATGGAATATGAACCTGCTCCTGTCAACGCAATACCGATTACGATGGCCATAAGAACTAGCGGATATTCATAGCCGTTAGCTGTTGACCAGATTCCATTTGGTCCATGTACTTTGACAATCGCTCCGAGCATAGTTACCGTAATTAAGAGTGCAGCCAGCGGAGTGAGCAGTCCTAAAGCAAATAGAGCTCCTCCCAGCAATTCCATCAGCCCAGCGGACACTGCCATGAATACTCCGGGCTTAATTCCGATCGATTCCATCCAACCGCCGGTACCCTTTGGACCATAGCCGCCAAACCAGCCAAAAAGTTTCTGAGCTCCGTGCCCCACCAATAACAATCCAACCACCAAACGTACTAATAACAATCCACTTGCCAACATAAAAATCACTCTCCATATTATATTTTATTTAAAGATTTTTAAATTAAAGGTATTTGGCAAAAATTAAATTCATTGTTTAACTAATTGAGCCTGCTCTCTTCTTAGTTTTTCAGGAGTAACATCATCTCCATTCGGATCATAAATAGTGGAATTCAAGAGGATGCTTTTTACTGAACCCCGAAAAATTTGAAGGTATTCTTTGCGAAGATCGGTTTGTTCAGTCTTTTCAATTTCAGTTAATCCGACTTCTTGTGCTTTTTTTGCAAGCTGATTAATTCTGTTTAAAATTGTAAGCATGTGTATACCTCCATATTCAAAATGTTCTGATCAGTTATATCTTTAATTTATTTATCTTGATATAAAGATATAATATTTTTCTATCCGTGTCAATACTTTTTTAAAAAAAGATCAACCTTGGATTGCTTCACACACCAATATGAGAATCTTTAAACATTTCTGTTGGAAAAAGGTGTAATATTATGAGTGACAACTCGCAAAAATGGGCAGAAGTTACAATCAATGGGACGTGCAGAAAAGCCAGAAGAAATTGCCAAAAATTTTTTTCTTACAAACTATTAACCGAAAGAAAGGGGAAATCAACATGACAAACCAGTTACAAACAAAAGTATTTATTAGTAGCGATCAACATGATGGGTTCGGTGTAAGCTCGACTATTATATATGGTCCTACTGAAGCGTTACTCTTCGATGCTCAATTTAGCCGTTCTAACGCACTTCGTTTAGTAGCCGAAATTCTTGAAACAGGTCGTGAACTAAAACAAATCTTTATCAGTCATTTTCACCCAGACCATTATCTAGGATTGGGCGTAATAAAAGAAGCATTTCCAAACGCACGTGTAATGGCATACAAAGAAGTAGCTGAAGAAGCTAATGAGGCTTTCAGCTTCAAAATCGATTACTGGGGAACTGAGGTCCTAGGCAATAACGGCTCTAAAACGCTGGTAAATATTGAACGCATAGAAGAACCGCATCTCACAGTTGATGGTGAACAAATAGACATTCTGGGATTAATGCGAGGCGACGCTGAACATGAAGCCATTTTGTGGATTCCATCCATTAAAACGCTAGTCGCTGGTGATCTGGTTTTCTCCGATGCACATCTTTGGGTAGCTGATGCTCGATTCCCAGAGGATCGACAGGCATGGCTTGATAACCTCGACACATTAGAAGCATTGAAGCCAGAAGTCATCATCCCTGGGCATGCTCCAAATGACAGACCTTACAATCCAGATGGTATCAAATTTACACGATGTTATTTGAAAGATTTTATGCATCATCTCAAAGAATCAACAGATTCTGCCGACCTAATAGCAAGAATGGAACAACTTTACCCAGACCTGGTAGTGCATATTTGTTTAGAATTGAGTGCCAAAATTTTAAAAGATAAATACCGTTGGGAAGGCGACTGGCCTCATTCACTTCGCGACACGGATGCTGTAATCTGAGATGACGAGTAACAAGCAGAGATGCTGGTGCAAAAGCCATTAGCTTACATCTGGGAAAGGTGAGTTCATGGCTCTTATTAGTACAAACTACAAAAAAATCAGTTAAATTTTATATATTTAGCGAAATAGGAAAGTATAATAACAGAAAAATGCAGGATGTCAAAACATAGGAGGAAATCATGGGCCGACTCGTTCATTTCGAAATTCATGTAGATGACATGGAACGTGCCAAGAAGTTTTATGGCGAGGTATTTGGATGGACATTTGAGGATTGGAGTGACTATGCTGGAACGCCTTATTTTGGAGCTGTGACAGGCGATGCAAATGAACCCGGAATCAACGGGGCCTTGATGCAACGTCAAGGTGCTTCCCCCCAACCTGGTCAGGCTATGAATGGTTATGCATGTACTATGGGAGTGGAAGATTACGATTCTACTGAAACAAAAATTCTTAATCTTGGAGGCAAACTTGCACTGCCAAAGCATGCACTGCCTGGAATGGCGTGGCAAGGGTATTACATGGACACAGAAGGAAATATTTTTGGTATTCATCAGCCAGATGAGCATGCAAAATAGAGTTATACAACAATAGCCCGACCTCACACGGTCGGGCTATTATACGTTCGTTCAAGTAGCGATAGAGCCTCTGTCGGTAAACAATACAGCTACGGAAAAGGACCTGAGCATTCATAAACGTGTGCACATCAATTCATATGCAAACAAAACTAAATAAACCAGTCGCCGGTTCAATTCCGGCAACTGGTCACTTAAACTTGAATGGTGTTTTGGTCCCTGTCTCATCAGATAATCTATTTCAATTCCATGTAATAAAGATTTGTAGGATTATCTTTTGTAATGGTATGTGCGCCAGGAGCAAGTGATACGCTGACAATACCATCAGTTATTGGATAACTGGTTCCATCAACCTTGATTTTTGTTCCGTCTGCTGAATTAAACACTAATGTTAATGTTGAAGCTTCCGTAGTGGTAAACCCAATACTGGTCGAGCTCTCGATTTTTAAGCATTGAGTTAGAGTCAAACCATTATACTCCACAGTTCCCTTGTTTGCCGACAGATTCCCTTTAATATCAAAGAAGTCGCTGTCGGTTCCAGCTATGGTGAAGTTATGAACTTGTTCTCCGGGTGTTGGTACCGGAACAGGAGTCGGTGTCGGTTCTGGGGTTGGTTCTGGAGTTGGCCCCGGTGTCGGTTCCGGAATAGGCGTTGGTGCTGGCTCTGGTGTTGGTTCCGGAGTTGGTTCTGGAATAGGAGTCGGCGTTGGCTCCGTTGAGATTGAATTCCCCCCTACAGACACAAGTTGAGTTGTGTAGCTTCTTATTTTAGCCATTAGAGCTGAATTAAGTGCATACGACGTGTCATCAACGGAATTATCAAATTCCCATGTAAAGTCTCCGTTATTCAGGCGTCCAGCTTTTGCAGTAACAATTTGTTCAACATCGCTTACATTATCAATGTCAGCACCATTTACTCCAGTATCGACGCTTGTATCAAAGTTGTTATACGCTGTTCCTCCTTTTAGTGCTTTGTATGAGCTTGGTACGGTCTCATTTCTCGACGAAGCTAAGTACGCATCAAATGAGCTTTTATTTGCCGGAGCTGTCCCGTTATTGGAGTTGGCATAAATCAGACTGGCAGCATCAACTATACTATTGTTGTAGGCCTTAATCACACCTCCGTTTTCGCCCGAAAATGTACCTTCCCCTAAAGCATCCGTACCTTGCAAAGAACTCAGCATTGGATATTTAGCATGTCTAAAATAATTAGATTCTACAAAGGCTGAAGCTCCCATTGTAGCACCGACACCATATTTTGAAACTCCATCAAAGAAGTTATTATATATATGAACAGATGCCACTCTTATACGTGGATGACGGGAGTCTGAATGATCAAACCAGTTATGGTGGAAGGTGACAAAGAATTCTGACGATTCACTTAAGCCGACCAGAGCCGATTTTCCTGAATCCCAGTAGTGATTATAAGAGATTGTAATATACGTTGATCCATTTTTAACGTCTGTGGAACCATCTCCCTTTGCTTGGTCAGCATCTCCTCCTGCAGATCCATAGAATATATCATTATTATGCACCCAAACATTGGCATTTCCTGTATCCATTGAAATACCGTCATCAGGGAACAACATCAGACCCAGGTTTCTCACTTCCACATTTCCGGTATATCTAAGAAGCATTCCCCATCCGTAAGCATAAGCATCGTCTCCGATACCTTCAACCGTCATATTCATTTCCGAATAATTTTTTTTGCCTTTTACTTGAAGATATCCGCTGCTATTCAGTTGTCCCTTCATGTCATCTTTTGTAACTTTTCCAATAAATCTGATTGCAAGTGGTGTTGTATCATAGCCTTTTTGTCTTAATGCCAAAATCTCGCCTAGACCTTTACCTGTTTGAACACGACCTGAGCTGTTGGTTTTCACATCGAGAGTCACTGTTTGTGCAGTCTCGGATGTTACATAAAGAACCTGGGCACCACTCTTAAGTGTTCCGTCAGCATTATAAGCACCTGAGCCTGTGCCATATTGCGATTTTGATGAGAAAGCAAATCCGGATCTATCATATGACGCTACGGATAGCTTTTTTGAAACAGCACTTACCGTTGATCCGCCTGGCAGCCTGGCTTCAACCTTCATTACATAATCTCCAGCTGCAAGACCTACGGCATCAGCTCTCCAATAGGAAGGGTATTTTCGGATTAATTCATTATCAATTTGTTGATAGTAAGAATCTGACGCGTTTACAGGTTTAACATATACATTATATCCCTCCGCATTGCTTTCAGGTGACCATTCTACATACGCAGTTTCATTCCAGCCTCCACCGTCGATGATCGAAAGACCAGCAGCATAAGCTGTAGTACCTTGCAATCCTATTAAAGATATTACAAGAGAAAACAATAAAACAATACTCATTACATTTGTAATCCTCTTTTTCATTTCCAATCCTCCCAAATTTGATTTGTTGCATACACCATTGAACCGTTATCAAAATACCGACAAGTTTCTCGATCCACCTCCCCTCGTGTAATCATATTAATGAAACACTTATCCAAACTTTATAATGAGAAAAAAGTCACAATACATGAGTCAAACTAATGCGACTTACATTCAAACTACAGCGTCTATCCATAATCTTCAAGGGGGAGAAATTAGTATTATATAAGCCCCTTTCCCATAATTTCGAACTAATTCGTCATCATTCGTCAATATCCCCCTCCTTTCAACGTCCTGAATTGCGGTGTATATTAGGAGATATTTCCTGGTTCATTTTTGCTAGAAATTAATTGGATGAATATCCCTACGGGTAGAAATATGACACTAACCAGTGCATTTTCCATAGTAATAAAAGGCCAAAAGTTTAAGACGTATGCAGAGGAACTAAAGTTGGAAGCGATCCGCCTGCACGTTAAGGGAAACTGGACGTACCGGCAGTTAACGACCACTTGGGAATACAAAGATAAAGCTCAGATGAAGTGCTGAAAGCGTAAATACCAAGAATGGGTGAATTGGGTCTGTTGGATCAGCGGGGAAAATGAGCCCAATATACTGATCAGAACCGCAATGTTTAAAAGCTCCGACTGAAAAATGGACTCCCAAGAAATTGTTGGGAAATCTGGAGTCGGGAGGGAAAGTCGGCCGAACCAAGCATGCCGAGAGCTTCACGGTAGACATGGTCAATCACAAATACGCATTTGAGGAATTGGCCGAAATAATTAAGAAGTATTGTGTGATAATTAAATCATACGGAGATGTAAAAAAGCGACCGATCATGGTCGCTTTTTCTAGTGGTATAAATGGAGGAAAGGGGAGTCGAACCCCTGTCCAAAAATATCGCCACACAGGCTTCTACGGGTGTAGTCACGGTTTTGATGTCACCCTAGCAAGGGTTCGTTGTATAGCTCGTTTACTTGCCTTAACCTACTACTAATCTTTTCGGCTGGGGATGATCGTCCGAGCCAACTATTGGAGGCACCGAGAACTGCACTTGGATACAGCTAGTATAATCACTCCCTTTATATGGATAACTGCCAGCATTCACTTTGACAACAACACAATATTTTGCAAAGATAAATTTTACAAGAACCGTGAACCCCAAATTAACCCCCAGTAGGAGGAATTATGTTTAAGATAGAAACCTATGATTATACCAATAAAAACTTTGATGAATGGGACATCCCTTTTGACTATCACTGCGTCTACATATTAGAAAATGGTAAAGAGGCCTACATTGGTGAAACCAACAACTCCATCAGAAGAGCGAAGGAACACGATAGCAACTCCCAAAAAAATAAGAATAAAAAATACCTTTTTAACAAAATGCATATAATTACTGGATCACCAATGGAGGAAACACCAGCCAAGCATTATGAAAACCTGCTAATAAAACTAATGAAGGTTGATAAAAAGTTTCATATTGTAAATGGAAGTGACGGCCAAAAGCCGCATTACCAAAGAAAGAATGATTTTGAACGGTATTTTGATAAGCTATGGTTCCAACTTGAAGAAAAAGGGCTGGTAAAAACGAAAGAATTTAATACGATCATTAACTCAAATGCATATAAGTACTCTCCTCATACTACCCTAACCGAAGAACAACACAAGACCTTAACAAGTATTGTTCACACCATTGATTCAGGTGAGACTCTACCACATGAACCGACTTTCAATACAAGGCCAATTCTCATAAGAGGTGATGCGGGAACCGGGAAAACTGTTGTAGCCACTTCACTGTTCCATTATTTAAAAAGCAATGAGCGTTATAGAGATAAAAAAATCGCATTGGTGTATGCAAATCCCTGCACTCGCAGCGAAATTCAAGAAGTTTTTAAGAATACGGAGGGGTTGAGCAAAAAAGACGTTATCAGCCCAGTGGAAGTCACCAAACAACACTACGACATTATTATTTGCGATGAAGCCCAACGACTGAGAAGAGGTAAAAATCTCGGAATGTATCACGTACATTTTAAAACAGGGAATGCCCGACTCGGATTCGATAAAACACACGATGAATTGGATTGGATTATGGCTAATTCCAACTGCCAGATTCTATTCTATGACGGAAAACAAAGTACAAGTCCTTCCGACATAACACGCGAACAATTTGAAGAAAGACTGTATGAAAGAAAGCGGGGGATTCGTCCTATAGAGCTAGATGAACAGATGCGAATAAAAGCTGGCGATAGCTATGTCCCTTACATCTACGATGTGCTTTATCAAAAAACTACTAACAATCTTGCATTTGAAAACTATGATTTTAAACTTTTCACCTCGTTTTCCGATATGGTGAACGCCCTTGATGTAAAGGAAAAAGACATGGGGCTATGCAGGCTTTGTACGGGATATGCCTGGGAATGGAAAGGTAAAGAAGACAACAAATTAGTAGATATCAGTATTGACGGTGTTAACATTAAATGGAACAGTCAGACAGGCGGTTGGTTAAGCAATTTAAATGCTAAAAAAGAGATGGGTAGTATTTATACATTGCCTGGACTTGATTTAAACTATGCTGGAGTTATTATTGGTCCAGATCTCGTTTTTGATAAATTGGACAATATGATAAAAATAAATAAGGATAATTTTTTCGACAACAAAGTAAAGAATGGAATAACTGTTGAAGAACTGAAAGCTTACATTCTTAATACATATGCGGTTTTTCTAACTCGTGGTATCAGAGGAACATACATCTATGTTTGTGACGATAACCTAAGAGAGTATTTTGAGAGGTATATTCCTTATTACTAACTACATAAAGTTGCACTCCGGTTGACTTTACCACCGATGCTTATTCTACGAGTCAACCCGCTGCTCTCCGTAGACAGCAAAACCCGCTAACCATCAGGTCAGCGGGTTTTGTTGTAATTTCCATATGGAGGCGAGGGGAGTCGAACCCCTGTCCGAAGATAACGACACATAAGCTTCTACGGGTGTAGTCACAGTTTTGATGTCACCCGAGTACCGCCCCGTAACCGGCTGTACGTTGGGTCAGCCTGATTGTCTTCTTCAGCACACCCCAGGCGGAGATGTGACAGCGTATCCCACTATAGGTTAGCCCCTACATCCGGCACATGGGCGATGCAGGAGAGGAGCACGCTCACAGGTTATTAAGCTGCGAAAGCGTAGTTGTTTTGTTGTTTGCCGTTTAATAGGCTTTAGCGTTGATGAAGTGGACGCGTCCCCACTACCCGCTACCCATGCTCGAACTATCCCCGTCGAATCCATAAACGCCCCCTCATTAAAAAAGGGCTCCACGGATAACCGGAAATACCGGAGCATAAGCATGCATAATATCGGAAGCTGAATCCTGAGATTCAACAGTCGAACCAAGTTAAGCACAAAATACATTGAAAGCTTACTACTTCGTTAGTATACCATATTACATGTCATAACGAAACGGAATAAAGCCATTTCAGCTCGATAAAATAGCACCATTACAGGAACAAGTAGCTTATCCACGTAATTTGTACCATACATGATAATGCAGCAGCTTATCTCGCAATTTTTTGCTTCTCACGCAGAGCGCGTTGGATATCACGCTGTGCATCACGTTTGGCAGCCGTTTCCCGCTTGTCATACTGCTTTTTACCTCTACCCAATCCAAGCAGCAGTTTGGCATAGCCGTTGCGTACGTAAATCTTGAGCGGTACGATCGTATAGCCTTCCTGTTTGGACAGACCTATAAGCTTACGAATCTGCTCTTTGTGCAGCAGTAGCTTACGCGTACGCGTCGGATCGGTTGGATTGTTGCGATTACCTTGCTCAAAGGGACTGATGTGCATATTGTGAATATGAATCTCGCCATTACGGATCGTAGCAAAAGCATCACTGATGTTGGATCGACCATTCCGCAGAGACTTAATTTCCGTTCCCGTTAACACCATGCCCGCCTCGTAGGTGTCCTCAATAAAATAGTCATGGGAAGCTTTTTTGTTCTGGGCGAGCACTTTCCCGTCTGCCTTCTTACCCATGAATACCACTCCTTTGAATAACGTAATCAACTTCTAAATCCAAGCATTTCATCCGATGGCTACAAAGCTCCGCCTAGAAACATATTGTAACAAAATTCAGATGGTAAAAGCAAGAAAGACAAGCCCTCACTCCAATACTCACGGATTCATATGATGGACATACTTCAAAATCAAAGTGGCCTCCATCTAATCACAGCAGACGGAAGCCACCCTCATACATACCTTCAAATCAGTTTTACACCCTGACAGAAACGCTTCAGCCAGCAATAAGCATAAGCGGTCTATCCTGCTTACTTCTTCTTTTTCCTCACAAATCCAGCAGTGCTATTGCCGCCTCCGCCGCCTTTATTCTTCCGTTTGCGACGCCCGGCACCTTCACCGCTTGATCCGGCGTCACTGCCTGGTGTAGCCGCACTGCCGATAAAAATACCGCTAGCAGATGTCTTCTTCTTCCGGCGTTTGCTCGTACCGGCGATTGGCGAATTATATCCGCCCTTGCCACTACCAAAGCCAAAACTGCCTGCCGAGCCGACTCCGGCTCCGTTTCCACCACCGCGGCCTGTGCGACCTGTGGTGCTAATGCCTCCGCTGCCGGCCTCTTTAGGCTTCCCAGCCGCCTCACGACCGCCTTTGCGCTCTCTGCCAGCCTTGTCCTTGCCGCCTTTGCGGTCACGTCCTTCGCGGCCTTTACCGCGGCCCTCGCCACGTGCAAAGCCTCCGCCTTGTCCCGAACCGCCCGTCCGCTCACGGCGTTGCCGCTGCTTCATATCGACAAGCTCGAAGTCAATCGTGTAATCCTCCATATTAACGCGCGCGACGCGAACCTTAACCTCATCTCCGATGCGGAATACCTTGGAAGTGCGTTCACCGATTAACGCCATATGCTGCTCGTCAAAATGGTAATAGTCATCCGTAAGCGCACTCAGACGCGTCAGACCCTCCACCGTATTGTCCAACTCGATGAATATACCAAAGCTAGTTACGCTGCTGATGATGCCCTCGAACTCCTCGCCAACCTTGTCCAGCATGTATTCAGCCTTTTTCATTTGCTCTGTGTCGCGCTCTGCATCCACAGCCACACGTTCTCGCTCGGAGGATTGCTGCGCAATATCCGGCATGCGTGCAGTCAGATATTCCTGACGCTCATCTGTCAAAGCCCCGCCATTCTCCAATACCTCACGAATGACACGGTGAATCACCAAATCAGGATAACGGCGAATTGGCGATGTAAAATGAGAATAATACTCCGCAGCCAGTCCAAAATGCCCTGTAGACTCTGCATCATACTTGGCCTGCTTCATCGAACGCAGCATCATCGTGCTAAGCACTGTCTGCTCCTTCGTGCCCTGAATGTCCTCCAGCAACGTTTGCAACGCACGCGGGTGAATGGAATTCCCACGGCCTTTGATCTGATGTCCAAAATTAGCGGCAAACGCCATGAAATTTTGCAGCTTCTCTGGGTCCGGGTCCTCATGAATCCGGTATAGGAAAGGCACCTTGAGCCAGTGGAAATGCTCGGCCACAGTTTCATTGGCCGCCAGCATAAATTCCTCGATAATTTGCTCGGCTATCGTACGATCTCTTTTTACGATATCGACAGCTTTACCTTCATCGTCCACAATCACTTTCGCTTCATCAAAATCGAAATCAACCGCACCCCGGCGCATCCGGTTAGCACGCAGCTTCAATGCCAGTTCCTTCATCGTACGGAATACTTCTACTAGATCTTTGTACCGTTCCATCAGTTCGGCATCTTCCTCTTCGAGGATTTTGCGAACGTTGGTGTATGTCATTCGTTCCTTCGTTTTAATCACACTGGTGAAAATATCATGCTTTACAACCTTCATATGCTCGTTGAATTCCATTTCACAGGACAAAGTCAAGCGATCCACCTGCGGATTCAAAGAACAAATCCCGTTGGAAAGCCGGTGTGGAAGCATAGGAATGACACGGTCGACCAAATAAACGCTACAGCCGCGGTTATAAGCCTCCTGATCCAGCTTGGAGTTCTCACGCACATAATACCCTACGTCGGCAATATGAACGCCCAGACGGTAGTTTCCGTTCGGCAGACGCTCTACATTAACCGCATCATCCAGGTCTTTGGCATCCTCGCCATCAATTGTTACAATAATCTTATCACGCAAATCGCGACGTCCCTGACGTACAATTTCTTCTTCCGTAATCGCATCGGGAGCCTGATCTGCTTCCGCTGTCACTTCATCGGGAAAAGCCTCTGGAAGCTGATGCTTGCGAATCACCGACAAAATGTCGACGCCCGGATCGTCCTTGTGACCCAGCACCTCCAGCACTTCGCCTTCCGCTGCCGCCCGTCCTTCCGGGTAGCTCACAATACGCACAACGACCTTTTGCCCGTTCACAGCTCCGTTGAAGCTGTCCTTTGGAATAAAAATATCCCGATTAATGCGCTTATCATCCGGCAAAACAAAACCGTATGCTTCGTGGCTCTGAAACACCCCCACCACTTGAAGCACAGCGCGCTTCACGATCCGCACGACTTCGCCTTCCAATCGGCCACCCGCAGGTCCCTTTGACGTCACTCTTACCAGCACCGTGTCTCCATTCATCGCGCTCTTTAAATCGTTAGCATGAATGTATACATCCGGGTGCTCCCGGTCCTCTGGAATCAAAAAAGCAAAGCCCTTGGCATGAGCCTGCAAGCGCCCGCGCTGCAAATCCATTCGTTCCGGCACACCATAACGGTTTGTGCGGGTCAGCAGAATTTTCCCATCTTCCTCCAGCGCGTTCAAGAGCTTAAGAAATTCGCGAAACTCTTCTGCGTCCTTAATGTCAAAATGCTGCTCCAGCTCCTGGTATGTCATAGGCTTGTATGCGGTCTCTCGCATAAAATCAAGTAGTTGTTGCTCTGTTATCATAATTTTGTCCACCTCGGGCAACCTTTAATTTTCAGTAATAATCCGCATGTTCCTTGTTCCTGTTACAAGGCTCTTATATACTCATACCCTAGTATACACGAATTTAATCGACGGCATCCCTGCCTGTCTAAAATCCAAAAAAGCCTCCGTTTCCAGTGAAACGAAGGCTTAATGTACATATTTATCTTATTTTGCAAAAAATGCAACCAGAACGGCAACAATCATAAAACACGCACCCAAAACAGCAGTTGCACGTTGCAAAATCAAATCCATACCGCGAGCTTTTGTCTTGCCGAACAGATGCTCAGCACCGCCAGAGATGGCACCGGACAAACCTGCACTTTTCCCCTTTTGCAGTAAAACGACCGCAATAACAGCAATCGAGAACACAATGAGCAGCACTTTCAAAAAGATTTCCATGAAAAATCCACCTCCTGAGCTTATACATCTGTTTTGCAAAAAACACAGCCTCTTTTATGAAAACATGTCCATATCATGTTATGATAGCCGGAAATTAACGCAAAACACTACTTTCATTCTACCACAACTTCCAGTAGATAACAACCAGCTATGGAGATTACCCCCTATCAGGCCTTTACAAAGATGCATCTACATGCTCATCTACTTATTTACACGTATACATGCAGGCAGATAACAAAAACAGACCTGCTCACAGTAGCGTGCAGGTCTGTTGGATCATTGCGTAAAAGCTTCGAGCGTCCAAGCCTCGTGATCATCAACCACAAAGCTTGAAACACCGTCAGCATGTTGGCGCAATATTATTTTTTCAGGTTGTAGAAAGATTTCAGGCCGTGGTATTGAGCCAGTTCACCCAGTTGATCCTCAATGCGGAGCAATTGGTTGTACTTCGCAATACGGTCAGTACGGGAAGGAGCACCTGTTTTGATTTGGCCTGCATTTGTTGCAACAGCGATATCAGCGATTGTGCTGTCTTCGGATTCACCGGAACGGTGAGAGATTACAGCTGTGTATCCTGCGCGTTTAGCCAATTCGATAGCGTCGAATGTTTCAGTCAGCGTACCGATTTGGTTTACTTTGATCAGGATGGAGTTACCGATGTTTTCTTCGATACCTTTAGCCAGACGTTCTGTGTTCGTTACGAACAGGTCGTCACCAACCAATTGGATTTTGCTGCCCAGTTTCTCAGTGAGCAATTTCCAACCTTCCCAGTCATCTTCGGAGCAACCATCTTCGATGGTAACGATTGGATATTTATCAACCCAAGAAGCAAGCAGGTCAACGAACTCAGCAGAAGTGAAGGATTTGCCTTCGCCTTCCAGTGTGTATTTTCCATCTTTGTAGAACTCAGTGGAAGCAACGTCCATACCGAGGAATACGTCAACGCCTGGTTTGTAACCGGCTTTTTCGATTGCTTCGATAATCGTGGACAGAGCTTCTTCGTTGGATTTGAAGTTAGGAGCAAAACCGCCTTCATCACCAACAGCTGTGTTCAAACCTTTAGAGTTAAGTACAGATTTCAGGTTGTGGAAGATTTCCGCACCAATACGCAGAGCTTCTTTGAAAGTAGGAGCGCCTACAGGCAGAACCATGAACTCTTGAACGTCAACGTTGTTGTCGGCATGAGCGCCACCGTTAACGATGTTCATCATTGGTACTGGCAATTGTTTAGCGTTGAATCCACCCAGGTAAGTGTACAGCGGCAAGCCCAGAGCTTCAGCAGCAGCGCGAGCAACAGCCATGGATACAGCCAGAATTGCATTTGCACCCAATTTACCTTTGTTATGTGTACCATCCAATTTGATCATCAAAGTGTCGATTTCTACTTGGTTCAAAGCATCCAAGCCGATCACTTCAGGAGCGATGATTTCGTTCACGTTTTTAACAGCTTGCAGAACACCTTTACCCAGGTAACGGGATTTGTCGTTATCGCGAAGCTCTACAGCTTCGTGAGCACCAGTGGAGGCACCGGAAGGAACGATGGCACTACCGATAGCGCCGGATTCCAGATATACTTCAACTTCAACCGTAGGGTTACCACGGGAGTCGAGGACTTCGCGAGCGTACACGTCAGAAATAATAGTCATTTGTACTTAATCTCCTTTGTGAATCATAATTTATTGGTCAAGCCTATATTTATTAAATCAAGCTTACTTGCGGGATGCAATCATAGATTTTCCTGTCATTTCCGCAGGCTGCGGAAGCTGCATTAAATCCAGAAGCGTTGGAGCTACGTCAGCCAGAATTCCATGCTCACGCAAAACGATATTTTCGTCAGTCAAAATGAACGGAACCGGATTCGTCGTATGAGCTGTGAACGGGCGTCCCTGCTCATCAATTTCCATATCCGCGTTACCATGGTCGGCAATGATAATAACCACGCCGCCTTTGGCTTTAACCGCGTCAACAACACGTCCAACACATTCATCCGTCACCTCTACCGCCTTAATAGTTGGTTCCAGCATGCCGGAGTGTCCAACCATATCGGGATTGGCAAAGTTCAGGATGATTGCGTCATGCTTGTCAGCTTCGATTTCCTTCACTGCTGCATCCGCAACCTCATACGCACTCATTTCAGGCTTCAGATCATACGTAGCTACTTTTGGCGAATTGATCAAAATACGAGTTTCGCCAGGCAGTTCTACATCGCGTCCGCCACTGAAAAAGAAAGTAACGTGCGGATACTTTTCTGTCTCAGCAATACGCAATTGCTTTTTGTTGTTTTGTACCAGCACTTCGCCAAACGTATTATCCAGGTTTTTCGGTTCATAGGCTACAAAGCCTCCAACCGTTTCACTGAACAAGGTCAGGCAAACAAAGTGCAGATCCTTAGGCCATTTTGGCCCACGGTCAAAACCACGGAAATCCTCATTGGTAAATACTTGAGACAGTTGAATCGCACGGTCAGGACGGAAATTCAAGAATACAACAGAGTCATTGCTTTCGACCAGCCCTACAGGACTTCCGTCGGCCTTTACAATCACAGTTGGCTCCACAAATTCGTCGAACACTGATTTTTCATACGATTCCTTTAATGCTTCCAGCGGGTCAGTATATTGAGGACCTTCCCCGTATACGATTGCACGGTAAGACTTCTCAACACGTTCCCAGCGTTTGTCGCGGTCCATTGCGTAATAGCGTCCTTGTACGGTCGCAATTTGGCCAATGCCCACTTCCTGAATTTTAGCGATCAGCTGTTGCATGAAGCCTACACCGCTGTCAGGCATAACATCGCGTCCGTCCATGAAAGCATGAACGTACACTTCAGTTAAGCCTTCTTTTTTCGCCAGGTCCAGCATAGCGAACAGATGGCTGATATGGCTATGCACGCCGCCGTCGGACAGAAGTCCGTACAGGTGAAGCTTGGTATTGTTCTTCTTGGCATGCTGAACTGCTTTAACCAATGTTTCGTTATCGAAGAATTCACCCTCGCGAATGGACTTCGAAATACGAGTCAAGTCTTGATACACAGTGCGGCCTGCGCCGATGTTCAAGTGACCTACTTCGGAGTTACCCATTTGACCTTCCGGCAGGCCCACTGCTTCACCAGAAGCGGTCAGCGTTGCATGAGGATATTGTTTTAAATATCGGTCGTAATTCGGTTTGTTGGCCTGTGCAACCGCATTGCCTTCCACGTTGTCGCGCAGTCCGAATCCGTCCATAATAATTAAAGCTACCGGTTTTGGTGCTGCCATCTTACTTCGCCCCCTCAACAAGCGCGATGAACGACGCCGGTTGAAGACTGGCACCGCCCACAAGCGCGCCGTCGATATCGCTTTGACCCAGGTACTCAGCAACATTTTCAGGTTTTACACTGCCACCGTATTGAATACGTACAGCATTAGCTGTACTTTCATCATACAGCTCTTTAATCAGACTGCGGATATAGGAGATCACTTCATTCGCATCCTGCGAAGTGGAGGATTTTCCTGTTCCGATCGCCCAAATTGGCTCATAAGCAACAACGACTTGTGCAGCCTGATCCTTGGCCAAGCCAGCAAAAGCTGCTACAGTTTGCACTTTTACAACCTCTTTGGTTTGACCTGCTTCACGGTCTTCCAGCTTTTCCCCTACACATACGATCGGAGTCAGGCCGTGGCGGAATGCCGCATGAACCTTTTTGTTTACCGTTTCGTCTGTTTCGTTGAAATACTCACGGCGCTCGGAGTGTCCGATCACAACGTAGTCTACGCCCAGATCCTTCAACATTCCGCCGCTGATTTCACCTGTGAACGCACCATCTTCTGCAAAATGCAGGTTTTGTGCGCCAATTTTAATAGATGTGCCTTTTACTGCTTCAACCAGAGCAGGAAGATTTGTAAATGGAGCACAGATTACACTTTCCACTCCTGCAACCTCTGCTTTACCTTTGACCTCTTCGATGAAGGTCTTAGCTTCTGGAACGGTTTTGAACATCTTCCAGTTACCCGCGATAATCGGTGTTCTCAATGGTTTCAACTCCTAACTATTAGATGCCCTAAAGCCTTTATTACGCGTTAAACGCTTGATTACTTATCGTTAAGTGCAACAACACCCGGAAGTGCTTTGCCTTCCATAAATTCCAGGGATGCGCCGCCGCCAGTGGAAATGTGATCCATTTTGTCAGCCAGGTGGAATTTCTCAGCCGCAGCCGCAGAATCACCGCCACCAATGATGGTGTATGCTTCTGTTGTTGCGCAAGCTTCCGCTACTTCACGAGTACCGCCAGCGAAAGGTTCCATTTCAAATACGCCCATTGGTCCATTCCAAACAACCAATTTGGAGTTTTTGATCACATCAGCATAGATTTTACGAGTTTTCGGTCCGATATCTACGCCTTCCCAATCTGTAGGAATACCGTCAATGTCCACAATGTTCGTGTTCGCTGTAGCGCTGAAATCGTCAGAAATAACGATATCTACCGGAAGATAGAATTTTTTGCCGAGCTTCTTCGCTTTTTCGATAAATCCAAGAGCTACGTCCAGTTTGGATTCATCCAGCAGGGATTGACCCACTTCATAACCTTGAGCTTTAAAGAATGTATAAGCCAAACCGCCGCCAATGATTACGTTATCTGCAATGTTCAGCAGGTTGTCGATCACGTCGATTTTGTCTTTTACTTTGGAACCACCGATAATGGCTGTAAAAGGACGGTCTGGGTTCGAAAGAGCTTTACCGATTACAGACAATTCTTTCTCCATCAGCAAGCCGGAAACAGCAGGAAGAAAATGCGCGATACCTTCTGTGGAAGCATGAGCACGGTGTGCTGCACCAAATGCGTCATTCACGAAAATGTCAGCCAGTTCAGCAAATTGCTTCGCCAGCTCAGGATCATTTTTCTCTTCTCCTGGGTAGAAGCGTACATTTTCAAGCAACAGCACGTCGCCGTTTTGCAATTCAGCCACTTTTGCTTTAACAGCCTCACCAACTGCTTCGTCCACCTTAACAACAGGCTTTTTGAGCAGTTCAGACAGACGCACACCAGCAGGAGTCAGACGCATGGATTCAACGACCTGACCTTTTGGACGTCCAAAGTGACTCGCCAAAATAACTTTTGCACCTTTTTCAATCAGGTAGTTAATTGTTGGCAAGGTTTCGCGAATACGCTTGTCATCCGTAATTTTACCGTCCTCAACCGGAACGTTAAAATCTACACGAACAAACACCCGTTTTCCATTCAGTTCTATATCACGTACGCTCTTTTTGTTCATCTCCATATTCCTCCGCACCCTTTTAATTTTACGAAACAGGAATTTAAGGCACATTTTGATATATAAAGAGCGGAAACAATAACTGCTGTTTCCGCTCTATGATGTTGCTCGATAAGAAATTTCTTATTTAGCCAATTTAGCGAAGTATTCCAACGTACGGATCAATTGTGCAGTGTAGGACATTTCATTGTCATACCAAGCTACAGTTTTAACCAGTTGTTTGTCGCCAACAGTCAGAACTTTAGTTTGAGTTGCATCAAACAAGGAACCGTAAGTGATACCTTTGATGTCGGAAGAAACGATTTGATCTTCAGTGTATCCGTAAGTTTCAGGATCGGAAGCTTCTTTCATCGCTGCGTTGATTTCATCAGCAGTTACATTTTTCTCCAGAACTGTTACCAGCTCAGTCAGGGAACCTGTTGCTACTGGAACACGTTGAGCTGCTCCGTCCAATTTACCTTTCAACTCAGGGATAACCAGACCGATTGCTTTAGCAGCACCAGTTGTGTTAGGGATGATGTTTTCAGCTGCTGCGCGAGCACGACGGAAGTCACCTTTAGCATGTGGAGCATCCAAAGTGTTTTGGTCGCCAGTGTAAGCGTGAATTGTAGTCATCAAGCCTTCAACGATACCAAATTTGTCTTGCAGTGTTTTAGCCATAGGAGCCAGGCAGTTTGTTGTGCAAGAAGCACCGGAAATTACAGTTTCAGTTCCGTCCAGAATTTCATGGTTTACGTTGTAAACGACAGTTTTCATGTCGCCAGTAGCTGGAGCGGAGATAACAACTTTTTTAGCGCCGCCTTTCAAGTGTTTCTCAGCAGCTTCTTTAGTTGTGAAGAAACCTGTGCATTCCAGAACGATGTCTACACCCAGGTCTCCCCAAGGCAGTTCTTCAGGGTTGCGGTTAGCCAAAACTTTAACTTCTTTGCCGTTTACTTTGAAGAAGCCTTCATGTACTTCTACTTCTCCTTGGAAAGTACCTTGTGTTGTATCATATTTCAACAGATGTGCCAGCATTTTGGAATCTGTCAAGTCATTGATTGCTACTACTTCAATACCTTCCACGTTTTGAATACGGCGGAAAGCAAGGCGTCCAATACGTCCGAAACCGTTAATACCAACTTTAACTGTCATGAGTGAGTTCCTCCCAAAGTTCGTTTAGTTTAGTTTTATATATTCAAGACAGGCCCGAAAGCCCGTCAAGACAACACATTTAATCAATCCGTATTAACCTTTTAAATAATGGCTTACAATCTCGGCAGCAGCGCCTTCATCGGTGACAAGAATGTCTTCTTGGCCGAAACGCAGCACTGCATGAATAGCAGCCGCCTTGCTCTTGCCTCCAGCTACACCTAGAACCGTCTCCGTACGCTTGATGTCCTCCAGGCGGAGTCCAAGCGTCAGCATTCTGTGAACAACGACGCCGTCTTCGTTAAAATAATAACCAAACGATTCGGCAACCGCGCCCTCATTGCTGATCTGATTAAAGGTTTCAAGGTCAAGCTTGCGTCTGTGGGCCATCGCTATGGCGTTGCCTATCCCGTGAATGATAATACGACTCTCTCGAATCAGGCTCAATATATCCTGAATATTCGTATCCTCAAGCAAGGAGTTGTAAGCATGATTGCTGAGCAAATCCGGTACATGGAGCAGACGGTATTGAGCGCCGACCTTGCGAGCCATCGTGGAAGCAATGGTGTTAGCCTGCATTTCCATGCTCTCTCCCAAACCCCCGCGTGCCGGTACAAACCATCCGCCCTTAAGCGGGCCGTTAGCAGGTAATGTCAGTTGTTCCGCCACATCTGCAATCGTCGTACCACCTGTTACAGCGACCACGTCCTCGTCATCCATAACACTCAGCAGCGCCTTTGCTCCAGCACGGCCCAACTCCTGCTTCGCCAACGGTGAAGCATCCGAATCCCCTGGAACGACAACCACCTTCTTCAAGCCGTAGGCTTGACGAATCTGATCCTCCAGTTGGGACAGGCCGAACAAGTTGTTCGCAATCGGCTCCAGCTGTTCCAGCAGATCCAGTCCTGCTTTGCTCACCTTCATGCCCACACTCTCAATCTCAATGAGCCCTTGGGCCTTGAGGAGATCGGTTTCGGCGCGCAGCACGCGCTCGGTCATATCCAGTGAAGCTGCCAGCGTTCTGCGTCCAATGACATCGGACAACATGATCTGGCGCAGGATCGTGTACCTTTTTTTCAAAACATCCATGAGGTCGGGCAGAAGCTGCTTCTGTATTTCTAATATCTTTCGCATGCTTTCCACTCCCGCACACTTCTAAGTTCTTTCTCTAATACTATATCTTCGTCTGGTCTTAAAATGTCCCGGGATAACTTTTTAAGTCCCACGTATATCTTACCCAATATTTGCTTCACTTGCAAGTCTATCTGAACCTATATTTCTCAACTTTTTATGTGAATATGCGCACATAATAAAAGCTTGCAATTCACTGCCGTATATCATATAATCATCTTTGTTTCCAATTAGCTGATGAATTAGCTTTTAATTGTACAAATTACTTTGCGCCCGTGGTCCAACGGATATGACGTAGGCCTCCGGAGCCTGAGATCGAGGTTCGATTCCTCGCGGGCGCGCCATTTTAAATGAACACTTTAATGCTTCTATATCATCATTTTAACCAACAAGAGCCCTTTGCGCTCTTTTTTTTGACCATTAGTTTGACTTTCTTTGACTTTTTGTTTGAAATTGTTTATCATGTGGTTATTACGGCAACAGTTTATAAAGTAGGGGCATGTAATCGGCATGTCCACCAAATCCATTAACGATATTTAAGGGAGGTTTTTTGACGTGAGCTATGTTCCTATGGTAGTAGAGCAAAGTAACCGCGGCGAACGCGCCTATGACATTTATTCCAGACTGTTGAAGGATCGCATTATTTTGTTGGGCTCGGACGTCAATGACGTTGTAGCCAACTCTATTATTGCACAAATGCTGTTTTTGGCTGCCGAAGATCCTGAAAAAGATATTCACTTGTATATTAACAGTCCTGGCGGCTCCATTACAGCCGGTATGGCCATTTTCGATACGATGCAATATATTAAGCCTGACGTGTCTACAATTTGTGTAGGTATGGCAGCCTCCATGGGTGCGTTCTTGCTGAACGCTGGTGCCAAAGGCAAACGCTTTGCTTTGCCGAACAGTGAAATTATGATTCACCAACCATTGGGTGGTGCACAAGGTCAGGCAACGGATATCGAAATCCGCGCCCGTCGCATTCTGAAAATGCGTGACAAATTGAACCGCATTCTCGCAGATCGCACAGGTCAACCACTGGAACGCATTGAAAAAGACACAGACCGTGACTATTTCATGTCCGCTGATGATGCCAAGGAATACGGTATTATTGATAAAGTGCTAACTAGCTCCACTACAGCAGGTATTTAAGAGAAGTTAGTACCTCGGAAAAGCTAGAAATAAAAAAGCTGCCCCGGATATTCGTATCCGGTAGGCAGCTTTTTTGGTACTATTCATTTTGTCCTGCAAAAGGCTTGCCGCCTTGAGGCAGCAGTTGAGCAAACGAGTAGGTGAACTCTGGAATTCCATACGCGTACGGTGCATATTCATATAAATCAAACACGATTGTTACTCCACTGTTGGTCACATAAAAATTTTGATCCGCCTTCAGCTCTTTAAATTTATCAAAACCTTCGCCGCCCTGCAGCGCATCGACTTTTTTCTTCAAATCAGCATTGAGGAACTTTTTGTAGTTCGGATTTGCTTTCAATACGTCAGATAATTGCAGCTGTTTACCATCAGCGAGCGAGAACGTATATCCTTTACGTGCCGTCATACCGTGTGCGCCACCTGTATACGAATAATCCTGCATAATCACACTCAAAATACCATCCTTGTTATAGGCAATCGCAAAATCATTCCAGAACTCATACGGTCTTTCTGTTGTAGCCTCTCCCTCAGCCACCATCTTTTTGCCTGCTGCCAATACTCCCTCCGCATGCTTTTTAAGCACACTGTTAATCGCCTGCTGAGCCTCAGGATTCAACTGACTGCCGCTGATTTGCGGGTACTTCACCTTGTAAGACACCTTCGCATTACTCGAAGCGGGAAGCGTTTGCGACGTAACGGTGATCGGATTTAGCTGGCTTTTACTCAACGTTACTGTTTTTTGGGCTGCATTCCACTGAGCATCGATACCCAGATAGTCTTTCAGGAGACTCATAGGAATGTATAACTTCCCGGCAATCTGTTTAGCGTCCATGCTGCGCGCGTTGATTCCGTTCACATTGACATTGGCTTCTGAGGAAGAGGACATGATGTAAAGTTTGTTGTACCCACTGCCTACAGTGTAGGTAGCCTCCTTGGCATCATAGCTCACTGGAATCCCTAAGCTGTCTCGCAGCGCTGCTACTGGAATCAACGTACTTCCGTTTACCTGGACTCCTCTGGTCGACAATGTTTTGCCATTCCATTGAATGGAGACTCCCGGTTGCTGTACTGCAGTTTGTTGTTTGGTCGACGCTGCTTCAGTATAGGAAACGGGAATAACTGCGACTCCTGTCAGAATTCCTGCTGCTAGCAGAGCAGAGCCCCATTTTTTCGCGTGCTTGTTCATCATTAAGTATTCCTCCTATTACATCTCTGTCTCGTCTATGTGTTTTGATTACCTGTCTTATTATATCTATACCTCACTGTATGTAGTTTACAATCTGTATACGCTCTGATTTCAATCTATACATCTAACACCCCCTAGCTATGACAGACTCATTACAAAATGGTTGCGATATGGAAAAAAAGCCAGCAAGCTGACCTGCAGAAAGACAGGCCGCTTGTGGCTTCGTTTAAAGATCTGTATTAGTTCATTTCGTATTGAGCCGACACCTGAACTTTCACCGTCACTTGGCCTGACTGAATCTCTGTTCCACTCCCTAAATCCAGCATCGATTTTGCCATTGCATTCTCACGTTGTGTAAAAATCTGAGCCTCTCCGCCATCTACCGTCACATTCACAAGCGACCCTAATCCGCGTTTAGCTGCCTTAGCTACAGCACTGGCTTTAGATTGAGCGTTGCCAAGCGCCTTGCCAATAGCCTCTTCTTCATACACAGAAGGATTTTCTACTGAAAATTGTACATTATCCACATTGTTCGCCCCGGAATTTGTAGCTTCATCCAGCAGCTGGCCGATTTTGTCCAAATTGCGGTATTTCACGGAAAGTGTATGGTTTGCGATATAGCCCTTGAGCTTTTGCCCTTCTTTTTCGTTATAGATATAGTTAGGCTGCACATAGAATTGGCTAGTCTGAATGTCGTCTGCACTAATGCTCCATTTTTCTTTCAGCAATTGTGTAACCTTGCTTATTTTCGCAGCATTGGCTTTTTGGGCAGCGGCTGCTGTATTTCCCTCTGATTGCACACCGATGGAAAGATAAGCAATATCGGGCTTAACCAGTACTTCTCCGCTTCCATTCACATTGATCACGCTGTTTACCGTCGTGGCTGTGGATGCGGCATAAGCGCGATCTGCCCCTGTCCACAATCCCCCAGCTACTCCCCCTGCCAATAATGCTCCTGCAAGAACTGCTGTGCTTATCGTTTTTGTCCAATGTCTCATCGTACCCAACCTCTTTCATGAAAATGTTTGTACCTTTCAGACGGAAAAGACGAAAAAAGGTTGCAGTCAAGGTTTCACATTTTTAAAACAAGCATGAGATATAAATGATATGTAGCTTAGACCAATTCCATATGTCCTATCCACAAAACTAAAAAAGGGATTCGGCCCTTTTTATGGATATAAAAAAAGCCCCTAAGGGCTTTTCACGAAAAGAGCGTATACCGTACTACAAAATAGACAGCCGCTTACTGATTTTCCAGCTCTACCTTGCTAACCAGACTTACTAAAGCGTTTACAGCCTGTTCGGCGTCCGCGCCTTCAGCACTAATATAAATTTCAGTACCTGTACTGATGGCAAGACTCATAATACCCATGATGCTCTTGGCATTAACCTTCTTGTCTTCTTTTTCCACAAAAATTTCAGATGAATATTTATTCGCTTCCTGTACGAATAACGCAGCAGGTCTGGCGTGCAGTCCTGTTTTCAAGCGTACGACTACCGGATGTTTTGACATGTCAGCTTACCCCCTCATCAAATAAATCTGGACACTACTTACTCCATTTTATTTATCACATTATAACATTAACCCGGGACAGACACTAGAAAAAAAACTAATTAAAGCGGCAAAAAGCCCCAAAGACATTCTTTTTTTACGGAATCAGGCCATTTTCTCCCCTGATTTTGTCCGCCATCTCGTCAATCTTGCGAAGACGGTGATTTACACCGGATTTACTGACGACCCCTTTGAGCATTTCCCCGACCTCTTTCAAGTTCAAATCAGGATGGGCCAGTCGGATTTCTGCCACTTCCCGCAGCTTGTCCGGCAAGGTCTCCAAACCAACTTCCCTCTCCAGCAGCTTGATGTTCTCAATTTGCCGGACCGCAGCGCCGATCGTTTTGTTCAAATTGGCTGTTTCGCAGTTGACAATGCGATTTACGGAGTTGCGCATATCGCGCATAATACGTACATCCTCAAATTTGAACAAGGCTTGATGCGCCCCAATGATGCTTAGCAGCTCAATGATCTTCTCGCCTTCCTTGATGTAGAGAATAAAGCCCTTTTTTCGCTCAATACAGCGGGCATTCAGATGAAACTCATTCGCCAGATCTACCAGTGCCTGACAATGCTCCTCATACATCGAGGAAATTTCAAGATGGTAAGACGATCCCTCCGGGTTGTTCACAGAGCCACCGGCCATAAAGGCCCCTCGCAGATAAGCCCGCTTACAACAGTTTTTCCGAATAATCTCCCGATTAATCCCGTCCGTGAACAAGAAGCCTTCTGACACGATGTACAAATCCTTCAACAGCTCTTGTACACCATTAGGAATACGGACAATGTACACATTATTTTTTTTCAAGCGCATTTTTTTCCGTACAAGCAGTTCAATGTGAAGCTGAAAATGCTTTTTGATCAAGGAGTAAATCCGCCTTGCAATCGCGGCATTTTCTGTGGACACGTCCAATATCACCCTTTTATTCGACAGTTGTACGGATCCGAGCATACGTATAAGCGCAGACAGCTCCGCTTTTTCACAGCAGGGCTGGCTTTCAATCATCGTAAGCTCTTTTTTCGTTTGTGCCGCAAAGGACAAGGGACTCACCTCCTTCTTAATATCCAGTTTTGTACCAATTGGTAAATGTGCTGGCTCAGTTTATCTGCATCATGCCGTAAATACGTGCGGAACAGAACTAACGTATCTGCCACCACTTTATATCCCCGGTCATTCAGTTCGCCCATGTCGACTTGGACTGGCTTGGCACCCTGCTCGGCATACATTTCCTGCACTTGAGGGGGGATTTCTCCGTTATTTACAATGACATAGTCGAAGAGATGGTGACCTACATGGTCGAAAATAGCCTGCAGATGATCTCCCACCGTATAGCCATCAGTTTCACCCGGCTGGGTCATGACATTGCAGACAAAAATTTTGATAGCGTCGGATTTCACGACAGCCTCAGCGAGCTTTGGAACGAGCAGATTGGGTAAAATACTGGTATACAAACTGCCGGGCCCAATCAGAATCGCATCGGCTTCATTAATGGCCTCTACAGCCTCAGGCAACGGCTCCACGTGAGTCGGTTCAAGAAAAACACGCTTGATTCTCTGACCCGCTTCCGGGATTTTGGACTCTCCGGTAATCACCGTGCCATCCTCCATTTCCGCACTCAACACAACGCCCTCTTCGGCTGCCGGTAGTACACGCCCCCGAACAGCAAATACACGGCTAAGCTCACGCACCGCCGTCACAAAATCACCTGATATATCGGTCATCGCCGCCAAGATCAGATTGCCCAAACTATGGCCTGATAATCCCGATCCTGCGCCGAAACGGTATTTTAGCATATCTGACATCACTGGTTCTACGTCAGCCAAGGCAGTCAACACATTGCGAATGTCCCCTGGAGGGGGCATCTGCAGCTCACTACGCAATATCCCGGAGCTTCCGCCATCGTCAGCGACTGTCACAATAGCCGTAATATCCAGCGGCTTTTGCTTCAAGCCCCGCAGCATGACAGACAAGCCGGTTCCCCCGCCCATAACAACAATACGCGGGCGCTCCCGTTGTGATCCGGTCTCTTTCATCATTTCACCTCATTAATGCCGGTCCCGGTCAGCATCCCGATGCGAAACAGAAACGGATTCTGTCTCGCTGGCACCCAGCATTTTTCCTAAATATTCCGATATTGCAACAGAACGATGCTTACCGCCGGTACAGCCAATACCGATAATAACCTGGCTCTTGCCTTCTTTACGGTATTGTGGGATCAAAAAATGTAACATATCCAGCAGCTTGGTCAGGAATGCCTGAGTCTCAGGCCATTTCATAACATAATCATACACATCGCTGTCCTGTCCCGTGTTGGGACGAAGATGGTCCACATAGTGAGGATTAGGCAGGAAGCGCACATCGAATACAAGATCGGCATCAATGGGAATACCATATTTAAAGCCAAAAGAAGTAATGTTCACGGAAAGCATACTGCTCTCCAGATGCGAAAATCTCGAAATGATCCGAGCCTTTAAGGTTGCGGGCTTCATCGTGCTTGTATCAATAACCTCAGAAGCGGAGCTTTTCAGTTCCTCCAGCATTTTACGTTCCAGGCGGATTCCGTCCAAAGGCATACCGTCTGGAGCAAGTGGATGACGTCGACGACTTTCCTTGTATCGTTGTACAAGAACGCCGTCATTGGCATTCAAGAATAGAATTTCACAATGAATCGTAAAGTGATCTTTAATATAATTTAATGATTCCGATAAAGCAGTAAAAAATTCTCGTCCGCGCAAATCAATGACGAGTGCCACTTTACCTATTTTTCCGTTAGACTGCTCGATCAGTTCGGCAAATTTGGGAATCAGCACAGGGGGCAAATTGTCAACGCAGAAGAAGCCCAAGTCTTCCAGGCTCTGCACCGCAATGGTCTTCCCTGCACCTGACATCCCCGTAATAATAATGAGCGTTGCCCACGGCGCAGCATTTTTTAGGTTGTCTGTCATATGGACTTCCCTCTCCTTTTGCTTCTTCGCTCTATGTGAGTACCCGTTATCAGCAACCTGTAGATCAGGAACGCAGCAGCAAGCCCGCAGCTCCTACGATACCCGCGTCATTACCCAGCAGTGCCGGGGCAATGGATACTCCTTGCTGAAGCGGCTCAGGTGCCAGCTTAGCGTATACGCGACGCATTTCTTCAAACAAGAAGTCACCTGCTTTGGACACACCGCCGCCTACAATAAACAACTCCGGATTGAGCACCGCCGCCACGGCTGTCATCGATTTCCCCAAATAAAAAGCAGCCCGGTTTACGATACGTAATGCGACCTCATCACCAGCTTTGGCAGCATCAAATACTTCTTTGGCAGCAATTTGATCCTCCAGTGCCAGAGAGGTCCGATCACCACGCTCTACAGCGTCTTTTGCCATACGAATAATGCCTGTTGCGGAAGATACGGTCTCCAGACAACCCATTTTACCGCATCCACACTGAATGGCCTCCAAATCAGGCACTACGCTCATATGTCCAATTTCCCCGGCCATACCCGAGAAGCCTTGATATATTTTACCATTAATAATAATGCCGCCGCCAACACCTGTTCCCAGGGTATAGCATACGCAGTTTTCTATGCCTTTGCCTGCTCCGGCCCATGCTTCGCCAAGTGCAGCAACATTAGCATCATTGTCTATCTTTACCGGCTTGCCGATCCGTTCCTCCAAAATCGCACGAATCGGTACGTCACGAAAGCCAATATTGGGCGCGAGGACAATAACACCTTCGCGAACATTCGTAAACCCCGCAACACCCGCACCGACACCCTTTAGTTTATCCCACTCATAAGGAGATTGCTCAACAATGTGACGCACATATTTTTCGATATTGCTGATTACAACATCTACGCCCTTATCGGTTTCGGTTGGCCCCTCGTAAGTGTGCAAAAGCTGTCCGTTTTCATTACAAATGCCTACTTTAATCGCTGTACCGCCCAAATCGACACCCACATAGATACTTTCAGACATGTTTCAAGCCACCTTTATGTTTACTTAAAAACTTTGTATGAAACATATAAATAAAATCATGACTTCGTAATCGTGATCCTACGTTCCAACTATAATTGAAGCCCCCGTTACGGTCAAGGACACTTGCCTATTGAAAGATGTACGATTAGCGGAACTTTTGACCTCAATGATCCACAAAAAGGAAAAAGCCTGTGCAAACGCAGCAGGCTTTCTCTTCCTGAACATCGGGGATCGCATATAACAGGACTACCCTTACTCCATCCTAGCCATATTCTGAGCTATAAGCTGTCTTTATTGATCCAGTGTTTTGCTCCAGTCATGAACAGCGCTGCCCTCGAGATACTTCTCGCAGTCCATAGCCGCCATGCAGCCCGTACCCGCAGCCGTAATAGCTTGGCGGTAACGATTATCCTGCACATCTCCACACGCAAAAACGCCGGGGATGTTCGTTTCCGTCGTGCCTGGCTTTACTTGAATATAGCCGTGATCATCTGTATGGATTTGACCGTTCAGAAAGCTTGTATTTGGTGTATGCCCGATCGCTACGAACACGCCATCCGCCTCAATCAACTCATCCTGATTGTTTTCATTATTGTGTACCTTCAAGCCCTTCAATCCGGTTTCTCCCGTTACGACTTCCAGAGGAGTCCGGTTTAAGGCCCAGTGTACTTTTTCATTCTCACGTGCGCGGTCTTGCATAATTTTAGACGCCCGCAGCTCATCACGACGATGAACCAGGGTTACACTGGAGGCAAACCGGGTCAAGAAGCCCGCTTCCTCCATCGCCGAATCGCCGCCGCCGATCACAATGATCTTTTTCCCACGGAAAAAGAAGCCGTCACAGGTTGCACACGTGCTGACTCCGCGCCCTACATTGTCCTGCTCACCCGGAATGCCGAGATATTTGGCAGACGCGCCTGTAGCAATAATAACCGACTCCGCCTCAATGATGCCTTTACCCTCTACCTTCACTTTAAAAGGGCGCTTGCTGAGATCGACTTCCTCTACCCAGCCGGAAGTAAATTCAGCGCCAAAGCGTTCAGCCTGCTTGCGCATGTTATCCATCAATTCAGGCCCAAGGATACCTTGCTCAAAACCCGGGAAATTTTCAATTTCGGTCGTCGTGGTAAGCTGCCCGCCGGGCTGCATTCCCTCAATGATCAGCGGATTCATGTTAGCGCGCGCCAAATAAATAGCGGCCGTGTAGCCTGCGGGACCTGTACCAATAATTATGGATTTATACATACGTTTGTTGCCTCCTTTAAGTGATGTTTGGAGCAGGTCTCAGACCTGCTTTTTAAACGTGGAGAGCGGCTGCTTCAGCTTCTGCTTGATACCACACACACTGTCAATCTGGCGTGCATAGCGGCTTACAGTCGATACGGAAATACCGTAGCGGTCGGCTACTTCCTGATAGGTGACTGGATGATGATGCATTTTGGCTGTCAAATATTCCAGCGCCGCTGCCCATCCCTCGGTATGCTGAACCATCGGAACTTCCGGAGCAAGTCGATCCGAATACTCCAGCCAAAGCGATCTTAAATCGTGCTGCATGGCCGGATCTGACGGTTTGCTCATGACGGTCAGCACCTTATCGAGCACTGCTTGCCATTGCGGATCGACCGGAGAAGCAGATACATCCCCTTCGATTGGATGACAATCCCTTTCGGCTTCCAACCGCTCCATCTGTTCTGCTTGCGGAGCCATTTCCTGCACGCCATGCTCCTGATCCGTCAGCTCTTGCAGGACATGCAAGGCACGCTGTTTCAGCTCATCCTCCTGATCCGGATCTTCTACAAAGGACTCCAGTGCCTGGCGCACCTCATCATCACCGATCAGACTCAGCGCCTGAATGACCTGCAACTGAGTTGCCCGGTCTCCGTGGCGCAAAGCCCAGAAGAAGGATGACCGTATAAGCGGGTCCTTCTTCATGCTGTCAGGCACTTGCTCAGCACCGAACTTCTCCCACATGCGGAATTGTTCCTCAAAAGGGAGATGATAATGGTAGCTGAGCATTTGCAGCGGTGTACCCTCCTGCTGGAGCTCCTCCAGCCGGGACAGGAAAAAGCGCGGAACTTCTGAGGAAGCATCCTGCTTTTGCAAATGACTCCACAGCCGCCGGGCTTCCGCATATCTTCCCGTATTGCTGGCAGCTACCGCCGTGTAATGGTACAAGGAAGCGTCAGCACTGTTCTCTCCAGTGCCATGCAGCAACCTGCGGAAATGTCTGTAGGCCTCCTCATGGCGTCCAAGAATCCCCATGGTGGTCGCCAGCTTGAATACCTGCTCCTCCTGAAACGGGATGGTGACCGCCAAGGTTTGAACCAGGCGATCCAATTCGGGGCCGCCTCCCTCATGCTGATAAAAGATTGCCAGATTGCACAAAGCGTGCAAATTCCCCGGCTCATCCTCCAGCACTCGAAGAATAACGGTTTTGGCATTTTGGAACAATCCCATGTAGTAATAGGCCAATGCCAAATTATTACGCGCAGCGAACATATCGGGCTGTTCCTCCGAAATTTGCTTGAGCAATTGAGCTGCCTGCGCGAATTTCCCTTCCTCCAGCAGGACGCGGGCCTGATCATGCTCGACCACTCCCTGCCGGGCCTTAATGCGGTTCAGCTTGGTTGGACGGTCCAGCTCATAATAGAGCAGTTCCATCATTTCCTCGGCTTCATCAAGAAACTGCCCTTCCTCGTCCTCCTCCAGGTACGTGACCAAGGCTTTCTCCGCTTCTTCAAATTGCTCCATATTAGCGTAATTATTCGCCATATAGAAATAACACTCTGTCATCGACGGATCTACGTCGCTCAGAACAGAGGACAGGATCTCATTCGAGCCTGCATAATCCCCCATCTCTGATAATATACCCGCCATATTGCAATGATTCACCGGATTATCCGGTTCATATTCAACGGCTTTACGAAAATATTTCAATGCCTTGTCATAATGATTGCGATCAAGCGAGCGCACAGCTTTCTCAAAAAAGAAAGATGCGTCGAAACGCAAAGCAATAATCTTAGGGCTAAGTTGTTCCGATGCTCGCAGATGTTTCCCTTTCATAAATAACCAAGGCACCTCCTTTAAATGTAACTGGCATGTTCATACCCTCCAGTATACCACAACTTCAAAACGACTTGACAGTCAGTTGTGTCCCATTCCAAAAAACGGATGATGTTTGTTTTTCAATAAACACGTACCGCTAGACACGTGCAAGCGGATGCGCCAATAGCCGAGCGCATTTCCTCTTCAGAAGGCAGCGTTCGGCTAGTTGCTAGATATATATTTAGACCAAATCAACACGAAAATTAAAGTGTCAGCGGCACCATCGCACGCTCGCGATGCTGAAATACTGCAAGCTCGCGATAGCGGACTTCATATAGGAGAGCACGCGCCTTCTCCAAGTGCTCGGACAGCTTCGCCGGATCATGGGCATCCGAGCCTACAGTCAGCGGGATGCCTAGCGATAAAGCCGCCTCCAGCATGCGGCGGCTCGGGAACATTTCCGCACAGGGCTTGGATAGCCCTGATGCATTCAGCTCCATCGCCCGACCGCTGCGGGCAACGGCTGAGAGTGCGGAGCGCTCCAGTTCACGCAGCTCCTCCTCTTCCTCCGGCTTCGGATGATGGCCGAAGCGCTTAATGACATCCAAATGACCCATGATGTCATATAAACCGGTAGCTGCCGCCTTGGAAACCGCATCGTAATACGTGCGGTATACCTCCAGCACATTTTTGCCCTCCCAATGGTGTACCTGACGGAAGTCCGTGACATCCCATTCACCTAGGAAGTGGACGGAGCCAATCACATAATCCCACGGATACGCGGTGATCATATCTTCAATTTCTCGTTCCCAGCCCTCAATGTAGTCGCCTTCCAAGCCGACACGAATGTCAATTTGGTCTTTATAGCGTTCCTTCAGCTCCAGACACTCTTCTACATATCGGGGCAGCTCCTCCATTGGCATCGCCATTTCCGGGTAATAGTCAGCTGGTTTTACATGCAACAGCGGCATGTGATCCGATAAACCGAGCTGATCCAGACCCAGCCGAATCCCCTGCTGCACATACTCCTCCAGGCTTCCTATCGCGTGACCGCACCGGGCATGATGCGTGTGATAGTCAATTTTCATGCGGCCCTCGCCCCTTTCTGCACCATAAGACCCATTTTAATCACGACGAGGACGCTCATGACGACGATTCAGCTCAGCCAGCACATCATCCAGCGGCAGCTTGCGCTCTTGCAGCAGCACCAGCAGATGATAAATTAAATCGCTGACCTCCAGACGCAGCTCCTCATTATCTTTATTTTTGGCGGCAATGATCGTCTCGGAAGCTTCCTCGCCAACCTTTTTCAGGATTTTGTCTACGCCTTTATCAAAAAGATAGGTCGTGTAGGCTCCTTCGGGGCGTGTCTCTTCGCGCTCCTTAATGATCGCTTCCAATTGGGCAAGCACCTCAAAGCGGTTTGCCGCAGCATTGGCCGTTCCACCCGTCTCTACCGCCTCTGCTTGCCCCGCCGCTGCATTGCCAGTGGCAGAAGCTACAGTCGTTCCCGGCGCAGAAATCTCACGGAAAAAGCAGCTCGTCGCTCCTGTATGACAGGCAGGACCGTTCGGAATAACACGCACAAGCAGAGCATCACCGTCACAATCCAGCTGGATGGAGGTGATTTTTTGCGTATTGCCGGAGGTTGCCCCCTTATGCCACAGCTCCTGTCTGGAACGAGACCAAAACCAGGTCTCTCCCAATTCCAGAGACAGCTTCAGCGACTCGCGGCTCATATAAGCCAGGGTCAGCACCTGAAGCGTAGCATCATCCTGTACAATGGCTGAGACAAGTCCCGCTTCATTCCAGCGGATATTATCCAATATCTGCTCCAGAGATAGCTGCTCGTTTAATTCATTGCTCATCGTATCTCCACTCCTCTGCGCTTCAAATCCCGTTTTAGCTCAGGGATTCCTACTTCTTTATAGTGAAAAATCGTTGCCGCCAGTCCAGCATCCGCCTTGCCTGCCGTAAACACGTCATAAAAATGCTCCTGCTTGCCAGCTCCACCGGAAGCAATGACCGGAATCCCCACTGCATCCGACACCGCAGCCGTGAGTGGCAGGTCAAATCCATCCTTGGTTCCGTCCGCATTCATGCTGGTCAGCAGAATTTCTCCAGCCCCCAGCTGTTCGGCTTCCTTGGCCCAGGCCAAAGCGCGGATACCGGATGGCGTGCGACCTCCGTGCGTATATACTTCCCACTCGCCCCACGCCTCATTGTACTTGGCGTCAATTGCAACAACGATGCATTGCGAGCCAAAGCTGCGCGCACCCTCCGCGATTAGCTGAGGGTTACGGACAGCCGCCGTATTCACGCCAATTTTATCGGCCCCGGCACGCAGAATGCGTTTCATATCATCGACATGGGATATGCCGCCGCCGACCGTGAAGGGAATGGAAATTTCTCCGGCCGTCTGGCGAACGACCGCTTCCATGGTGGCACGGCCTTCAACCGACGCGGAAATATCCAGAAATACAATTTCGTCCGCCCCTTCCCGGTCATACAGCGCCGCCAGTTCCACCGGATCGCCTGCATCGCGTAAATTTACAAAATTGACGCCCTTAACGACCCTGCCATCCTTTACATCCAGACAGGGAATAATACGTTTAGCCAGCATGCTTACTCCCCCTATGCCCTTGCTACAGCTTGTACGGCGGCCTGTAAATCAATGCTTCCTGTGTACAATGCCTTACCCACAATGGCACCGCCTACACCTTCTTGTGCATACGCGCTCAGTGTGATCAGATCATCCATCTGACTGACACCTCCGGAAGCAATAACGGTACGTCCGCTGCTTTTCGCAAGTGCTACGATCGCCTCCACATTCGGGCCCTGCATCATTCCATCGCGGGAAATGTCTGTAAAGATGAACATCTCCGCCCCCTTGGCGGCCAGTTCAGCGGCCAGTTCATCCGCGCGTACCTCCGAGGTTTCGAGCCACCCGCGCGTGGCTACATAGCCATTTCGTGCATCCAGACCGATAGCAATCCGATCACCGTAGGCAGCTAATACCGCTTCGGTAAAGGCACGGTCCTCAATCGCCGCCGTGCCCAAAATCACACGGCTCACGCCCAATGACAACAGTCGCTCCACATGCTCGCGTGTTC
>NZ_JH601039.1:11023-13380 GCF_000245715.1 Paenibacillus sp. Aloe-11 | reverse complement strand
AAGCCGCCACCCACCTGTACTGGCACCTGTACTGCAGAAGCGATGCGCCCGATTAACTCATCGTTCACCGGGTGGCCCGCTTTGGCACCGTCCAGATCAACCAAATGAATGTAGGAGCCGCCCTTACGCTCCCATTCCCGGGCTACCTCTACCGGATTTTCGTTGTATATCGTCTCCTGGTTGTAATCCCCCTGCACCAACCGTACACATTTGCCATCGCGAATATCAATCGCCGGATATATCGTGAACAAAGCATGACCCCCTTGTGAGCTATTCAACATTTTACAGGCCTTCACATCAATCAACGCCCAAAGACAGCCGTACCACCCTCCTGCAGACTGATGAGTAGTTACGCTCGCTTTGCCGCCTCCGCCAGCTCCAAGAACTGACGAAGCAGCCGCAAGCCCATTTCCCCACTTTTCTCCGGATGGAACTGCATGCCATATACATGGTCTCTACCAACGATAGCCGTTACAGGCCCGCCGTAGTCCGTCACCGCCAGCAGGTCCGTTTCAACCTCAGGCTTTGCATGATAGGAATGCACGAAATACACATGCCCTTCCTCCAAGCCCTGCAACAACGGGTGATCCGGCTGTGTCATACGCAGACGATTCCAGCCCATATGCGGCACCTTAACGCCCCTATCGGGAGCAAAACGAACGACCTCGCCCGGTAAAATATTAAGTCCTTCATGACTGCCATATTCTTCACCACGAGTGAACAACAGCTGCATGCCCAAGCAAACACCGAGCAGCGGTTGTCCAGCGCTCGCCACCTCCTGGATAATCCGATCCAATCCACTGGAACGCAAATGCTCCATCGCATCTCCGAATGCCCCAACACCCGGCAGAATCACACCGCTGGAGGAACGAATCACCTGGGCATCTCCTGTGACTACAGCCTCATATCCAAGACGCTCAACCGCCTTGCTCACACTATGCAGATTGCCTCTGCCGTAATCCACAATAGCAATGGACATGGCCTACAGCACTCCCTTCGTTGAAGGCACTCCCGTTACCCGTGGATCAATGGAGGTCGCCTCGTCCAGTGCGCGTCCCAGTGCTTTGAACACCGCCTCGATCATATGGTGGGTATTTTGCCCGTAGTGAACGATGACGTGCAGCGTCATACGAGCCTCCAATGCAAATTTCCACAGAAATTCATGCACCAGCTCTGTCGAAAAGCTCCCCACCTGCTGTGACGGATACTCCGCACGATACTCAAAATGGGGTCGGTTACTGAGGTCAATGATGACCTGCGCGAGCGCCTCATCCATCGGTACAAAGACACTGGCATAGCGCTTGATCCCTTTTTTATCACCCAGTGCCTCCAGCAAGGTTTGCCCCAGACAGATACCAATGTCCTCCACGGTATGGTGGTCGTCAATGTCAACATCCCCTCTGGCCTGCACATTCAGGTCAAAATGTCCGTGCTTCGTGAACAAATCCAGCATGTGATTGAGAAAAGGAACATCCGTTTCAATCTCGGCCTGTCCTGTCCCATCTACCGCAAAAGACAGCTGAATATCCGTTTCGTTCGTCTTCCGGCTGACGCTGCCTGCGCGTCCTGCTCCGTTATTTTCGTTCCCCATCCATATCCACCGCCTTCTTTTCATTGTCCAACCGAACTTGTATCGCCCGCGCGTGACCTTCTAGCCCTTCATGCCGGGCAAGTTGCATAATCGTCTCTCCATTGCGTAGCAGCGCTTCCTTGCTGTAATAGATCATGCTCGACTTCTTGATAAAATCATCAATATCCACTGGCGAAGAAAACCGCGCAGTTCCATTCGTCGGAATAATGTGGTTTGGTCCGGCAAAATAATCGCCTACCGGCTCCGAGCTGTACGCTCCCAGAAAAATAGCTCCCGCATTTTCAATCAGACCCACATGCTCCATCGGCTGCTCTGTCATGATCTCCAAATGCTCCGGCGCCAGCCGATTGACAATACGGATGCCCTCTTTCAACGTGTCAACGACAATGATGGCCCCGTAGGACTCTACTGAGGCAGAAGCAATATCCCTGCGCGGCAGATCGGTCAATTGGCGCTGTACTTCGGCTGATACTTCTTCCGCCAAGCGTTGCGAGGGCGTAACCAGAATGGCCGAGGCCATTTCGTCATGCTCCGCTTGCGACAGCAGATCTGCCGCTACATAAGCAGCATTCGCCGTGTCGTCAGCCAGCACGACAATTTCACTCGGCCCGGCAATACTGTCGATATCCACCGCACCGTATACCTCACGCTTTGCCAGCGCTACATAAATATTGCCGGGACCGCAAATTTTATCGACCGGTTCAATGCGATGTGTTCCGTAAGCGAGAGCGGCAATCGCCTGCGCTCCGCCCACCCGGTATATTTC
>NZ_JH601039.1:9641-11011 GCF_000245715.1 Paenibacillus sp. Aloe-11 | reverse complement strand
TCTGCCGCAGCTACCAGTGTATATGGATCAATTCCCGCCTTGCCGCCTGTTGCCGGAGGTGTCACCATGACAATCTCCGGTACACCAGCCACCTGAGCGGGAATGACATTCATCAGCACCGAGGATGGATAAGCCGCTTTACCACCCGGAACATACACGCCTACACGCTGCAATGGTCGGATAATCTGACCGAGCAGGCTACCGTCCGGCTGCCAATCCATCCACGAATTCCGTTTTTGCTTCATGTGAAAAGTACGGATATTATCCGCCGCCTCTCGAATTGCCTGTATAAAAGAAGGCTCCACCTTGTCATATGCCAACTTCAATTCTTCATCTGTCACACGAAGCTGCTCCGCCGTCAGCGATACACTATCAAACGATTCCGTATACCGCAGGACAGCTGCATCTCCCTCCTGCCGCACCGAATGAATAATGGCACGAACAGCCTCATTTTGCTCTGGTGTACCGTAATCCACCTCGCGCTGGAGACTGAATTCACGGGCTGATACGATCTTCATTTGTCCATTCCCCCTCACTTGCAGCTTGCTTTGCAGAATGCTCCTTAGCCATTGTCCTATTCCACTAGTTCGTTAAGCCCTTGGGTGTCACCGCAGTTGGAATCACCTGATGCAATCGGTCACACAACGCCTGAATCGAGCCGTTTTTCATCCGATAGCTGACCCGATTGGCAATCAGGCGACTGGTAATATCCAGAATGCTGATCTGCTCAACCAATCCGTTCTCCCGCAAGGTCTGCCCGGTTTCCACCATATCCACAATGCGGTCTGCCAGGCCGATTAAGGGCGCCAATTCGATGGAACCATTCAGCTTGATAACCTCCACCTGCTGGCCTTGCTCACGAAAATACTGGGAAGCCACGTTCGGATATTTGGTAGCGACCCGCTGGCGAATACCCGGTTGCCAATCCGGCAGAGCAATCACCGACATCCGGCAACGGGCGATTCCCAGATCCAGCAGTTCGTACACATCCTTGTTTTCCTCCAGCAATACATCCTTGCCCACAATGCCAATGTCCGCAGCCCCGTACTCCACATACGTAGGAACATCGACCGGCTTCGCCATGATGAATTCCATTCCCAGCTCAGGCAGCGGAATGACCAGCTTGCGCGTATCGTCCACATCCTGCGGAATCGGGACTCCCGCTCGGCGAAACAGCTCGGAAGCCTGCTTGTAAATCCGCCCCTTCGGCATAGCTACCTTCAATGTTTCCGTCATGGTAATTCCCTCCCTTGTACCGGTTGCCTTTCTGCGGCTGTATAGCTGTATACCTCCGCATACAAGTCCTGCTGCTGGCGCCGCTCATCCTCTGGCCCTCCCGCCAAGCCTGTAACCACAATCCGGCCGGCTGT
>NZ_JH601039.1:0-9631 GCF_000245715.1 Paenibacillus sp. Aloe-11 | reverse complement strand
CCCCAGCCGATAACGCCTCTTGACGCCCCTGCTCGTCATAAAGGATAAGTATGGGACGCTTCGTCTCAATCTCAATACCGTCCACACCGTCGACGATTCGATTCGTCTTGAGCGCAAATCCCGTCGCAGGCACGGACCGACCAAACTGCTGGAGCAGATTGTCATAGCGACCTCCGTTGCAGACGGGGAATCCAATTTCCGCCGCGTAGCCCTCAAAAGTCATTCCTGTATAATATGAAAAATCTCCGATCATGGTAAGGTCAATTAACACATGCTCAGATACGCCATAAGCCTCCAGCACTTCCCATACCTCGCACAAATGTGCAATAGATTGGAGCGTTTGCTGCTCCACGCTAAGACGGGTAGCCTGTTCGCAGATTTCTTTTCCACCGCGCAGCCGAAGAATAGCCTCCAGCTTATCCCGATGTTCAGCAGCCAAGCCCAAAGCCTCAATCGCTGTTCGGTAGCCCACTACATCACGGCCCAGCAGCAGCTCCTTTAGCGCCTCCTGCTCAGCCTGGCGACCTGGAATGATTTCCTCGAACAAGCCGTTCAGGAATCCCACATGTCCCATGGCAATTTTAAAAGAGGCAACTCCTGCTGCCTGCAACGATGCAATCGCCAATGCTACAACTTCCGCATCAGCCTCCGGCGAGTCATCGCCTACCAGCTCCACACCCGTCTGAAAGAACTCGGCTTCTCTTCCCACCTCTTCCTCAATCGCCCGAAATACATTGGCGTGATAGGAAAGCCGAAGCGGCACTTCCTCTTCCTTCAGCAGCGACGATACCACCCGCGCAATTGGCGCAGTCATATCAGACCGCAGCACCAGCGTGGTCCCCCGGTTATTGAGCAGCTTAAACAGCTTCTGATCCGAGGTGGAACTGGCCACCCCCACCGTATCGTAATATTCCATCGTAGGCGTCATAATCTGACGGTAGCCCCAACGCTCCATGCATTCGAGCACATTCCATTCAATCGCCCGCAGCTTCGACACCGCACGTGGTAGATAATCCCGAACCCCTATAGGAATTTCAAACCCTTTTGGCTTAGACATCTCTATCACCTCATGATTTCACAATATCTTTATCATGGTAAAGTGCTAACAAACTAAAGTATATTCGATATATTATCACGCCCTGCTTGTCAACGTCAACAGAATGGAGCCGCCCATTTTTAGAGTTCTCGTCAATGCGCTGCCCCTCTCTGTATTGTATCCACTGCCGAATTCATAAATCCTATAAGAAAATCATCTAATGACGTACTTCATGGAAGCAAGACCACGCGTAGCGGAAATTTTTCTTGCTAGAATCAAAAAAAACTGCCAGCTTCTCAGCCAACAGTCCATCTAAAAATTATTTAGCCACTCACCTGCTCGCCTTTAGTCTGGGAAGGCAGTTTCGGAATCGTGCCCAATCCGACCCAGGAAAACGGTAGATATCGAAAACATAATGTAACAATCAACCAGGAGCCAAACAGTGCCAATAACCATCCGCCAGCAATGGAGAAAATGTATTCTATCGGCGTTCCATGCAGGTCCAGCTTGCGATACACTCGCAATAATGCCGGGTGAAGTAAATAAATACCGAAAGAACATGCCCCCATCCAACTGATCCACGCTCGCAGCCTAGCATTCGCATGACGATAGAAGAAAACAGAAAACTGAAACAGCACTAGCGCAGATACGAGGGCATGTGCATTGCGGAGCAGTTCATAGACCAGCGAGTCTGCATAGATAGCTTTGCGATATGCTACAAACCATATCTGCACATAAGCTATACCCACGAATAGCCAAACCGCCCACAAGGCACACCAGCTGACCAGCTGTCTGCGACCAATTGATGTCCCAGGCAACGGAAAAAGCCACTTTTTAAACCCTTCATATCCAATCGCTACAGCAGCACCCAGAGCAAAATAACTGATATATGTAATCGCAAGACTTCCTCTTTCCACTCCCCAAACGTATTTGTTCAGTAATACAAACCCCCACTGAATGACCAACCCCGCTGCCAAAATAACAAAGGCGGCTCTCCGTGGGCTCCATATCCATTGCCTTAAACGCTGCACTCCCCACAGCAACAGCGGGAAGACCAAATAAAATTGGATAATGATAATAACATAATACAAATGCGTATATGCCTTTCCTGTTAACAGCACCAGCGGAAGATCACTGAGCGGCATCAGTCCGCGTGTCACCAAGGTCAAATAGTAGAGAAGTGAAAACAAAACATAGGGTAACACAATAAACATCAGTCTTTTCCGAAAAAACACAAGCATACTCTTACCTCGAAGCGGCCTATCCACATAATTGTAAAATAATACAAACCCGCTCACAAAAATAAACACCGGCACTGCAAAACTGCTAAACACATTTAAAAATAAAAAAGGATAAAATAATAGAGAATGACGCGCATCAATCAAAGCCATTGAAGTCGCATGAATAGTAACAACGGCTGCAATCAATATTCCCCGATAAATATCAAGCTCCGGTATACGTTCCTTTTTGACCAAATCAACACGCTCCCATATCGCCTTGTAAATATACTTATTTTCTATTTTTAAACATAACCAACATCCATTACCCTACTTATTATACAGAAAAACAACGCAAAAAGGCCCCTTAATCTATAAGAGACCTTCTTGCTGTGCTATTTATTATTCGCCTACACCGGAGCGTCTCAAATCACGCAATGGATTACCACCTACAAACGCTCCAGCAGGCACATCTTTATGCACCACCGCTCCGGCAGCTACGATCGCTCCGTCACCGATGGTGACACCTGGCAAAATGGTCGTGTTTGCACCGATCAACACATGATCCCCAATCACCACTTTACCGATACGATACTCCTGTATTAGGTATTCATGGGCCAGTATGGTCGTGTTATATCCGATAACTGAATTGTTTCCTATCGTAATATGCTCTGGAAAAAAAACATCTACCATGACCATCAGTCCGAAGGCCGAATGTTGCCCCACCTTCATACCCAGCATTTTGCGGTAAATGACGTTTTTCAGAGAAAGCACAGGACAATATCGGGCAAGCTGTATAAAAATAAAATTTTTAACGCCTTTCCAAGGGCTCACCGTCCGATAAATCTGCCACAACGCGTTAGGACCTTCTACGGGATAGCGTTTTACCTTCCTCACGATACATTGACACCTTGAAGCTCCAGCTTCAGCAAGTCGCGCATATCATGCAGCATGTAATCTGGTCCATATCCACGCAGCGTTTCCTCGCCCTTGAGCGACCAGGCAACACCCGCAGATTTCACACCTGCCGCCTGGGCTGACAAAATATCAAAGGAACTGTCTCCGACCATCAACGTATGCTCCGCTTCAGCGTTCAAGCCAGCTAATGCTTTAAGCACTGGCTCTGCATGCGGCTTCGGATGCTCCACATCGTCTACCGTCACAATATAGTCCATCGAGGAGGTCAGATTGAACAGATCAAGTACGCGCATCGTGGATGGTCGTATTTTGGTTGTCACGACCCCTAGCTTAATTCCTTGCGCACGAAGCTCCTGAATAACCTCAATTACATGAGGAAATGGCTCCACCATTCGGTCATGGTGAACCTGATTATAAGCACGGTAGCCTTTAACTAGCTCAGAGACATCCGTTAATCCCGAAAAAGTACGGAGCTGATCTTCCAGCGTTCCACCCATATGGGGAATAATATGCTCCCGAGTTAGCGGATCAGCATCCGGATGATTCAAAATGTGCAAAAACGTGCTGATAATCAGTTCATTCGTATCCATGATGGTGCCATCCAAATCAAACAAAATCGTGTTTATCATAGATGCTCCTTCTTGTCCTCGTCCGTTTCTTCCTTAGGATGCTTATCCGCTGTAACAGTTGGAGGAACCGTATCTTGTCCTGGGCGGGATGCTTGCTCTGGCGTCACGTCAGGTACCTGATCAATCCCCGTCTTGCTGGAGACAATCGGGTCGCTATATCTCGCAACGGATGAACCCTTCCGACGACGAACCAGGATGAAAATTACTGCAGCTACAATGATGAAAATAGCAAGCAGCTGTGAAATCCGTACGTTGCCGTAATTCGGGTCCAAGTACCCTGGCTCAAACCCTAGCCACACCATAGGGGACCACAGAGCATTCAGAAAAGAAGCCATCCAGTCCGGCCCCTGAAAAGCCAAGCTGTCTGTCCGCACCCGCTCGATGAAAAAGCGACCGATAGAGTACCAAATAAAATAAAATGCAAACATTTCGCCCGCACGTACAAACTTCATCCGGCGAATCACAAGCAGCAAAATCACGCCTACGATACTCCACAGCGATTCATACAGGAACGTAGGGTGGTGGAATACTCCGTTAACATTCATCTGATTCACAATGAAATCCGGTAAATGCAGTTGATTCCGCAAAAAGGTTTCTTCCGTCGGTCCACCGTAGGCTTCCTGATTGACAAAGTTACCCCAACGTCCAATTGCTTGACCAATTAGCAGCCCCGGCGCACAAATATCAGCGATACGCCAGAAGTTATACCCTTTATAGCGGAAATAAATGACTGCACATATGATCGCGCCGATCAACGCGCCATAGATCGCAATACCGCCATTCCAAATTTTGAAAACATCCCATAGATTATCTCTGTAGTCTTCCCACTTGAAGGCCACATAATAAATACGCGCTCCAATAATAGCCGATGGGACGCCTAGCAGCAGCATATCCATAAAAAAATCCTGTGGAATACCGAATCTTTTTCCTTCACGGATGGCCAGATATAAACCCACAAGCGCCGCCAGCCCCAAAATTAGCCCATACCAGTGGACCTTAATTGCCCCGATGGAAAAAGCAATCGGATTCAGCAATAATGTTGCCGTTGACATATGTTTCGCTCACTCCTTTTTCTTCCTTGCAAACACCGGCCCTTAATCCATATCTTCCATATCTTCGGAGATCGTAGCGGTCAGCTTATTCGTAAATTGCAGGGCTGCGTTAACGCCCATTTGTTTCAAACGATAGTTCATCGCTGCCACCTCGATAATAACAGCCAAATTTCGGCCCGGACGAACTGGAATCGTAACGAGCGGAACATCTGTATCAATAATACGTGTCGTTTCTTCATCCAGGCCTAGACGGTCATACTGCTTGTCTTGTTGCCATGCCTCCAGACGGACGACCAATGTAATCCGCTTGTTATTACGAACAGCACCTGCACCAAACAGCGTCATCACATTAATGATACCCACGCCCCGAATTTCCAGCAGGTGACGAATCAACTCAGGTGCCGTGCCATGCAGCTGAAAATCAGACGTTTGCCGAATTTCTACCGCATCATCCGCTACCAAGCGGTGTCCACGCTTAACCAGTTCCAGCGCCGTTTCACTTTTACCAATCCCGCTGCTGCCTGTGATAAGCATACCTACGCCATACACATCACACAATACACCATGAATGGTCGCTGTAGGAGCCAGCTTTCTTTCCAGAAAACCCGTAATGCGGCTTGATAAAATCGTCGTCGCCATATTGGTTCGCAGTACAGGTACATCTCGCTCAGCACTCGCCTTCACTAACTCATCAGGTACTTCCAAAGCACGAGTGATAATGATACATGGAGTCAGCTCTGTACACAGACGCTCCATCCGATCCCGTCTCTCCTCAGGAGGCAGCATACCCAGAAAAGCCAACTCAGACCTCCCCAAAAGCTGCACCCGCTCTTGTGTATGGTATTCAAAATACCCGGCCATCTCCAAACCCGGACGATTCAAATCGTCGACTGTGATGAGTCTGCGCAGACCCTTTTCACCGGAAATAACCTCCATTTGAAACTGCTGTACAAGCTCGGATACCTTTACCTTTTTAGCCATCGTATTCTCCCCTTCATCTGCAAAACCGGATTCTATACGTTATTTGATTTATGTAGCTTTACCTATTAACTATACAGCCTCACGCCAGTCCATCCTGTACCAGCCCAAGCCTCGCTGTATTCAAACATATGATTTCAGGCTGCCTCTGGTTCCGACCGTTTGAATAATCTCACATATAACCCTGCTACAAAGCTTGCCTGAACCCAGACCTGTACCATTGTACCCATCGTATCGGAATTTTCTAACGAATGCAATGCCGAAGCTGGTAGCTGTAGGACATATACAAAAAGAGCCGCCGTTTTCCCGGTCGGGAAAACGGCGACTCTCTTTACAGGCTGATCTTATTCACCAACCAAAATGCTCAATTCCGATTCTTTATCGAAAATATGAACCTTGTTCATATCGACAGCCAACTTCGCTTTGACACCATCACGAGTATTGGAACGTCCGTCTACACGAGCAATAATCGTATCATTTCCGGCACCACTCAGGTACAACAGCATTTCGTGACCAAGATTTTCCGTTACGTCCACCGTGGATGTAAAGATCGTATTCGGAGAAGCCTCCAGGAATACAGGCTCTTCATGAATATCCTCAGGACGGATACCCAAGATCACTTCTTTGCCGATATAACCCTTCGCTTTTAAAATCTGACCTTTACCTTCAGGCACGAACAGCTCCAGACCTGGTGCTGTGAAATGCAACGCTCCTTCTTTTTCAACCAGCTTACCTGAGATAAAGTTCATTGTAGGAGAGCCGATAAAACCAGCCACGAACAAATTCACTGGACGGTTGTACAGTTCATCCGGGGATGCAGCTTGTTGGATAATACCATCCTTCATGACTACGATCCGATCACCCATGGTCATTGCTTCGACCTGATCATGTGTTACGTAGATTACAGTCGTTTCCAAACGCTTAGCCAGCTTCGTGATTTCCGCACGCATCTGACCACGCAGCTTGGCATCCAGGTTGGACAGTGGCTCATCCATCAGGAAGACTTGCGGATCACGTACAATCGCACGTCCCAAGGCAACACGCTGACGCTGACCACCCGACAGCGCTTTCGGCTTGCGATCGAGCAGATGCTCAATATCAAGGATTTTAGCTGCTTCACGTACACGTTTATCAATTTCTTCTTTCTTCACCTTGCGAAGCTTCAGACCAAAAGCCATGTTTTGGTACACGTTCATATGCGGATACAAGGCATAAGACTGGAATACCATCGCGATATCGCGATCCTTTGGAGCCACGTCGTTCACAACACGATCTCCAATGTACAATTTACCGTCCGAGATTTCCTCCAGACCAGCGATCATACGAAGTGTAGTAGATTTCCCACAGCCGGAAGGACCAACCAATACGAGAAATTCTTTATCTTGAATGTCCAAATTGACATCAACAACCGTAGCTTTATCTGCACCCGGATATTTTTTGAAAATATGCTCTAAACGTACGCCAGCCATAGCTTTTGCCTCCCCAAGGTCAAGTTTTGAAATCGAATACATTTTCTACTTGTATCTTACCCTAGTCCCCAAAGCATGGCTATTCGCAAACTGCACAAAAATGCTATTTCCTTTTTGTCACTTTATACAATAGTAGATAAAGCTTCACCAGAACTGCATCATTAAACGTCCGAACATCCAATCCCGTCTCCTGTTTAATTTTGTCCAGACGGTAAATTAGCGTATTTCGGTGTACATACAGGCGCTTAGCTGTCTCACTTACATTACAGTCCAGTTGAAAAAAGATATCCAATGTACCTGCCGTTTCTGGGTCTTTCAATATGACAGACGATTTCATTAGCTGCTCCAAAAATAGTATCCGTTGCTCCTTGGGAATGCGATTTAACAGCCTTTCCAAATGAAGCTCCCATGAAAAGTGGATGTGCTCTGTTACATGAAAAATTTTCCCAAGGTGGATCGTCTCCCATAACATATTCAGCTCTTTGGGTAGATTTCGTGCAGGAATTAACGGCTTGGATACCGCCAAATGGAATACACCCACCCACTCATTCGCAATAAGCTCGTATAAGCCCAAACTAAAAGCCGTAAGGACCTCCTCCAGCGATTCCGTAAAATCCGCATCCCTGGTTTCAGCATCTTTATCCCGTTCGTCGTCTGCTCCTAACAGAAGCTCTTTTTTAGCCATAATCAACCAAGATTGCTTATCGAGTGGAACAAGCAGCACCTCTCCACCAAAATAACTGGCCAACAATCGATGCAGCTGCGGGAAGGCAATCCCACCCTCCTGTGTTCCCTCGCCATTCAGTAAAATCGGAACCATACACGCCGATAGTGAATCGTGAAGCTGCAACTCTTCGGGAACCTCTTCTTCATTGTGCAGATTGGCAGCCTGCTGTATAAGCCATTGTCCAAAACGATTCATCTGCTCTTCCTCGCTATACATCGGATTCATCGACAATTGCGCCCCATTCTGCCACATCTGCTCCATGTTCCCCAACAGCGCTTCTACCAACTGTCGTTCCCGATCGGTCAAGTGTCTGGCCTCTACCATAAAGGCAGCCAGCTCACCCACCGATGCGCGAAACGGGAAATATAACTTGTTATCACGTATAAACGATCTATTCGGCATAACTGAATCTGCTGATTGACCTTCTGCCGTCATTTCCGAACACCAGGACACTATGGTAAAAGGCGCTTGAATAATATTCTGAAGCTGTTGCTGAATCCATTCCGTATTCAGAGTCACACGATCACCACTTCACTTTTTTTGAATATGCACAAAGCGAACATAATGAACCCATTATAACCCGTCGATACCGTAAAATAAAAAAGTGATTAAAAACATAACTTAAACAGCACAAAAAAAGCCATCAACCTAAGTTGATGACTTTCGATGAGCCATGAAGGACTCGAACCTTCGACACCCTGATTAAAAGTCAGGTGCTCTACCAACTGAGCTAATGGCTCATAAAACTGGTGGAGGATGATGGATTCGAACCACCGAACCCGTAAGGGAGCAGATTTACAGTCTGATGCGTTTGGCCACTTCGCTAATCCTCCATATTAAGGTGGCTCGGGACGGAATCGAACCGCCGACACGAGGATTTTCAGTCCTCTGCTCTACCGACTGAGCTACCGAGCCATACCCACTAACAAAAAATAAAGTGCGGAGGGATTCCCCTTCCCACTTTAGTACGGTTAAACTATGATATTGAAAAATGGCGGAACTGACGGGATTCGAACCCGCGATCTCCTGCGTGACAGGCAGGCATGTTAGGCCTCTACACCACAGTTCCCTATATTTTTCATAAATGGTGCCGGCGAGAGGACTTGAACCCCCAACCTACTGATTACAAGTCAGTTGCTCTACCAATTGAGCTACACCGGCACGGTGGTGGAGGCTGAGGGGATCGAACCCCCGACCCTCTGCTTGTAAGGCAGATGCTCTCCCAGCTGAGCTAAGCCTCCTGGGTATGTATGGTAGCGGCGGAGGGGATCGAACCCCCGACCTCACGGGTATGAACCGTACGCTCTAGCCAGCTGAGCTACACCGCCATAACATAATATTTCGCAAGCTTGTCCTAAATGGCGGAGAGAGAGGGATTCGAACCCTCGCACCACTTTCGCAGTCTAACCCCTTAGCAGAGGGTCCCCTTATAGCCACTTGGGTATCTCTCCAAATAAATAGACGCACTTAGCGATAATCAAGCTAGTTATTCTACATATTATACTGAATATTAAGCCTAATTCAAGGTGTTACACCCTGAAAACTGGATCCGAAACTTCATTGCGTCTTATCTTTAGGATAAGCCCTCGACCGATTAGTATTGGT
>NZ_JH601038.1:41555-60927 GCF_000245715.1 Paenibacillus sp. Aloe-11 | reverse complement strand
AAAGAGCGATTAGCTCATTTTGAATCTGACGAGATAAAATATCTCTTTTACTCCAGTTCCGTTCAGCTTTACAGCATGTCCGAAACCTTCGCCATTTACTCACTCGTTGTTCAGTTTTCAAAGATCAAACTCACATAATGTCTTACTTTTTTTCTTGCTTTGTTTCACCACCGCGTCTCAGCGGCGACTTGATTAATATAACACATATTCGGGATTCAAGTCAACACTTTTTTAAAATCTTTTTTTAGTTTCATTCAAGCGTTGTTCTCACAAAAAAATTCCCGGGCTTCAAGAGCCGAGAATTAATGTATCACATAATTGAATTTGCCGTCAACTATATTTTAAAATTAATACCTTTCCATATATAGGGTTTTCATACAACCTGTCCGAATAACATCATTTTCAAACCCAATAAGAGTGCAATCCCGGGCAAGCCTAATATCGTTACTGTCCCCATTGTCACCGGATTAATCGGAATATACACCTGCGTGATCCACCCTGAATAATTGATAATATACAGTGCGATTGCCGCCAAAGCCATATGCGCCCCGAATACCGCTAGCCAACCGATACCCAGATTTTTTTTAAGAATCAAATATGTCAGTACCACGACACAGGCAATCAGAACAAGCCAGACCGCCCCTCTCATTCTGCTCTCCGTTTATGTTCACGATCCGGATCATGCACATACCCCGGTTCATCTGCAGGTAGGTGAAAACGATGTAAGCCTTGCTGCTTGGCACTTTTTAAGTGGATTTGATATTTACGCTCCGCGGCTTCCAGAACAAAAATGGCATAATCGATCTCATCCTTGCCGGTAGCTTCATGAAACAAACGATGTGCTCTTAGCCATTCCGCATGCGAAGTTCTAATCTGGGCAAACAATTCCTGCCGACACTCTGCTTCTGATTTGTTGTGCTCCTGTCGACGAAAATTTCGCTTCATCCGTTCCCACATCCATTCATCCTCCTCACAAGCTGAATTGTGTTTACAGTCTGCAAGACTTCCTTATTCATACTTATTGAGCAGAGGACAAACTTAGAACCGGGAACGGTTCATACTCACGTTATCATTACAAGCAAAAAGGAGCCAAATCGGCTCCCCCAAGCGTGTTCAGAATGTCCATAGGACATTCAGCACTCATATCTATAACGCATAAATACACCTGCTAATTGAGCTCTCTGCGGCCTTCCAGGGCTTTGGACAAGGTAACCTCGTCGGCATACTCCAAATCTCCACCTACCGGCAATCCGTGAGCAATACGAGTAACCCTAATCTCAAAAGGACGCACCAGCCGCGAAATGTACATGGCTGTGGCCTCTCCTTCAATGTTCGGATTCGTCGCCAAAATCAGCTCCTTGACGCGTTCATCACTGAGCCTATTCAGTAATTCCTTGAGCTTGATATCTTCAGGACCAATTCCCTCCATAGGAGAAATCGCGCCGTGAAGCACATGGTAAAGACCATCAAATTCTTTGGTGCGCTCCATGGCTACCAAATCCTTGGAATCCTGAACAACACAAATGACGGAGGCATCCCTCGTCTTATCCTGACAAATCCGACAAGGGTCGGTGTCCGTAATATTGCCGCAGACTGAACAGAAGTGAAGATTACGTTTCACATTGACCAGCGCTTTGGCAAAATCAATCACATCATCTTCCTTCATCTTCAGTACGTGAAAAGCCAACCGGGCAGCCGTTTTGGGCCCCACTCCCGGTAGGCGTGTAAAAGCATCAATTAGCTTTGCGATCGGCTCCGGATAATACAATAGTGTGTTTCTCCTTTTTGCAGCAGACTAGAACAAGCCCGGAATTTTCATGCCGCCTGTAAATTTGCCCATATCATTGTTAGCCAGTTCGTCTGCTTTGGACAAAGCATCATTGACCGCAGTCAGCACGAGATCTTGCAGCATTTCCACATCATCAGGATCTACAGCCTCCGGTTTGATCGTGATGGACAACACTTTTTTATGACCACTTACCTCTACAGTCACGACACCGCCGCCGGAACTGCCTTCGATTACTTTTTCGCCAAGCTCCTCTTGGGCTTTCAGCATTTGCTCCTGCATTTTTTTCACTTGCTTCATCATTTGGTTCATATTATTCATTTCAATCATCTCCTTTAATGAAGTATAACTTTGATTTAATCTTTAATAACTACCAGGTCTTCCCCGAAAAGCTGAATTGCTTCATCAATCCAGGGTTCTTTGGACTTTCCCGGCGTATCTTGCTCCGGCTCCAGTTGGAATTCTTCGGCAGGCTGGTCGGAAACTCCTTCAATCGCAGCACTCCAATCCTTTTGCATCATCGTCACCAGACGATATGGATGGCCCAACTGTTCATGCAGAACCTTCTCAATAACCTGCTTATTCGCAGGCTTTTCGGTAGTTTCACGATGGATATTGTTTTTAAAGGCTACCAGCACGCTGTCCTCTAACACAGAAACCGGTTCACCGTCCATAAACCATGCATGAACCGTGACCTTCGCCTCTTTGACTCCCTGCAAAATCTGACTCCACTTACGCCCCGTTGCTGCAAACGCTTCGCTCGACTTCTCGGCGATATAACGATCCAGCTGAGGGGGGAGCTTGGCTGGAGCAGAAATTCGCGGAGCAGGGGCACGACCACCGGAAGCCTGACGCCCACCCGATGAGGCCTCCTGGCCCGCCCCGACGGCCAATCCACCTTGCAACGCGCGTTCCAGCTTCTTCTCCAGCTCAGCAAGCTGACGCTTCAACGCCGCTACATCTCCCTGATCACCGGCAACAGCGCCAGATCGCTGTGCAGTCGGCTGAGCAACAGCTACCGTTTCCCCGGGAATGCTGCACAGCTTCAACAGAGCTACCTCAAACAGAGTTTGCGGCTGAACAGCATATTTCATCTCGCTCTGATAACGATTAAGGGTGTCGATCATCGCAAAGAGTTGCTCCTTGGTAAAGGCATCTGCTATTTCCCTGAACTGCTCCGAATCCAGAACTCGCTCTGTCATTTTAGTGGCCTGTGGCACCATCTTGATCATAAGCAAATCCCGGAAATAGTACAGGAGATTCTCCATGCACTTATCCGCGCTTTTACCTTCCTGCATAAAGTTCTCGATCATTTGAAGCACCGTGCCCACGTCTTCTTTCAGCAACGCCAACGCAAGCTTGCCGAATTGTTCGGACGCAATGCCTCCCGTCATATCCAGCACCTGCTGATAGGTAACCGGGCCGTCTGTAAACGAGGATATCTGATCCAAAACGCTAACCGCATCCCGCATCCCGCCATCTGAAAGACGCGCAATGTACTGCAGTGCATCTGCATCAGCTTGTATGTTCTCCTGTCGACATATCAGATCAAGCCGTTCTGTCTGCTCTTCCAGCGATACTCGCCGGAAGTCAAAACGCTGACAGCGTGAAATAATCGTCGCCGGGATCCGATGTGGCTCTGTCGTGGCCAATATGAACATGACGTGTGGCGGCGGCTCTTCCAGCGTCTTCAGCAGCGCATTGAACGCTTCCGTCGTCAGCATGTGCACCTCATCAATGATATAAACCTTGTGCCGCACTTCTGTCGGCGCATATTTGACTTTATCGCGCAAATCACGAATCTCTTCAACGCCCCGGTTGGAGGCTGCATCAATTTCCTGTACATCCATAACTGCCCCGGCCGTGATCCGTTTGCAGGCTTCGCATTCGTTGCAAGGTTCCGGCGCAGGTCCATGCTCACAGTTGATTGCCTTGGCCAAAATTTTGGCCGCACTTGTCTTCCCCGTTCCTCGCGGACCACTGAACAGGTAAGCATGGGACGTGCGATTTTCACGAATGGCGTTCTGCAATGTCTGGATAATATGCTGTTGTCCTACCATGTCTTTGAAGGCCTGAGGCCGCCAAGCACGGTACAACGCTATATGTTCCAATGCGCGTTACCCTCTTTCCCATTCACTTTCATGACCATTCACAGTCACTTCATTATACTATACTCCCGTCCGAATCTAAACCGAACACCTTCCAATTTATAAACACAAAAAAACACCTTCGCATGGACTGCCAAGATGTTCTGATTCCAGATATAAACCGTGCACCTGTTATTGATCGTTGTGATCCGAGCGGCAACCCTGAACAACAACTCGGGCTAGGCAACCCTCCGGCACAAGAGTGGGCTTGCTTATGGCTGCTTCCTTCCGGACCTGACCAGGTTCACAAGTACTCATTGCGGAGGACCCAACCGTCAACATTGTGCGCAGGGACCAGCCTCACATCAACAACACCTCTAACAGGAATTCAACCTCGCTATAGCGGATTGCGAGTTACAGGGCACCGCTACCTCCCCATCTAGCACGGTGAAAATAAGTATATCTCATGGCTGTACAAAAAGCAAATAGCAAATACCGACAAAAAGAGCCTCCTGCAATTGCAGAAGGCTCTAATAACTTTATAACTTGCGGCAACTTATTACATACCGTATTTCTTTTTGAAACGATCCACGCGTCCACCAGCATCAATAAACTTCTGCTTACCTGTGAAGAACGGGTGGCAAGCGGAACAAATCTCTACACGCAGAGATTCTTTTACTGAACCAGTCTCAAACGTATTCCCGCAAGCGCAAGTAACATTAGTTACGTTAAACTTCGGTTGAATAGCCTGTTGCATTAACTTTCACCTCTTTCCGCCCTGAACGTCCTATCAGTCCAGAGTTGTATGAACACATGTTCAAATTATAGCACTTGAATATAAGTGTTTCAATACCTGTTTTGCGCACTCAAACTGACGTGAAACAGGTGTATTTCGGGTTGCTATTGAGCGTTTTAGGCTCTGGCAAATTTGGGACGTGCCTGTCCCGGTGGCGGTACATGAGTATAAGACCCGATAACGACATCAGGCAGCTCTTCCCGGTAAATCTCAAGCATTTGCTTCATGCCAAGTATGTCTCCTTGAGCAGGTGGAATCAACTCCAAATAGCTCTCAGGATCAATATTCAGATTACGCATCTGAATCAGCTTGAGCTTAGTACGTTTGGCGAACTCGATCATCGCCTCAATTTCTTCCTCCCGGTCAGTTACACCAGGGAATATCAGATAGTTAATCGACGTATATACACCCTGCTCAGAGGCATATCGGAGTGATTTTTCTACATTGGCTAACGTATAGCCCCTAGGCTTGTAATAAGCATTGTAATGATCGTCCAGCGCACTAATGGTGCTGACCCGCATCAGATCAAGACCTGCATCTACAATGCCCCGGATATGATCGTTCAAGCCCGCATTTGTATTGATATTGATATATCCCATATCGGTAACGGAACGCACTTCTTTGATTGCATCAATAATCAGTTTGGCTTGAGTGGAAGGCTCACCTTCGCAACCTTGCCCGAAGCTGATGATGGACTCCGGTGTTTTCAAGTGTTCCAGCATGACCTCTACAATTTCTTCGACACGGGGGCGGAAATTCATTCTTGTTTGCGGAGACACAAAGCCACTGTCATCCGGCTGTTCAGATATACAGCCAAAGCAACCGGCATTACAAGAATAGGATACTGGGACCCCTCCTTCCCAGCGATTCAGGAATGTGTTCGAGGAAGTAAGACATTCGTAGCCTAACGCACAGTTGGACAAATGTTGGTAAAGTCGGTTTTCCGGATATTGCTCCGTCATCCGCTGAACCCCCAGCTTGACCTGGTGACGGTCACAGTTTTCAGGATTCCATTTGGACGGACTGTCACTCTGCTCTGCGGTTACATAAAATGCTCCATCTTTCCAGACTACGGCAGAATAACCGAACAAGGGGAGCTTATATTCTTTATCGGTTTTCACATACCCCGGCAGACATAAGCGTGTAAAACCTTGTGGCAGTAGCGCTCCTACTGCCTGCATATCTCCAGGAAGAGAAACCATTTCCCCAGTATCAGGGTTCATACCGACCGGGCGGGTGTTGGGCAAACCTACCAGCGTAGCTCCTTCCGGTAGCGGAATAAGCTCATCCTCCATGATTTCGACAATCATGTCTGCACTGCGGGCAAGCCCATACAAAGAAGCATGATCATATACATTGCCTTTTTCGTCGGCATACACCAAATACATTATGGAACTCCTTTCGCTCCGTCAAAAAACACACCATTAACAGTTGAACCGTAACGGCCACGATCTTGCGGAACAGATAAAATACATGAATTGGGTTTAGTTGGTCGAGGCCGGGACCGACGCTGCGGTAGAACGCGTGGTTCTCCGTTGTTGACCGCCCGAGCTGCTTGGCGATCCACCAGAAGGTGTCGTCAAATCAAACGAAGCCAAAAATTCGGCGTTATTTTTGCTGTTGCGCAGCTTTTTGAGGAAGCCTTCCACAAAATCATGGCTTTCCGTCATATTTTTACGAATAGCCCAAATGGTATCCAGTTCTTCCTTGTTCAACAGCACTTCCTCGCGACGTGTGCCGGAACGGCGGATATCAATGGCAGGGAAGATACGACGTTCTGCCAGTTTGCGGTCCAAATGAAGCTCCATGTTGCCAGTACCCTTGAACTCTTCATAGATGATATCATCCATGCGTGATCCCGTATCAATCAACGCTGTAGCAAGGATTGTCAGACTGCCGCCTTCCTCCACGTTCCGTGCCGCACCAAAAAAGCGCTTCGGACGATGAAATGCCGCCGGATCAATACCCCCACTCAAAGTACGACCGGATGGAGGAATAACGAGATTGTACGCACGAGCCAGACGTGTAATGCTGTCTAGCAGGATAACAACATCCTTTTTATGCTCCACGAGACGCAGCGCACGCTCCAATACCAGTTCTGCCACTTTGATGTGATTTTCAGGAAGCTCATCAAATGTAGAAGCCACTACTTCACCTTTAACAGAACGCTGCATATCGGTCACTTCTTCGGGGCGTTCATCAATCAACAAGACAAAAAGCTCAATCTCGGGATTGTTGGTAGAAATGCTATTGGCAATTTCTTTGAGGAGAAGCGTCTTCCCAGCTTTGGGAGGTGCTACAATAAGTCCGCGCTGTCCAAGTCCGACAGGGGCCAGTACATCCATAATTCTCGTAGACAAATGGTTGGGGGAAGTTTCAAGGACTAATTTGGTTTGCGGATAAAGTGGAGTCAGTGCAGGAAAATGTAGCCTCTCAGCAGCTTGCTCAGGACTTCTTCCATTGACTGCGTTAACTTGAAGCAATCCAAAATATCGTTCATTTTCTTTTGGCGTTCGGCATTTACCGGATACAAGATCGCCTGTTCTTAAGTCAAACTTGCGGATTTGTGAAGCAGAGATGTAAATATCTTCGGTACTCGGGAGATAATTGATTGGCCTCAGAAAGCCATAACCTTCAGGAAGTATTTCCAGAACCCCCTGCATAAACATCAATCCGCTCTTCTCAGCTTGCGCACGCAGGATGGCAAAAATTAATTCTTTCTTCTTGAGCGTTCCGTAGTACGGGATCTGGTATTGCTTGGCCAGCTTGTACAGGTCGGTCAGCTTCATTTCTTCCAGATCGGAAATTTGCAGATCCATATAATAACCACCTATTCAATTATTAAGTCCATTCATACATCTAAATGATAGACAATGATATCATAAACACCACTAATATAATTTTAACCAAAACAAATAAAGTTATGCAGCCGTCTGCCTGAATTATACCGAATTATTCCGGTTTTCCGATAAAAGATTGTTACGTATGAACCACAATCTTGTATCAAGCAGCGGCTGCACAGAGCTTACCCATTCTATTGTTCATCCATTTCGGAGTTCAAAATAGTGTTTGTTCAAATTATTCTGTCTGCCGCCATACGTCCGCGCCCAAATGACGCAGATTGGAGACAAGGTGATCATAACCACGGTCAATATATTCAACACCTGTCACCTCGGTTACACCTTCACTCACCGTAAGTCCGGCGATGACAAGTGCTGCTCCGGCTCGCAGATCAGCCGCTTTGACTTTCGCCGCATTCAAATGGCCGCCTTCAATAATGGCAGACCGACCCTCTACGCGGATCTTAGCCCCCATTCGCACCAGTTCAGGAACGTGCTTGAAACGATTGCTGTACACAAAATCGCTCAATACACTAACACCCTGCGCCTGGGTAAGCAAGCTGGTCATAGGAGACTGCAAATCCGTGGCGAATCCGGGGTAAACTAAGGCTTTAACGTCGACATGTTCATAACGAGGCGCACCGAGTACACGAATACTTTCATCATATTCCTCGATACCGATACCCATCTCTTGCATTTTTGCAGTAAGGGCCTCCATATGCTTGGGAATTACGTTGTCGATTAATACATTGCCACGGGTAGCCGCAGCAGCAATCATATATGTGCCCGCTTGTATGCGGTCAGGTATGATAGAGTGACGGCAGCCATGTAGCTCAGACACGCCTTCAATACGGATCGTTTCCGTGCCAGCGCCCTTAATAATGGCCCCCATGGAGTTTAACAGAGTTGCTACATCTATAATCTCAGGCTCTTTAGCCGCATTTTCGATAATTGTGGCGCCTTTGGCACGTGCGGCCGCCAGCATGATGTTAATCGTAGCCCCTACGCTGCTGACATCCAAGTAAATTTTGTTGCCGCGCAGCTCTTTGGCATGCAAATGAATAGCACCGTGCTCATTCGTCACCGTAGCACCTAGCGCTTCAAAACCTTTGATATGCTGATCAATGGGCCGGGGTTCAAAATTACACCCTCCTGGCAAACCGATAATCGCTTCCTTGAATCTGCCCAGCATGGCTCCCATCATATAGTAGGAAGCTCGTAATTTCTTAACCGGTCCATTCGGCATGGGAATAGATTTAATAGAGGACGGATCAATTTTCATCTGGCTGCCTTCCCAGGCAACTGTTGCACCAAGTTCCTCTAATATTTCGGAATACACCGCCACATCGCTGAGCAGCGGCAAATTGTCCAAAATGACTTCCGACTCTGCCAGAATGGCGGCGGGAATCAAGGCGATGGCACTGTTTTTGGCACCGCTGATGGAAACTGTACCTTGAAGCGGTCGTCCACCGGTGATCATCAATTTTTCCATAAGCTTGAGGGTCCCCCTACGTGTTTTGCAGTCGGTCAAACCAAGAACTAAAACAACGAAACTTCAACTTTTTAGTGTTGAAAATGGAAAGACACCGGCTAAGCGGTGTGCTTTCCATATCAAACTATTCAGCTATATAAAATTAAATATTTTGTGCAGCAGAACTACATCTACAACCCAAAAATGGATCTAGTACGTGCAAAAGCACGACCAGTTCACTCGTTATTACGCTTTGTTGTTAGAGCCGAACTCACGAATTTTACCGATAACCGTTTGTTTGATTGCTTCACGGCCTGGTTGGATGAATGTACGTGGATCGTAAGCATCTGGTTTCGCTGCAAGCACTTCACGAACCACTTTCGCAAATGCGATTTGGTTTTCAGTGTTTACGTTGATTTTGGAAGTACCCAGGGAAATGGATTTTTGGATGTCATGTGTAGGGATACCTGTTCCGCCATGAAGAACGAGCGGCAGTTTCACAGCATTGCGGATTTCTTCCATTTCTTTAAAGCCCAGGTTTGGCTCACCTTTGTATGGTCCATGAACGGAACCCAGTGCAGGAGCTAGTGTATCGATGCCAGTTTCGTTAACGATACGTACACAATCGTCCAGCTTAGCGTACATTACGTCACCTACAACATCATCTTCTTGGCCGCCAACCATTCCAACTTCAGCTTCAACGGAAACGCCTTTGGAATGTGCATATTCAACAACTTTCTTCGTTGTTTCGATATTTTTTTCAATTGGGCTATGGGAATCGTCAATCATAACAGATGTGAAGCCAGCATCGATAGCTTCTTTACATTTTTCAAAGCTGGAACCATGGTCCAAGTGGATTGCAACTGGAACCGTAATTTTCATGTCATGAATAAGTCCTTCAACCATTTTAACAACAGTGTAGAAACCGCCCATGTGACGAGCCGCGCCTTCAGAAACGCCCAGGATTACAGGGGATTTTTCTTCTTCAGCAGCGCCCAGAATAGCTTGAGTCCACTCCAGGTTGTTAATGTTGTATTGACCTACTGCATATTTTCCTTCGAGTGCTTTGTTCAACATGTCTTTCATAGATACCAATGGCATGGTTACAGTCCTCCTAAAGGTGTTTGGGTTTGTCTATCTTTTTAGCCGACATCACATACGGGCTTATTATACCACAACCCATGTTAAATACTAAACAAGCTTTTGCATATCAACACATACAAAAATCACGCTCAGGACGCCGTTTTATCATAGAATTGTATAAGGAGAGGATTTACTTTCAGTATTTCCCATAAACACAAACAAAAAACCCTGTTTGGCTAACAGAGTTCTCAACCAAAGTGACTGATCTAGTCACTCCTGAGTTGTTTGTTCACAGCAATTCTCATTTCGTCAATATCAAAAGGCTTGGTAAAATGCATAAGTGCACCTAGCTCCGTCGCCTCTTTAATCATGTCCAGTTCACCATACGCTGTCATCATAATAACCTTGATATCGGGATTCATGGCCTTTAAATGCTTCAAGATTTCGAGTCCGTCCATACCCGGAATTTTCATATCCAGCAGAACCAGATCAGGCGGTTCCTTTTCAACAATTTCAAGTGCAATTTTTCCGTTCGCTGCTTGAAAGGTCTCATAACCCTCACTTCCGAACACTTCCATCAGCAAAATTCGTATTCCATTCTGGTCATCGACGATTAATACTTTTTTCTTTTCCAATGTTTTAACCTCCTAAGATCTTAAAACGTGGATCCATGCAGCTATTCCCATAACAGCGTCCGATGACGTACAATATCCGTCCCATACCTAAAACTATATTCGATCCTGCAAAAAGAAAATCCTTCTCTTATACATAATTGTGGAATTTTCTTTCATAAACAGGAATCATGATGTGAAAAAAGACCTCCAGAGGAGGCCTTTTAAACCATTATTGCATTAACCTTGAAGCTGCAATGCTGCTTTTACAAATTCACGGAACAAAGGCTGTGGACGGTTCGGACGGGAAGTAAATTCCGGATGGAATTGTACGGCCAGGAACCACGGATGCTCTGGAAGCTCAACAATTTCCACCAAACGTCCGTCCGGTGAAGTACCAGAAATACGAAGACCTGCTTTCTCAATAACTTCACGATATTCATTATTGAATTCGTACCGGTGGCGGTGTCTTTCGTATACCAGCTCGTCGTTGTAGCAAGCCGCTGCAAGGGAGCCTTCCACCAGTTTGCACGGGTACAAGCCAAGACGCATCGTACCGCCCAAATCTTCGATGTCCTTTTGATCAGGAAGCAGATCGATAACAGGGTAATCTGTAGCCGGATTGATTTCCGAGCTGTTGGCTCCTTCAAGACCAGCCAGGGAACGGGCAACCTCAATGACAGATACCTGCATACCCAAACAAATGCCGAAAAACGGAATTTTGTTCTCACGGGCATAACGGATCGTGCTGATTTTACCTTCAATCCCGCGATCGCCGAAGCCACCCGGTACGAGAATGCCGCCAATGCCGCCCAGCATGTCCGCTACGTTCTCGTCTGTCACTTCTTCAGCGTTTACCCAGCGGATTTTCACATCCGCATTGGCATCAAATCCGGCATGGGAGAGTGACTCAACCACGCTTAAATACGCATCATGCAATGCGACGTATTTACCAACAATGGCAATCTCAACCGTTTTATCCAGCTTGCTGATTCGATCAACCAGCCCTTCCCACTCGGTCATATCCGGTGCAGGGGTTGTCAGCTTCAGGTGGTTAACGACGATTTCGTCCAAGCCTTCTTCACGCAGGTTCAACGGAACCTCGTAGAGAGTCGAAGCATCGCGGCATTCTACCACAGCGTTCGCATCGATATCGCAGAACAGCGCAATTTTGGCCTTCATATCAGAGGACAGCTCATGCTCTGTACGGCAAACAATGACATTTGGCTGAATGCCAATGCTGCGCAGTTCTTTTACGCTGTGCTGGGTTGGTTTGGTTTTCACCTCACCAGCAGCTTTGATATAAGGAATGAGCGTTACGTGAATGTACATTACATTTTCGCGTCCAACTTCGCTTTTAAGCTGACGAATGGCTTCCAAAAATGGCAGACTCTCGATATCGCCCACAGTACCGCCAATTTCTGTAATAATGACGTCCGAACCCGCTTCGCGGCCTGCACGGTACACGCGCTCCTTGATTTCGTTCGTAATGTGAGGGATAACCTGTACTGTACCGCCCAAATATTCTCCACGACGCTCTTTGCTGATTACGCTGGAATATACCTTGCCTGTTGTGACATTGCTGTTCTTGGACAGATTAATATCAATAAAGCGTTCATAGTGTCCCAAGTCAAGATCCGTTTCCGCACCATCATCCGTTACAAACACTTCACCGTGCTGGTAAGGGCTCATGGTACCCGGATCGACATTCAGGTAAGGATCGAATTTTTGGATCGTTACCTTTAGCCCCCTGTTCTTCAAAAGCCTTCCCAGTGAAGCTGCCGTAATCCCTTTGCCCAAGGAAGACACAACCCCGCCTGTCACAAAAATATACTTTGTCACTGTTCAAAACCCTCCTAGATAAAATGCAAAATTCAGGCGACATTATGATGTTATCGTAACCCGTTTACACGGATTATCATCCATGAAGAAGGCAGCGGATTTATTTTCCACACCGCCGCCCTTAGCCCTCTTTCATGAGTGAAAACACCCCTATAAAAAACAAAAAAGCACTCCCGTAGTACGGGGCACTTTTATACAAAAAAGCAAACATATAAGTGAATCAATCATAAGCCCAAGCAATAGTTTACCCCGTGTCCAATCCCCTGTCAAGGAAGTTATCTGTGTTAATTTACCCTTTGCGCAAGATTGGAATGAATCCACCTGAAAGCTTCAAATCAGGATGGGTTTCAAGAAAACGGTCACGAAAAAAGGGAGAACACGTCTCCCCTTACAATTCGTTCCTAACGAAGCGAGTCGTCATCGTCATCCAACGAATCCTCATCATTTTCATCTTCTGTGTCATCCTCATCACCGAGGTCTTCGTCGTCTATAACTACGTCTTCATCACTATCGTCATCTTCACCGTCGAACAGCTCATCTTCGCCGTCCTCGTCTTCACTATCTGCATCGAAGTCGTCATCAGAGTTGTAGGTTTCTTCTTCCTCATGATAGTCGTCTTCGTCATCATCGTCTTCGTCGTTAATAATACGAGGGCGCTTGGCGCCTGTCAGAGCATCTTCGGATTTATCCACCGGATACCAACGTTTCAAGCCCCACAGATTCGTACCGACACAGGCAAAACGCCCGTCAATGTTGATTTCAGTATATAGCTGAGCGATAACGTCATTGATTTCCTCGTCGGACAAGCCACGCAATTTGGCGACTTCATTCATCAGGTCACGGTAATAATATGGAGTATTGGCCGCTTTCAAAACCATAAATGCCAAATCCACCATCGGGGTCTCGTGGACTTTCTCCTGGTCAATCTTTAAGTTGAGTGGGGTACTCACCTAGGGACACTTCCTCTCACACGTAATTCACAAGAACATGTTTCAGTGCATATACGATACATGCAATACTAACATATCCATTATCAAAACTAAGTAAAACCTATTTGGAAGCAAATTGCAAGTTAAACATGGGTATCGACACAATTTCCAAAAAAACCCCCATACATAAGACGGTACATGTAAAAAGACGGGGTCTCCCCCGTCTTCGACTGTACCCGCTTCGGGAGATGTCCCCAAAGTTGTTGCACAAGAGCTTATGCCCTCCATGTATCGTATGTGTCCTCTATCACTTTGACACGACAAGCAGGCCTATTTCCATAAAAAAGGGGCAGGTTTCCCATGCAGTCGCTAACGCTTGCTCATACAATACCTCAGCATGGCTCATCGGAGGGGGACCGTCTCAAATGGACTATCCGGGTTTTTTGCAGCGTTTGCATGAGGGTATTTCGGAGCCGTCCGGCAGTGGACGGCACAAACAGATCATTACGTTCGATAAGCCTCATCAATACCGGGAATGCCTCTCCTATCTCAGGAAGCTGAAACCTGAGCTTGCGGGATTAAGGCAAGTACAATCGGCCCGACTGATCCGCGCTCTAATCGCCCCGTTTCCAGCGGGGGACAGGCTGGGCAAATATCACAACGGCGTTACCGTTGAAGAAGATACGCGCATGAAGATTCACGCAGAAACAGCCCATATACCGAAAGCAGAGAGAAACCTCCCCATGCCTTGGGGGGTCAAACAGGTCCGTGCATACAAGGCTTGGCCTTCCTCCACAGGCAATCGGATCAGAATCGGGGTGATCGATACAGGAGCAGATTTTCAACATCCTGATCTTCGTCACTCTCTTGGCAGAGGCATTAATTTGCTTAACCGGACGATGTTACCCTATGACGATAACGGTCACGGTACTCATATTGCCGGCACTATCGCTGCATCCAACTATGATGGAGGCATGGTCGGCGTAGCACCAAGGGCTTTGATTCATCCAGTAAAAGCGTTCGACTATAATGGAGCCGCCTACGTCTCTGATATTATTCTCGGTATCGACTGGTGTGTGCTAAATCGTGTCGATATCATCAATATGAGCTTTGGCATGAAGTCACGCAGCAAGGCACTGCTTGATATGGTGAATAAAGCCTATCATAACGGGATCGTAATCGTAGCTTCTTCGGGCAATGAGGGCAAGCGCCGCAGTATTGACTATCCTGCCCGCTATTCCCAGACCATCTCGGTCGGAGCTACCGACAAATACAGACGCATCGCACCCTTCAGCAATCGGGGACAGTTTGTAGACGTGTACGCCCCTGGTGAAAAAATCATCTCCTCCTGGATACACGGCAGGCATCACGAAATGAGCGGCACCTCTATGGCTACTTCCCATGTAACCGGGAGCATTGCACTTCTCCTTTCCCTGAGACCCGAACTGGGACCTGCAGAAATCAAAGCACTGCTCAAACGAACCGCCACACCGCTGCGGCTTCGCAAAAGCAACGGCCGTAGCTCTATCTCCACCAAGCTTGGAGAAGTGGACGCCTTCCGATTAATGCAGGAGGGCACGAAGTAAAGCTAAACCTTTAACATTGCGCCCGGCTCCAGAGAGTAAATAGCTTTTACAGGCCCTTCATGTCGGGTCCAGCCTTCTCTGATCAGCTCATCACATACAAGATCGGTCTGCGACTTCGGCGCATGAACGAGCACAACCTGCTTGCTGGGCAATCGCTTTAACATATGCCTCACATCCACCACTCCCTGATGCACCTTGTAAATCAAATGCCGAACGACGCAGCGGTCCTTTTGATCCGTCTTCTGATTCGTGCAATCCAGCAGATGTTTGCCAAAAGATCCCCTTGAAGCATGTCCAGTCAATATAACTCCATTATTGTTGATTTTTCTACTGTTCGTATCACCACCCTTACTCGGATGATCAGACAGGTACTGATAGTACCAGCGTGCGCGTGGTGAGTTCATCATGCCGTCTCCGGTTACGATAATAGCCGCAGTGTTCTGCTCCAGCAGTTTCATTCGTTCTTCATTATTACGGGGCACAAAGACCCTGTCATTATTCAGCACCTGTTCTATTCGCGCAGGAGCTTCCGGACGCAGCCATTCTTTCCAGCCGCTTAAACGCCGTAAGCCCTGCCATATATCCGGCTCTACAATCAGGGTCTGTCCGGGGAACTGCTCTCTGGCCCAAACAGTCAGCTCCTGCCCCCGGCCAAAGGCTGGCACAGGCAGCAGCACATGACCCTCAGATGCTAATATCTGCTCCAGCTCGGCCCGCAGCCGCTCCAGCTTCACAGGCTGCGGGTCCTTATCCATCCCATAGGCATTATCCATTATGGCGACATCCGCCAGATTGATATCTGGCATCATTACAGGGTTGCCAGGTGCACTGTTCCCTGTGCCCATGCTTGGCGCATCCGCAGCGAGCAGCTCAGATTCTCGGCTGTAATCTCCCGAAAAGAACAATCGCTTTCCTTCCAATTCTACCCCAAACCACACTGCACCAGCCAAATGCCCACTGCGCCCCCACATGATTTGCACACCCGGACAAGCCTCCCGCCATACACCTGACGGCACATCGTCCTCCAGAAAGCGGTATGTAATAGCTTTTATATCCCGTTCATCGTAAGGAAGCTGTCCGCCTCTCGATGCTACATAAGAACGCCAGGAGCAAAAATAGGAACCCAGCTGCTCTGCGGTAGCTCTGGTCGTCCAGACCTCTCCACGATATCCATACTTATAGAGTAAGGGCAGCGCCATCGAATGATCTTCATGCGCATGGGACAGCAATACTGCGGATAGCCTCTGCGCCTCCTGAGGCGGGAATAACGGGTATTGTCCGATCCCTTCCTTTTTCACACCACAATCCAGCATAATGCGGTGCTGTTCTCCTTCAAAAACATAGCAGGAGCGGCCATGTTCACCAGCTCCGCCCCAAATTCGAAGCTTGGTCATTATTATTTCCACTTTCTCTGCGAGTTTAGAATCTCCATCACCATCAGCAGCAGGGTAGTCAATCCGACGGATATGACTGCCATCGCCATGCCGAGCGACACCTGTCCCTGTTCAAATTGGGCAAAGATGTAGGTCGCAGACGTCTGAACGGATGGCGGCAGAATCAGTAATGAACCCACCAGTTCGCGCGAGGCGATGGTGAAGGTCATCATCCAGCCCGCCAGCATCCCCGGTAAAATCAGCGGCAACACAATCTGGCGGAATATATAAAACGGACGTCCGCCAAACACCTGACCTGCCTGAAAGAGAGCTGTGTCTACCTGTGTAAAGGCGCTTTTGACATATTGGACGGTATAAGGCACAAACAAAATCACATACGTCAGAATAACCATGCCGTAAGTGTTGTACAACGGGATGGGCATCCATGGCGAGTTCCACCATAAAATAAGACCGACGACCATCACAATCCCTGGAACTGTGTTCGGCAGCAAACTGAAGGCATCCACCGTCCGCTGGAGCACAGTACGTGATCGACCCACGACAAGCGCAAACCATGTGCCCAGCAGGACGGCAATCGTCGACGCGCCCAAAGACAGAAATACGCTGTTCAGCAATGCCTCCATACTTTCCGAGCCCCAGGACAGCAACTCCCTGTAATAATCGAGCGTAAAGTTGTCCCAGGTCAGTCCGATTCCCCGTAGCTTCATGGTAGAAGCAGCGATAATCGAGAAATAAGGGATGCCAATAGACGCAACAAGCAATAATAGAATAAAAGCAATACTTAGCCCTGTCGCCAGGCTCGACACACGAAGACGGGAAAGACGAGAACCCTTGCCCCCAACCAGTCTATACGTGTATTTGCGGTTGATTACCGATTGCACATACCAGACCAGCAGACAGGCCGTTAAAAGCACCGAAGCCAGTGACGTCGCCTTGCCGAAGTCAATCGGCCAGCTGGAAATATATTTGTGGATTTCCGATGTCATGACCTCATATCCGATACGCCGTCCAAAGGTGGCTGGGGTGCCAAACTCCGCAATCGTTTTGACGAAAATAAGCAAGGCACCCATTCCATAAGACGATAGCAGCAGGGGTAAAATGATCCGGCGGAACCTGTACCAAAAATTGCCGCCCATCACAGCACCCGCTTCTTCCAGGCTGCCGCCGATTCTCACCAGCGCACCGCGCAGCAGCAGGTACAGGAACGGAAATAGATGCAGACTCATGATCATCACCATGCCGCCGAAGCTGAAAAAGGACGACATGAAGACGTGAAGCTCTGGAAGCAGCTGCACCAGGTACCCGTTTTTTTGCATAAACAAAATCCAGCCCATGGACCCGATATAGGGCGGGGTCATAAACGGAATCAGCAGCACTACGTCCAACCAGCGCCATCTTGCAAGACGAGTGTTGGACATAATCCACGCCAACGGAAGTGCAAGCACAGTCGTTCCGGCAATAACACAGATGCCCAGCCAAATGGAGCTGAATAGAACACTCGCAAATCGGGATTCAGCCAACGTCCGAAAAGGTGCCATCCATTGAAATGTCCCATCCACATACACACTTTGGATAAAAATTTGCAGCAACGGCATTACGATCAGGAGAGCAAGCACGATCAGGGTGAGCGTCAGACACCATGCCCGGATCTGTTTGACGGATAAAACTCCCATCCGCTTACTTGAATATTTGCGTGAACTTCTCCGTCACGTCAGCCCCGTTGTCACCCATCCATTCCCAATTGGTGTCCAGCAAGGGGATCTCATCCAGATTGGCACGCTTGTCGGCTTTGACATCCGTGCGGCCCGGAAGCAGAGAAGCTTCCGCTACCAGCTTCTGTGCTTCGTCTGACAGCAGATAGTCAATGAATGCCTTGGCATTCTGCTCATGCTGCGTTGATTTGAGAATGGCCGCCGGACGGGGACTGATCACTGTTCCTTCCTTTGGATAAACAATGTCAATCGGCTCGCCTTTGGCTTTGGCTTTGTAGGTCATGTAATCGACCGCAGCTGCAACCATGCTTTTGGCTCCGGTAATGACCGGGTCCAGCGCTTCCTGATTCGCGCCTGCCATGACAACACCGTTAGTTTTGTACTGCTCAAACAACGTCCAGCCCCCATCGCCCTTGGCGCTCAGATAGCCTGTCATAAAATCCAGCGCCGAGCCGGAGAGCGACGGATCCGGAATGTTAACTTGGTCTTTATACTCTGGCTTGGCCAGATCAGCCCATGATGTCGGCGGCGTCTTCACCAGGCTCGTGTTGTACGCGATACCTAACGCCGAGGCACTGGTACTGAAATAATTGCCTTCCTTGTCAGACCAGTCGGGATTCAGTTTATCCGCATTTTGGGCCTCAGGGTAGGGTAGCGTAAGTCCATCTTTTTTCAAGCCTTGCACAGACGGAAGAGATGCCAGCACCACCACATCTGCTACCGGATTCGTCTTCTCGGCTTCCATCCGAGCCAGAATCTTACCGGTCGTTCCCTGGAATAGCTCGACCTTAACTCCGCTTTTCGCCTCATATCCTGCTACCAGCTTTTTCGCCAGTCCATCCGGGCCTGCGCTGTAGACGACCAGCTTCTGATCACTGGATGCCGCCCCGGCTTGTCCGGCTGTCCCTGTCGCTTGCGCTCCATCCTTGGAGGGTGTCGCCGCTCCACAGCCTGCCACAGCCATTCCGAAGGTTAATGTTAAGGCGAGCATTGCGCCTTTTTTCCAACCTGTACGAAAAACATGTCTGTTCATCATCTTGTGTATACCCCTTTTCCTATGGTTCGAGTTGGTGGACGTACTGTGGTGATACCCAAATTTGCTTTCGTTCCCCTATGGACAAGCGGGTAGAATGATAAGCGCTCCATAGCTCCCCATTCTCAGCCAGCACACGAATCTCGTATCGCTCCCCCACATAGCTGACATGCTGAACCTCTACTATAAAAGCATGCTGCTC
>NZ_JH601038.1:32126-41499 GCF_000245715.1 Paenibacillus sp. Aloe-11 | reverse complement strand
GAGCATCCGTTCCGGCTCCAGCCAGTTCGATTTGCCGATAAACCTCGCCACCTCTGGATGAGCTGGACGACCATAGATGTCCTCCGGCGTTCCCGTCTGTAATATATGCCCGTTTTTCATGACGACCACCTCATCAGACATCGACATAGCCTCGACTTGATCATGGGTGACGTACAAGGCGGTCAGACCCAGATCGCGCACCAGCGACAGCATTTCAATGCGCATTTCTTCCCGCAACACCGCATCCAATGCACTGAGTGGCTCATCGAACAGTACGAGCCGGGGCCGATTGGCAACGGCGCGGGCAAAAGCGACCCGCTGCTGCTGACCACCAGACAGCTGGTGAGGATACCGATCCTCCATCCCCGACAGTCTGACCTTGTCGAGCGCCTCCAAGACAGCTGTTCGCAGCTCGTTGCCGCGTCCGCGACTGGACCGTTTCGCCTGTTTGCCTGCACGCAGGCCGAAGGCCACATTTTCAAATACCGTCATATGCGGCCACAGCGCGAAGTCCTGAAATACCATGCCGAAATGACGAAGATGTGCAGGCACGTCCTTTTTACGTTCAGCCGAAAACAGAATTTCCTCCCCCAACGTGACCGTGCCACTATCTGGTGTCTCCAGCCCGGCGATCATGCGCAGAAGCGTTGTTTTCCCGCAGCCGGACGGACCGAGCAGTGTTGTGAATTTTCCCCGCCGCACAAGCAGATTGGTCTCGTACAATGCGGTCATATGACCGAAGGTTTTACTCAACCCTTGAATATATAGATCCTGATTCATCGCATTACCCGCCTGTTCTTCTGACTGACCCCAGTGTAAAGCTTGAATTCGCCGCCTGTGTTATTGGAAAGTTAAAACAAAATTAATTATTTCAATGAATTGTGTTAATACTCATAGATTTAATCTATATAGAGGGGATTGATACCGTGGCACCAAAGGCAAGCATAAGTTTCCAACCAATCAGAAAGTGGGGCATCCCAAGTGAATTTGAGTCTTCTGAAGCTGCACATTGTAGAGTTGCTGGATAAGCACCATAAAATTACTACCGTGGCCGAGCTTCTCGGTCTGAAACAACCAACCGTTACCTTTCATATGAAAAATCTGGAGCGCGAATTCGGTGTAAAGCTGTTTGACACAAGGATGGGCAAGATCATCCTGACGGATGCCGGTCATGCGCTGCTCCACTATGCCGCCAAGATCAACGCACTCGCTGCCGAGGCGAAGCGGGTCGTCTGCGAATTCGACACGCTCCAGCGGGGAAGCATTCGAATTGGAGCAAGCTACGTCCCCGCTACCTATGTGCTTCCTGTTGTGTTGCACCGTTTTGCCCGTGAGCATCCGGGGATCAACATCTCCTTGTCAGTGAAAACGGCTCCGGTGATCAAGGACATGCTCGCTCGCCACGAAATTGACCTGGGTGTTATCTCGGCAGAGCCATTTCAAACGCCAACACTGGTGCCGGAGCCCTTGAGCGAGGATGAATTGGTACTCATCTGCGCACCCGGCCACCCGCTCGCAAGCGAAGTCGGGCTTACGCCCGAGCGTATTGCTTCTTCCTCCTTCGTGCTGCACGGCAAAGATTCCAGCACACGGCACATGACCGACAAATGGCTGGAGCATGGCGGACGTCGTCTTCCCTCCTATTTGGAGCTGGATTCGCTTGAAGCGATCAAACAGGCGGTCATGCTGGGAGAACACGTCTCCTTCGTCTCCCGCATTGCCGTACAGTCGGAGGTTGAACGCGGGCTGCTGGTGATCCGGCCTATTCCGGGTCACCGTGTTGAAAGGTACATCTATATGGTCAGCAACCAAGATCGCCACCGTTCGGCACTGATTCGCCGCTTCGCTGAATATTTGTCATCGAACCAAGATTAAATCTTACCCGTCATATAGAAATTATGTTATTTTTTTACCGGAGTCCCCCCTTGCCTTGACATACGACTGACAATGAGCCCGTAAAGTGTAGCGTGTACCTACTATTCGGACGAAGAGGAGAGGATAGAATGAAAACGGGTCTTCGTTTTACAAAAGTATTGTCGGTCTTAACCTTGAGCGCAGCACTGCTCATAACGGGATGGAAGGGGGCCGAGCCTGTACAGGCCGCCGCCAATGCCACTCCAAGCTATGAGGTAAAGCTGCTGCTGGATACAACTCAGGTTCTCAACGCAGATGGCTCTTTGAAAGGCAGCGTAGTAAATGAGTTCCAAATTAACGATGAGGCGCAAAGATTGAGCGTAGAGTATTTCGATACCGATCAGCTTCAATTGAACGGCGAGGGCTGGAACGTCAGATTTCGTAAAAAAGAGGATAAAAAGAATTATGAATTAACCTACAAGAAGCGGTACACAGTAACGAACGGAGATATCGACTCGGCTCTCACTAAAGCCAATAAAGAAGGTTTTAGCGCATCCGACGATAACTATGATGCTGAGGTGGATTGGGGTTATAGCAAACAGACACTGAGCTTTTCCAATGATAAAAAAACGAACGCTTCCAAAGGATTAACTCTTCCTTCCCCGGATCAGGCGTTAAAGCAACTATTGGACAATCTTCCAGGCAAGCTGCAAAACTGGAAATCCAGCAACTGGGGCAAGAAAGCTCTGGCAGACTCCAGAGTACGCGGTCCGGTACAGGTCAGCAAATATGAAGGCATCTTCCAAGGATTGGATACCGACGTTGAAGTCTGGCCTATCCGTAGTGCGAACGGGTCCGGTACGGATACCATCATCGAAATTTCTTTTAAAACCTCGGACTACAGCACTGCCGCCAGCAACCGCACCAAGCTAATCAACTTGCTGCAATCCAAGGGATGGCTGGTTCCTGCCGATTCCCTGAAAACGAATCTGGTGCTGGAACGGTACTAAGCCAAGTCGCTTCCATATAAAAAGGAACTGCACGTGCCACCCTGTTCAGGGTGATACGGACGGTTCCTTTTATCGTTACGGCATTTACATACGTTCCGGCGCAGACACACCCATCAGCTTCAGTACGTTGGCAATGGTAGTGCGCACCGCGCCAAACAGCGCCAAGCGAGCTTGCGTCTGAGCAGCATCCTCGGTGATAACGCGCTCTGCCTTATAGTAGCTGTGGAATAGTGAAGCCAGCTCGTAGACATAGCGAATCATACGGTGCGGCGCAAAGTTCGCAGCTGCTACAGCCACTTCTTCCGGCAGCTCGCCGATTTTGCGCAACAGGTCATATTCATGCTCAGCCGTCAGCTTGGACAGGTCTACCTCTGCCAGTGGCAGTACAGCAATGCCCTGCTCCTCGGCCTGACGATATACGCTACACGCACGTGCGTGAGCATATTGCACGTAGAATACCGGATTTTCATTGGAGGTAGAAATCGCCAAATCCATATCAAAATCCAGATGCGAATCCATGCTGCGCATCGTGAAGAAGTAACGGATCGCATCTACGCCTACTTCTTCCATCAGATCTTCCATCGTCACGGCCTTGCCGGTACGTTTGGACATTTTCACCTTTTCCCCGTTTTGGAACAGGCTGACCATTTGAGCAATCAGCACTTTAAGCTTATCCGGGTCATTCCCCAGCGCTTCCATAGCTGCCTTCATCCGTGGAATGTAGCCATGGTGATCGGCGCCCCAGATATTGATGATCGTGTCATAACCACGAGCATATTTGTCGCTGTGGTAAGCGATATCCGGAGTCAGGTATGTGTAGGTGCCGTCATTTTTGATCAAAACGCGATCTTTATCGTCGCCGTATTTGGTCGTATTCAGCCACGTAGCTCCGTCTTTCTCGTAGATTTCATCACGGTCACGAAGTTCGTTCAGCGATTTGAGCACTTCGCCGTTGTCGTACAGTGATGTTTCGCTGAACCAGGAGTCAAACGGTACACGGAATCGTTCCAGGTCACGCTTGATCTTGTTCAGTTCCTTTTTCAGACCATATTCACGGAAATAAGCGGCGCGGTCCCCGGGCTCCATGGACAGCAGAGCATCACCCTTCTCGGCTACCAGCTCTTTGGCAAACCCGATGATATCCTCACCATGGTAACCGTCCTCCGGCATCTCCGCAGGCTGCCCCAGCTCCTGCAAATAACGAGCTTCAATGGAACGGCTCATGTTGTAAATCTGGTTACCCGCATCATTAATGTAGTATTCACGAGTAACCTGATATCCGGCATAATCAAGCACGTTGCAAAGAGCATCCCCAACTGCTGCGCCACGCGCATGGCCCAGGTGGAGGCTGCCTGTCGGGTTCGCGCTGACAAATTCGATTTGAACCTTTTTGCCTGCACCTGCCTGCACACGTCCGTAATCTGCTCCCTGCTCTTGTACTTGTTGAATAATTGTATACAGGTAGCTCTTGTTCAGGCGAAAGTTGATAAAGCCAGGTCCGGCAATTTCTGCACTCTCAATAGAAGCGGCAGCCAAATCCATATTTGCGATCAGCTCTTCAGCAATTTGACGCGGATTTTTTTTCGCAATACGGGTAAGCTGCATCGCCGCGTTGGTAGCCAAATCACCATGTGATTTGTCCTTTGGCACCTCCAGCGTAATGGTCGGCAGCTCTTCGCGGCTCACGATTCCGGCAGCCAGGATCGCGGCCTCGATTGCCGAGGTCACCTTTTGATTAATAAGTTCCAGTGGATTGCTTGTCATGATTGTTGCTCCTCCTGTATATGCAAACTGATGGCAAAATGCCCCGAGAAATCCTCAAATACGTACAAATCATAGGTCCAGCTCACATATCCGGTAAATCCATCCATCCGAATATCAAGCTTCTGCGTATGCGCAGACATGTTCAGGCTCAAATAAGGTGATCGGTAAAATCCCGGCAATCTGCGCCCCAGCGCAAATGACTGCTCCGACTGCACCTCACCGTGACGGATCAGTTTAAGTTCATCAGGTCCGATTTTGACCGTGTTCCGTATCGTTCCCCCCTGAGGGCTCTCTGCCGGCTCATCGTACCTTATATATAGATGCTTCCCACGCACGATGGCTTCTCCGGAAAGCTCCTGAACCACATCTTCCCCATCATGATGACTATGAAGACGGATTTGGACCTTCGCATTGTGTGGCATGTGTTCAAAACTCCATTCTATCGCTATCCTACTGTACTACTATATCCAGTTCCCGTTTGCAATTCAAATGAGATTTTACAAAAAGATGCTTTCATACATAAGAAAAACGTCTATCGACGTACTTTCACGGAAGCCAGACCGCGTTTAGCGGGAGTTTTTCTTAAAAAAATCAGCTACCGCAGGTTGTCCTCATCGGATGCCCGGCTAAAACTTTCGATAAATCGCGAAGCCAGGGATGACATGTATTTATCCTTGAGCCACACAGCCGCTACACGAGTATGCAATTCTTCGCACATAATTTCCTTCACGATTAACTGGTTGTTGCTGCCCAGTGACAACGCAGATCGCGAAATCATGCCGATACCCAGCCCTTCATTAGCCCAGTGAAGCGTGGTGCGAGCATCATCGTTTTTGCAAAAAAAGTTCGGCTCAAAGCCATACTTCATGCAGGTATCGTGGATCAATTGCTCAAAGCGGCGGTATACAATTAACGGCCTGTTCTTCAACTCTGACAATGTGATGGTCTTCTGATCAGGGTTCCAGTCGTGCTCTTCTGTCATTACCGCGACCATTGGCTCGGAGGCTGCATATCTGCAGCCCAGATCGGTGGTGTTGAACGGTGTTCTGACAATACCAACCTCTACAATTCCCTTATTCAAAAGGTCGAGGATCATGAACGTATTTCCCTCATGAATTTCAAATTTTACACCCGCATAGTTTTTATGGAATTCGGACAGCCTGTCCTTCATCAGGGCTGCCCCGGAGGAGGAGACGGTTCCAATCGTAAGGGTGCCCTTCATGCCCATGGCAACATCATTGATTTCTCTTGTCGTAGCCTCTGTCAGCTCCAAAATCTGCTTGGCCCTATTCTGCAAAATAATGCCCGCCTCCGTCAGGTGAAGGCTTCGTGGACCTCGATGCACGAGTTTCACACCAAGCTCCTCCTCTAGCTGCATGAGCTGCTGACTTAAGGGAGGCTGGGCCATTTTCAGCTTTTTCGCTGCTGCCGTAATTTGTCCGGCTTCTGCAATCGCCAGAAAATATTTCAGATGTCTCAATTCCATCCTGAACCTCCGGTACTGATATATGTAATACATATACCTCTAATATATATTAAATATTATTCATATAGGTTGGGATATGCCATAATCAATTCAGTTATCGCGTTGGGTCAACAGGCTTTATATATTATTTAGGTTAGGTGATGGTTTATTTGCTGAAATTCGCTGTTTTTTTAAAGCCTTATAAAAAGGAAAGCATCCTTGGGCCCCTGTTCAAGCTCGTTGAGGCCATCTTGGAACTATTGCTGCCTACCATGGTTGCTCTCATGATTAATCATGGCGTTGGCAAAGAAGATACCCATTATGTGTGGCAGATGGGTCTTTTGATGTTGCTTATGACCATATTGGGCTTCGGCAGCTCAATGGTGTGTCAGTTTTATGCAGCCCGGGCCTCTCAGGGCTTTGGTACGACGCTGCGCAATACGATGTTCCAGCACATTTCTTCGCTTTCTTATGCGGATCTCGATAAGTTTGGTACGCCTTCGCTTATTAATCGAATTACAAACGATGTTAATCAGCTCCAGACGGCAGTGGCGATGCTGATTCGTCTGGTTATTCGCGCTCCCTTTATTTGTATCGGAGCTATCATTATGTCGATGATCCTGGACTTCCGTCTGGCTTTGGTGCTGTTGGCGGCTACGCCGATCCTGGGTTTGATTTTATATCTGGTCATTACGAAGGCTTCGCCGCTCTACCGCTTATATCAGACAAAGCTGGATAAAATCGCTTTGGTGCTAAGCGAAAATCTGACCGGAGTACGGGTCATACGGGCCTTTGCCAAAAGAGGAACTGAACGAGTAAAGTTCACTACAGCCTCCGATGATCTGACCCAGACGGCCATTCGTGTCGGTCGTATTTCCGCTTTGCTGAGTCCGACCACCTTGCTGGTGGTTAACGGAGCCATTATTACAATCCTGTGGATCGGGGGCATCCATATCCAATACGGATCTCTTTCACAAGGGGAGATTATAGCTTTTATTAATTATATCACGCAGATTTTACTGGCTCTGATTGTGGTGACCAATTTAATTATTTTGTTCACCAAGGCCGCCACCTCAGCAGCACGGATTCAGGAGGTACTGGATACGCAGGCTTCCATCTCCGATGCTGTCACATCTGGAGGTCAGCCAGCTCCAGTGTCTGCTCAACACAGAGATGAAGCAGACAGTCGCGTATCCCCACAAGACACCGTACCAGCTATCTCTTTTGACCATGTTTCCTTTGGCTACAATACAACAGGTCAAATGGCGCTAAGCGATGTAGACGTGGATATCTATCCGGGTGAAACGGTCGGCATCATTGGAGGAACAGGCTCGGGAAAATCTACATTTGTGAACCTCATTCCCCGATTCTATGATGTGGTGGAAGGCAGTATACGGGTCGATGGAATCGATGTCCGGGATTACAAGCTTAAGCAGTTGCGGCAAAAGATCGGGATTGTCCCGCAGAAGGCACTGCTGTTCACCGGCACCATAGCGGATAATATCCGCTGGGGCAATGAACACGCCACCGATGAAGAAGTGGCGCGGGCGGCCGCCATTGCTCAAGCGGAGGAGTTCATTTCCAGCTTACCTGAAAAATACGATGCCCCGATTACCCGAGGTGGTCTTAATCTGTCGGGTGGCCAAAAGCAGCGACTTACGATTGCAAGAGCTATTGTCGGGAATCCGCAAATTCTCATTTTGGATGATTCCTCAAGCGCACTTGATTTTGCAACCGACGCCGCCCTGCGTCAATCGCTACGGGACCATAGCACCCATATGACGGTCCTGCTGGTCTCGCAACGAGTAAGTAGCGTGCAGCATGCCGATAAAATTATTGTATTTGATGAAGGACGGATTGCCGGCATCGGCACACATGACCAGTTGATGAGCAGCTCGGATGTATATAAGGAAATTAATCGTTCCCAGCTCTCAACGCAGGAGGTAGACTAATGAGCGGCAAGGAAACGTGGAAAAGACTGTTAACCTATGTGAATCAATATAAGAATACAGCATTCGGGGTCGTCGTCTGTGCGATTATCAGTGTGCTTGCCAGTCTGGTCGGTCCCTATATGATTGGTCGGGCCATCGACCATATGGTGGGTCAGGGAGTCGTGGATTTTAAAGGTGTCGCACAAATTCTAGCCGGATTGGGCATTGTATATGCCATAGGCAGTTTGTTTAGCTGGCTGCTCACGTATTTGACGAACCGGATTGCTTTTCAGACGGTAAATGATATGCGGCGGGAGTTATTTGATCATTTTAACATCCTTCCGCTAAGCTTCCATGACAATCACCCTCAAGGAGACAGCATTAGCCGATTTGTGAACGATATGGATGCTGTGTCAGATGGATTGTTACAAGGTTTCTCTACCTTGATTACCGGAATTGTTACCATCATAGGCTCCATTGTGCTCATGTTGTATATCAGTCCCATGATGACGCTGGTGGTACTTGTATCAGCCCCCGTCACATATGGCGTGGCCAGATTCATTACCACAAGATCCCAACGCATGTTTCGCGAACAGGCTAAAATTTTAGGAAGCCTGAACGGCTACGTGGAGGAAATGATCGGCGGACAGCGGGTGGTGACCGCCTTTCATTATGAAAACCGCACGTTCGAGGAGTTTTCCGCCAAAAACGAGCAATTGTATCAAGCTGGGGTAAAATCACAATTCTATGGATCATTATCGAACCCCTCCACCCGATTGGTAAACAACATGACTTTTTCCGTTACCGCGATGATTGGCTGTATATCCATCATTTTGGGTGTGATCTCGGTAGGCGGGTTGTCGAGCTTTCTGATTTATACGAATTTGTTCGCCAAGCCCTTTAATGAAATTACGGGTGTGCTTACCCAGTTCCAATCGGCTACAGCTTCCGCTCAGCGCATATTTGCCATCCTGGACTCGCCGCCAGAGCAGCCGGAAAAATCAAACGCAGTGCAACTGGAGCGCAGCAAAGGTACGATTGTTTTTGATCATGTCAAATTCTCCTATAACCCGGAACGTACGCTCATTACGGACTTTAGCCTGGAAGTTAAGCCGGGTACCCGGGTCGCGATTGTTGGTCAGACCGGGGCAGGCAAAACGACACTCGTCAACCTGCTCATGCGGTTTTATGATGTGGACAGCGGCTCCATATCCATCGACGGAGTGAATATCAACGACATGTCCCGGGACAGCCTGCGGACGAATTTTGGCATGGTGCTTCAGGATACATGGCTGTTCAGCGGCACCATTCGGGACAATATCGCCTACGGAAAGCCGGAAGCCACAGAA
>NZ_JH601038.1:26911-32101 GCF_000245715.1 Paenibacillus sp. Aloe-11 | reverse complement strand
TGCCAATGCGCATAGCTTCATTAAACGTCTGCCTCATGGCTATGACACCGTCATCAGCGGCTCAGGCGACAACCTGTCCCAAGGGCAAAAGCAGCTGCTCACCATTGCGCGGGTGATCCTGGTAGATCCGCCTATGCTTATACTGGATGAAGCGACCAGCAGCATAGACACCCTGACAGAGGCGCGTATCCAAAAAGCATTTATGAAAATGATCGCCGGACGAACCAGCTTTGTGATCGCCCACCGACTATCGACCATTCGTGAAGCAGATCTGATTTTATACATGAAAAACGGTGATGTCGTCGAAAGTGGAACCCATGAGGAGCTGCTTGCAAGCGGTGGCCATTATGCCTCGCTCTATAATAGCCAGTTTACTACGGCCTAGCAGGACGGGTTGAGGAGGAAAGCCGGTTGCTCTGATGCAATCGGCTTTTTGGGTTGTAGCGTGGAGAGGAACATGGTACCTGCCAATATGACCTGTCATACGAATGCCTCAGCTTCAAATCCCTGCGCCTGTAGCGGTTGGATGGTCCACTTGCTCATTCTCCTGAAAATCCCTGCGATAGAACCAGCCGATCAAGACAGCAATGGTCGTCATAACCGCAGCCAGCAGATACACCTGTACCATTCCGAAGCGGTCTGCATACCAACCCAGGAACAGCAAAGACAGACCGAAGGCGAGATTCGTAAGCACATCAATACCCGCCATTACTTTGGGGAGCTGAGCCGCCGGGGCGCTCGTTTGCAGCAAGGTGCGGCGAATAATTCCAGCCATTTGAACGGGTATACCGGATATTGCAAAAAGAACCAGTGCAGCGACCGGGATCGTATTGAGCGCAAACACAACGGTAATCAGTACATATACCATTAACGCCCCCAGCATATACAGAAAGCTGTTCTTTTGCAACCGTTTCACCAAACCAACGACGAGAAGCCCGCCTAAAATCATGCCCGAAAAAAAGGAGGCATTCATAAAGCCCCACCAGCTCTCATCCTGATGCAGCACTTGTGTCACATATGCCAGGATGAACACGCCAACCCACGAGGTTCCTCCAATGGTATCCACACTATCCACGATCATCAGAGAACGGATGCGGCGGTTATGCCAAATGATCTTCCACCCTTCTCCAAGCTCCTTCCAGTATGCCCCCTTCTTCTCTTGGGCCAACCCAGCTTCATCCGAAGAAGGATCAGACGATTCAGAACGTACTTCCTCTTGAGCCAGCGGATCACGGATGAAGGACGTGACGATAGCGGCCACGAGATAGCAACACGATGCGACCACCAGCGTATTCAACGAGCCTAGCCAGACAATGACAATACCGCTTAATGCCCAGCCTGCGCATTTAACTACTTGATCACTGACCGACACCATACCGTTCGCGCGCATGAGTCCTTCACCCGTAGCCAAACGAGGAACCAGCGCATTACGAGCAGGATTGGTCCATCCATCCAGAAAAGACATGCCGAATACCATAATAAAAATAAAGAAAAAAGACTTCTGCCCAGGCGCATTCCACAGGTACAACAATAACAGCGTGAAAATCACAAACTGCCCTAGCTGAGAAAACAACAGAACCCGATTCAACCGGAAGCGACTGAGAATAATCGGTGCCACCAGCCCGCTAAGAACCTGCGAAGACAAACGAAACAACGGGATCAAAATGGTCGTCATTAATGAATCACTTGAAGTAAACACCAATACCACGATACTCAGCAGATAAATAATATCCGCCACATTGGAAACCGTCTGGGATCCCCACAGATAATAAAAAGAGCGTTTGATCAAAAAATTTTCCCCCTCTTTGGTACATTGCCGAGTTATGTATTCCCATAACCAAACCTCCCCTGTTGATATTACAATTCTGTCAAATGTCTGGTTTTTTGTATATTCTACACACACCCTTAAATTTCCTTCTTTTATCTTTAAAGGAAATTCGGTGTCCAGTAAGGCTTTCATGCCTATTTTCAATTTTATCCACAACAAAAAAGCGTCTGTAGCGCTCTTTTTTACCCAAAAACAGGCGATAAAGAACACTGCGACGCTTCTTAACTTCTTAACCTATCAGTTACATTTATTTTATGTCATAACACGCTTCTACTTGGATCAGGATTTTGCAAAATCGTCGGATGTATATCCAGCTCGCCTTGCTCCCTACTTCGTTAAATCCTCCACAAACTTAGGCAAAACAAACGCCGCCTTGTGCAAACGTGGACTATAATACCGCGTATCCATCTCTGGAATTTGCGTCTCGTCTACTTCGAGCGGATCATACTTCTTGCTGCCCAGCGTGAATGTCCATAGACCGCTCGGATAGGTCGGAATGTTCGCTCCGTACACACGTACAATCGGGAAAATCTCCTTCACATCCTTGTTGACCTTCTGAATCAAATCAGCCTTGAACCAAGGGTTGTCCGTCTGCGCCACGAAAATGCCATCTTCCTTCAGCGCTTCAAAAATGCCTTGATAAAATCCGCGCTCGAACAGCGGGGCTGCCGGACCAACCGGCTCTGTCGAATCAACCATGATCACATCGTATTCATTTTTATGTTCAATAATGTGCATGTATCCGTCATTGACCAGCACTTCCACGTTAGGCTCATCCAGCTTTCCGGCGATTTCAGGCAAATATTTTTTGGAATATTCGATCACCTTGCCATCAATCTCAACCAGCACAGCCTTTTCCACCTCAGGGTGCTTGATAACCTCACGAATGACGCCGCCATCGCCGCCGCCCACAACGAGTACCTTTTTCGGATTCGGATGGGTATTCAGAGCGGGATGTGCTACCATTTCATGATAAACGAATTCATCCTTCACGGTGGTCATCACCATACCATCCAGTACGAGCATATTGCCGAATTCCTCTGTCTCGATCATCGCCAGATCCTGATACTCCGTTTTCTCAGAGACATACGTTTGTTTGATTTTTGCTGTAATGCCGAAAGAGGGAGTTTGCTTCTCCGTAAACCACAAGTCCATCATATCAACCTTCTTTCTGATCAAAGTATGTGTCCGGCCATCCCTGTATCGTCCAGGTCGCGCTTATACATCCCAGTCGCGCCAGCATAAACGTTGGCTTTCCTTATATATGCAACACGCAAACGCCGAGTTTGCTATATTTATTGTACCAAACACGCTGTGCTTTCACACTTTTTGCATCATAAAAGATACCTGGATAGACTGCAAAGGCATTTTCAGGCTCAAGTATGTTTAAAAATACATACGTATACGCATCTGATGAATAGACGCTTTCGGATTGACCATACTGAGAACATCAACCATGGAAGGAGGTGGCAAGATGGCCGCTACAACCGGGCAATTTCCCAAACGCAAGCCACTCTGGCTTCGATGGTTTCGGGGACTGCTGTCACTCACCATTCTGACGGTCATCGCCGCCTGTATTTTGCTCGCCTATTTATATACCACCAGTCTCCCGCTCGCGGATACGGACCGGAATTCGCGTCTGCTCGATAGCCAGGGCCAAGTCATTGCCACCTTCTCTGCCGGAGGCAAGGAATCCATTCCCGTCCAGTTGGATCAAATTTCACCCGATCTGATTGCAGCTACGCTGGCTGTGGAAGACCGGAAGTTTTACGATCATTTCGGCTTTGATTTCAAAGGCCTGGGCAGGGCCGTGCTTGTCAATCTGACCCATTGGGATATGTCGCAAGGAGCCAGCACGCTGACACAGCAGCTAGCACGCAATCTGTACCTGTCTCATGAGAAAACGTGGACACGCAAGGCCAAGGAAGCCATTTATACTGCACAGCTTGAAATGAAGTACACCAAGAACGAGCTGCTGCAAATGTATTTGAACGAAATCTATTATGGGCACGGTGCCTACGGCATTGAAGCCGCATCGCAAATGTATTTCGGCAAATCCGCAAAAGATCTGGATTTGGCTGAAAGCGCCCTGCTGGCAGGTATTCCGAAGGGACCAACCTATTATTCGCCGTATAATCATATGAAGAATGCAAAGGATCGGCAAAAAATTGTGCTGGATTCCATGGCGCTCACCGGCAAAATTACGCCGGCCCAAGCTACCAGGGCCTATGAGGAAATGCTCGCCCTGCGGCCCGAGAGCCAGCGCCGGACAGTAGAAGCCGCTCCCTGGTTCCGCGATTATGTCCGCCAGCTTGCAACGAATCAGTTGGGAATCAGTGAAAGTGTGCTGGAGCATGGCGGCCTGAGCATTTATACCACATTGGACATGCATATGCAGCAGGCGGCCGAGGCGGCCGTAAATGAGGGCATGAAGGACAGCAACGGACTGGAAACAGCGTTGATCTCCATGGACCCGCGCAACGGGCATGTGAAGGCCATGGTTGGCGGGACCAATTATGTCGGCAATCAATATAATCATGCGCTTGCAACAACCCGGCAGCCTGGCTCATCCTTTAAGCCGATTATGTATCTGAGCGCGCTGGATTCCGGTGAATTGACGAGTACGTCCAAGTTCGAAAGCCGACCGACATTGTTCCACTACGACAACAACCGCAAAACCTACAAGCCCAAAAATTTTGGCGACAAATATTTGGGCGAAATCGATCTGCGGCGGGCAATTGCAGCATCCGATAATATTTATGCTGTAAGCACCATTTTGAAGATCGGAACAGATAAAGTCATGGACCTCGCCCGCAAAATGGGCATTACGAGCGAGCTAAAGCCCGTGCCTTCCCTCGCGCTGGGTGTATCGCCCGTCAGCCCGTTCGAGATGGCCTCGGCCTTCTCGGTCATCGGCAGCGGCGGGCAAAAGGTCGCTCCGGTGGCGGTGCTGCGCATCACCGATGCGGCCGGGCGGTCGCTCTACGAAGCACCGCAGGCCGCTCCGGTGCAGGTGGTGAAGCCCGCCTCCGCCTACGTCCTCACACGCCTGATGGAAGGCGTGTTCGAGGAAGGCGGCACCGGCAACCGGGTCGCGAAGCTGATCAAGCGCCCGGTTGCCGGCAAGAGCGGCACGACCAACACCGATGCGTGGATGGTCGGCTTCACGCCCGAGCTGTCCACCGCCGTCTGGGTCGGCTATGACAAGGGCAAGGCCATCAGCACGCAGGATGCCCGGCGGGCGGCACCGATTTTTGCGCAATATACGGAAAAAGCGCTGGAGAATGTGCCGCCCAAGATCTTCCCCATCCCTGACGGCGTCGTCAGCGCCTATATTGATCCGGCCAGCGGCAAGCTGGCTG
>NZ_JH601038.1:0-26887 GCF_000245715.1 Paenibacillus sp. Aloe-11 | reverse complement strand
GGAGGTATTCGTCAGCGGTACGGAGCCAAAGGAGACCTTGTCTGGGCAGAATAACCCACCGGCAGCGACACAGACTGACCAAGCGGAGCAGCAGGCAGAAAAGAAATCATGGTGGAGTAATTTCAAGCGATGGTGGATGGAGTAACAGCCAAAAAAGACTGAAGGAGCGCTATGAGCGCTTCTCTCAGTCTTTTTACTTTCTTTTATTTACTCATATGTCCCATGTATCTCTCTTGTCACGATTAGCCGCAACACCCCGGTTCAGCACGCTTTCCCCAAAGGTGCGCTTACCAAAAACAGCTAAACGCCTCAATCCGGTTGGTGTCTATACCAAAATAAGTCCAAAAACGACCATTCCATCGGAACCCCGCTACGGATGTTCTACCCACAAAGACAGGGTACATCCAGAAGCGCTGACCATTCGTCAGCCATATAAATGTGTTGCGGAACAAGCAGCCGGAGATGGCTAAAGGATCAATAGCATAGGCCGTGGCCAGTGGCCTTGGTGGCGTAAATTGCGGCGGCGGGGCAGTCGGGGCCTGAGCTTGAAGTCCCGGTCCCGGAGGGCCCATCGGTCCTGGCGGCGGCGAGAACGGACCCGGCCCTGGTGGCGGGCCAAAAGGCGGCTGCGGCTGTGGCGCAAAGCCCCCTCCCCCTGGTGGCGGACCAATCGGTGACGGAAACGAGCCCTGTGTACCAGGAAATTGTGGGATCGAAGGACCTGACGGTGTAAGTGGACCCGGAGTGCCCGGTTGTGAAGGCACCTGTGGCATTAAAGACATGTGTTTCACTCCTTGTGTTCTAGGCTGATGTATCCTATGCAGGACATTAGCCCGTGGACTGGGCGAATCCCTATACCGTCAGCGCATTCCGCTATTTCGTCTCTTTTCATCAGAAATTCTTATATCCTGACCCGATTACATTTCCCGTCCGGACATGCCTCAGTTCAAATACTGACCCAACATCCGATGCCTGTAGTCCCCCTTTCATATATGTATATCCTCATGAAGTGCTTCTTTTATTGTGAATACTTTTGTTCAAATAAAGGTAAAATGTTAGCATCTACTATCCAGTTCAAGGAGCTGACCTTATGCAAAATTCCTACCCCAAAATCACAACATTTTTTATGTTCTCCGGTCAAGCAGAAGAGGCCATGCAATTTTATACCTCTGTGTTTAAGCCGTCGGACATCATTAGCGTACTTCATCAGGAGAACGGAACCGTGTTACATGCTGTATTCACCCTCAAAGGACAAACCTTCATGGCTATTGACCAAAATCATCAGAACAAGCACCCTTTTACTCCGGCTTTATCGCTATTCATCACCTGTGATTCGGAAGAAGAAATTCACCGAGTGTTTGATCAGCTATCGCAGGAAGGCCGAATTCTAATGCCCCTAGAGGCCTCGCCCGTAAGCCAACAATTCGGGTGGGTTGAGGACAAGTACGGAGTTTCATGGCAATTAAATCTGGCAAAATCATAACCTGGCTAATTTATTATAGGCTCTATGCAAAATAACCCGACTAAGACCACTCTGGTCTCAAACGGGTTATTCGTTATCAAAAATACGTATTTAAGTTTTTCCGATTCTGGCATTGCTTACCTACGTGAAAAAGAAGTAGACCGCCCCACCAAGGTAACGGTCTATTGTTCGACCCTACTGCCGACTGCTCTTTAAGCAGTGGTTGTACACTGGAGTCGTGTTCGCGCACGACTCCTTTACTATTCTTACCTCAGTATAGCTCATTTTATTACGTAAATACAGCTTTGCTCTTTAAAAATTTTACTGATTTGCTTCGCTCTTTTACTTGTCAGGTACATATTCTATTAAGTCCAAAAGCTTGCAATCGAATGCATTCCAATTTCTTTTCTAACTATCTAGTGGACTTCGAGAAGTTTATACAAAAAACAATAGACTATGCTCCATCTTTTTTTGGTAATATTACATTTAGTAGGTGCTAGTAAAAGGATGTGTGTTCATTGTATAGTGCAGATTGTGAAAAATGTTTTGGTCTATGCTGTGTAGCTTTACCTTATGCAAAATCTGCAGATTTTGCTTTTAACAAGGATGGAGGAACTCCTTGTCAGAACCTGAATGCCGATTATCGTTGTGATATTCATAAGAATCTAAGAAATAGCGGCTTGCGAGGCTGTACTGTATATGATTGCTTTGGGGCAGGTCAAAAAATTTCTCAAGTAATGTACAACGGAAAAAGTTGGCGAGACGACCCGGCAATAGCTGAGGAAATGTTCAATATATTTCCCATCATGCAACAGCTTCACGAAATGCTTTATTACTTAAATGAAGCCCTTAGTTTAGAAGAAACTCACCCCATCTATACAGACTTGCAAGAAGCTATAGCGAAAACCGAGCAACTTACGGATCAAGATCCAAAATCCCTTATAGATCTTCATGTACCAACCCATAGGGCGCTAGTTAATGATTTACTTCTACAAACAAGTGAGTTAGTTCGTGAAAAATTCAAGAAAAACATGGAACATAATAAATATAGTAAAAAAATTAGGAGCAGAGACCTCATAGGTGCTAATTTAAAAGCCGCTAATCTTAGAGGTGCCAATTTAAGAGGAGTTTTACTTATTGCTGCTGACCTGCGAGAAGCTGATCTGAGAAGGACCGACCTGATCGGTGCAGATTTTAGAGATGCTGATTTAAGTGGGGCTAATCTGGAAGGAAGTATTTTTCTTACACAAGCGCAATTAAATTCAGCCAAAGGCAATTATAAAACTAAATTGCCCCCTTCTTTAAGCATTCCAAACCATTGGTTAGAGTAGATTTAAGACGCGATTTCCGTGATGATCATGTTTACATTGCTTACCTACGTGAAAAAGAAATAGACCGCCCTCCCCAAGGTAACGGTCTATTGTTGGACCCTACTGCCGACTGTTCTTTAAGCAGTGATTGTATACTGGAGTCGTGTTAGCCGCACGGCTTCTTTACTATTCTTACCTCAGTATAGCTCATTTTATAACGTAAAAACAGCATTTATCTTCAAAAATGTTACTGAATGCTTGCTCTCTTTATAAGAGTTATTGTCACACAAATTTAAAAATCTATATATTGACAAATAATTATTTTTGTGTTATAATATTGGTTTACATATTTTAATTTCGTGATACGATTCCTTTGTATAACATCAACTCTTTTAGGAGGGATTCGATGCAATTGGACAAGGGGATACAGATACTTCAGGTTTCTTCTACCATCATGGGACGAACAGAAAGCATTCACCCCACCCTAATGTGGGACGAAGATAATATGATTTTAGTGGACACGACTTACCCCGGGCAACTATCGCTTTTACAAGAGGCAATTCTAAGTACCGGATTTACTATCCATAAACTTACCTCCATACTCATTACACACCAGGACCTCGATCATATCGGCAGTTTAGCAGATGTAATTCGGGCCTGTTCATCCCCGGTTCAGGTGTTTGCCAGTTCTATCGAAAAGCCCTATATACAGGGAGAAAAGCAGCTTATAAAACTGACACCAGAAGCGATAGCTCAAGCTGTAAACTCCTTGCCCGAATCCGTTTCAGTAGAGTGGAGACATGCATTTCAGCGCACGCTGGAAAATCCCCCAAAGGCTATAGTGAACTCCACAATCGTTGCCGGGGAGGAATTGCCCTTCTGCGGAGGGATTGTAGTCATAGATACTGCTGGCCACACACCGGGACACCTAAGCTTCTATCATAAGGCCAGTCAAACCTTGATTGCAGGTGATGCTCTGACTGTAGTGAATGGCGAGCTGCAGGCGCCGGACCCACAATACTGTCACGATTTTAATATGGCGAAGGAATCTCTTAAAAATCTGCTTCCATATGATATTAAAAAAGTGATTTGCTTTCATGGAGGGCTTTACGAAGGCAGTTGCAATCAGCGGATAGCTGAAATATATGAATCCTAGCTTTTGATGAATTGCTCATACCAGCCCCTTGACTGGTAAGTGAATCATCTAAAGAAAAAACTAACCTGGAATTCCTGGTTAGTCTTTTTCTACATATTTTACTGTTAAATCCTAAAAATCCGCCCTATGAGCATGCGCAGCAGGAAGCAAAAATGCCGACTAGGCTTTCAAATGAACTCTTAATACAGGTGCATCTGAAGATGTAGATGAACCTTCCAATATTTCCACATGACTGATCATCTCTTGCCCGTCTGGAACGATTACTGGAGTAATGATCGGCAATCCATCCCGTTGAATCGCATCCAGATCAAACTCCATCAATAATTGCCCCGCTTTAATGCTATCCCCTGTTTGCACATGTGGATTAAAGCCCTGTCCTTTGAGGGAGACTGTATTAATTCCGACATGTATCAAAATTTGTACTCCGGATTCATGTTCAATGATCAGAGCGTGTTTGCTTTTCTCCATAACATGAGCAACCTTACCTGTAAAAGGAGCGATGACCTTCCCTTCAGTCGGGTGAATCGCGATACCTTCCCCCATAGCCTTCGTAGAGAAAGCAGGGTCTGGAACCTCTTCAAGGGAAACCACTTGTCCTTTAACTGGCGCTACCATGTCGAATTCTTCAATACGAGGAACCGTCTTCTTTTTCAACCATTTAAACATAACGATGCCACCTTTTTTAACAGATTATATTCAAAAACAGTAAATAGGACTTAACTGCACTCTTTTGGGAACCGGTTCCACAGGAAAAATAAATAAAAATCGGATTTTGGAACCGATTTCTATTTGAATTATAGTAAGTGCCTGTTCAGGATGTCAAGGCTCTACTGTTCATATATTTTTGACAATTAAAATGCTGTTGCTTTGAGAGCCTAACCCTTATTCATATGATCATATACGAAGCCGCAAAAATAGACTAGCTAAGATAACGTTTATCTCAGTCAGGTTGTTTTAAGTATATCCATTCATTATTCTTCTCATTAAAAAAATACGCATTTAAGTATTATAAATCTCAAAAAAGTATTTTCTATGGTATACTTTCCTAGTACAACATACGGCTAAAAGGGCGGTCGGCTAGTCTCCCCGAAGGGAGGTGATGCCCATGGAGGTTAAAGACGCAATTTCTTTGATGATCATGTTTGGCATGTTCATTCTGGCATTGCTCACCTACATGAAAAAGAAGTAGACCGCCCCCTACAAGGTATCGATCTACTTCTGAACCTTACTGCCGACTGCTCTTTAAGCAGTGGTTGTACACTGGAGTCGTGTTGACGCACGGCTCCTTTACTATTCTTATCTCAGTATAGCTCATTTTATTACGTAAATACAGTTTTTTTCTTCAAAAGTTTTACTGATTGCTCTGCTATTTTACTTGTCCAGTACATACTCTATGAGGTCTGAAAGCTTACAATTGAAAGCATCACAAAGCTTAAATAAGGTTTCCAATTTCGCTTTTCTTACCCTTCCAGCGCCTGCTTCAATTCCTCAGGCGAAGCGTCCCACCATTCCTCGTTATGGGAGATCAGCAGGCTTTTGAGCGCTGCTTTATCCTCACTGCCGAGATCCTCCAGCATGAAACGACGCTTGAGCGCGTAATCCATACGGTTGACGTGATCGGCGAGAATTTTCCAGCCGCGTTTGGCTTCGTCGTCAATCAGCATCTCGCAAGCTGTCGCGCCGCCATACATACGTCCTTCGGGCGTGCGATCCACGGCTACCCATACCAGCCATACCTGGCGTCCGTTCGGTACGTCCTCTTTATTCGTAGAGAACTTGATTCCACGCTCCACTTTACTTTTGGCATGCATGGCACCAATATCAATTTTCGCCTCTCCCTGGTCAATGATGACAGGAGACATGCTGTTCAGATCGATTGAGCCTGCACCGAAGCCCTTATGTTTACTCTTGCCACTGACAATGTTCAGTGCAATCTGTTTTTTGCCGTCCGGCTGATTTTCACTCATGCGTCACTAGGCCTCCATTTTCCGTCTTCACACTCTATCCTACACTACAAATATTTTAACTAATAATCTCCCGAAAGCAAACATATACATGCTGTAGATGCTTGTCAACGGGAGGTATCCATTGTATGACCCCAGCACGCACCAAAATCGTTTTATTGTCTACACTAGCCCTCGGTCTCCTCGCAGGGACGTTATGGTTTGCCTGGCAGCCACAATCGCCATCCGATCCGCAATCCATAGGCCAACCAGCACACGGCTCCCAGTCTGAGTCTGCGCTTGCGCCAGATACGGGCAAGCCTTCAGGGGCAAACATCCTGGCTGAGCTGCCCAAGAATCCTCCACAGCCTGCCTCAGAAATTCTCAGCAAAAGGGTGGTGGAGTATCACATTGATGTGTCCCTGGAAGAAGGACAGGTTTTGCGAGGTACAGAGACAATGACCTGGAAGCATCCGGGGAAGAAAACCGTGAACGATCTGTATCTCCATCTGTACCCGAATGCCTTTTCTTCCATGGATACCACCTTTATGAAGGAATCCGGGGGCAAGCTGCGCGGAGACACCATGCCCAAGGACGGCTTCGGCTCCATGACGCTGACTGAGCTCAAGACGGAAGACGGCTTATCCCTTCTGCACCGTACTCAATATGTACAACCGGATGACGGTAACGCAAATGACCGCTCGCTCATGAAGGTGCGTCTGCCCAAGCCGGTACGAGGTGGCGAAGAAATTACACTATATATGAAGTTTGAGGTCAAGCTGCCTGCCATTTTCGCACGGATGGGTGCGACAGATGATTTTGTAATGGCAGGACAGTGGTTTCCCAAGCTCAGCGTTTATGAGACTGCAGGACAGCGCGGGCGTGCCGAGGAGGGCTGGAATCTCCATCAGTATCATGGCAACTCCGAGTTTTATGCCGATTTTGGAATTTACAGCATACGGATTCGAGTACCTGAAACGCACATCGTAGCCGCAACCGGTTTTCCCACTCGCGGAGCAGTCCGGCAGAATGGACAAAAAATATATCAATTCTATGCCGATGACGTGCACGATTTTGCCTGGGCCGCTTCACCCAACTTTGTAACCGTAGAAGAACCCTTTTCTTCTGCTGAAGTCCCCGGTGTCAAAATCAAGCTGTATCTCGACCCGTCGCACAAGGAACTCAAGGGACGCTATTTGAGCGCAGCCAAAGCCGCCCTTTCGTATTACAGCAAATGGTACGGGCCTTATCCATACTCCACCCTGTCCATCGTGGTTCCACCCAAAACAGGCAATGGCGCCGGAGGTATGGAATATCCGACATTGATCACGGCCGCCGCCGCAGATAACCTGAACCCCGGCTATAACCTGGAGCGGACATTAGTTCACGAAATTGGACATCAATATTTCTACGGGATGGTAGCCAATAATGAATTTGAGGAACCGTGGCTGGATGAAGGCTTCACCTCCTATGCAGAGGAACGACTTATGGAGCAGGAATACGGGCTCACCCCCAACTTGCCGCTACAATCAGGCCAGATAGCGTCTCCTCAACCGCTAAACCGCGAGTCATGGAAGTATGGCTCCTCTGCTGCGTATGGGCAGAATGCCTACTCTCGAGGCAAGCTGGTACTGCAGGGCATTGAACGTCAGGTCGGAATAAAAAAAATGGATCGCATCATGCGCACTTACGTCCAGACGTACCGTTTCAAACATCCGTCATCACAGGATTTTCAACGTATCGTTGAGAGAGTCACCGGACGCTCATGGAGCCACTATTTTGAACAATATGTATATGACGGCCAGATGGCGGACTTCTCGGTGGATCGCATCACGAACCACAAGCTGGAGAAAGGGTATGAAGCGGTCGTGACGCTGAGCAAAAAAGGTGCGGATTATCCCAAGATCCCCGTTCAATTTACCTTCAAGGATGGGACAACGATATTCAAGGCCTGGGACGGCACGGGTAAAAGCACAACTTATCGGCTCAAGAGCGCCTCTCCCGTTTCATACGTGACCATTGATCCGCTATATACCATTGCGCTGGAAAACAAGCATATCAACAATAACCTGAAGGCCGAACTGAACGAAAGGCAGCAAACTCGTTGGAGCGTAAGTGTAACCAAGCTGTTGGAGACACTGCTTGGAAGTCTGTCATGGTGAGGTGTCTATAGATGCGGACGGTTATAAAAGAAGGCTGGGCGCTTGTGCGCATACAATTTTATATTGTCATTATTCTGTTTCTGTATCAGCTGCTGTGGGGAGTATTTCTCTACAGGCTGGTGCAATCCGCCGTTATCCCGCTACTGCTGCGCTACCCCGATCAGGGGCATAACGAGTTGGGCAAGACCTTGTTCTGGATGGAAAGCCAAATTGCCCTCATGGACAACCGGGAAGTGCATATATACTTGTGGGTACTACTGGGAGCGACGGTGCTGCGTATGCTGATCACTCCCTTCATTAGAGCCGGAATATACCAAAGTCTGCATACCCATACGACCGAGCCGCAAAGCCTATCCTTCTTCCGCGGGATGAAACGTCACGGCTTGTCGTCGATGCTCTATTACGCCATCGAGCTGGGGCTGCTGCTGCTTCCCGCTATCTGGGTGATGCCGAGGCTCTACCCTATTGCAGCAGGAGCGCTGCAATCTCCCTCTTACCTTCTGCATATGTTGCCCTATGCCATCGGATGGATCGCATATGGCTGGTTCATCCGGCAGTGCATCCTGTACATGCAGCTGGGCACCGTCGGTGGTCACGCCATACTGTCGTCCTTGCTCGCCTTTTTTCGCCAGATCGTCCCAGCTATTGGCATATCATTTTTGCTGGGTGCTTGTGTGCTGCTTGTCTTCGCTCTATTCGGCACCGTGGCAATGATTTGGACGGGTATGCTGGCACTCATTCTCCAGCAATCGTATCATTTTGTTACCAGTCTGGTCAGACTGTGGCACATCAGCTCTCAATACCGGCTGTGGCATACCGATATTTCCAGCAGAAGCTGAGCTCTGTCGAAAAATCTCTGTTCATCCCTACACAAACGGCACCTAACTGCATACTTTTAACAAAATCTGTTCCTGAGATATCAGGGACAGATTTTTTTTGTAACTTTTTGCGATGAAACATTTGCCAAAGCCAGCGGACTTTGTTACAATAGTCGCAGTGAACTGATAGTAACAACTTTGTAATCTTTATTGTAACCTTTATCTCAAAAGCTCGTTATAGTGAATACGCTCTCCAAGGTGCACATCATAAGTTAAGCCTAATTCCTGGCACCTGGGAAGCGGGGGAACCAGTTTGGGTGAATTGATCTCGCAACAGAGTGGTCATAGGGGAACCTTCTACCGAATCCTTAAGCTAACCTCGCAGGCATTGGAAGGGGTATATTTTTTTTGAAGAAGAAGCTAACGATCGCAGCCATGGGTCTTGCCATTGCCTTTACATCTTTTACATTCGGTGGCGGCAGTGCATATGCAGACTCTAAGATGGACCAGATCATCCAAGATGCCAAAGGAACAAGCTACAGAAGCGGAGGCACTACACTCGAAGGATTCGATTGCTCCGGCTTCACAATGTATGTATTTAACAAACTGGGAATTAAACTGCCGCATCAATCTGGTTCACAATTCAAAATGGGATCTTCCGTATCCCGCGATGAAATGAGACCTGGAGATCTGGTGTTCTTTAACACAACAGGGAGAGGCATTTCCCATGTAGGTATCTTCGTAGGTGAAGGGAAATTCGCTCACTCCTCGTCTTCACGTGGTGTAGTAGTTAGCTCACTGAACGAAAATTATTATGCTAACCGTTATGTCGGTGCAAAAAGAATTATGAGTACTGACGCTTACCACGCCGTAGCTTCTGAAACTCCTGATGACGACAATGTAGAATAACTGACGCATAGCAAGCTAACCTTAGCCGCAATTTGATTCTGGCCGGAATCGAATTGCGGTTTTTTATGTCCCCAACATCAGCAATGATTATGATTACTAACGAACTGACATCTCAAAAGGTTTCAATTTTAGCGAACGATGAAGTAAACATGCTTGCCATTCCTCTGTAACTTGTCTACAATCTGTTGTTAACAGTTTAAGTACCTGTAAAAGGAGGATGTGAAGACATGCCTGCCTCAATATCTAATTTTCGGATCGTACCGATGGACGAGCATCAGGCAGCTGCAATCTGTGAATGGCGCTATGATCCACCCTACAATATCTACGGCTGGCTGCCCTGGGAACAAATGAAGGCGCTGGAAGTCGAATTTGGGAATCCCACACTTCGTCAAGAGCAATATGTTGCCGTACTGGATGAGGAGGGCAAGCTGACGGGATTTGCGCAATATTTCCCTATGGTTGGTGTAACCCGGCTGGGTCTTGGAATGCATCCCGACAGATGCGGACAAGGCAGGGGTTCCGATTTTGTCCGTGCGATTGCTGAGGAAGCCAGACGGCGCAATCCACAGAATGAAATTGATCTGGAGGTGCTCACCTGGAATGAGCGCGCCATCCGGGCCTACAAGGCAGCTGGATTTGAGCTTACAGATACCTATGAACGACTGACTCCGGATGGCAAAAAGCCATTTTATTGTATGGTATATCAGCCCGACCACCAGAGCTAGGCTCTATGATAAAAGCGCCTTCGGCATACAACTTCTCTGTTGTATAGCGAAGGCGCTTTTATCATCATCCAGCAGATCATTACTGACTTAATGACTGCATGCTTAATGACTGCTACGCATTTTCTCAAAAGCTTCATTATATTGTTGGGCTTCCTTAATATCCACGGCCATAATACCGCCATCATCCCATGAGGTCAAACGCAAAGTCACGGTCTTGTAATCAATCGTAATAAACGGATGATGATTGAATGCTTCAGATATAGCAGCAACCTCATCCACGAATGCAATCCCTTTCATAAAACTGGAAAAATTATATTTCCGAACGATCCAACGTCCTTCCTCCAGTTCCCAGCCCTCCAATTTCTCCAGATGTGCTTCAATCTCTTCTTGTGTAAAAGGCATATTACGACTCCTCCCCATTTATACGGAAGCCTTTCAGCCGCTTATGCGGCCAAAACTACAATATAGTGGTGTACATATTACCACGGCCCCGTTGATAAATCCATAAGATGGCCTTCAAATTAAAGGGACCGACGTTAGCTCCTCATCTCCAATGAGAACATAGATCCGGTGCTGCTCTGGCTCATAGATCACAACGCCGCTGCCCACAGTAATAACAGGCTCTGTACCCAGCGCATAAAACAAATCCTCCGCCAACGCCTCGTTGACCTCCTGACGTCCCGCCGGGTCCAGCCTGTCCCAATCTTCTGCTTCCATTTCAAAAAATTCATAGCTGTCTGGAATGCGGCCTACAGCCTCTGTCAATTCGTTCAAAATTTGTTCATACTCCCGTCCATGCTTCACTCCCATACCGTTTCCTCCAATTGTTCCGCCATTCAATACATAATCACTTTATTATACCGGAAATTCGCACTTAACAAAAAAGGGAGTTTTGTCGATAAATATTATAATCCGTCTCATAATGACACGCTTGGGGCAAGGACGACCCCGGCGGCATGAAAGGATTCAAAATCTATTCTCATGGATGAGGTGTATCATGCAAATTACAACCATTATTGGACTTGTGCTCGGGCTTTTGTCACTGGTCGTCGGGATGATCCTGAAGGGCGCGCCAGTCGTCAACTTGGTCAACAATCCCGCTGCTTACATGATTATTTTTGTCGGAACAGCAGCAAGTATATTCATGGCGTTTCCGATGGATGACATGAAACGGGTGCCAAAGCTGTTTAAAATTATTTTTACCCAGCAGAAATTGCTGGATCGCAAGGAGCTTATCACTACATTTACCGAATGGGCATCCATTACCCGTCGTGAAGGTCTGCTCGCGTTGGAATCCAAGGTCGAAGAGATCGACGATCCCTTTATGCGCGGCGGTATGCGTATGATTATCGATGGTAATGATCAGGAGTTCGTACGCGATGTTCTGATGGAAGACATTAACGCTACCGAAGATAGACACCGCGCCGGCGCACTGATTTTCTCCCAGGCTGGTATGTATGCTCCAACCCTTGGGGTACTCGGTGCGGTCGTAGGTCTGATCGCGGCATTGGCCGACCTTAGTGACATGGAAAAGCTGTCTCACGCCATCGCTGCGGCCTTTATCGCAACGTTGCTGGGTATCTTTACCGGTTATGTCCTGTGGCATCCAATGTCAAATAAGCTGAAACGACTCTCCAAAAAAGAGGTTGAGTTGAAGCTGATGATGGTCGAAGGCTTGCTCTCGATCCAATCGGGTATCTCTACTATTGCCATCAGCCAAAAGCTGGCGATCTTCTTAACTCCTACCGAACGGGCTAGTATGACCCAGAAGGATGGCGATTCCAGTGAGTAAAAAAAGACATGAACCGCATGAAGAACATGCAGACGAAAGCTGGCTGTTGCCATATTCCGACTTAATGACCCTTCTGCTGGCACTATTCATCGTCTTATTCGGTATGAGCTCGCTGGATGCCAAAAAATTCGAAACTATGGCTCAATCCCTGAGTGCGGCTTTTAGCGGCGGCACAGGCGTGCTGGATCAATCGGCTGCCAATCCGTCGTCACAATCCATGGATATGGGCAAAAATAAAGAACAGGTATCTCAACCCCTAAAATCTAAAGCCACTTCTACCTCTGAACTGCAAAAGCAGCTCGCCCAGCGGGAAGAGGAAGATTTAAAGAAGCTTAAAAAGCAAATGGATCAGTATATTCAAGATAACGGCCTGTCTCCACTGCTGAACACCAAGCTGAACCAATCCCAGCTAATGATCACCATTAGCGATAATGCCTTGTTTTCATCAGGGCAGGCCGAAGTTAAGCCGGAAGCGAGAAAGCTGGCCAAGTCAATTTCCGACATGCTCCAGCAGTTTCCAGGCTATGATGTGATCGTATCGGGTCATACAGATAATGTTCCCATCTCCAACAGCCAGTTTCCGTCCAACTTTGATTTGAGCGCCAAGCGCTCACTGAATTTCTTGCGTATATTATTGCTCAATCCGCAGCTCGACCCAACCAAGTTTGTATCTATCGGTTATGGCGAGTATCGCCCAATAGCCAGTAACCAAGATGGTCAAGGACGCGCAAAAAACCGCCGTGTTGAGATTTCCGTTCTCCGCAAATATCAGAACGGTACACAAGTTATTAGCCCTACCTCAAGTGCGAGTGAAGGTTGATCATGCATATGTTATATGAGCAAAGGCACCGCCGCATTTTCTATGCAGCTGGTGCCTTTTGGTTTAGCGATTCATGTAGCTGCCCTGTCCTCATGAGCTGTAGGCTTCGAGAAGCCCCTCTGGCTTAGCTAAGCGTATAATCGAGCATCTGACCAAGCTCCTGCTTTTCAGCCTCTGTCAGGTCACGCCAGGCGCCTTTCTGGAGCGATCCCAACCGAATGTTCATGATCCGCAGTCGCTGCAGCTTTTGGACTTCATAGCCGAAAGCAGCACACATCCGCCGGATTTGACGATTCTTCCCTTCCGTCAGGATAATACGGAATACATACTCTGATACACGCGTCACCTCACAGGGCAGCGTCCGCTGGCCGAGTATTTTTACACCACTGGACATCCCCTGCACAAAAGATAATGTGACGGGACGATCCACCGTTACGATATATTCCTTCTCATGCTTGCCTTCGGCCCGTAAAATCTTATTCACAATGTCTCCATCATTGGTAAGTAAAATGAGACCTTCTGAATCCTTGTCCAGACGTCCGATTGGGAATATCCGCTGTGGGTGCCCCACAAAATCGACAATGTTGCCTCTAATGTGACTCTCTGTTGTGCTGGTTATTCCCACCGGCTTGTTCAATGCAATATATACGTGATTGGACTTCTCGCGTAATGGCTTGCCGTTCACGCGAACGTCATCGCCTTCCTCCGCTTGGCTGCCCAGCACGGCCACTTCACCATTAATCGTCACGCGGCCGCTCTCTACCAGCTTGTCCGCCTCACGACGCGAGCAAAAGCCGGTTTCGCTGATAAACTTGTTAATGCGCAACCTGTGTACCCTCCATTTCTACTGTCACGCTTCCTCCTGCGTCCATCCCGTTACTCAGACTTGGCAATCGGAAGCTGCACAAGGGCTGTCGTTCCCTCTCCCTCTGTGCTTTCAATATCCAGTGTGCCTTTATGACTCTGTATAATACGCTGGCTGACCATAAGTCCGAGTCCTGTACCTGTTTCCTTGTTAGTGAAAAAAGGCTCGCCCAGCTTGGACAGCATTTCTGCGGGAATACCTGTCCCCTGATCCTGTATGATGATTTTAACGCTTTCTCCCTCCAAGAACAAATGAATCGTGATCATACCGCCTTTACTCATAGCTTCCATACTATTTTTAAGTAAATTAATGAATACCTGTTTTAACTGATTTTCTTCAGCGTATACAAGAGCAGGCTCCTCTGTGACCTGAAGGTTAAAAACAATACCCAGCAGATGCGCCTGACTATCAAGCAACGAAATGACGTCGCTCACAATATAACGAACATCTTTTTTCTGAAAATGCACGGCCTGTGGCTTCGCCAATATTAAAAACTCGCCAACAATCAAATTAATGCGATCCAGTTCAGACATCATAATATCGTTGTGCTTTAAATTCAGCACTTGATTTTGCTGCTGTAGCTGGAGAAAGCCCCGTAGCGTGGTCAGCGGATTACGAATCTCATGCGCCACGCCTGCCGCCAGTTGTCCTACTGTTGTCAGTTTTTCTGATCTGCGCAGCAGTTCCTCCATCCGGTTGCGCCCTGTAATATCACGCGAGACGCTGATAAATCCCACAATTTCGCCTTCCTCATCCAGAATGGGCGACGTGCTCATACTAATCTCTACTGTACTTCCATCCTTGCGCAATCTAAGAGTCTCAATGGACACGATGCTTTCACCCTGAAGAAGGCTCTCCTTCTGAAGTTCATACTCCGCCTGTTGTTGTGGAGGTACAAATTCCAGCGTACGTCCAACCAATTCTTTCTTGGTCCAGCCGTATAAGGCTTCAAACGCATGATTAATCCGAACGACACGATCTTCCTGATCGGTCACAAGAATCGCGTCGGCTGTCTGATTAATAACCGATTCCAGATGCTCCTTTACAGAACGGTTCTCCTCATACATCTGTTCGAGTCTCCGTGTATACATACCCAGGTTGTAGGCCATCGCGTTGATACGCTCACCCAGCCGTGCCAGCTCATGGCCACCCTTAATTTCTAGCCGTGTATCAAAATGTCCATTGGCCATTTCATTCACCTTCGCCAGAATGGACTGAATAGGACGGACAAACAGACTGGCTAGCACATAGCTCCCAATAATGACAACCTCCAGGAGGACAATGGAAATGGCAATTAAGCTAATCAATTGTTTGGAAATAACAGAGGTAATCGTATCATAATTCATAACAATGCGAATGACATAGGCTTCACGGTTACTCGGATAAAAAGGTATGTAACTGACGAGAACCCGCTGGCCTTTGATATAACAATCTTGTACAATACTCTCCCCTGAGAGAATAGCCCTGGACACGGCCAAACGATCCTCCTGCACTCTAGTTAGTTGATAGGTGCCGAATTGGATCGGTTTGTTGTACATATAATAGTATTTCCAATCGTTCCCGTTCTTGTCCATCGTAGCGCCACCAAAGGTTGCAGGGTTAATACCCGTAATCTCCATGATGCGATAATCCACTTGCTGAGTCTGCTTTACGATCTCATCGGGGCTTAGGATGGATTCGAAATTTTGTACTGAAGTATACTGAAAGGAAATTCGAATTAAGTAGTTACGTTTTTGGTCATAATAAAATCCCCATTTATTAATATGTGAGGAGTTTAAACCTGTGTAATCAAATGATCCGGTCCAAAAATGGTCCAAATTCTGCCCTTGCGCCATTCTAGCCTGTCCATGCGCATACAATTGGTCGACTGCACTTTTCCAATGTCCATTCAATGGATCGGAAGATGTTACTTCTTTGGGATTTGAGGATTTGACAATCCTATATCCCTCCCCATCGCGAACTATCAAAGAAATATTAATATCCCTATGGCGTATGGCTATCTGTTGAAGTTGTTCCTGCTGTATTTTTTGGATGTCAGGATCTAGCTGATTGGCAGCCAACGTGGCAGAAAGCCACAGATTATATCCGAGCTGTTTATCAACCTCCTCCCAGCTATGCCGGGTTTGTTCGATGGCTTCTCCGATAATTTTAGCTGTCAGAACCATTTTCGTTTCGCTGTCACTTCTTAGATTTTCGTGGGTCGTGTAATAATTAAGTGCGATATTTAATAAAAGGATAAACAGGACTGACCCCGACAAAATAATCGTTATTTTGATTTTTATTGACACACTAAATTCTCACCTCTTGCCGTATGCTGGCGATTACTGGCAATTGCTAACTCAATGATACCGTAATAACGGCCGTGATACCAGCATTTACATTTCCCGGTTATACATAAATACACACCATGTGTATAGTGTTGTCAATATAGAGTCGTTTGCCTACAATATAATAAGATAATCATCCACAAGTAATCCACAAATACACAGGTTTTATCATAGATTGTGGATATATCTGTGGACAAGTATATTGTTATCCACAATTTTATTCACATCATGTTAACAACGGAATATTTGTTCGTTGGATAATTCCGCGTTTGAGAGGAGCATTTTCCCAGTGACCATTATGGATCACGCCTATTGGATGAAAGAAGCCATTCAGGAAGCGTACAAGGCAGAAGCGTTGGGTGAGGTACCGATCGGAGCTGTCATCGTAAAAGATAATGAAATCATAGGCCGCGGCTATAATTTGCGTGAGACCGATGCAGACCCGACAGCACATGCAGAGATTATTGCCATTCGTCAGGCTAGTGAACATCTGGGCGCTTGGCGACTGTTGGATTGCAGGCTGTATGTCACTTTGGAGCCGTGCCCGATGTGCGCCGGGGCTATTGTGCAGTCACGGGTTCCCCACTTGATATATGGCACCACAGATCCCAAGGCTGGCTGCGCAGGCACACTGATGAATTTATTACAGGAGCCCCGGTTCAATCATTGCACAGAGGTAACCAGTGGTGTGCTTCAAGAGGAATGCGCCTCGTTGCTAACGAGTTTCTTTCGAAATCTTCGGCAAAAGAGAGCCGCTGCAAAGTTGTCTTTTCCTCCGTCCTCATCCTGAGGATGAAATCCGAAGCATTTACTCCCACACAACCGTAGTCAGTCGTTATACATCTGATTGCAAACTACCTATGGAAGGAGATCAGCTCATGCCCATGAGCTTGTATAATACGCCTCAAGGTATCTTTTTACGGCCATTAGGCTTGGAGGACAGTGAATCCCTTCTCGCCCTTAGAATGCGAAACAGGGAGTCACATGCGCTGTACGAGCCGCTTTACGAGGATTCATTTTTTACATTAGAGAAACAGCAGGACTACATCCGTCAGAGACTGCGTCAAGCCGAAGAGGACCGAGGGTACATGTTCGGTATCTTTCTTTTAATGGAAGAGCGGCTCATCGGATATATTTCCATTTCCAATCTGGTGCGTGGAGTTGGACAATTTGCCGATATCGGCTACATGCTGGATCAGCATGAACAGGGCCGAGGTCATATGACAGCTGCCTTGAAGTTGACCATACAATATGCCTTCCGTGCGCTCTCCCTTCACCGTCTCCAGGCGGGTACTCTCTTGCATAATGCCCGCTCACAGCGCGTATTGGAAAAATGCGGCTTTCAGCCAGAAGGTATTGCCCGCAAGCTGGTACAAATCCAGGGAACCTGGCAGGATCACCAGATGTTCGGACTTTTAGCTGAGGATGACGTGTGGCAGACCTAAATGACTGCACAGGGTGATCATACAGCAGTAAAACAAAAACCGCCCGGCGTTAAGCTGAGCGGTTTTCCTGCATCATATGATGAATGTTGCCTTGCAGACCGTTATTTCACACTTAAGGAGCAACAGTTTGCATTTTTTGTTGCAATTGTTCGATTGTCAGGACTTGGTCGCCTGTTGGAATACCTACTTTAAATGTTGCCTTTTCATTGATTTTGCTGGATTGCGTGTAGCCTGTTACAGACAATTTTATATTGTCTTTTGTATCCGGATCATTTACTTCCACATTAGCATTCAGGTCTTGATACACAGGAATGTTATCCTTGTTCAAAGCTGTGTTAATGTCAAATTGTTTCACCGTCAAATAATTTTTCAACTCATCCAAACTTTTGCTAACTTCACTGGTATTGGATTGCAATTCTTTCTTTGCTTCAGCCAGTTCTTCCTTCTTCACTTGAAGCATGCCAGCATATTCGTCTTTAGACATGATATCAAATAATTTAGGAAGCGCCTTAGTAATAAATGTATCAGTAGCTTGCTTCACATTATCGTTCGTAATTTTGAATTGAACCACTTGTTTAGCTTCAACGCCTTGTGGCAGTTTAGCATCTTTAGGATCAATATCAAAGAAATACGTAGCTTGGTCGTACTCGCCCATAATTGCGGCAATCACTTCGTTCGCAAATTTTTGCGATTTTTCCTGATCCATCACTGCAGGGTTGAATTCTTGTCCGGATTGCTTAGCCAGTTCTTGCGGATCGACAACCAGGAATTTACCTACAACGTCCTGTGGAAGCGGGTAGAACGGAATATTCGGAACTTTAACGTACAATTTATCCTTAGTCATAACCATTGGAATCGTGAAGCTGGTGGAGAGATCACCTTTCAAATGAATGCCGAGCGTCATTTCAGATTGCAAAGGTTCTTTTTGATACACACCATCCAGCGTAATGTCTGCATTTTTCAGCATATTGGTCATCATTGCACTTTGTTCACTTGGTAGAGTAGCGAGTGAAATTGTCAGATCCTTCACTGTGAATTGACTTTTGAATTCATAAGAGTTCAACTTCATTGCATTTGCAGTACCAGTCGTAACTGCTTCTTTCGGTTCTAGCTTCTTGCTGCAACCTACCAGGGCTACCGTCAAAAGCAACACCATCGTGAGTACCAAGACGGATAACTTTTTACTCATTGTGTAAATTCTCTCCTCTCGTAATTAACCCCTTTTATAATACTAACCAAAAAATACACACCCTTTATTTTACCGCATTTTCTCAAACAACGAAACACTTATTGGAAAAATTTCTTACAATAAGCACAAAGACACCCTGGTTCTTTAACCAAGGTGTACTGTATTATGCAATATATTTTTAGGAAAAAAGTCTATATGCTTATGACCCTTCTCTGTTGTGGTGAGTGACATGATTCCGTTGTTTCACCTTTTTAGAACCGGACAGCGGCTCCTGCTGATGATTACGCTCACGTTTTTCGTTTCTTCCACCGGAATCCTGTGCCTCGGGAACAGGAATGGCTTTAGATTTGCCCATTTATGCATCCTCCGTTCTCAGTCTTTACGCTGATTCATCATAAAATCCGTATATTACCATTTAAAATAGGACTAAAGATGGTGCAGATCCTCCGTTTTATCGTGATTTAGTGAATCCTGATGACGGCGGTCATTACGATCCTGCTGAACCTGCTGTGCTTGATGACTATTAACAGGACGCTGCTCCAAATCATCTACAATGTTGGACAGGTTCTTGTCCAGTCCGTTTTTGGCTTTTGTCATATAGCCTTTTCCCCCTTATTCCTTCATGACTACGAATGCGTCAATGACTGCAACGTCTGAGCACATTGGTGAATATGGCGAGTATAATCAGATACCAGCTGTTGGATGATATCTGTTCGTTCATCCACCGACTTCCCATCCCGTTCTACATCGACCAAGCTAACCTGCACTTCTCGGGAATCTACATAGATGCATGCAAAGTCAAAGGAGTACATTTGTCGGCCTTCAACCTTAATGTGGATTCGTATAGCCCGGTTGTCTGCTTCATCTGCCTGTACCTGTACTTTATCTCCTGAATTCAAAAGAATCGGCAGTTGTTCCTGCCAAGCTTCTACCAGCTTTTGCTGATCTACTGTCATTTCTCGATTCATGCCAGCACCTCCACATCTGATAACGTGTGAAAAAAGCAGGCTTTTTATACAACAAAAAAGCCATTCTCCACGATTCCTGATCCTTAGCGTTTAAAGCCAATGCATCAGCTATCGTATTTGAATGACTTGGTTATTATTTATAAAATGGCGGAGAGGATGGGATTCGAACCCATGTGAGCTTGCACTCTAACGGTTTTCAAGACCGCCCCGTTATGACCGCTTCGGTACCTCTCCAGGTGGTAAATGGATAAAGCTGCTTCCTTTTAAAACTAACTCAGGCGCAACAAAATTATTTTACCACAGACTTTCTACAAATGCAATGCCTACTGTTTGGGAGTTATAACCTCGACGCCTCGCATGTATAGACGCAGCACTTCAGGGACCACAATACTTCCGTCTTCCTGCTGATAGTTCTCCAAAATAGCGGCCACCGTACGCCCTACAGCCAATCCTGAGCCGTTCAGCGTATGTACAAATTCAGGCTTTGCCTTCGAATCTGGACGGAACCGGATGTTCGCACGACGCGCCTGGAAGTCTTCGGTGTTAGAGCACGAAGAAATTTCACGGTACATGCCGCTCTCAGGCAGCCACACTTCCAAATCGTATGTTTTGGCAGACGTAAAGCCCATATCCCCAGTGCAAAGTGCCAGCACGCGATATGGAAGACCAAGCAGCTGCAGCACACGCTCAGCATCATTCGTCATTTTCTCCAATTCCTCGTAAGAGGTATCCGGATGAACCAGCTTGAGCATCTCTACCTTATTGAACTGATGCTGACGAATCAAACCACGTGTGTCCCGGCCTGCTGATCCTGCTTCTGAACGGAAGCAAGAGCTGTATGCCACATAATACTTTGGAAGCTGCTCTGCATTCATAATCTCTTCGCGGTGATAGTTCGTTACCGGAACTTCAGCCGTAGGAATGAGGTAATACTCGGTATCGCGCAGCTTGAACAAATCCTCTTCAAACTTTGGAAGTTGCCCTGTTCCATAGAGACTGTCGCGATTCACAATGTATGGAGGGAGCATTTCTTCATACCCATGCTCACTGCTGTGCAGATCCATCATAAAGTTAATCAGCGCACGCTCCAGTCGTGCTCCCAGCCCTTTGTAAAACGTGAAACGAGAACCCGTTACCTTAGCTGCAGCTTCAAAATCAAGAATGTCCAGGTTCTGCGCCAATTCCCAATGCGCTTTGGGCGTAAATGAAAACTCACGCGGCTCCGACCAGCGACGGATTTCTACATTATCCTCTTCCGAGGCACCTACAGGCACTGTGTCATTGGGAATATTCGGAATGGACATCACTTGTTCGTCGATCTGAACCTCCAGCTCGCGTACTTGCTCATCCAATTCTTTGATACGATCGGAGACCTGACGCATTTCAGCAATAAGATCATCCGCATTTTCCTTGTTCTTTTTCAACTTGGCTACTTCACCGGATACGACATTCCGGCGATTTTTGAGTGCTTCACTTTCCTGAAGCAGCTCACGACGACTTACATCCAGATCTGTAAAACCCTTTATCAGATCCAGCGATTTGCCTCTGTTCTGTAAAGCTTTTTCAACCCGACCAAGCTCATTACGTAAAATCTTTATATCTAACACAGGTAATCCCTCCTACACTACAACCTAACTTTCCGCTATTCGCGGACCATATCCACAAAATACTGATGTAACCGGTAATCGTCTGTTAATTCCGGATGGAAGGATGAAGCCAGCAAATGCCCCTGACGGGCGGCTACGATCTCGCCGTTGTACTCAGACAGTACGTCTACTCCTGTTCCAACAGACATGATTAACGGTGCGCGTATAAACACAGCCCGAACGGGCTGCTCAATCCCTTTAATACTCAAGTCTGTTTCGAAGCTTTCCCGTTGGCGACCAAAGGCATTACGCGATACTGTAATATCCATCAGTCCCAAGTGCGCTTCTTCCTGCCCTTGAATTGTTTTGGCCAGCACGATCAATCCTGCACAGGTACCAAATATAGGCTTACCTTGCGTGGAAAACTGACGTATGGCATCTATAAATTCATACTTGTGCATTAGCTTGCCTATGGTTGTGCTTTCGCCGCCGGGAATGATAAGACCGGACAGCTCATCGAGCTGTTCGATCTTCTTCACCGCCACGCCTTCAGCACCTGCACATTCAACACTACGTATATGCTCAGCTACAGCGCCTTGCAGCGATAATACTCCTATTTTCATGCCGGTCCCTTCTTTCCTTACCAACCACGATCCTGCATACGCTCATGCGATGCCAGCTTGGAAATTTCAATACCCTTCATAGGAGTACCCAAATTCTTTGATACCTCTGCAATCAGCTTGTAGTCCGTATAATGAGTGGTTGCTTCCACGATTGCTCTAGCGAATTTCTCAGGGCTGTCTGATTTGAAAATACCAGAGCCCACGAAGACACCATCAGCGCCCAAATGCATCATCAATGCGGCATCAGCAGGTGTTGCTACGCCACCCGCTGCAAAGTTAACCACTGGCAGCTTGCCTTGCTCATGCACTTCCAACAGCAGCTCATAAGCAACGCCGAGGTTTTTTGCTTCTGCATACAGCTCGTCCTTCGACAGGTTTTGTACCTTCCGAATTTGGCCGTTGATAAAACGCATATGTCGAACAGCTTCAACAATATTTCCTGTTCCAGGCTCACCCTTTGTACGAATCATAGATGCGCCTTCGCCGATACGACGCAGTGCTTCTCCCAGATCCTTGGCTCCACAAACAAATGGAACGGTGAACTCCCGCTTATCGATATGGAAAACTTCATCCGCAGGTGTCAGCACTTCACTCTCATCGAGATAGTCAACGCCGAGAGATTCCAGCACCTTGGCCTCCACAAAATGGCCGATACGCGCCTTAGCCATAACAGGAATAGAAACAACCTTCATAACCTCTTCCACAATCGTCGGATCAGCCATACGAGCGACCCCACCAGCTGCACGGATATCTGAAGGCACCCGTTCAAGAGCCATTACAGCTGTAGCGCCTGCTGCCTCCGCAATTTTAGCCTGTTCAGCGTTCATGACATCCATAATCACGCCGCCTTTTTGCATCTCTGCCATACCTCTTTTAACACGCGAAGTTCCCGTTTCCATATCGTTGCCTCCTGTAAGCGTTACGTTTAGATTCTAACTTAATATTTTACCGCACAGACGCCAAATACACAATCATTTCTAGCTGCAAAATAAGCAATGAAGAAGGTGCATTGTGTTTCTCTCGCTAATTAGAAGAGGTTTTTAATACTCTGGAACAAATCACCAAAGAAATCTCCGATTGCCCGGAACAGCATCCGGAACCAGCCGCCTTCTTCCACTGCCGTCGTCGTAACCAAATCCACAGTTTTTACCTGGCCTTTATCCGAGCCATCTGTTTTGTACGTATACGTGATTGTTCCGACTTTTGCCCCTTGCTTCAATGGCGCCACGAGAGAGCTTGCCGGCGTTATGTTCGTTGTAAAAGTTACCTTAGGATTGCTCGCGCCCTTAGGCACGATAAAACTTACTGCATCCTTGGTCACAACAGACACTTCTGTTTCTTTACCTTTGGTGACAGGCACATTCTCTATACCCTTAACTACTGTCTTTGGTGCTACAACCTGTTTCACTTCAAAATTATCAAAACCATAGTTCAGTACTTTAGCCGTCTCCGTAAAACGGTGAGGTTCAGAGTCTGCTCCCATAACTACACTAATAAGGCGCATTCCGTTGCGTTCGGCTGTTCCAGTAAAGCAGTTTCCCGCGTTGGTCGTATGGCCGGTTTTCATTCCATCCAGACCCGGATAGGCAAACTTTCTAAAGTTGGTGATATTTTTGTTTGCTTCCAGCATCCAGTTGTAGTTAACAATCGGTGCCTTGTCCGTCGGACGGAATTTATAGGATTGAATCGTCGTAAATCGTGTGTAATCCGGATGGTCCTTAATAATGTTGCTCGCTAGTGTTGCCGCATCTCTAGCTGTCATCACAGTCTCCCGATCTGTATTCGGCTGATAGGCTGTCGGCATATCCTTACGGTCTAATCCTGTAGAGTTGATGAAATACGTATTCTTCATGCCCATTTTTTGAGCCGTCTCATTCATTAATTTAACAAAATCCTGCTCCGTTCCAGACACACGCTCCGCAAGGGCTACCGTTGCATCATTAGCAGAACCTACCGCCATGGCAATATAAAGCTCTTCTACCGTATGTTGATCACCTTGAGCCAAAAAAATACGCGATCCGATGCTCTTAGCAGCGTTCTCATTAACAGTTACCTTATCAGTCCATTTGAGCTTACCCTGCTTGACCTGCTCAGCCACGATGTATTCGGTCATCATTTTAGTCATACTGGCAGGCGGAAGCGGCTCATCTGGGTTCATAGACAGCAGCACCTGTCCCGTGGAAGGCTCAATCAGGATAGCGGAACGTAGTGCCAGACTTGGCGGGTTAATGGAGCCTGTCCCCGTGATTTTGGTAGCCTCTGTTGTCGCTCCCGCGGCAAAAGTAGCCACAGTCGGATCGAAATGACCTACAACAGGCAACACCGACATATACATCAAATTGAGTGCCATAACAGCAGTTACGCTTTTCTTAATCATGCTGCGTTTGTTATTTTGTTTTTGATTGTTCGCTTTCAAATGAATACAAACTCCTCTCATACCTCAACCCGATCCGCTATGTATAACGAGACGGTGGTTATAGCCTCTACTAGGCAAATGTAATTAATGTTTTAGTGTCTTATCGTTCATTGGATTTCATCTTCTAAGTTCGGATCTGTCATGAGCATACTATGCTCGTATCTTTGATCCAGCAGGCATTCATTCAAGGGTCTTGATGTGTGTTTACTTTATCAATAACTCTATAAAATGGCGTACACTTGTCTATTCTATCACAGGGGTATCTCTAAAAAAAGACAGGCAGAGCGAAATGCGCTCTACCTGTCGTCAAGTCTATCAAAGCTGAACTCTATAAAGAGTAGTTTGGTGCTTCTTTCGTAATTTGCACATCATGCGGATGACTTTCGCGTAGACCTGCGCCAGTAATACGGATAAAGCTTGTATCGTTGCGAAGCTCCTCAATATTAGCTGTACCGCAATATCCCATACCGGAACGTAGACCGCCCAGCAGTTGATGAACAGTGTCGGATAGTGGCCCTTTATAAGCAACACGTCCTTCGATGCCTTCCGGTACCAGCTTCTTATCGTCATCTTGGAAATACCGATCTTTACTACCCTGCTTCATCGCAGCCATTGAGCCCATACCGCGATATACTTTAAAGCGGCGTCCTTGATAGATTTCGGATTCGCCCGGGCTTTCTTCCGTACCTGCAAAAAGACTTCCCAGCATTACCGCGGAAGCTCCTGCCGCAATGGCCTTTGTAATCTCGCCGGAGTATTTAATACCACCGTCTGCAATAATCGGAATATTATATTCCCGTGCTACGGTTGCACAATCATAAATAGCTGTTATTTGTGGAACACCAATACCTGCAATTACGCGAGTTGTACAGATAGAGCCTGGACCAATCCCGACTTTTACGACCGAAGCCCCTGCTTCGATCAACTCACGCGTTCCGTCACCAGTAGCTACATTACCGGCTACAATGGTCAGATCTGGGTAAGCACTACGCAACTTGCGAACCGCCTCGATAATGTTAATATGATGACCGTGAGCAGAATCCACGACAATCACATCTACGCCAGCTTTTACAAGTGCTTCAGTGCGATCAAATGTATCTTTGGAAATACCGACAGCTGCACCGACCAGAAGACGCCCCTGTGTATCTTTCGCTGCGTTTGGAAATTGAATAGCCTTCTCAATATCCTTAATGGTGATAAGACCTTTGAGATAATTTTCATCATCGACCAAAGGAAGTTTTTCAATTTTATGCTTTTGCAAAATAACTTCCGCTTCCTGTAAAGTCGTTCCTACAGGCGCAGTTACCAATTCTTTCTTCGTCATAACTTCACTGATTTTAAGATTAAAATCGTGAATAAAGCGAAGATCGCGGTTAGTAATAATACCAACCAGCTTGTTTTCTTCGTTTACAATAGGTACACCAGAAATCCGATATTTCCCCATAACCGCCTCAGCATCGGATACCAAATGATCTGGATTCAATGAAAATGGATTGGTGATTACACCGCTCTCCGAGCGTTTAACCCGATCCACCTCTTCCGCTTGCTGTTCAATCGACATATTTTTATGAATAATACCGATACCACCCTCACGAGCCATCGCAATTGCCAGCACTGCCTCAGTAACAGTATCCATACCAGCACTCATCAAAGGAATATTCAGCTTCACGTTATCACTCAAACGAGTCGCCACGCTAACTTCTTTAGGTAGAACCTCCGACTTACGAGGTACCAGCAAAACATCGTCAAAGGTAAGGCCTTCCTTACCGAATTTATCTTCCCACACCAAGATGATCCTCCTTCAAATGTTTAGTCTGTATTGGTCTTGTTGTCTGTCCGACATGGACAAATCAAGGCTCTCTGAAAATATATTATTGCAATCTTAGCAAAGCGGTATAGGGGTGTCAAGCCTCCATCAGCGGTCCTAACCCTTAGTATTTCCCTGTACAAACAAGTGTACTCCTACGAAGGACATCCTTTATAAATAAGCGTTTCCAAATAAATCAGGTTATCCTTAAATGGATATCTCTAACTTGGGAAAGCAGTATAGAAGCAATTCAATTCTATAGATTGTTTGACCGTATACAAAAGAGAACCATGATCTCATTGAGATCATGGTTCTCTTCGTTTGTTGCTTGGCAACGTCCTACTCTCCCAGGACCCTGCGGTCCAAGTACCATCGGCGCTGGAGGGCTTAACGGTCGTGTTCGGGATGGGTACGTGTGGAACCCCTCCGCTATCGCCACCAAACATGAATTTGCTTCGCAAATTCTTCCGTATTGAAGCTCGGTTCATCACATATCGTGTGAATGAATTTCAATGCGTTTTCGTATGCACTTGTACATACCTTCAAGGTGTTACACCCTGAAAA
>NZ_JH601037.1:21602-63852 GCF_000245715.1 Paenibacillus sp. Aloe-11 | reverse complement strand
AAAGGATGTATCGGGTATTAGCTACCGTTTCCGGTAGTTATCCCTGTTTTGTGGGCAGGTTGCCTACGTGTTACTCACCCGTCCGCCGCTAAGTCATGTAGAAGCAAGCTTCTACATGACCCCGCTCGACTTGCATGTATTAGGCACGCCGCCAGCGTTCGTCCTGAGCCAGGATCAAACTCTCCAATAAAGACCAACCGAAGTTGGTTATAGAAAGAGCGATTAGCTCATTTTGAAACTGACGAGATAAAATATCTCATTGTGGATTTTGCAAGCAAAATCCGTACTCACTCGTTGTTCAGTTTTCAAAGATCAAACATTTCTTTTTTGTTGACTTAGCTCATCGCCTCATCAACTCTTATATCATATCATGTCCGAACCAACTTTGCAAGCTTTTATTTCAAATCTTTTTTTACACTCACTTGCAATATTGTATTTCTTGGCCGGAATTAGAATATACCATACTGAATATTTAAATGCAAGCTTTTTTATTAAATTGTTTTATCGCCCTAAAATAACGCGTTACTCATTACAGCTCAAGTGCTATATCTGGTTTTTCTTTAATATTGATGATTTGACAAAGAAAGGATGGGTAAAAAATGATATGAGAGAATCATCCATAAAGACCACTCTCTTAATAGAGAATAGATGGATAATACGATTTTTGTTTCATATGACATTAGCTGTTGATTAATTAATAGTATAAAGGAGTGGATCTTTTAATGAAGCAACGAAGGCAAACTTGGACGAAAATTATGTTTTGGGTCATCTCTTGCTTACTGCTTGTCGTTATCTCTGGATTTGTGTATGAGTGGATTGCATCCAAACAGGATAAATCGCAATATCCTCCTCCGGGGGAAATGGTCGATGCCGGGAGCCATCAACTTCATATTCGAAAACTTGGTAGCGGCTCTCCGACAATACTGCTTGAATCGGGGAGTGGGGAAAGCAGCTTATCCTGGAGGGATATTCCCGAAAAGCTGTCAACATTCGCAACTGTTGTATCCTATGACCGGGCAGGCTACGCCTGGAGCGAGGAGGCTGCTACTCCACGCACCGGAGAAAATATCGTTCGAGAGCTTCATGTCGCCTTAAAGAATGCAGACATCCAAGCTCCTTATATCCTTGTAGGTCATTCCCTCGGAGGGATGTACTCAAGATTGTACGCACAAACGTACGACGATGAGGTGGCAGGAATGATTCTGGTGGATGCCAGGCCCGAGAATGACGCTCGCCGGACCCAGGAGATCTATGCCAAGGAACGGCCTAAGGTCAATCCCTCGCCGTTAATATCCATTCTCCTAAAAAGGTCAGGGGCTTTTCGTCTGTTCCCTAATTTTATGCTAACTGGTCGTGTCGAGCATCAGGATAGAAAATCGTTTGTGAATATTGTTGCTTCCCCCAAATACTTTCGATCTGTTGCCGAGGAAGGGGATTTGGCGAACACAACCGAAAATGCCATACGTGGGCAGCATTTGGGAAACCTCCCTGTGCGTGTGATTGCCCGGGGCATCCAGCAAGATTTGACTCAGTTCGGTATTAGCAAGAACGGAAATGATCAGATCGAACAAAGCTGGCAGATGGGGCAGCGTGAAATGCTCAACATCTCTACAAACAGCAAATTTATTGTTGCCAAGAAGAGTGACCATATGATTATCCATGATCAACCCGAGCTGGTCATTCAAGTCATCCGTGAACTAATCTCCAACACCAGTCACCCGCGGTCAACCTTTGCTAAATCAAAGACAGATGATTAGAGACTTAATATGTTTATGGCGATACAAAACACAAAAGACGCCCGGGTTTCTCCTATATAAAGGAACCCGGGCGTCTTTGCTGCCCAATACTATTCTCGTTGATTGATCTTAGGACAAAATAGGCTTGTTTTTAGATGAGGCTTCTGCAACCTTGCCAAGTATGTGTCTCAGCACTTTAGCATTTTCCCCAACATAACCGGAATCAAGCAGCACGTCGTGCGTACCGATGACTCCGTACTCTTCGTATTGACCAAGTGTCGCCTGTTGCCATAGCAGTTTATCTGATGATGTCACCGGACCAATACTATCGTCCTCTGCAACCAAGGCATGGATATTCGCCTGAACTTCACCTGCGTTAATAAGCTCATTCCGGTAGATGGAGTAAATCAACATTTTGTCTTTGACTCGCTCTCTGTCGGCTGGATCGGCGAGGAATGATTTGTACTGGTCCCCAATGCTGTCCAGTACCACCTCGACAATCTCTTCAAGCTGTTCCGGTGTCGATTCATCCTTGGATGTCTTTCTCATAGCATCGACCATTATGAGGTCGCTGACATGGTGGCCTTGGCTTTCCATGGCTTTGGCCACCTCGAAGGCGAGATTTCCTCCGAGTGAGTATCCCAGGAATACATATGGGCCCTCTGCTTGAATACCCGTGATGGCATCCACATATCGATCCAGCATATCTTGACCTTGAACATGATCGCCGATAAATTCGAACCCGTATACTTCACAATGTCCTTCCAGCTCTCTGGCCATCTCATAGTACCCCAGAGAGTAGCCGACCCGAGGAGGGAAGCAAAACACTTTAAGCGTTCCTTTCCCTGGGAAGTGGATAATTTCCATTTCTTCTTCATCAGGAGCAGCTGTTGACCGAAGCTTGGATATTTCATGTGCCATTTCCTCCACAGTCGGAAGATTGAACACGAGCTGGAGCGGAAGCTGTACGCCCATGCTGGAAGAGATTTTCTGGATCAATCCCAACACTTTCAGGGAATGGCCCCCAAGCTCGAAGAAATGATCCTTGACTCCGATCTCCTGCACGCCGAGTACCTCGGTCCAAATCTGCGCCAGTTCTACTTCTGTCGGTGTGCGCGGCGGGATATACTCCGCTGTGCTCCGCAGGAGTGATTCCGGTGCCGGCAGCGCTTTGCGATCCAATTTGCCGTTCGGGTTCAGCGGCATTTGCGCTAACTGTACGAAAGCAGTCGGAATCATGTAGCTTGGCAGCTCGCTGGCCAGTGCCTCACGTAACACGCCCGCTGCTACTCCCTCCTCGGCCACAAAGTATGCGCAAAGCTGAGTGCTTCCAGTGGCGTCAGCCAGTGCAAGGACGACCGCTTCCTGCACAGACGGCACTTTAAGAATTTGTGCTTCCACTTCTCCCAGTTCAATGCGGTAACCCCGAATTTTTACCTGGTGATCGATCCGCCCCAAATACTCAATATTCCCGTCTGGCAGCCATCGTGCCAAATCGCCTGTTCGGTAAATCCGTGCTCCCGGCTTGTACGGGTGAGGAATGAACTTCTCTGCCGTCAGGTCCGGCTGATTGAAGTACCCTCGCGCTACCCCTTCGCCTGCAATGCAGAGCTCTCCTGGCACACCTACAGGTGATACCTGAGAAGCGCTGTCCATCATCCATACTTGGACGTTAGCGTACGGTTTACCGATAGGTACATGCGTTAGAGCAGCAGTCTCAGGGCTCGTTGTATATCGCGTTGCATATACAGCCGCTTCGGTAGGACCATAAATGTTTTCCAGTACTGCGTATGGAGATACTTTATAGTACTCTTCCACAAGTTTGACAGGCAGCGTCTCACCGCAGGCAAACAGATATTTCAGCGTAAGGAATCCCTGGGTGCCGCTTTCTTTCAAGTATTGAACGAGAACACTGAGCATTGACGGTACCAGATTGAGATGCGTGATACGGTTTGTATTCACGGCCTCCAGCAGTGCCACCGGGTCTTTGTCCGCGCCCTGCGGCAGGATCACGAGAGTTCCCTGCCCAAAGAACCAGCAGAACAGCTCCGGTACGGAGAAGTCAAAAGTGAATGTCGTTTTGAGCAGGAATCGGTCGCCTTCCAACATCGGATATTCAGCTTCCAGTTGGCTCAGCGTATGAACGGCAGAGCGATGCTCAATCATTACACCTTTCGGCTTGCCGGTCGAACCTGACGTGTAAATGATATACGCCAGATGCTCCGGCCCCGCAATTGGCTCCAGATTGGAGCTATCAGCATGATACGCCTGCGGATCATCAAGTGCCAAGAGCGTGCCGGTGAACGGAAAACGATCTTTGAGATGATTTTTCGTCAGCAGAAGCTTCGCCCCTGAATCCTCCAGCATGTGGCGAATACGATCTTCCGGGAACTCCGGATCAATCGGTACATAGGCCCCGCCAGCTTTTAGAATGGCATGAATGCCAATGATCATCTCAAGCGAGCGCTCAACCATGATGCCGACTGGTTGATCCGGTTTGACCCCTTGAGCACGCAGCGTACGTGCAAGACGGTTCGCCTGCTGATGCAGCTCTCCGTAGGTAAGCTCCGTTTCACCGTAAATAAGGGCTGTTCGATCCGGTGTGAGCTCCGCTTTTTCCTCAAATATACGGTGAAGGGTCTTCTCACGCGGATAAGGAGCTGCTGTATCGCCCCACACCTCTATAATCTGCGATTTCTCTTCTGGCGTGATCAGCTCCAGCTCATCAATACGGATAGCAGGCTGAACAGATACGCTTGTCAGAATTCTCGTCAAGTGCCCTTGAATCCATTCCACGCTCTCACGATCATAGACGCGGGCATTGTAACGGTACAAGAACTCCAGACTACGGCCCGGCAGCACAATGAGGTTAAAATCATAATTCGTCTGTTCAAACATCTGAACATCCGTAATTTTGTATTCAGCCTCTTCACTGGCAATTTTCTCTTCCAGATGCTCTTCTACCGGATAATTTTCGAACACCATAATATGAGAAATCAAATCTTGCTTTTGTTCGCTCTGTGCTTGAATCTCATATAACGGATAGGAATCATAAGCATGTCCTGCCAAATATAATTCTTGCTGTCTTTTCATCACATCGGAGAACGTATCGCTTCCTTCAGCCTGTATCCGAACCGGAACCGTATTAATGAAGAGACCGATCATGCTTTCGATACCCGGAATCTCGGCAGGTCTTCCCGATACTACACTTCCGAAAACGACATCCTGGCTTCTATTATAGCGCTGCAACACGATTCCCCAGGCTGCTTGCATCAGCGTATTCATCGTCACTCGGTGCTGCTTGGCCACTTGTTCCAGCCGCTCGGTCAGTTCCGTATCCAACGTGAATTCAAGCTTCTCCGATACGTAGGCTTCTGCTTTTGCCGATAGCTGTGTTGTCGCCTGCGGCAGCTTCGTCTGCTGATCGTATCCTTCCAGATATCCTCTCCAGTAAGAGGATGCCTCTTCCTCACCTTGCTCCTCCAGCCATTGAATATACTGGCTGTACGATACAGCGGCAGGAAGTTCAGGCTCTCTCTGCTCACGCAAAGCCCCGTACGTTTCAAACACTTCCTGAAGCACAAGCGGCATACACCAGCCATCCAAAATGATGTGATGAGAGCTCCACAGCAAATGATAAGCCTCTTCTGCTGTCCGGAGAATCGCAACACGCAGCAATGCTTCATTAGCAAGATCGAAGCCTCTTGCTTTGTCCTGAGCAATATAAGCTGCAAGACGCGCTTCAATTTCACCGGATTCCAGCTCGTGCAGGTCCTCGTATACGAAGTCACATGCTCTTTCTTTGAACACAATCTGTATAGGGAAATCACCCCATCCAGCATGGAAATTCGTTCTCAAAATGGCATGCCGTTTCATCAGATGCTTTAAGCTGCGTTTGAAATCCTCAGGATAGAATGCTCCCTGAATTTCAAATTTGGCCTGCTCAAAGTAGACTTCCGAATGAGGCTCCAGCAAGCTGTGGAACAACATTCCCTTTTGCATCGGTGTCAATTTATACATATTTTCAATACTGCCGATATGCCGTGTGTGTTCTTCCAACTCCTCGATTTCCTCCAAGCTGATATCTCGGAGAAGTACATCGCTTGGTGTAAGCTCCGTTCTTTCCTTGCGTACACAATGCCCAATGACTTCGCTGAGATGGTTCTTCAAGATGCCGACAAACTTTTCTACCGACTCCGCGTGGAACTGCTGACGGTTATAGCTGACCGAAAGTTGAAGCTGTCCTTCGGCAATCAGTCCATTAATGTTCAATGACTGATGCTGCACCATCTGTTCACTGACTTCAGGCCCTGTCGAGTAGGATGATACCTCCATCGTGCCCCCTGCGAGATCCTGATCGAACTGCCCCAGGTAGTTGAAGATAATCTCCGGTTCTGCCGTGAAGAGGGAAGCATCAGATGTGTCGCCCAGATATTTCAAAATACCATATCCGACACCTTTGTTAGGAATACGACGCAATCCTTCCTTGACGCGCTTGATTCTGGCGCCGATCTCCAGTTCGCCTCCCATGTCAAGGGCGACAGGGTATAGACTTGTAAACCAGCCTATTGTGCGAGTAATATCCAGTTCCGGTACAACAGGCTCCCGTCCATGCCCTTCCAGAAGGATGCCTACACGCTCGATTCCCGTCCACTCGTGAACAGCCATACCAAGGGCCGTCAGGAGCAGATCGTTCACTTCCGTGTTGTAAGTGCGGTTCGCTTCTTTCAGGAACTGCTCTGTCTCTTCTGGTGACCAGCTCACCGTCACAGTCTTGCTGTCTTTGATGAGAAGAGCGTCGTCTACCTTGTCTTTTGGAAGAAGAGCGAAACCATCTCCTTCAACTTCTGCCCAATAGCTGCGCTCTTGCTGAGCCGCCGGACCGTTCGCATATTGTGTGATTCCATCAACCCATGCACGGTATGAATCTGTCTTCTGCGGCAGCTTGACCGCTTCGCCGCGTGCGGCCTGCTCGTAGCCTTCCTGCAGGTCCTCAAAGAGAATGCGCCAGGATACGCCATCAACAGCCAGATGATGAATAACGATCAACAGATGTTCGCCGTCCGTACAGCGGAACAGACCCAGTCTAAAGAGAGGTCCATCCTCTAGAGAGATGCTGCGCTGAATGGCTTCCGCACCAGCTTCTATGGCCGAAGCCGGGTCTGTTTCATCCTGCAGATCATGGATCTGGAGGCTATAGAGCTCACCCTCACTTAAGCCGCGGTTCCAAGCTTCAAGTCCATGCTCTCCTTGGCTGAACACCAAGCGCAGCGCATCATGATGTTCTGCTATTTTCCGAATAACCTCGGCGAGCGCATCGGTATTGAAGCCTTCCTGACGGTACAACATGACCGACTGATTAAAATGGTGCAGGTCCGTCGACTGCTCGTCGAAAAATCTGCGCTGGGCAGGTCCCAATCTCACCGCTCCGTGTACCTCGCCCTGATCTGCAATTCGGCTGACTGCGCTAACGCGCTGGGCCAGCTCCGCAACTGTCGGATAGCTGAACAAATCCTTCATCTCAAGCTTATAGCCTGCTTGGAGAAGCCTTGAAGATACTTGAATGGATTTGATCGAGTCGCCTCCAAGCTCAAAGAAATTGTCATGAATGCCGACAAGCGGCACGCCGAGCACACCTTGCCAAATCGAAGCCAAAATGTTCTCCACATCTGTCTGCGGAGCAGTAAAGGCAGCACCCGCCTTCACACTTGAGCTCGGTTCAGGCAGCGCCTTACGGTCCAGCTTGCCATTCGGTGTCAAAGGCATCGCGTCCAGTTGGACGAAATAAGACGGAATCATATATGCAGGCAGTCCGGCAGACAGTTCGTTTCTTAGCTCGCTAACAGACATTTCACGATCAGCTACGAAGTAAGCACACAGCGATTTCTGCCCATGAGCATCTGCCCACGCAACTACGAGAGCCTCCTCGACAAGTGGAATATCCAGCAGCTTGGCCTCAATCTCACCAAGCTCAATACGGTAGCCCCGTATTTTAACTTGATGGTCAATACGTCCAATGTATTCAATGTCTCCATTAGGAAGGCGACGAGCCAGATCCCCGGTTCGATACATATTTCCTTCCGCAGCGAACGGGTCTCTAATGAATTTTTCTGCGGTAAGTTCAGGACGATTCAGGTATCCACGGGCTACCCCGTCCCCGGCGATGTACATTTCGCCCTCCACGCCTAACGGTACGAGACAAAGCTGGTCATCCAGGATATGGATATATATATTGTCTGCCGGCAATCCAATAGGTACGGATTCACGTGTATCCTTCACAGGATCGTACAGGTGAATCATGCAGCCGACGACCGTTTCGGTTGGACCGTATTCATTGTAGATTTTGATGTTGCCACCAAAGAGATCGGTGATGGTTTTTGACAAATGCGTGGTTAAATTCTCTCCGCCTACAATGAGCTGTTGAATGCGGCTTTCCGCCGGAATGGTCATATCCTTGATCAGACTGAGATGAGTCGGCGTCAGCTTGAGAATATCCACCGCATTTTCGCGCAAAATATGCTGTACAACCTCCGCTTTATCTATACCATCATAAATCCGTACTAATCCTCCGTTAATTAATGGAGTGAAAATAGACGTGAGCGTCAGGTCAAACGAAATGGATGAGTAGAGCGGGAAATCCGTTGGTTTGCCAGCACAATAGACCTTATTGGCCCACCAGATGTAGTTCACGATCCCTTTGTGGTTAATCATGGTTCCCTTCGGATTTCCTGTTGTGCCGGAGGTATAGATCAAATACACCAGATCGTTTCCTCTTACAGGCAGATTAGGGTTATCCGTTACGTTCCCGTAGATGTGCGGGGAATCCAGTTCCATAACCGTTCCCTCAAAGGAAGCCAACTCTGTCAGGTGGCTCTGTGTGAGCAGAATCTCGGCACCGGAATCCTTCAGAATATACTGAATCCGTTCCTGTGGATATTCAGGATCAATAGGTACGTAGGCTCCGCCCGCTTTGAGCACACCCATGATGGCGACAAGCAGCTCCACAGACCGATCCGCCAACAGACCCACTACTTGTTCACTCCGCAGTCCCTGGGCTATCAAGGTCGAGGCCAGTTTGTTCGCCTGCTCGTTCAACTCCCGATACGTGATCTGGATGTCGCCGCTTACTGCCGCAATCTTATCCGGCGTACGGACAACCTGTTCTTCAAACAAGGTATGAAGCCCCTGATCACTTGGATAGGTATGGGCCTTGCCGCCCCAGTCAAGCAGTTTCGTTCGTTCCTCAGATGTTACAATCTCCAGTTCCTGTATGATCGCTTGCGGACGAGTAGCTACCTGATCAAGCATTTGCAACAAATGCCCTCCGATTCGCGCAATGCTGTCCTGCTCATAAACCACAGCGTTGTAACGAATGCAGACCTTGATATCCTCGCCTGGAATCACAACCAGGTTAAAGTCGTAGTTGGTTTGTTCAAACATGGTAAAGTTCGCGACTTCGAGATTGTCTTCATTTTGATTGCCGGACTGTTCCACCTGTTCGTCGAGCGGATAATTTTCAAAGATCATAATATGAGAAATCAGATCCTGCTTCTGGGCCGTTTTCCCCTGAATCTCGTACAGTGGATAGGTGTCGTATGCACGGCCTGCCAGCGATTGTGCCTGTGTGCGTTTCATGACCTCGACAAAGGCTTCGTCCTTGGATGACTGTACACGGATAGGTACTGTGTTAATGAACAGACCCACCATATTTTCGATACCTGCAATCTCAGCCGGTCTACCCGATACAACGCCACCGAAAACCACATCCGAGCTTGCATTGTAATGTTGGAGAATCAGTCCCCAGGCTGTCTGCATGAGTGTGTTGACAGTCACATGATTGCGCTTCGCGACAACATCCATTTTACGGGTCAAGGATGCACCCAAATGGAGAACATGCTCATTCAGAACGTAGCCCGCTTCTTTGGCCTGGGATTTCGTTTTGCCTTCCGGCAATACGGTATTCCCGTCATAGTCTTCGAGGTATTGGCTCCAATACGTCAAAGCTTCTTCATCATCCTGTGCATCCAGCCACTCAATATAACGGCTATACGGCTGAGCTGGCGGCAACACAGGCTGTACTTGCTGTCGCAGGGCAGAATAATAATCGAACAGCTCCTGTGTAATAATCGGGATGCACCAGCCATCCATAACAATATGATGGAAGCTCCATAGCACCAGGGAGCTTTGATCCGTTTGCAAAACGGTCACTCGCATCAGCGGATCTTCCGACAAGCTGAATCCTTTAGCCATATCCTCAGCAGTGTAAGCCTTGATCTGGGCTTCTTGCTCCTGCAACGTTGCGGCACGCAAATCTACGTGTTGCAGAGGGATTGGCCGTTGCTTAAAGACAACTTGCAGCGGTAAATCACCGATGTTGTTGTAAAAGCCGGTACGCAGTATGGCATGTCTCTGTGCCAAAGCCTGGAAGCTCTCGAAGAAGGCATCTACATCGAAGCTGCCTCGCAGCTCGAACGTAGCCTGCTCAAAGTATGAAGAGGAATCCGGCTCCATCAGGCTGTGAAACAGCATCCCCTTCTGCATTGGCGTCAGCTTGTACACATCCTCAATCTCTCCAATGTGGGCCGTCTGCGCTGTGAGTTGATCTAGCTGCTCCAGTGTTAATCCCGGGAACAGAACATCACTTGGTGTAAGCTGTGAGCGCTCCTGAGCCACACAATGCCGGATGACCTCGCTGAGACTTGACTGTAATAATCCAGCAAAATGATTCACCGTTTCCTTGCGATACTGCCTGCTGCTGTACGTAATCGTCAGTGATAGCTGACCTTCAGCTATCATGCCATTCACATCCAGAGCATATTGCTGTGGTGTGTGATCGCCGAGCGACTTACCGACTGAATGTGTGGATAGGCTAAGGGCATTACCCTCCAAATCCTGATCAAACTGTCCAAGATAGTTGAAGGAAATCTCCGGCTCTACGCCAAACCCGAACCTTTTCTCTGGTGCCATATACTTCAGAAGTCCGTAGCCGATTCCTTTGTGCGGAACCTGGCGCAAATTCTCTTTGATACGCTTGATTCGCACAGATACTTCCTGCCCGTTTTGGACGCTCAGCAGAACCGGATACTGGGTTGTAAACCAGCCCACGGTACGGGTAATATCCAGTTCGGGTATGATCATTTCCCGTCCATGCCCTTCAAGATTGACCAAAATCTGTTCCATGCCTGTCCAGCGCTGAATTGCTGCCCCCAGAGCAGTCAGGAGCAAATCATTCGTCTCCGTATAATACGCGCGGTTCGCTTGTCGCAGCAGCAGGTCTGTTTCTTCAGCAGACCATGTTACTGTTACGGACTCATTATCCCGAATAGTACCCGGCGCCTGATCCTTATCCTTCGGCAATGGAGCTGAAATCGTCTCCTCGATCTGCTTCCAGTATGCACGCTCCTTGTCCAGAGCAGGCCCTGCTGCATACTTCGCCGCTTGCTCAGACCATACAAGATACGAATCGGTCTTTTGTGGAAGAACGATTGCTTGTCCATTCAACGCCTGCTCGTATCCCGCCGCGATGTCCTCGAACAGGATGCGCCAGGATACACCATCTACCAAGAGGTGATGAATGACAATTAACAAATGGTCGCCATCTTCACAATGGAACAGGCCTAGCTTAAACAGTGGGCCATCCTCCAAATGGAAGCTTGCCTGGATGGCATCTGCTTTGGCTTGAACGGCAGCTGTCTGGTCGGCAGCCTGTCGCACATCGAAGATGTCCAATGTGTAAAGCTCGCCTTCGTCAATTCCCCGATTCCAGGCTGTATACCCGGTTTCTGTAGGCCGGAAGACCATACGCAGCGCATCATGGTGGGTAGCAATTTGGGTCATCGTCAACCGGAGTGCGGCCTCATCAAAGCCATCTTTCCGATAGAGCATGACCGCATGATTGTAATGATGCGGCTCCGCTGTATGGCGTTCAAAGAACCAGCGCTGAATTGGCATCAGCTCCGCTGCACCTTTGATTTCTCCCTGTTCCGCTGTGCGTCCGGCTGCCTGAAGATACGGGCTCAGCTCGGCAATTGTCGGATATTTGAAGAGATCCTTCATCTCTAGCTTATATCCGGCCTGGAACAATCTCGAGGATACCTGGATCGCTTTGATGGAATCCCCGCCCAGATCGAAGAAATGATCATGGATGCCGACCTGCTGCGCTCCCAGCACACCTTGCCATACGGACGCCAAAGCTTCCTCAGCCTTCGTCCTTGGCGGCTCATAGACCGCTCCGGTCTGCACATTGGCTTCTGGAGCCGGAAGCGCTTTGCGATCCAGCTTTCCATTTGGTGTCAATGGCATCTGCCCCAATTGCATGAAATAAGACGGAATCATATAAGCCGGCAGCTCTGCAGCCAAGGCTTTTCTCAAATCACCTACTGTAAGCATCTGGTCGGCAGTGAAATAGGCGACAAGCACCTTCTGTCCACTTCCATCCTCCCGGGCGAGCACAACCGCCTCTCTTACTGACGGAGCATGGAGCAGCTTCGCTTCCACCTCGCCCAGCTCGATGCGGTAGCCCCGGATTTTAACCTGATGATCAATCCGTCCCAAATACTCCATGCTGCCATCCGGCAGCCAGCGTGCCAAGTCACCCGAGCGGTACATACGCTCGCCCGCTGCAAACGGATGAGCGACAAACTTCTCTTCCGTCAATTCCGGTCGGTTCAGGTAGCCGCGCGCCAGACCTTCGCCCGCCACGTACAATTCACCCGGAATGCCAATCGGCTGTGGACGGCGCTGTTCATCCAGAATGTACGCACGCAGCGTCGGAATCGTGGTGCCGATATTGCTGCGGCCCTGTTCAATTTCCAGCTCTGTAATTTCCTTGTAGGTTACATGTACAGTCGTTTCGGTAATGCCGTACATGTTGATGAGCTGCACTTGCGGGTACTTCGCTCTCCAGTCCTTGAGCAAGGCCGGGCTTAAGGACTCTCCTCCGAAAATAATCATGCGGAGGCTCAGCTCTGCCGCGTGATGACCAAGCTCTTCCTGCAGTAACTGGTAGAAGTATGTTGGCGTCTGGTTCAAAACAGTCACCTTCTGGTCTTTCAGCAATTGCAGGAACTGATTCGGACTCTTCGCTGTGAGCGATGGAACGATGACCAGACGTCCTCCGTTCAGCAATGCCCCGTACATCTCCCATACGGAGAAGTCAAAGCAGAATGAATGGAACAGTGTCCACGTATCCTGAGGACCGAAATCAAACAAATTTTTATCATTAAAGAGCAGGCGAACTACATTTTTGTGCTCGATCAGCGTTCCCTTGGGCTTGCCCGTCGTACCCGATGTGTAGATGACGTAGGCAAGATGCTCCGGTCCGGCCGCAGGCTCCAGGTTGGAGGCATCCTCCTTGTAGGAAGCCGCCTCGTCCAGATTTACGATGTCCCCGGCGAAGGAGACATGTTTCTCCAGATGCGTTTGTGTCAGCAGCAGTTTGGCTCCTGAATCCTCAAGCATAAAGCGTATGCGGTCCTCCGGATATTCAGGGTCTACAGGGACATAAGCTCCGCCCGCCTTCAAAATGGCCAAGATCCCGACGGCCATCTCAAGGGATCGATCCACCATGATTCCAGCCAAACCGTCCGGTTGCAGGCCACGCTCGCGGAGCGTTCTGGCAAGTCCGTTGGCCCGTTCGTTCAGCTCGCTGTAAGACAGGGCTGCATTTTCACAAACAACTGCCACTGCGTCTGGAGTACGGGCAGCCTGTTCCTCGAACAGCGCATGAATCGTCTTGTCACGAGGGTAATCTGCTCTGGCTTCGGCCGACTCCTGCATCAGCTTGAATTTTTCCTGAGGTGTCACGATATCAAAGGACGACAACGGCATTGCCGGATTGGCAGTCGCTTCCTGAATCAGCTGTACAAAGTGGCCTGCCATCCGTTCAGCAGTCTCTCGCTTGTAGATCGCAGTCGCGTACTCAAGCGTGCAGTTCAACGCTCCTTCCGCTTCACTCACGGTCAGCGTAAGGTCAAACTTGGCAGCAGGATGTACATTATCGTAAGGAGTGAAGCGCAATCCCTCTATTTCTTGTTCTCCCTGCTCGATATTTTGCAGAACAAACATGGTATCAAATAGCGGATTGCGGCTCAGGTCACGCTGAAGCTCCAGCTTTTCCACCAACTCCTCGAACGGATAATCCTGGTTTTCATAGGCCCGCAGCGCTGTTTCCTTCACTTCCTGCAAATAAGCCTCAAAGGTCTTCTCCCCTTCTGGATAAGTACGCAGTGCCAGTGTGCCGACGAACATGCCGATGAGGCCTTCGAGTGTCGCATGGGATCTTCCCGCCACAGGTGAGCCGACAATGACATCTTCCTGACCTGTATACTTGTGCAAGAGCGCTGTATAAGCAGCCAGCAGTACCATGAACAGCGTTGAACCCGTCCGGGTAGCCAGCTCCTGGAGTGAACCGTTCAGAGAAGAATCAATATGGAAGTCGATCCGATCCCCCGCAAAGCTTCGCACCGCAGGACGGACTTCATCTCCTGGCAAATCCAGCACTGGCAAGCTTCCGCGGAATGCGTCCAGCCAATAAGCTTCCTGGGCTTGGAGACGTTCGCTTTCGAGTTGGTCCTGCTGCCATACTGCATAATCTGTGTACTGAATCTGTAGCGCTGGCAATACGTACTCCTCTTGATAGAAGCGGAGAAACTCTTCTATGAGAATGTTCATAGAAACACCATCAGAGACAATATGATGCATGTCAAACAACAGTAAATGGCGTTCATTCGCAATCCGAATGAGGCCGACCCGCAGTAATGGAGCCTCGCCAAGATCAAAAGGCCGGACAAATTGCTGAAGGGAAGCTTCTGCCTCTTCCTCGCTCAATTCCGCATATTCCACAGTAAACGGAACATCCGTCAGGATCTGCTGTACGGGTTCGCCGTTAACAGTCACAAAACGGGTACGTAAAGAACCATGACGATGGATCAGACTACGGAATGCCTGCTCCAGCCTTTCCCGATCCAAGGGTCCCTCGACCGTAAGGATACCCGGCATATTGTAGCTCAGCTCTCCGCCTTCCAGCTGACTTAGAATAAACAGTCGTTTTTGGGCTGAGGACAATGGGTAGTGCTCACGCAGTCCAGCCGTAGGAATTTCTTCAAAATCGAGCGGTGTATAGCCCTCAATGGCATGAGCCAATCCTTCGATTGTAGGGGACTGGAACACCTCTCTCAAACTTATCTCGCGGTTCATTTCCTTGCGAATTCGTGAGACTAGCAGGGCTGCACGCAGGGAGTGACCTCCAAAATGGAAGAAGTTATCCTTCACACCCGCGTTCTCTACACCCAACACTTCTTGCCAAATTCCAGCTAATTGGATTTCGACAGGTGTCTTCGGAGCTGCAGATGAAGCAACTGCCCATCCGTGCTCTCCCTGCAATGCTTTTCGATCTATTTTTCCGCTTGGCGTTAACAGCGGATTGTCCAATTGTACGAAGTGGGAGGGAATCATATACACCGGTAACAGCTCAGATAGAACCGCACGCAACTCACTTATTTCAATCGTCTGGTCTGCTACGAAGTAAGCGAATAGATCCTTGTGGCCATCATCACCTTCCACAGCCATGGCTACAGCATCCTGAACGGATTGCACCTTGAGCATTTGTGCTTCTACCTCGCTCAGCTCGACCCGGTAGCCACGGATTTTGACCTGATGGTCAACTCGGCCCAAATGCTGGATCGTGCCATCCGGCAACCAACGAGCCAAGTCACCCGTACGATACATGCGCTCCCCTGGAGAAAATGGACTTTCCACAAACTTCTCATCTGTTAACTCAGGATGGTTATCATGCTCCTGCGCGAATTCAACACCTGCGATGCATAGCTCGCCAGCAACGCCGACAGGCAGCAGCCTGAAATGATCATCCACAATATATACACTTGGGCTAGCATTAGGTCCGCCAATGGAGGCTGCCTGTGCTGGTGAATGAAGCTCGGCATAACGCTCATATGGGACTACGGTATCTTTCGATACGGTTAGAATGTGGTCCCTCTCTTGCGGCGTTATCAACTCCAGAGCATCGACGGATATTCCAGGATTTCCTACAATCTGCTCCATAAGGTGAACCAGATGTCCTCTGATTCGCTCAATATTGGATGAGTCATAGACGAGCGTATTGTACTGGAATAGCAATCTCATCTCTTCACCCGGCAGGATAATTAAATTAAAATCGTAATTCGTTTGCTCAAGAAGCTCCGCATCCTCAATCTCAAAGGCAGCTTCGCTACTACCCAGACGCTCTACCTCCTCCTCGACAGGATAGTTCTCAAATACCATAATATGTGAGATTAAATCCTGCTTCTGGTCCGTCTGAGCCTGGATCTCAAACAGCGGGTAGGTGTCATACATATGAGAAGCCATATATTGCTCCTGCTGCCGCTTCATCAGGACTATGAAGGGAAGATTTTCTTCCGTCTTCACACGAACAGGAATCGTATTGATGAACAAACCAATCATCCGATCAATGCCCGGAATTTCGGCTGGTCTGCCTGATACTACGCTTCCGTATACGACATCTCGGCTACCGTTATAACGTTGAAGCGCAATGCCCCAGATGGACTGCAGCAAAATATTCATCGTGACATGAGCATCTCTGGCTACCTTTTCCAGGCGTCCGGTCAATTCCCTGCCGAGGGTGTAATTCAGCTTCTCTGACACATACCCTTCCGCTTTACTTGCTTCCCCGACTTGAGGTAAAAGCGTCTGCTGGTCATAACCAGCCAGATAGCGGCTCCAATAGTTAGTCGCAGCTTCTTCATCCTGCTGTTCCAGCCATTCAATGTATCGACTGTACGGCTGAACCTCCGCCAGCTGAGGCTCTCTTCCTTCCAGGAGGGCAAAATAATGTTCAAACACCTCCTGCGTAATTAATGGAACACACCATCCATCCATGACGATGTGATGAAAGCTCCATATGAGACGGAAGCTATCTTCACCTGTGCACAAAATCGAAACACGGAGAAGCTCATCTTCAGCCAGGTTGAAGCCCTGGGCCTTGTCCTTTGCAGCAAATGTCTTCAAATAAGCTTCGCGCTGCGTTGCGTCCATCTCCCGCAGGTCTTCATACACCAATTTGGCGCCTCTGTGCCGAAATACAACCTGTAAAGGCTCACTGCCCCATCCGCTATAAAAGTTCGTGCGCAGGATGGCATGACGCTCCACTACTGCATCCAGACTGTGTCCAAACGCGGCCGGGTCAAAGCTCCCCTTAAAGTCAAAGGCAGCCTGCTCAAAATAAGCACCTGTATGCGGCTCAAACATATCATGAAACAGCATGCCCTTCTGCATCGGCGTCAAACTGTATACATTCTCAATATCGCCTATGTGGCTGGTCTGCTTAGAAAGCTCCTCCAAATCGGCAATGCTTAGACCCTTCGCAAGCACGTCGCTTGGTGTCAATACGGTTCTTTCCTGGGTTACGCAATGCTGGAGAAGCTCTCGCAAGCTTTCTTCAATATATCCAGCGAGCTGTTCCATCGTAGATAACTTATACTGTTTTCCGTTATAGGTAATCGTCAGAGTCAGGGCTCCGTCCGTCACCATGCCATTGATATCCAGCGTATAGGCTGGTTCCCCCAACAAGCTTTGGGCGCTTCCGGTCGAATAAGGAGAAATCTGCAACGAGCTTCCTTGCAAATCCTGATCAAATTGCCCCAGATAGTTAAAAGAAATCTCAGGCTGCAAGCTGAAGCTGTCGGTATCCACCTGACTCGCCATCGTTCTAAGCAACCCGTACCCGATGCCTTTGTGCGGAATTCGGCGCAGCCCTTCTTTCACAGACTTGATCAAGGCTGCCACTTCCGGGCCATCGTCCAGGTCTAAAACCACCGGATACTGGCTCGTAAACCAGCCCACGGTACGGGTAATGTCGATATTCGGTATAATCGGTTCACGACCGTGACCTTCGAGATTCACAGCAATCTTCCCAATGCCAGACCACTTGGATACCGCCATGCCCAGAGCGGCCAATAGCAGATCATTCGTCTCCGTTTGGTAAGCACGGTGGGCTTTTCTCAACAGTTGGTCGGTTTCTTCTACAGTCCATTGTGCTGTTACCACTTCGCTATCCTGCAAAAGAAGGCTTTCTACAATCTCATCCTTCGGCAGCTGTTCGAGTTGCTGGTCCTCCAGCTCTCTCCAATACGCCCGATGGGCTTCAATTTCCGGGCTTTCCGAATAACGGGAAAGAGCATCACCCCAGTCACGGAAGGAGTCCGTCTTCTGCGGGAATGTCAGCTCTTGTCCTTGAGTCACCTGTTCATAGCCCGCTGCGATATCCTCAAACAAAATCCGCCAGGATACTCCGTCCACCACCAAATGGTGGATCACGATCAGAAGATGGTCTCCATCCTGACAATGGAACAGTCCTAGCTTCAGCAGCGGACCTTCTGCCAGATTGATGCTGCGCTGAATATCGTCCGAGAGTGCTGTGATGGCTGCAGCCGGATTCGATTCATTCCGTAAATCAACGGTAAGCAGGCTATACAGTTCTCCTTCTTCAAGACCACGATTCCAAGCCTCGTAGCCATGCTTTGTCTGACGGAAAACCATCCGGAGAGCGTCATGATGCTCCACAAGTTTTGTCAGGACACGGTGCAAGGCCTTTTCCTCAAATCCCTGTTCACGATATAACATGACCGCTTGATTGAAGTGATGGAGCTCTGCCTGCTGCCGTCCAAAGAACCACTGCTGGACCGGAGTCAAGCAAGCCGCTCCACGCACAGTTCCCTGTTCAGCCATATGCACAGCCGTTTGTATTTGCGTACTCAGCTCGGCAATCGTTGGGGATTTAAATAACTCCTTCATCTCCAACCGATAGCCAGCCTGCAGTAGCCGTGACGAAACCTGAATCGCCTTAATGGAGTCTCCTCCCAATTCAAAGAAATTGTCATGGATACCCACCTGTTCGGCACCCAGCACCCCTTGCCAGACAGACGCCAAGGCTTCTTCGGCCGGTGTACGGGGAGCCGTATACTTCCGCCCCGTATGCGCACCCACTTGAGGAGCCGGCAGAGACCTGCGGTCCACTTTTCCGTTCGATGTTAGCGGCATACGATCCAGCTGCATAAAATAGGACGGGATCATATAACTCGGTAGTACCTGCGATAATGCAAGACGCACATCTCCAGCCGTGAGCATACGATCCGCCACATAATAAGCGCAAAGCTGCTTCTCTCCAAGCTCATCCGCGCGAACGACCACTACGGCGTCGATGACCGACTCCACCTTGGCCAGTTGAGCCTCGATTTCGGTGAGTTCGATGCGGTAACCGCGTATTTTGACCTGCTCATCAATTCTTCCTTTAAATTCCAGATTCCCATCCGGAAGCCAGCGTACCAGATCGCCAGTTCGGTAGCATGGTTCTCCGTCCTTCACAGGGCTAGGGACAAATTTTTCTGCCGTGAGATCAGGCCGATTGAGATATCCGCGCGCTATACCTTCACCGCCGACAATCAGTTCGCCCCAAGCACCAATGGGTTGTAATTGAAGCGATCCATTGACTACATAAGCGGTCGAGTTGCTAATCGGGCGACCAATCGGCACTACCCCTTCAGCGCGACCCGGAATCTTGTAGGTGGTGGAGAAGGTCGTATTCTCTGTCGGACCATAGCAATTGATAGGAACAAGATCAGGATTGGCCTCGATCACACGGTTCATATGAGATATAGACAGCACGTCACCGCCGACGAGCAATGTTTTTAACCCTCTGAACAGGTACTCATCCTGCAATGAAAGCTGATTGAAAAGCGGTGAAGTGAGCCACAGCGTTGTAATTCCGTACGAGGCAATGGCAGCTTTGAGCCTGTCAGCAATCAGGATGTCGTCGTTCTCCACGAAATAGAGCTGTCCGCCGTTAAGCAGCACTCCCCATATTTCGAAAGTGGAAGCATCAAAGGCCACGGCTCCTGTCTGCAAAATTCGTGTGGATTCATTCAGCTCCACATAGCTGGTCTCTTTGACCAGACGGACCACGTTCCGGTGTTCAACCATAACGCCCTTCGGTCTACCCGTCGTACCCGATGTATAGATGACATAAGCAAGCCCATGCGATCCCTGGGCAGTCTCCGGCCGGGCAGGCTCAGCTGCATAAGCCTCTTCACTACTGAGGTCGACCATCGGAATACCGTAGTCTATATTTCCATACTCGCCCTTTTGTACCAGCATTAGCTTGGCATCGGAATCATCGAGCATATATCGAACCCGATCTTCCGGGTAGTCGGGATCAATAGGCACATAGGCTCCACCGGCCTGAAGCACCGCGAGCATACCAATGACCATCTCGATGCTTCGTCCGCCCATCACGGCCACTGGCTGCTCCCTCAACGTTCCCAACCGACGCAGCGTCTGGGCCAGTCGTCCCGCCTTCTCTTCCAATTCGAGGTAGGTTAGCCGAACATCGCCGAATACAAGCGCCGTCTGCTCCGGTGTACGCTTTACTTGTTCCGCGAACAGCTCGTGAATAGTCTTATCACTTGGGTAAGGAGCCGATGTCGCGTTAAATTCTTCAATGATCTGTACCTTCTCCTCCGGTGTGATCATCTCAATCTCTGCCAGCTTCAACCGGGGATTGGCAGCAACCGCATGCAGAACCCGAAGCAAGTGCATAGCAAGTCGCTCCACACTCTCCCGCCGATACAAAGCCGTGCTATACTCCAAACCAAAAGCTAGCTCTTCCCCCTGCTCCTCCACATTCAGGGACAGGTCAAATTTGGCTGTGACGGTCTCCAACGGGTAAGAAGTAAAGCGCAGCCCGCCCATGTCCTGTTCTGCCTGCTCCGTATTCTGCAATACCAACAGGGTATCAAAGAGCGGATTGCGGCTGACATCACGTCCTACACCCAGCTTCTCAATCAGCTTTTCCAAAGGATAGTCCTGATGCTCGAACGCCTTGAGCGCCGTTTCCTTGATTTCGAGGAGATACTCATCAAACGTCTTATCTCCCGCCGGGTAACTGCGCATACCCAGTGTATTGACAAACATCCCAATGACACCTTCAAGCTCAGCCTGTGGTCTTCCGGCCACTGGAGATCCTACGATGATGTCCTCCTGCCCCGTATATTTGTGCAGCAGCACCGAATAAGCAGCCAGCAATACCATATACAGCGTAGTACCTGTACGGGATGCAAGTTCTTGTAATGCCTTATTGCCGGACTCATCCAATGTAAAATCAATTCGGCTACCCTCGAAGCTTCGAACAGAAGGTCTTTGGAAGTCTGTAGGTAAATCAAGTACCGGAAGCTCCCCTTCAAAGGTCTGCAGCCAGTACGCTTCATGCTCTTGCCATTGGGTCTCTGACTGTTCCTGTTGCCACACAGCAAAGTCCTTGTATTGGATGTACAGCTCTGGCAGCTGTTCCCCTTGATACAATGAAGTGAGTTCTTCCACCAGTATTTGAATAGAAACCCCATCTGAAATGATGTGATGCATATCAAACAGCAACAAATGACGTTCCTCTTGCAGCTTCACCAAGCCAACACGCAGTAACGGGGCCTGGCTGAGATCAAAGGCACGGATAAAGCTGCGTATGAGCGTATCCGTATCCTCCCCTGAAGCCTCTGTGTAGTCCAACGTGAACGGGACTTCCCTATGCACACGCTGAACAAGCTCTCCATCCTTCATATAGAAACCGGTTCTCAGGGATTCGTGACGCTGGATCAGCATCTGGAACGCAGATTCCAGACGAACGCGATCCAATGGCCCATCCACTGTGAATGCTCCAGGCATATTGTAGCTGAGTTCTCCCCCGTCCATTTGTCTCAGCACATATAACCGCTTCTGCGCTGAGGACACAGGGTAAGCTTCGCTTTCCTCCGCCTGTGGAATGGATTCATACACGGTTGGAATGCGTTCTTTCATCAGTCGCGCCAGGGACTCGACCGTAGGCGACTGAAAAATTTCACGCAGTGAAATGCTGCATCCCAGCTCTTTCTGAATCCGCGAAACGAGCAGTGTCGCCCGCAAAGAGTGACCACCTATTTCAAAGAAATTATCTCTGATACCCACGCGGGCAACTCCCAGAATATCCTGCCAGATTAGCGCCAGCTGCACTTCCGCAGCAGTTCTCGGAGCCAAATAATCCTCGCTGGATTGTACACTGCCCTCTGGAGCTGGCAGCGCGCGGCGATCCAGCTTGCCATTTGGCGTAAGCGGCATTTGCTCCAGCCGGACAAAATAAGAAGGAATCATATAAGCTGGCAGTTCCACAGCCAGCTGAGACCTCAATTCGCTCGGCGAAAGGTCGGTGGAGGCTACGTAGTAGGCGCACAGCAATTTTTGTCCCTGTTCGTCGTCCCGTGCAAGGATAATCGTTTCCCGTACACTCGGAGCCTTGAGAATTTGGGCTTCCACCTCGCCAAGCTCAATTCGGTAGCCGCGAATTTTGACCTGATGGTCAATCCGTCCCAAATATTCGATATTACCATCAGGCAGCCAACGGGCCAGATCTCCAGTACGGTACATCCGCTCTCCCGCCCGAAACGGATGTTCTACGAATTTCTCGGCCGTCAATTCTGGACGGTTCAAATACCCTCGGGCCAGACCGTCACCCGCGATGTATAGCTCCCCCGGAACCCCGACAGGCTGCAGGCGTCTTTGCTCATCGAAAATGTAAGCACTCAGTGTCGGAATCGTGCCGCCAATATTGCTTTTCCCCGCTTCAATCTCATGTTCCGTGATTTCCTTGTAGGTGACATGCACCGTTGTTTCCGTAATTCCGTACATATTAATCAGCTGTACAACAGGATACTTAGCCCGCCAGTTTCTCAGAAGAGATGGGCTTAAGGCCTCTCCACCAAAAATGATTTTTCTAAGGCTCAGCTCTGTCGAAGAGTGAGCTAATTCTTCCTGTATCACCTGATAAAAGTACGTCGGCGTCTGATTCAGAATGGTGACTTTATTGTCTTTCAACAACTCCAGGAACGCTGCCGGGCTCTTGGCGGTGAGAGACGGAACAATCACCAATCTTCCTCCGTAGAGAAGGGCTCCATACATCTCCCAAACAGAGAAATCGAAGCAGAACGAATGGAACAGCGTCCACGTATCCTGAGCGCTGAAATCAAATAAATTTTGATCGTTAAAGAGCAGCCGAACTACATTTTTATGCTCAATCAGCGTTCCCTTCGGCTTGCCGGTTGTGCCCGACGTGTAGATAACATAGGCCAGATTACTCGAACCCGAAATGCTCTCCAGATTTGAAGCGTCTCCTTGATACGATGCAGCTTCGTCCAGATTCACATGCTTTCCGTCAAAAGTGGTGCACTCCCACAGATGGCTTTGGGTGAGCAACAGCTGGACTCCCGAATCCTTCAGCATGTAATGGATACGTTCCTCAGGATAATCGGGATCAATCGGTACATAGGCACCTCCTGCTTTCAAAATGGCCATAATGCCGACGATCATCTCCAAGGAACGGTCGGCCATGATCCCTACGAGCGTATCTGCTCCCACTCCCTCAGAGCGCAAATATCTCGCAAGCTGGTTAGCCTGCTCATTGAGAGCTCGGTATGTAATGCGCTGCTCGCCCATCTGAACGGCAACATGATCTGGCGTGCGCTCGGCTTGTTCCTCGAATAAGCCATGAATTGTCTTTTCACGCGGATAATCAGCTACAATCCCTTCCGAGAGAGCCAAAATGGATTGCTCGTCCGCTTCTCCCAGCAGGGTTACCTCTGCGATGGAAAGCTGCGGTGTATGAATGATCTGCTCGGCGATCGTAAGCAACTGGGAAACCATGTCCGTTACTTCACTGCGTTCAAACAGCTTTGCCCGGTAATCGACATCCAGTACCAGCTCGCCTTCATCCAGAATCTCCACGATATGAAGCACGAAATCATTCACTTCGTCGCCGCAGAAATCATAATCCGTCAAAATGCGCACATCTTCCAAATCAACCCAATTGATCAGCCGGTATTCCATGGAGACGCCAAAAAGCCGCTGAATATCCTTGTTGCCATGCATTTCTCTTAGATCCTGGATTAACTGATTGTATGGATATTTCTGATGCCGCAGGATTGACATTTGATCCCTGGCTACTTCCTGCAGGAAGCTCAGCACATCCATATCTTTTTCGACATATGTTCTGGCTGCAGCCGTACTAACGAACATGCCGATCTTTTGCTTCTCTTTTTTGTTCCCACGGTTAGCGAACGAAGTACCAATCACTACATCCGGCTGATTCGTCACTTTGTGTATGTAGATATACATCACACCCATGAAGAACTGAAACAGGGAAATCCTGTTCTGCTGGCAAAATGCCTGCAGCTCATGATATAGCACCTCTGGCACAGTAAAATGCTCCCGAACGGCTTGGGTGCTTAGAGATAACGGATTATAGGATTTCCAACCCGTAAGCTCAGGCAAATCTGAAAATTTATCCAGCCAGTATGCCTTGTCCTTTTGGTATCTATCAGAAAGCTCATATGCGTTCTCTTCTGCAATATATTGAATATAAGAGCAATCGTCATTCAGCGTTGGTTCATTTCCTTGAATGATTTGCGTGTAAAAATCTGTCAACTGATTGCCGTAGATCACCATAGAAATCCCGTCAGAAATAATATGGTGCATCTTGATATTAATCCAATACTCTTCCTCGCTAATCTTTACAACCAAAAACTGGAATAGTTCAGAATCCAGCAGTGGCAAGGGTTTCCTTTTGTGCTGCTCTAGTAAGGTTTCTACCTCAGATATATTTTCATAATGGGTAAGATCCAGGTATTCCAACTGTCTCTCTTCATAAGGAACGACATACTGCTGGGGCACTCCATCCACTGAGGTGATACGAATTCGGAACGCGTCATACTGTTTGATAATCAAGTTAATGGACTGCATGAAGGCGGCGATATGGATACGGCCCTTCATCTTGGCTGTACCGGAAAGCTGTGACACTGACGTATCTGGATAAAGTAATTCGGTATACCATATACGTTTTTGCGCATTTGTCAAATCATATAACTGCATGTCATTCATCTCGTTCACTCCTATTTCGTGATGTGAAATCCTCCCGCTGCAAGGCAGTCAGGAGGACACAAAAGACAGATTAACTGCGCTCTTTCCGATCATTGATCAAGTGAAACAATTTCTTCCGCCTCAGCTATCAAACGCTCGCCTACAGAAGCGCGACCGCTGCCAAGTATATATCCCCGCCGACGCTTGATTACTTCAAAATAGAGATCAATTCGGTCCCCTGGCTTCGCCAAGCTGTGGAATCGAACTCCATTGAGGTTGGTCAGATATGAAATACCTTTTTTGTCAATCGCAGCAAATGCCGCCAATTGTGCGAGCGACTCTACGATTAGCATAGGAGGCATGTATGGATTCGCCTCTGTAATAAACCATTCACTCCAGGTAACAAACTTGTACCCCTTTGCCCATTGCGACGTTTCGTACCCGGTCACGCCATCCAGCAGAAGAAATGGGTACCTGTGCGGAAGCACATCCGGGATATGGATTAGCTCTTCGCTCACAGGCTTATACCCCTTCCCACTTGCGAACGGCAAGACAGACGTTGTGCCCTCCGAAACCAAAGGAGTTGCTAATTGCCGCACGGACTTCACGTTCCTGATATACATGCGGCACAAAATTCAATTCAGGGGCTTCCGGGTTGTCGCAATTGAGTGTCGGTGGTACTTTGCTGTGGATCATGCTCTGTACAGTCGCGATTAATTCGACTGCCCCTGCACCGCCCATTAAATGGCCTGTCATGGATTTAATAGACGATATCGCCAAACGGGGAGCATGCTCTCCGAATACTTTTTGAATAGCGTTAATCTCCATACGATCATTAAATGGCGTACTCGTACCATGGGCATTGATATAGTCGATTTCCTGCGGTGTCAAGCCACCATCCTGCAGTGCGATGCTGATCGCTTCTGCCGGGCCGGAGCCCGAGGGATCTGGAGCCGTGATATGATACGCATCGGTTGTGCATCCGTAACCTGCAACTTCTGCCAAAATGGTAGCCCCGCGATTCAAGGCATGCTCCAGTTCCTCCAGCACCAAGACACCAGCTCCTCCGCCGATGACGAATCCGTCACGGTCCACATCAAACGGACGACTGGCCTTCTGCGGCTCTTCGTTGCGTCTGGAAAGAGCATGGATATTCGCAAAAGATGCCAAATCAAGCTGACTAAAATTAGCTTCTGCTCCTCCAGCGACCACGACATCAGCCGTGCCGTACTGGATCGTACGCAATGCTTCGCCAATGGCATTACTTCCTGTGGCGCAAGCCGTAACCACAGCAAATGAAGGTCCCTTGGCTCCGATCGCAATGGATATTTCACCAGGCGCTGAATTGATCATCATGGAGGAAACAAAATAAGGAGAAACCCTTTTGGGACCAAGCTTTGTTAATTTTCCATAGTTCTCCTCTATGACGTCGAGACCGCCTGCTCCAGAACCGACAATAACACCCACGCGACCTGCATTCCGCTCGTCAATCACTAATTTCGATTGTTCGACTGCCTGCCGGGCAGCCGCCAAGGCAAACTGAGTAAACTGTGCGACTTTATTAGCTTCCTTCTTGCTCATATATTGCAACGGATCAAAGCCCATGACCTGTGCACCAATCTTTGTCGGAATGTCTGCTGTATCAAAAGAAGTGACAGGTCCGATGCCGCTCTTCCCTTCCAACAGTGAATTCCAGAAATCTGCAAGATTATGCCCGACCGGCGTTACGACTCCCTGTCCTGTCACTACAACACGTCTTCTCACTGTACCCACGTCCTTCGCTGAAATTAATTCTTGGAAGCCTGCTGCTCGTAGAGAGGAAAGTCGCCATACACATGACTGATTTTTTCATGCACATCCGCAAGGTCAGCATATACCTCGACGATCACAAGCTTGTTCTCCTGATACTTTTGCCAAGCAAGCTGAAGCTGTTCCCGGGCCTCCCCCTTGCTCCGGATTGCCAGACTCTCGACAAACTCATACCGGGGAATTTGAATTCCTGTCTTGGCCGCCTCAGAAACAAATGGAAGGGACTGCCCTGAGAGTTGCTTATAATTCATCTGATTCTGCAACCAACCATAGCCGCCGTTATTGAGGACGAGATAGATTAACGGTATTTGATACTCTACCGCCGTCATAAAATCCGAACAGAAGAGATTGAACGCACCGTCGCCCACAAGGGCCACTACTGGAAATTCTGTTGCCACACTTGCTCCCAGGGCAGCGGCCGCACCGAATCCAAGACTCGTTTGATCACTGGGAACAATCGAAAGAGAACCGTACGTAAAGCGAAAATATGGATAAAAGTAGGACCACATATCCTGCAATCCATTCTCTTGAAGAAGCACCAGGTTTTCAGGGAACTCCGTCTGAATCATTTCCAACAGCTCTGGCACGTGGATTCCAGGAGCCTTTTTCAACTTTTCCAGATAAATGGCCCGTTGAGAAAAAGCCTTCTCTTTACAGCTCTTGATCATTTCAAGCCATTCTCCATCAGGCTTCTGCCCTAGCCGATCATGCCATTGCTCCACTGCGGCATATCCATCCCCAAGCACTTTGACACCCCTGTATTCGTGTGCAAAATCCTCTAGCTCTACATTGACTTGAATTAAAGGCGTATCCTGCAGCAGAATATCCCACTCGAACGTAGCCGTTTCTTCCAATCGGCTGCCCAGCGTGATCACTACATCAGATTTCTCCCAGATTTGCCTCAAGTTGATATCCGTGTAGAGTCCAGCGACACCACAGAAGAGTTCGTGATCTTCATCCACTACGCTCCGTCCCGAGGCGGTTGCGAACAAGGCCGCTCCATGTTGGTTAGCGAACCGTTCGATGACATCGCTTGTCCCTGACTTCATTCCGCCTCCGACTAGAATGAGGGGCCTGCGCGCCGTCTTTATAATCTTCCATGCCGCATCCAGCTCCCGAAGAGACGGAGAGCACGTAAGTTTTTCTGGTGGGGCAAACGGAAGCCCTGTCGGCACAGGCTGGTCCATCAGATTTTCGGGCAGTTCAATATAGACAGGACCTGGGGCTCCATTGATGGCCAAGAAAGCTGCCCGCTCCATCGCCCATACAAGCCGATCCACATGCTCGACACGGTAAGCCCATTTGACGAGCGGCTTCACGAGTGAGATTTGATCGGCTTCCTGAAAGGACCGGGTACCCAGCTTGTCTCCTCCGGTGCCAAGCGCCAAAAGCAAAAGCGGAGCACCAAGGTTCTTCGCTTCCAGCAGCCCCGTAAGTGTATTACTGAGCGCAGGCCCTTTACCCACAACACATACAGACATCTGGTTGGTTGTGAGCGCATAGCCTGCTGCCATGAACACAGCATTACGCTGATCTTTGCACAAAATGAAATCCATCCCGGACGAAGGGAGTGACGATACAATTTTGAGATCATCACTAGGTAATCCAAAGAGATGACGAACACCGGCCGATTTTAAGTAGTCAATGATGGCATCCCAGGGGAATAAGCTCGCAGTCATACCAAACTCCTCTTTTCCGACAAGTATTCTGCAACAATTTCGGAGATCAAAATGGGCTTTGAGACAAGCTTAAAATCGTGAAAAATATAATTCGACATCGTGCCGTAGCCGCCAAATGGCTTATTGCCCTGGTCCACATCCTCAAGCGTCTGATTAATAGTCAGCGTGTGCTTCTTTCGAAGTACGTCCGCCAGGTGATTAGATCCGTACAAGCTGCAGCCCATCGCACGTTCACTGAAATAACTGGATGAAATACGCTTGATCAGTTGCTCGTCATCCCGGTAGCTAACCACATTGAAGACCGGTGAAAAATACTCAATAATCTCCAAATCCTGATCTAATTCGCTATATACAACCGTTGGCTCCATCTTTTTCGTACGGAAATCAATGCCGCCGCCGTAAATAATAAACTTATCGTTCGTATTAAAATATTCAGAAACAGAGTTCAGCGCGTCTTTATAGAAAATAGGGGAATAGTTCGCATTCGGATCATCGTTGGCTCCAAACACAAGTTGGTCAAGCCGCATAATCAGCAGGTTTTTGAAATTTTCCGTCACATCTTGGTGTACCAGAATGATGTCGGGCCCCAGGCAGTCCTGTCCAGAGTTGAACAGTCTCATTCGGATCACATCGGTAACCGCCAGTTCCAGATCGGCATCGGGTCCGATGACGAAAGGGTTGATGCCTTGTCCATAGAAGATGTAGAGCTGGTCTTTTCGGATTTGTTTTTTGATCTTCTCCGCATTGACATAGCTCCCGGTGAACACCACAATATCAGCCGGCATAACCGAATTTTCCATGAAAACTCTCTGGCTGACCTTACGAATATAGATGGGTAATCCATGTACAGCCTGGAGCTTTTCGTGCAGCATGCTGACGTACTCGTTTACGTGAGAGGAAGGACGAAAGTCTATTTGCTCAACGTACAGGGACGGAATCAAGAGGTATAATGCATAGGAGTACAAAATAACGTTGGAAGGCATAAACACAGCCATAGAATGCTGCCAGCTCGGCTGATAGGTCTGCACTTCCTGCAAAGCACCTTGGAGCGTGAGGATCGTAGAATCAATTTCTGCATTGGCGGCCCGATAAGATGAAAATTGCGTGAGAATGTCCATTACTTCCTGCCGATTCTCAATCAAATAATTGAGGCACTTCAGAATTGCTTCATGCCTTTCCAAAAAAAGCGTGTTTTTTGCTAGTTCCGGATTCATACTCATGATGCATTCTCCCTTTCCTTTATGCGATTTTTGGTAAATATTTTGTTTCTTCAACACTTACACTTTGCGAGAAGCAACTTTCTCCAGGGCAATGCGCTCCATCTCCAGCCGATCTACTTTTCCATTGCGATTTAAAGGAAAATGGGCGAGCGGAAGCAAAAGATCGGGAAACATGTATGAAGGAAGTACCCGATTCATCTCTTTGCGGAGTATAGACAAGGACTGTGGGGATTCGCCTTCGATGAATGCAATAAGCAGCGTTCCTTTAGCCTCGTCTTCCAAGGTGATCACGCAGGATCGGTAACCTAGCGAACCCATCCGGTCCTCGATATAGACTGGAGATACCATATAGCCCATCCGGTTGACCGTCTTGCCGTTGCGGCCAATGACATACAGCATTTCGTCATCCAGATAGCCCAGATCGCCCGTCTTGAACCAGCCGTCTTGTAGAACGGACTTCGTCAGGTCTGGACGATTCAGGTAACCTTCCATGCATCCGGCACTGTGTATCCACACTTCGCCTACGTTGCCGTCCGCCTGCTGGTTGCCAGCAGTATCCAGTATTTTCAGGTTTACACCAGGCAACGGTTTGCCGCAACCCTTCGGACATTCCAGCGTCCCTAGTGTAACGTTGCCTAGTTCAGAAAGGCCGTAACCATTCAGCAGAGGCTGTCCAAATATATTGTTAAATTTCTCTTCGAGGTCTTGAGTAAGTGGGGAACCGCCTACGCACCACATGCGCACTGGAGATTCCTTGACCATTTCCAGTTGTTCGGGTTTTCGGTTTAACATACGCAACAAGGTGTAAAAAGCAGAGGGGTTAGCGTCTACGACCGTCGCCCGGTCTTTCGTAATACTTGCAATGACGCTCCAGAGGTTTTTATGATTGCAGATGATGAGAGAACATGAAGTCAACCACCAGGAGAATATAAGTGAAATACCATAGAAGTGAGAAAACGGTACAACAGGGAGCATATGGTCAGACGGTAGGTAGTTCATGGCGTGTATGGAATGCCTGATATTGTCCATGAAGGCTGATCCAGCTTTCACGATGCCCTTGGGTTTTCCCGTCGTACCTGAAGAATACAAAATGAGGGCATCCGATCTCTCGCACCACCTGTTAAAGTCGATGCCATGGATCTCCGGTTCTCCAACCCAATGTGGGTGTACTGCTTCTTCTTGGATTAGATCTTGAATCAAAATAACAGATGCATGAGAAAGTCCTGGATCGCAATCGGTCAGGATGCAGCAGGCACCTGCTTCGTCGTAAATTTGAGCTATTTCATCAAGTACAGTCTGCTCGTCCACTACAGTCACCGAAACAGCAATGTTGCACAGGGAGAACAGAGACACAACAAAATAATAAGAATTGGCCGCTTTCAGAATCACTCTGCCTTCTTCAGGAACTCCTCGGAGAGCCAACATCCGGGAGAAGATCGTAACGTCTCGCTCCAGACGCTCCCTTGTCATAATCCCTTCAGGTGAGATAATTCGGCAATCCGTATGCGTAACAAGCACAGCGTTCCCTCCTTACATCCCCGTAATATGGTATCCTGCATCAACATGGATAACTTCTCCCGTAATGCCTCTCGATAAATGGGAAAATAGGAATAACGCGGTATCTCCAACCTCGGACGTATCGACCGTCTTGCGCAGGGGTGTCGTCTCTTCAATATGCTTTAGCATCGTGCTAAAATCCTTAATCCCATAAGCGGCCAAAGTCCGTATGGGACCTGCTGAAATCGCATTGACACGAATGCCATAAGTACCCAGATCGTTCGACAGATAGCGCATGCTGGCTTCCAGTGAAGCCTTTGCCACACCCATAACGTTGTAATTCTTGATCGCTCGTTCTGCGCCAATATACGTCATGCTGACGATACTTCCACCCTCTGTCATCAGTGGGTAAATTCGTCGGGAAACAGCAGCCAGAGAGTAGGCACTGATTTCTTGAGCAATGGCGAATCCCTCGCGAGAAGTGTCGACGAACAGGCCATCCAAATCCTCAGCCTTAGCGTAGGCAACACTGTGAAAATAACCATGCAGGACGCCTACTTTCTCCTTTAGAAAATCCGCCAGTGCATCCAATTCTTCATCGCTTTGTACATTACAGGGACAGATCATGGACCCCGGAATCGTTGCAACGAGCTTTTGCACCCGATCTGCAACCCTCTCATTTTCGTAAGTAAAAATGAGCCTTGCTCCTTCAGCAGCTAAAGATTGGGCTGTCCCCCAGGCAATACTCCTGTTATTAGCCACGCCCATAATCAAAATGTTCTTACCACTCAGCAGTGCTGCCACAGAAACCACCTTTCTTTTTTACATTTTTCTACATAAGAACAATTTAATTTGGTATGTCTACATTTATAGACATATGTAATCTTTCCTGGATCATTATCATATTAGTTGCCAAAGTTAAACAAGCAACCTTTTAGGCAAATAGAACAATTCATCGAAACTTCATGAAAGTTGGAGAATTCTATTTTGTGAATGAATTTGGCTATGACCACGCCCCCCCATTCGCATCCAAAAGACTAAACAAACCCCAAGCCTTGACCAGAACAGTCGGCTTGTGGTCCTACTTAAAAAGGTCTGGAGAGCACATAATCCATGCTGTCTGTCAGCTTATGAAAACTGTGCTGATTCTGTTTGTTGATGTTCAAATCGGAAGGAATCTATATGCGAGTACAAAGGTGGAAGACAAAAATGAGGTGACTGTCAAGGCAAGGCGAACTCATCAAACTACCGGAAGTGACAACTTCATTTTTTGCCATCATCGCCCCTCCCGATTTGAACATCCTGAGTGACCTGTCTTATTTCATCCAATTGTGAAGCTTATTGCTTCTGAGCCTATGCCTTCTTTTTCCTTGGAGCCAGGACATAGCTAAAGGAGACAATAAAGTCGATGACCAGAACGATTGCCCATGTGCTCATAATACCCTCCAAGGAAGCCGTGCGCTGTGGATCATCTACATACACAATGATGGCGAACAGCAAAGCGTTGCCGATGGCCCAGCCCAGGAGGTGAAGCAACCAACCCGTGATTTCTTCTTTGGCATGAGCAGCGCCATACTTGCGTTCGGGCTTCGGCCCCTTGCCGAACCAATGTGAGAACCGCAAATCCGCCCATTTAATCATCCTGTGACCAAACGCTACCGTAATGCCAAGATAGCAGGCCGCCAGGCCAGTAGCAGTCGTGATCTCCATACCGCTGTTCACCGTGATGAACACCGCTATCAGTAACAGGATATCAATAATAGGAGTACACAGTAAAAAAAGACCGCCTAATTTCTTTAAGCCGAACATATATCTTGCGATCAGCCCTGCAACAACAAACACCCAGAATAAAACTTCAGCACTAATAATAAATAAATACATAATAGATGATTCCTTTCAAATTAGAAGTTGGTATTCCCCTCAGCTACCCCCCTTTCACGCCCACTATCATACAATATTATACATAATATTCCTAGTATCTTGTCTATAATTACATAAAAGGAAACAAATAGCCATTTTTCTGCAAAAATCTATCTGTTCAGGCCGTTGTTGTCTCTTATGCTCAAGTAGGACACTTTTCATGATATGCTGCACAATAGATGATGTTAATGAAAAAAAAAGATGCACCCGTGCCAATCAGCACGGATGCATCTTTTCTTGCTATTAAGCTATCCAATTACGATATGCCCTTCGGGACGACGGTACAGCGTCTTGGTCGAACGTGGACGAAGAGCATAAGCAATCGTGAGAGGACCAATTCGACCAATAAACATGGTCACACAAATGATCAGCTTGCCTGCGTCAGACAGTCCCGGCGTCACTCCTACGGACAACCCTACCGTTCCGATGGCGGAAGCTGCTTCGAATGCGAGGGAGAGAAAAGGTGCATCCTCTGTCATTAAGAGCAGCATAACGACAATCGAGAATATAAAAAGCGCCAGTATAATAATGGTCAGCGCCCGCATCATGATATCGTTGGGAACCCTATGGCGGAAGAACACAATTTCCTTCTGACCTCGCATGACGGCCAACAATGCACCAATCATCAGTAGGAATGTGGTTGTTTTGATTCCGCCCCCCGTAGAGCCCGGCGAAGCTCCGATAATCATCAGCAGCATGATAAAGAACTGACTGGCCTGCCTCAAGCCACTGATATCTACTGTGCTTGTTCCTGAGGATCGTGTAGATACGGATTGAAAGACAGAAGCGTACAATTTCCCCTCCCAATTCAACGAGCCCAGGGTACGAGCATTGGTAAACTCAAAAATGAATATAACAAGTGCTCCGATCACAATAAGCGCACCCGACACACTTAGCACCATTTTGGAATGAAGACTCAGTCTCCGGGTGCGGCGAAAATCGAACAGATCACTCAGTACAAGGAAACCCAATCCCCCTGAAATGACAAGCACAGATGCAATCATATTGAATACAAAATCTCCAGCATACTGTTGGAAGCTGCTCCCAAACAAATCAAAGCCCCCGTTATTAAAAAGAGATACCGAGTGGAATATTCCGTAGTATATCGCTTGTCCGACAGGCATCTCCCTCATCCACCGCAAAGCCATAACTATGGCAGCTATCGCCTCAATGGTAAAAGAGAAGATCAGCACCTTGCGAATAATGCGCACAATTCCTTCCATGCTGTCGGCATTAATCGCTTCCTTTAGCAGCAGCCGATCCTTCAGCGACAATCGTCGCCCCAGCAACAATGCAAACAAGGTCGCCAGGGTCATAAAACCCAGCCCACCCAACTGCATCAGCACCATAATGACGGTTTCTCCAAACATCGTATAGGTTGAATTCACGTCCACCACGACCAATCCGGTAACACAAGCAGCCGAAACAGACGTAAACAGCGAATCAATCCAATGCGGAGCATGTCCACTATGATTGGAAATAGGAAGCATCAGCAGCAAAGTGCCTAATGCAATAATCAGCAAATATCCGATGACCAATATAAAAGGAGGCGATGCAAACCGGGCAAGCTTGACGCTGCGTTTCATTAGAAATACTCTCTCCATCCATTCTTATGAAAAAGAGGAACAAGACACGGGAAAGAAGCCCGGCTGATCCTCTATATTCATAATGTTATGTTATTCTACTGTACGTTACGCATATGCGGGAAAAGCAGCACGTCGCGAATGGACGGCGCATCTGTCAGCAACATAACCAAACGGTCGATGCCGATACCCAGCCCGCCTGTCGGCGGCATACCATATTCCAATGCACGGATAAAATCATCATCCATTTCATGAGCCTCATCATTGCCATGCTCACGTTCCAGCAATTGTGCTTCAAAACGCTGGCGTTGGTCAATCGGGTCATTCAGCTCGGTGAATGCATTTGCATGCTCACGAGCTACCACGAACAGCTCAAAACGATCCGTAAAGCGCGGATCTTGCTCATTTCTCTTCGCCAGCGGCGAGATTTCAACCGGATGACCTGTAATAAAGGTCGGCTGAATGAGCGTTTCTTCTACGAATTCTTCAAAGAAAGCGTTCAGGATATGGCCAAAGGTCATATGCGGCTCTACCTTTACGTTATGCTCCTTCGCAAGGCGATGAGCTTCTTCATTACTCAGGTGTGCTCCAAAATCCACGCCTGTTACTTCTTTAACAGCATCCACCATCGACACTCTGCGCCATTGCGGTGTCAAATCCACTTCATGACCTTGATACTGAATGTGTTGTGTGCCAAGCACTTCCTGCGCAATATGAGCGACCATGTTTTCCGTTAATTGCATGATATCCTTGTAGTCGGCATACGCTTCATACAGCTCAATCATTGTAAACTCAGGGTTGTGGCGTGTGGAAACACCTTCATTACGGTATACGCGTCCGATCTCATATACTTTCTCCATTCCGCCGACAATCAGTCGTTTCAGATGAAGCTCAATGGCAATACGCATATAAAGCTGCATGTCCAATGCATTATGGTGCGTAATAAATGGCTTCGCCGCCGCCCCGCCGGCAATGGAATGCAACGTGGGAGTCTCAACTTCCAAATAACCGAGCGAGTCCAAATAACGGCGCATGGATTGAATAATGCGAGACCGCGTAATAAATGTTTTTTGTACTTCCGGGTTCATAACCAGATCAACATAACGCTGACGGTATCGCAGCTCAACATCCTTCAGACCATGATATTTTTCCGGTAATGGATACAGGGACTTGGACAAGACCACAATATCCAGCGCCTTGATCGTAGTTTCTCCCGTTTTGGTTTTGAACAGCACACCCTTAATACCGACAATATCGCCCAGATCCAAAATACTGAATGCTTTATACTGCTCTTCTGGTACACTGTCTTGACGAACATAAATTTGAATACGTCCGCTGAGATCCTGTATATGAGCAAAGCTGGCTTTACCCATCACCCGTTTGGCCATGATACGGCCTGCAATGCTAACTTCAAGATTCTTTTCTTCCAGCTCTTCCTTGGTCAGACTGTCATACTTGCTTAGCAGTACGCCCGCTTCAGCCGTGCGTATGTATTTACGTCCAAAGGGATCAATGCCCAATGAGCGAAGCTCGTCCAATTTGGCGCGGCGAATTTGCAACAATTCACTTAATTCCTCGCGATTTTCCTGTGATTCCTGATTCGTAGTTTCATCCGACATGGTGCTAAATCAGCTCCTTCATTATGAGTAAACGGGCCGGGGTCCGTCCGGGTGTAGAGAAAAAAAGCTTCCTTGTGGAAGCTTTTGCATTTAATTCCAAGGTCCGTTTCTTATTTCTTGATATCCACAATTTTATATTGAATAACACCTGCTGGAACGGTTACATCCACAACAGTTCCTTTTTTCTTGCCAAGAATTGCCTTGCCAACCGGACTTTCATTGGAAATTTTGTTCTGAAGCGGATCCGATTCAGCGGAACCGACGATCGCATATTCTGTTATATCTCCAAATTCCAAATCTTCAACGGTTACAGTTGCGCCTACTCCCACAACATCGGTGTCAATTTCATCACTATTGATAATGCGGGCATTGCGTAGCATTTTTTCCAGTGTAATGATACGGCCTTCAATAAAAGCCTGCTCGTTCTTTGCATCCTCATACTCGGAGTTCTCACTGATATCCCCGTATCCGATGGCTACCTTAATCCGTTCCGCCACTTCGCGGCGTTTGACAGACTTTAAGTTCTCAAGCTCATCTTCGAGCTTTCTAAGGCCTTCCTGTGTCAGAATGACTTCTTTATCGCTCATCTTAACCGATTCTCCTGTCATGGGAAAAGTTTAAAAGTGCATCGGAATGCACGCTTTCAAAACATCATATGCCACTCTGAGGGAATGAGAACATTTCCTGCTGTTGTCTTAAAAGCTGCATACGATTAGTAGCATACATCAAGATTTTATACTGAACGATTATAGGGCAAGCAATTGGAAAAGTCAATCGTTCACAAAGGGAGAAACGACTTCATTATTGCGCAACAGCGGCAGGAGAAGCAGCGCCGGCAGAAGGCTCATCGTTTTCTACCATGTGCAATTGAGATACAAATTGATCCAAAATACGCACCATATCATCACGTTTGGTTTCTTCCATAATGACGTCTTTAATGCGCGCAGAGCCTTTTAGTCCTTTAAGGTACCACGCCAGATGCTTGCGCATTTCGCGGACGGCCACGGCTTCACCTTTCAGTGACACCAGACGGTCCATATGCAGAATGGCAATACGGATTTTTTCTTCCGGTGATGGATCAGGCAAAAGCTTACCTGTTTGCAAATATTCAATCGTACGGTACAGCATCCACGGGTTACCCAGAGCGCCGCGTCCGATCATCACGCCATCACAATTGGTCAAATCCAGCATGCGGCGGGCATCTTCCGGTGATGCCACGTCGCCATTCCCAATTACAGGGATAGAAACTGCTTCTTTAACCTCTTTTATAATATCCCAGTTCGCATGCCCCGTATACAGCTGCTCCCGTGTGCGGCCATGTACGCTGACGGCCTGACCTCCAGCCCGTTCTACGGCGCGGGCGTTCTCTACGGCATAAATATGCTCGCTATCCCAACCGATGCGCATTTTCACCGTCACCGGCTTGCTTACGGACTCCACTACAGCAGATACCATTTCATAAATCTTATTTGGATCAAGCAGCCAACGAGCACCTGCATCACATTTGGTCACCTTGGGAACCGGGCAGCCCATATTAATGTCAATAATATCCGCGTTCGTCTCCTGATCTACGACCTTCGCCGCCTCCACCAAGGACTCACGGTCTCCCCCGAAAATTTGCAGGCTAAGCGGCTTCTCACGCTCATCCACAAACAGCATCTCGCGCGTACGTTTATTCCCGTGAATAATCGCCTTATCACTAACCATTTCTGCACATACCAGACCTGTACCGAATTCCTTGGCAATCAGGCGAAAGGCAGGGTTGCACACGCCCGCCATCGGAGCCAGCACAACTTGGTTTTTCATTTCAATACCGCCGATTTTCAACATACCTGTTCACTCCTTTATGCCTTCTATATATATCGTACACTTATCGTTATTCCGTCAGTTCCCGGACTTCAATTTCTAGCGTTTGGGCAATAATGCTCAACATGTCAGGCTCCAACGAACGATTGCCTCGCTCCACAGCACCCAATACGGCCAAGGATATGCCGGTTCGTTTAGCCAACTCCTGCTGTGTCAATCCTTTAAGCTTTCGGAAGGCGCGGAGCCGTTGCGCCAGCTGCATGTTTTCCAAAACTGTATGCCATCCTTTCCACCCAATGAATTCAATGCAGTATGCACGATACTGTACAGACCGGATGGATCTTGGTTCGGAACGATGTCAGCCAATGGCACAAGCACAAAAGCACGCTCCAACATGCGGGGATGAGGAAGTTCCAAATCCGGTGTAACCAGCTGTGCGGCTTCCATCCATAACAAGTCCAGATCAATCGTACGCGGACCGTTAGGAATATGCCTTACTCTACCCAGACGACTTTCCACCTCCAGCATAAAAGCCAGAAGCTCCTCAGGCGCAAGTGTTGTAGCTACGGCTGGCGCCATATTCAAAAAAGAAGGCTGATCCAGATACCCGACAGGTTCTGTCTCGTACAGGCTGGAGCAACGCAGCACCCGTATACCCGGATGTTCGTCCAGCGCCGTGATAGCTTCATACAGGGTATGCTCACGCTCCCCCAAATTAGCCCCTAAAGCAATATAAGCCTCTGATGCCTCAGAGGTCGAATGTGCGTTCATGTACGTTCCTACTTTCTTGCGCGATAAAGCTCAACCGTCACGCCCTCAAAATGAATATCAAACGGCGGATGCGGCTTTGTGACTTTGACAGTCAGTGCATTTACACTAGTATAAGTGTCCAGTAGAGAAGATGCAATACGTTCGCCCAAAGCTTCAATCAATTGGTAAGATTCCTTTTCTACAATATCTTTAACGGTGTAATGTACCTCAGCGTAATTTACCGTTTTGTCCAATGCGTCCTGCTCGCCCGCCTCACGCAGATCAAGCTCCAATTCCAAATCAATGTAGAAACGCTGTCCCAGCTTACGTTCCTCGGGAAAAACGCCGTGATACCCGTAATACTCCATGCGATGCAAGACCATTTTATCCATCGTGGATAGCCCCCTGCTTTTATTTGATTTTTTCTATATAAGCTCAACTTAAAAGTTTCATATCGTGCCACTGCGCAGTCGGATGGTGCTTCCCATCGCCACCGCCCCCGGATTTCTTGAATAAAGCCTATCAAGGTGGAAATCCGGGGACAAAAGCGACCGCTTCGCTTGTACAGCACCATTCCGCCTACTCCGTTTTAATGTGCATTTTTCGAGTTTAACTTATATATAATAAATTATTTTCTGAAAATACAGTGACTTTATGCTGGTAGTAGCGTAATGAAGGATTTGAATCCGGAGAAGCGGAGCGCTCGCCTTTGCAACGGGATTCTTACCTCTACATGGTTTAATAATCCAAAGAATCCCGTTGCAACAGCGATCGCAGGATCAAATCATTCATGAAGCGGGCTTTACCCACCATAATTCAGTGGATTTTTAGACCCGTACACCATCGCATCACACATACGTACCGTGCGCTTGATTTGCGCCACATCGTGTACACGCACCATCTGGCACCCTTGAGCAATGCCAAAGGCAACCGTAGCCGCTGTACCCTCCACCACATCATCTACAGGCAAATCGAGTGCTGTACGGATAAATCTTTTGCGCGACGTAGCCAACAATAGCGGAAAGCCTAGCTGACTCAATGCGTCGAGAGAAGTCATGGCATGAATATTTTCATCGTAATCCTTGGCAAAGCCGATGCCTGGGTCCAAGATGATCTGTTCCTCGCGTACACCTGCATCCAGTGCCAAGCTGATGCTTTCTTTTAAATCAGCCAGCATATCGGATACCAAATCGCTATAGTTGCGATCACGACGATTATGCATCAAAATGACTGGACAATCGAACTCTGCAGCGACACGCGCCATGTCGGGGTCTGCCTTAAACCCCCACACATCATTAATGATATGGGCCCCCGCTTCAAGTGCCTGCCGGGCGACCTCGGCTTTGTAAGTATCCACAGACAACGGAATGTGCGGTGCGGTGCGGTGGATTGCCTGGATGACCGGAATGACCCGGGCCAGCTCCTCTTCCACATCTACTGGTTCGTGACCCGGGCGTGTAGATTCTCCGCCAATGTCAATCACATCGGCTCCATCCTCCACCAGCTTTAAGGCATGTGAAACAGCCAGCTCCGGACTATGATACTTTCCCCCATCGGAAAATGAATCCGGAGTCACGTTCAGTATACCCATGATCTGTGTGGCTTGTCCGAGCGTAAGCTCAGCATCCCCCATGCGATAGCTGCGTTGATAAAGAGTTGGTATGTTCACTTGATCCCTGCTTTCTGTCTATAATCGCGCAACAGCAAGCCTGTTATGGACCCGCTCTGTGCCAAGGAATCCGGTACGTGGTGCATCGTTCCGTCCGGCTCCAGCAGCAGATGGACAGGCCGTATTTCTTGTATCGAGTTGGTCATAAAAATTTCATCAGCCTGCTGCAGCTCATCCCAACGGTACAGCCCTTGCTCATAGGGAATGCCTTGTGCTTCTGCCAGCTCCAAAATAAGCTCGCGTGTAATGCCTGGCAGAATGCCTGTAGACAGGTCCGGCGTATACAGCGTACCATGTCGCACAAAAAACAGGTTGCTGACCATCCCCTCTGCCAGAAAACCATTGGCTGCAAGCATCATGCCTTCGGCCTTATACTGGACGGCTGCGGCGTACTGCTGAAGCTCACGTTTTGCAAGAATATTGTTCATATAATGGAGTGATTTTAAACGAATCTCACCCTCTGGTGTGTTTCTCGGGGTTCGCAGCAGTTGAAGCGCCGATGGGGGGGCCGATCCCCCGACCTGTGTATTTGCAGAAGGCAATGGCTTGGCGAACAAAATATGGTTGGGCCGCGTGTAGTCACCGGATGGCAAGCCTAGCACCTCTTCACCCGCCGATACGGTGTAGCGGATATAGGCTTCGTCCAGTCCATTTGCCACCATCAGACCCTGGATTTGTCTCGTAAGCCGCTCCTCGTCCGGTTGAAAAGGAATGCCGAGCATGCGGCAGCCTTCCGCCAGTCTATGCAGGTGCCGATCCAGTAAAAATGGAACACCTTTGTAGGTGCGAAACGTTTCAAACAAGCCCATCCCGTATAAAAAGCCGTGATCACTTACGTGAATCACGGCTTTTGCGGCTTCCGTGAGGACGCCGTTGACTCCGATATATTTCATGAATCAGACGCCTACCTTACGTTTTAGGAAATTGCGCAACAATTGATGCCCGTAGTCGGTAATAATGGATTCGGGATGGAACTGGACTCCTTCTACGGCGAATTCTTTATGCCGCAAACCCATAATTTCACCTTCTGCGGTTTCAGCGGTAATTTCTAGACATTCAGGCAGGCTCTCGCGCTCCACCAGCAGCGAATGATACCGGGTCGCTGTGAACGGTGATGGCAAGCCTTCGAATACCGAATTATTGTGATGGAGAATTGGTGATGTTTTACCGTGCATGAGCCGTTCAGCCCGGATCACCTTACCGCCAAAAGCCTGTCCGATGGCCTGGTGGCCGAGGCATACGCCGAAAATCGGGATACGACCTTTAAAATGACGGATCACATCCAATGATATTCCCGCCTCGTTCGGTGTGCATGGACCCGGCGAGATCAAAATATGCTCTGGTGCCAGCTCTTCTATGCCTTTCACATCAATCTCATCATTCCGCTTTACGGTTACTTCTTCGCCAAGCTCACCCAAATATTGAACAAGATTGTACGTAAACGAATCATAATTATCAATCACCAAAATCATACGACTCACCCTCCTAGGATACCGCTCTTGTTCAAAGCAGCTTCTTCTTCACCACATTGTACCGCCTTCATGACAGCTCTGGCCTTGTTCCGACATTCCCGATATTCCCTGTACGGGTCTGAATCAATAACAATACCCGCGCCTGTCTGTAAATAGGCAGTGCTGCCTTTGACAGCTAGCGTTCTTATTATAATATTTAATTCCATATTCCCGTTATAGTCAATCCATCCAAGCGATCCTGTATAAGGACCTCGACGGACAGGCTCTAATTCTTCAATGATTTCCATCGTGCGCACCTTGGGTGCTCCGGTAATGGTCCCGCCCGGGAAGGTAGCGGCAATCACATCTATGGCCGTACGACCGGGGGCTAATTTGCCTTCAACCTGAGAAACCAGGTGCATCACATGCGAATAATATTCGACAGTCAGCAGCTCAGGTACATGTACCGAGCCATATTCGGCAATCCGTCCGATATCGTTACGTTCCAAATCAACGAGCATAATGTGCTCGGCACGTTCTTTTTCACTCGACAACAATTCGGCA
>NZ_JH601037.1:0-21592 GCF_000245715.1 Paenibacillus sp. Aloe-11 | reverse complement strand
CCATAGCGGCATCCTCATCCGGTGTCAGCCCTCTTCTCCTCGTACCTGCAATAGGTCGCGCGCTGACACGTCCATCCTCCAGCTTCACCAGCAGCTCCGGAGAGCCACTGACGATCTGTAAATCCGGCATACGCAGCATCCCCATATAAGGGGAAGGATTCAACAGACGCAGCCATTCATATATATCTTCAGGGCTGGCTGCAAGCGTACGTTGCTGGCGAATCGACAGGTTAACCTGAAATACGTCACCCTGTGCGATATATTCCTGTACACGTTTCACAGCATGTTCAAAATCGGTTTGGTTGAATGCGGTTTCCCAACCTTCGGATTCTTGATGAACAGCTGACAGCTCCGCTTCGGCAAGCCTTGTACAACGACGAGAATACGCTGGATCAGCCTCTCCGGCATCCATAATTTTCTTCCACTGAGTCAACATCCGTTCTGCTCGACGAACAGCTTCCGCATAATGCTCGCGAAGTATGTTTTTTGGCTCAGCCAGCGCAACATGATCAGCATGATCGGTCTGGCAATTGGCTTGCGCGTAAACGGGAGTCGGCAAATGAACGGCACAATATACGCAAGATTTTTCATGATCATAAATCCATAGCTCATTCACTCTCATCCACACATAATCAGGGATGTCTGTATCATCCGCAGCCTGAATAGGCAAACGCTCCAGCGAGCGAGCTACATCGTAGCCCAGATAACCCGCGAATCCTCCAGTGAAAAAAGGCAGGCCAGGTATATGAGGCGCGCGATAGGGGGCGATCCAGTCGTTCATAACGGTCAGAGGTTGACCATATATATCACCATGCTCCCCATTTTGCAGATCCGTCCAAACTGCATGTTCTCCCTTACCTTCCAATATGGCAACCGGATTTAGGCCCAGATAGGTATATCTCCCGCCCTTACCGCTCTCCAGCAAGAAGGCATATGGCGATGAATCCTCCCATGCCTTGCGCCATGATAACGGCAAACTGCCCACAGGTAACTGATACTCGGCAATATAAGGAAGTATACTCCAGCCTTCTTCCTGCCAAACCTCCCACTGCGCGGCCGTCACTCTAGCTGTCGATTTCATCCGTGTGCGCTTCCCCTTCCATTCCTTTGTGAAAAGTCTGTATTCTCTCCTTAAAAACAAACCCCCACCCCCCTGGCAACAGGGAAATGAGGGATTCCTTACATATAGTATACACAATTGCAGCGTAATTACAGCTCAAAATTGTATAGTGGTGTACTCAGGTAACGTTCACCATTACTTGGAATAATGACAACAATTCGCTTGCCCTTGCCCAATTGTTTAGCCAGCTTCAAAGCTGCGTGAACAGCTGCACCGGAGGATATACCCGACAAGATACCTTCTTCCTTGGCTACTCTACGCGCTACCTCGAAAGCTTCATCGTTTTCTACATGAATAATTTCATCATAGATGTCACGGTTCAAAATTTCAGGAATAAAGTTGGCGCCCAGTCCCTGAATTTTGTGAGGACCTGGCTTGCCGCCAGCTAATAGTGGAGAAGAAGCCGGCTCTACAGCGACAATTTTAATTTCCGGGAATTCTTTCTTAAGCACTTCTCCGGCACCAGAGATGGTTCCGCCCGTCCCTATGCCTGCTACAAAAGCATCCAGCGTTCCGCCGATGGAGCGAATCGCTTCCACAATCTCAGGACCCGTTGTTTCACGGTGAATTTTGACGTTAGCTTTATTTTTGAACTGTTCTGCAGCAAAATAATCCGGATTTTCACTCAGCAGCTCTTCCATTTTCTTAACGGAACCGTTCATACCTTCCGATCCAGGTGTCAACACCAGATCAGCTCCGTAAGCACGCAGCAGGTTACGGCGTTCTATACTCATTGTTTCTGGCATAACGATTACCGCCTTGTAACCCTTCGCAGCAGCAACCATAGCCAAACCGATTCCTGTATTACCGCTAGTCGCTTCAATAATTGTACCGCCTGGTTTAAGCAGACCTTCACGTTCAGCTTCCTCAACCATGCTAATCGCGATACGGTCCTTTACACTGGAACCGGGGTTCTGATATTCCAGCTTCAGATAAATTTCAGCACTATCCTCCGGTACGAGTCGATTCAGGCGAACAAGGGGAGTGCCCCCAATAAGTTCGGTGATGTTATTAACGACTTTAGCCATAATAAGTTCCTCCCTGACTGTGATGTTATATTAAAAATTACGAAATCACATTTGTAGATCATTCTTGTTTTTAGGGTGGTTATTTAATTTCCGATAAAAATAGTTGGTTTTGTACGCTAATCATAACAATCTTCAATTCCAATGTCAATACAAGCGATAAAAACACGATGCTGCTGACCCTCGTCTTCAGCACCGTGGTTCCTCAATCCAGTAACTTTGGACCATGCTCATAGAGAAGCAGATGGCACCCCTTTATCGGTTAAAATACGCGCTCCATATTTATCACGCAGGCTTTTCTCGACATCTTCCAAAGGAGCCGCTTGGGCAAGCGCAAGAGAGCGACGGATTTGCTGCCGCATCTGTTCTTTGTCTGGAGAAGCTTTCAGGCGGATATCCTGTACATAGATAACGGCATAACCATCGTCAACAGAGATGGGACCAGCAACATCCCCAGAGCTTAGTTCCCTCGCCGCCTTCATAATCGCCTCCGGTTGAAAAGGATCATACTCATCCACCCATCCTAGCTGTCCACTGGTATTCTTCCCAAAGGGCTGACCTGAAAATTCTTGAACCAGCGCATCAAACCTTTCTCCTTGTTTGACCCGTTCAAGCAACGTTTCTGCTTCCTCGGCCTTAGGTACATAAAGGGCTGCCAGTTTGATCTGCTTACCGACAGCAAATTCCTCGGGATGCTGCTTCCAATACTCGTCAATTTCCGCTTCCTGAATTTGAATTCCCTGTGTAGCTATTTTCTCCAGACCAATCTGGTATTCCGCTTCATTCCGCAAATCAACCGGACCTAGACCAAGCTGCTGCTGCATTTCCTCAAAATAGGCTTGAGCCGAAGCATACCCTCTACTCTCCTGCTCCAGCACCTGCTGCAGATCATCTTGGGTGACTTTAATGCCGAGACGCTTGGTTTCAGCTTGCACGGCTTTACGATTCAGCATTTGCAACAGCGTATTGGCTCCGTATCGCTTCTTCAGCTCTGCAACCCATTGTTCCTCCGATATGCCTTCCTGACCGATCTCCGCCACAGTATGATCGCCGTCATCCTTGCTTATATCACCCGGCTTTGCCAGCCCCCGAAGCATGATCAGACCACCCAAGGCGGTGACGCTAACGGTCAGGATAATGACGGCAGCCCATAATCCTTTCTCCCGTGTAGTCATCGCTCGCACCGCCTATCCAGTTAGGCTTTGGCCTGATTCAACAGATTTTGCAAATCATCCTTATTAAACTGATAAGCCTCATTACAGAAGTGGCACACAACTTCGGCCTGTCCCTCTTCCTCAATTAATTGTGTCAACTCGTTTTCTCCCAAGCTGATCAATGTTTTTTCCACACGCTCCCGTGAGCATTCACATTGAAAATGAATTTCCGTCTCGTCGAGAACCCGAACGTCCGGCAGCATCCAGCGCAGCATTTCATCAAGCTCCAGGCCTTGATCCAGCAGAGCTGTAACGGGTGGAAGTGAGCCAACCGCATTTTCAATGGCTGTGATCTCGTCATCATTCAGGCCGGGTAGCAACTGAATAATGAATCCGCCTGCCACAATAACGGAGTTATCGGTATCCACCAATACACCTAAGCCCACTGCGGACGGTGTCTGCTCCGACTTGGCAAAATAATAGGTGAAGTCCTCACCCAGTTCACCCGAAATAATCGGAATACTACCGCGATAAGGTTCTTTTAACCCCAGATCCTTAATAATATGAATAAAGCCTTCTGTACCTACGGCACCTGCTACATCCAGCTTGCCCATGCTGTTGCTTGGCAAATGTACATGCGGTTCGGCAACATAGCCGCGTACCTCACCTGCAGCATTGGCATCCACGACGATTTGCCCAATCGGCCCGTCACCTTTAACTTGGATGGTCAGTCGCTCGTTGCCTTTTAGCATAGAACCCATAATGGCACCCGCTGTGAGTGTGCGTCCCAAAGCAGCGGTAGCGGTAGGATACGTATCATGTCTTCTCCGCAATTCCTCTACCAACTGTGTTGTGCGAACAGCAAAAGCTCTGACCCTTCCATCCATGGCTGTTCCGCGAATAAGCCGATCCTGTTTCTTTTCCATATTGATATCCTCCCTATGCTCCAAGGCAGCTACGCTGCTTATTTTTGTTCGTGTTTGCGCTAAATTAAAGCATGATTTCCTGCTATATAAACAACCTGCATTGACAGATCACGCGAATCGTTCAAAAACGTAACATATTTCAGTATAGACGAAAAACGCCGCTAATCCAAACCGATAAAATCATCGGCTGGCCTCAGCGGCAGCTTATATCCACTTTTTTATTCAGCGTTACGCTGGTAAATGATGCGCAAGCCTTCGAGCGTCAACATCGGCAGCACCTTCTGAATGCTCTGTGTCTCGGATGCGATGAGCTCAGCAAGACCTCCGGTAGCAATAACCGTAGGCTCCGCCTGCATTTCTTCCTTAATGCGTCTCACAATGCCATCCACTTGGCCCGCATAGCCGAAAATAATCCCGGCCTGCATGGCATGAACGGTATTACGACCAATAACTTTTTTGGGTTTCTCCAGCTCGATACGGGGCAGCTTGGAAGCTCGTTGATACAATGCCTCCGTCGAAATTCCGATACCAGGCACAATCACTCCGCCCAAGTAATTCCCCTTATCATCAATACAGTCAAACGTCGTTGCTGTCCCAAAATCCACCACAACCAGCGGCCCGCCAAACCGCTCGACAGCAGCAACTGCGTTCACGATCCGGTCTGCCCCTACTTCTCGCGGATTTTCATAACGCAGGTTAAGACCGGTTTTAATGCCCGGTCCGACGATTAACGGCGTTCTGCCTATGTATTTATCGCACATGTCCTCCAATACACGAACCAACGGCGGAACAACAGAGGAAATAATAACCCCTTGAATATCATCCTTTAATACGCCACCCATACCAAAAAGATTATGTATAAGTACGCCGTATTCATCTGCGGTTGCCTGTCTGGAGGTACTGATCCGATAATGATGCAGCAGCTCGGTCCCTTCGTACATCCCCAGAACAATATTGGTATTACCTACATCCACTACAAGAATCAAAGGGTGTCACCTAACTTTCTTTGCGTTAAGGTCAAGGCTGATATCCAGGTTATGAAAAGAGTATGTCAGCCTGCCTACAGAAATCACATCTACGCCGCTCTCAGCCATCACACGTACTGTATCCAGCGATACATTGCCTGAGGCTTCTGTTTTGACATGTGGAGCCCGTTCACGAATGAAACGAACTGCTTCCTTCATATCCTGGACAGACATGTTGTCCAGCATAATAATATCCGCCCCGGCATCCAGAGCTTCCCGAACCTGCTCCATGTTCTCCGTCTCCACTTCAATGGTCATGGTGTGCGGTATATGAGTACGTGCTCGACTTACTGCCTGTGCAATCCCGCCAGCGCCCTTGATATGATTATCCTTAATCATAACCGCATCGTACAGGCCGAAGCGATGATTGGAGCCGCCGCCCACACGAACAGCGTATTTCTCCAGCAGTCGATGTCCCGGTGTTGTTTTGCGTGTGTCCACCAAGCGGGTGGTAAGTCCGTGCAATTGATCCACAAAAGATTGAGTCCGCGTTGCAATGCCGGACATCCGTTGAAGCAAATTGAGCGCCAGTCGCTCCCCGGTCAAAATCGAATGGGTGCTTCCACTCACTTCCGCCAGAATGCTACCCTTTTCGATCGCCTGCCCATCCGTCACCAACGGAGTGAATGACAAGGAAGGATCGACTACCTGAAATACAAGCGCAGCTACAGGCAAACCCGCAACGATGCCAGGCTCCTTGGCATGAATCACAGCCTTCGATTGGTGACCCTGCTCAATCGTCCAGCGCGTGGTTACATCGCCAGAACCGGTATCCTCCCGCAGCCAGCTGCGAATCTGTGCCAACAGCTCTTCCTGATATCCGCTAAACTCTCCATAATGCTCGCTGTTAGATGTCATGAACACACTCCTCCGTTATGCCTTGCTCACGTCGCTGCTGAACATGCTTGTGCCATACGCTATCATCTGTCTTAGGAAAATCCTCGCGATAATGCGCTCCCCGGCTCTCTTCGCGTAGCAGCGCACCGTCTGTAACTAATAAAGCACAGGTGAGTAAATTGGCAAATTCGATCTCTTCCCGGCTAGTGACCACAGCCTTAAATATAGGCATTTGGCCTTGCAGCTCTTCTAACGCTGCTTGAAGCCCTTCCCCATGCCGACGAACTCCAGCATAACGAACCATTGTTTCTTGCAGCTTGTGCCGCTCCTCCACGACAGATGAAGCCAGGACCTCTGCACGGTTATCGCTGTAAGCTATTAACGTATGACCGGCCAGCGGTGGCAATGAATGCAGCCGATCAATAATTCTGCTGCCAAATACAATAGCTTCAGATAGCGAATTGCTCGCCAGACGATTAGCTCCGTGAACACCTGTGGAAGAAACCTCCCCGCAGGCGAACAAACGAGCAATAGAGCTTTCCCCATACAAGTTGGTCTGAACGCCACCCATCATATAATGCGCGGCGGGTGCAATCGGAATCCAGTCTGTGGTCATATCCAGGCCAAAGGACAGACATGTCCGATAAATCGTAGGAAAACGCTGCTTAACCCGCTCAGGCGGCTCATGTGTAATATCCAGGTATACAAATGTAGCCTGGGTACGTTCCATTTCATGTACGATAGCACGGGCTACGATATCTCTGGGTGCAAGCTCTTGCCGGGAATCATACTGCTCCATGAACCGTTCTCCATGAATATTGCGCAGCATGGCCCCTTCCCCCCGTACGGCTTCGGAAATTAGAAACCTCGGAGCACCCGGATAGCACAACGCCGTCGGATGAAACTGTACGAACTCCATATCCCGCACAGCCGCTCCCACACGATACGCCATAGCGATACCATCCCCGGTTGCGATATCCGGGTTGGTGGTATAGCGGAATAATTGCCCGCTCCCGCCTGAGCATAAAATCGTTGCGTTGGCAGTTACGTACAATCTTTCGCCATCCGGCCTTTGGACGAGAGCCCCAATACATTCGCCATGATCAGTCAACAGGTCGATGACCATGCTCTCTTCCCACACTTGAATAGCGGGATGAGCTACAACCTGCTCAGACAGCGCACGAACAACTTCATACCCGGTAGCATCTCCGTTCGCATGCAGAATGCGCCGATGACTATGTGCGCCTTCCCGTGTCAGAGCAAGTTCGCCATTCTCCCGGTCAAAGGCTGTCCCCAATCGTATTAGCTCCTGTATGCCCTCCGGCCCCTCATGAACAAGCGCTCTCACGGCCTCCGGTTCACACAGGCCTGCACCAGCAATCAAGGTATCCTGCATATGAGAAGCAGGTGTATCCTCGCCCGATGTGACAGCGGCGATGCCGCCTTGCGCATAACGCGTGTTGCTTTCCATCAAAGCCTTCTTGGTGATCAGCAACACGTTCCGATCCTCCGCGGCCTTAATCGCCGTATATAAGCCTGCAATGCCCGAGCCGATAATTAACACGTCGGCTTCCAATTTAGTCAATTCCGCTACATCAAAATCAACCAGATATCTTGGAATCATGCCTTCACCTGATTTCACAGAGAATAGCGCACACCATAGATTGTACAGTATGCGCTCACGGTATAAGTTCTAAAGGATAGAAAGTCAATTGCAGCGGCTGTTGGCTTGTATATGCCAAGAACACGACAGCCGTTTATTTAACAATAAATGTACACAACGTTCCTCTGTCTGTCAAATCACGTCAGCAATCTTCTGCCATATTTTAAAAAGCTCCGGAAAACCAGAAGTTACTGGTTCCCCGGAGCTTATATATACGCTTATTCAACGATCCAACCTGAAAATCAGGTTGTTGTCGGTGGAGTACCACCGGAGTTGCCCGAATTGTTATCATCCTCTGGCTTCTGCAGATTAGGGATATCATTCGGTTGATCCGTCGTATTCTTAGGCTCGTCATCCTTGCCTTGAATACGTACACGAACGTCTCCAATGTTATCGATCACAGGTTCACCTTTTTCCGGTGTTCCTTCACCCTCATTCGTGCTGCCGTCCAAAGAACCTGTCTCGATCAAACGTTTAATTTGTTCAAGTTCCAGGGTTTCTTCTTGCAGCAGGGTTTGAGCGATCAGATGAACCTCTTTGGAATGCTTGGTCAGGAGCTCTTTGGCACGCTCATAAGAGTCAGTGATGAAGCGATTCATCTCTTGGTCAATCTGATAAGCGATCTGATCACTGTAATTCTGCTCATGACCGATATCCCGTCCAAGGAAAACCTGACCTTGTGAAGTACCAAACTGCATTGGGCCGAGCTTCTCACTCATACCGTATTCCACAATCATGCTACGTGCGATACTTGTTGCTTGCTGGAAGTCACTGTAGGCTCCCGTACCGATTTCGCCAATAAACAGTTCCTCGGATACACGTCCACCCAGCAAGCCAGTAATTTTGTCCAGCAATTCCTGCTTGGTCGTCAGCATGCGATCTTCCTTCGGAAGCATGATAACATACCCGCCTGCACGTCCACGTGGAATGATCGTTACCTTGTGAACCATGTCGGCGTTTTCCAGGAAGTAGCCGATAATCGTATGGCCTGCTTCATGGTAAGCAACAATTCGTTTCTCGCGGTCACTGATTACGCGGCTGCGTTTTTCTGTACCTACGATTACCCGGTCGATAGCTTCATCTACTTCGCGCATCGAAATATCTCTGCGGTTACGACGGGCTGCCAGCAAAGCAGCTTCGTTCAGCAGATTTTCCAGATCAGCACCTGTAAAACCTGTTGTGCGTTTCGCGATTACATCCAATTTAACATCCTTCGTCAACGGCTTGTTGCGTGCGTGTACATGCAATACAGCTTCGCGGCCTTTAACGTCTGGACGGTCAACCGTAATTTGACGGTCAAAACGTCCCGGACGCAGCAATGCCGGGTCCAGAATATCCGGACGGTTGGTAGCCGCTACGATAATGATACCTTCGTTCGCGCCGAATCCATCCATCTCTACGAGCAATTGGTTGAGCGTTTGCTCACGTTCATCGTGTCCGCCACCCAATCCGGCGCCACGTTGACGTCCAACCGCATCAATCTCATCGATGAAAATGATACATGGTGCGTTCTTCTTCGCATTTTCAAACAAATCGCGAACACGGGAAGCACCGACACCGACGAACATTTCTACAAAGTCAGAACCCGAAATGCTGAAAAAAGGAACTCCTGCTTCGCCTGCAACGGCTCTGGCCAAGAGTGTTTTACCCGTTCCCGGAGGGCCCACTAATAGGACACCCTTTGGAATACGAGCGCCCACAGCAGCGAACTTACGCGGGTCCTTCAAGAATTCTACGACTTCGACAAGCTCCTGCTTCTCTTCGTCAGCCCCTGCCACGTCCTCGAAGGTAACCTTCTTCTTCTCTTCGTTGTACAGACGGGCCTTGCTCTTGCCAAAGTTCATAACTTTGCCGCCGCCGCCCTGTGCCTGATTAAACAGGAAGAAGAACAGCAGGAACATGATCACCAAAGGAATAATAGAAGTCAAAAACGTCAACCAGATGCTTTCGCCTTCCATCTTCTTCTGCACGTATTCAAACCCATTCGTTTCGCTGGCATTGACCAGTTCACTCAGTGCTTGATCCGTTGGCGGAACATATACGGAAAAATTAATGGATTTGGCATCAGCCGGCTGCTTCTTATATGCACCGGTTACAAGATAGGCGTAACCGTCAAATTGGACCGTTACTTTAGAGATGTTATTCGCTTTAACCTCTTGCCGTAATTGGTCATATCTAGGGAGATCGGAGGCTTCGTTACTGTTGCTAACAAACTGAACGATACCCACCACAACTAAAAAAAGAATCAAATAAAAACCAGAATTCCGGATGAACCGATTCATCCCCTACCTCCTCTCGAGACACTTAAGTTATTTTACCATAGCCTGTAAGTCCTTCTCAACAAAGGGCCTTATTTAGTCCTAGGACTGGAGGCTGAGATTAGCTGGTGTAGATTTCCGGCTTCAAAATCCCTATGTATGGGAGGTTCCGGTAGTGCTCGGCATAATCCAGACCATAACCGACAACAAATGCATCTGGAAGCGTAAATCCGGTATAATCCGCTTCAAGATCAACGGCTCGGCGTGCAGGCTTGTCGAACAAGGTTACGACACATACCGAATTGGCATTACGGTTCTTAAGCAGTTCAATTAAATGTGTCAGCGTCAGACCGCTGTCGATAATATCTTCGACAATCAGAACGTCGCGTCCTTCAACCGATGCGTCCAAATCTTTAATGATTTTAACGACACCTGAGGATTTGGTGGACACTCCGTAACTTGATACAGCCATGAAATCAAGCTCCAATGGCACTGTAATGGATTTAACCAAATCAGCCATAAAGATAAACGCACCCTTCAGCACGCAAATCACCAATGGATTCTTTCCTTCATATTTTACGCTAAGCTGTGCGCCCAATTCCTTAATTTTACTCTGAATTTCTTCTTCGCTGATCAATACTTCCTGAATATCATTCTGCAACGGTGTAAACCTCCTAAGTTTATACTATGAAAGCCGTTCCTGTGCGACTATCGGTGCCCCGGACTCTTCCGTCTTTGCCATGACATGTATATAACCGAAGACGTGTGCTTTTGCACTGCGGCATGTACAGAACGCCGCACGCCCGGAATCCAGAGAATAGCTCCGGATTGGTCACAGACGATGGGAATAACGGAACGCAGTGAAGGAGGAATTTTTCCATCAATGAAAATATCTTTAACCTTTTTTCTTCCGTTTAATCCCATGACATGCATGGCATCTCCAGGCAATCGTGAGCGTATGGTCAACGGCAAACTCAATTCATCTGCGTCAAACCATGCTTCCTCCTCATTTGACGGATAGGGTCCATCCGAATAGGAGATTCTCCGCCACCGAAGTACACCACCCGCCTCAGGCAATTCAAGCTCGCCAGACATAGGCAATACGTCTAGTCCATAACACCATTCGCCCATAGGTCCTTGCGTTCGGTCAAACAACCCCGCTTGGTCATATTCGCGGACTCCAACCGCACCGCCACCCAAGTCCAAACTCCACGTGGACGGTTGTTCCTGTAGAAGTCTCAGTCGAACGGTCTCAATTTTACGAAAATCAAAATTATCACTGTCCGAAGGCAGATAATTTAATATTAGTTTAATCAACCTCCGTTGTAAAGCAACGGGTAGCTTGCGATAGGAAGCAATGGAAAACATGTATCTCCCGTTATCCAAGCGTACCAATTCCTCGTATACCGACAGCGTAGATGCCTCCATAAAATCATTCTCTTCAGCCATCGTTTCGGCCAGTCGGTTGAGGGATGGAGTCAGTTGCTCATTATATTGCCCCAAAAAAGGAAGCACATCCATGCGAATAGCGTTGCGGCGGTATTTGGAGGTCAGATTAGTGCTGTCCGTCACATAGGAAAGGCTATAAAACCTGCAGAACTCAATCAGGTCAGCCTTGTACATACGCAGCAACGGGCGAATGAGTTGCACATTTTTTTCCGTGCGTGCCAGACGCATACCGGCCAAACCCGCTGGACCGCTGCCGCGCAGCAGATGCAGAAGGACTGTTTCGGCCTGATCGTCGCCATGGTGGGCCATCGCAATACGCTGCGCTCCCCATTTTGCAGCTGTATCATGTAAAAAGGAATAGCGCAGCTCACGGGCCGCTTCCTGCGGGCCTTTTCCGCTTTCCTTCATATAGACGGGTACATCAACCCGAATCATTTCAAACGGAATTTCCAGCTTTCGGGCTATGCTGCGTACCTCTTCAGCCTCCGCATCCGATTCCTCTGGCCTGAAGCCATGATGGACGTGAGCACAGATGAGCTGCAAAGGCATATGTATAACGGATATTTCATGTAAAATGTGCAAAAGGGCCACCGAATCCGGCCCACCGGATACAGCAACCACAATGCGGTCTCCGGGGCTCCACAGTGAATGATCTCGCGCGAGGGCGAGCACTTCCTGTACAACACCGGTCGGTTTGGTTGTTCCCATTGACGACCCTCTCTTCTCCCGACCGTAACAATGATGATCATCTGTAATCTTATGTAAATCATGCCGCTACCGCAACGCTATCCAGAGCGCCCCAGCCAGCAGCAAAAGTGAAACCGTGAAAGCATATCCCAGCCAGCGTGGATTCCCTCGTTTGGCCGACGATTGCCTGACATGTGTTGAAGCCAGATGCGACCAGGATCGGGCCGCTGCACGAGTATCGGAATATTCTCCGCGCACTGCACCGAGCAGCCATTCGGCATAGGGACGCAATACGCGGCTGCGGCGAATGATAACCGTCAATTCTGCCGTATTGCGTAGCTGCGGCAACCTGCTCGCAGCAGCCTTTAACTGTTCGCCCTCCAATATATGAATGGTTAGAAGAGCAAAGGCAAACAGGTCATACTGGGGATCGGCGTTTCGGTTGCCAGCATTCCAGAATCCTCTGTCATACCATTCTGTAAATTGTTTTACACTCCTGCCTGCAAGAGATACTCCGCCATAATCAATTAATTCGGCTTCTCCATAGGCATTAACCAAAATATTTTGCGGCTTCAGGTCGCCAAACACCCATCCCGCCTGATGCAGCTCCGCCAAACGATTAAGGATTCCGGTTCCAGCTACACCGTACCATTCCGCCCCTTTGGCTGCAACAAAACGATGAAGCGGATCGCCCTTGACGTATCGCATGACATAAAAGGGAATCTCTCCACTGCGTAAAACCACATCGTCTACTTCAAACAAAAAGGGAGGACTCCCATTTTTTTGGAATACCGCCTTGGTTCCCCGAGACTGCAATGTAGTCAGCACATTAATCTCTGATTGCAGATCCAGCGTGTTTCTTCCCATTTTCAGAGCAAAATGCCGATCGGCCTGTGCTTCTTTTACCAAATATACAGTTCCGTTCGCTCCCCGGCCCAGCAGGCGCTGAATGACATAGCTGCTCCGCTTCCACTTGCCCTTGATGACCGTTCCGGGTGCAAGAACGGGATCAGACGACGTAGTCACCGAGCATCCCTTCTCCTTTATCATAGGATTCTTCCATATCTTTCTGTTCTCCTAGTGTAACATATCGGTAGTAATCAATCACTTGTAAAATGGCTGGACCTGTTGGCGTCGCTCCTTTCATCCGCAGACGTCCGAACAGCGATTTGATCTGGCTCAGCTCAGAAGTCCAGCCGATATCCATGACCGCGTCTTCACCCATTCGACCCCCTGGAAAATGAAATACAGATATGCGGCTGAGTCCACTCCTGGACTGCAAGCTGAGCAGCAAATCGCGAATGCTGTCCTCTACAGCAGGAAGTTTGGGCTTCATGCTCGCACTGGCATCAATGAGCAAAGCAATTTCCAGGGTGCTGGTCTCTGTCAGCTCGTCCATCACCTCCACCACCTGAGCCCGTTTGGCCGGAGGCAGATCACCGATATTCCGGGCTCCGCCCTCACCCAAAATATGCGTTAACTCTCTATTAACCGCCTGCTGAATCGTTTGAACCACCGTTTTACGCGTCATCATCTGCATGGTCTGTGCCAGTTGCTTCGTGCCCACGATTTGGCTGAATCCTCCCCCAGCTTTAGCAATTTCGCAAATCTCCGTACTGCCAAGCTCGCCTATGGTTCCATAATCTATGACTCCGGCGACGTTCACTGTAATGCCTTCCTGTAAAGCCTGAGCAGCCGCTATGACCGGACTTACACCTACATTGGAACATCCATCTGTAATGATCAAAATTTGCTTCATCGCTTTTTGACCTCCGCTTCCTCTTAATCTATCCCGATAGATTCTATCTTTGCCTATTCCGGAACGATTCAAACGAAGAATGCGGATTTTTAAAAGCGAGAAGGTAATTTCCCGGGCAATGTCGGTTTAACTCACCGTCCGTGGCCGCTCCGCCCAGCTCATACCAGGTACATGAAGGGTCGCCCACTCTGGACGGTAATGATCTATTTTACTAACAACAACCGTCATATCATCATAGATTTGATTTTGTTGGTAACGAATAACTCGTTCCAACAAGCAATCAGCCAGCTGCTGCGGGTCATCACTTTCAATTTCCTGGATCATGCGCTTCATCCATATTTCCTTATTGACCGCATAACCAGGCGAATCGTATATACCGTCTGTAATCATGATGAGAATATCACCCGGCTGTAGCTGAAGCGACACCAAATCCACCTCAATATCCTGTATAATGCCAATTGGCAAATTACTGGCAGATACAGGAATGACCTCCTCCCCCCTTTTAATAAAGCTCGGCGTAGACCCAATCTTCATGAAGGTCGTTCGGGCCGTGTACTGGTCAATCAGCGCCATATCGACGGTGGCATACATTTCCTCGGGTGATCGCAGCATTAGGACAGAGTTAACCGACTTGATCGCCAATTTCTCATCCATCCCCGATTGCAGCAATTCCTCCAAAATATTCAGGGCCGCGCTGCTCTCCTGCTGCGCACGCTCCCCATTCCCCATCCCATCGCTCAAGGAGACTGCAAAGGTTCCGTTCCCCAGCTCCATGGTGCTATAGCTGTCCCCTGAGAAAAAATCCCCTCCCTTGGCAGCGCTCGCTACTCCTGTAGCTACCTCATACGTCTTGGCAGAGCCAAACATGACGGTGGCCAAGCCTTGGCGGCGATCTGCCGCCGTTTCGCGCATCACGGCAATATGCTCGTCCAATATGTCCGACAGCAGTGGAGCAATGATTTTCCGACATTCATCGAATCCCCTTGTATAGGCATGGACAATCTCGATTTCTACCTGACCTGCGTCCAGATTAATAATCTCAATCGATTGGATGGACAAGCCGAGCCGCTCAAGCGCCTCCCGTATTTGCTCTTCCTGCCGATGCATGGTCTGTCCTTCCCGCTGAATTTCCCGCGCCAAATCCTCCATAATCTGTGATACACCCGATAGCTGGTCAGCAACAAGCTGACGACTGTCGTATACTTGGCGCTTCCATTGCATATTATGCTGATAGAGACTATATTGCTGCTTCATCACTTGCAGTACAGCGCCCGTTTTGGCGCAAGCTTTGCTCCATTGCGGCGGCATCTGCTCCGGCTCCAAATCGGGGTTATCCTCGATGGCGCTCATCATTTCCGTCATATATTGATGAGTTTGCATAAACTTGCTGTCCCAGCACTGCTCGCACTTGAAGCAGGAGGCACACGTGCCTTCCGCTACGGCATTCATAAAATGCTCGATTTCTCCGTCCGGCTTCCCGCCCTCGCTCGCAGATATCTGATGAAAACTGCGGGATAGCTGGCTGAACACGCGGGAAAATTTTGTCACCCGCTCTGCGGTGAGGTCGCGAACCCTTTTGGCGTATTCATGCTGGGACTTGGCGTGATCCTGTGTACCGGGAACATAGGTAGAAATCGCTTTAAAGAAACTTTTTGGAGTTATTAGAAATAATAAAATGGCCGTACAGCTCTCCCAGGTCGATGTCAGCACATCTCCGGTCCCATCCAGATAGATCGTTAAAATGGAAGAGCCCAGCAGCATCCCAAGTGCAACAGCACCCTTTCGCCCTTCACGCAGCATCCCTGCCAGCAAGCCTGCAAAAGCAAGCAAGCTCATCTGCACAATCGCAGACATATTGGCCAAGCTTAATATCAGACCGGTAATCACACCAACCGAAGCACCTAGTGAAGCGCCCCCAACCAAAGCAAACACCAAGACCAAATATCGTGACAGGACATGATCGACAGACAGTGATTGAATGGTCCATCCTACCGCTCCTGTCATAACAGAGGCTAGTAAAATAATGAGACACAAAATTTCCTCATTTTTGAGCTGGCTTGTCTTTTTTCGGTACGTAAATAATGGAATCGCTTGCGTGAACACCAGTGTAAGCATAAAGCTGAGAACCGCATCCGTTCCCACAATGACAAGATCATACCATGTGAACGATGGAGCCATCACAGCGTTAAATAAATTGACCATGAACACAGACAGGAAAACCATCAGCGGGGCATAGGATAATTCCAGGCGATCAAAGGCTCGCAGCCCGCGAAACAAGAGATAAAATACAATCAGCTCACCTCCAATCATGAACAACGATGGATAGGGAGCCAGTAAACTGCCCAGCAATACCGATACAGCGACAGGCAGCATCAGATCACGGCGCAGGAATGTAATGACCGCAAAATAAGCGAGGGCAAAAGGAGAAAGCTCGTCCAAAATCATGGCGCGCCCCAGTAAAAGTCCCATAGCCGACAATAGCAGCATCCATCTTTGCGCCACTACCCATTGCACCGCTTTATGTGAATCCAGCCGCTTCTTGAGTCTGGAAGTCCAACCTTCCGTACGTTCTTTGGATCTGGACTTTCTAGATTTCAAACCCGGAAATTGTACCACGTTCCATTTCTCCATCATGCGTCAGGCACCCCATTCATCAATTTGATGTTCCCATCTTAAACCGGAACGATTGAGAAAGTTTGTCAGAACCTCACGCCTTATTCCAAGAAATTTCCGACAAAAAAACGTTCTGCGCGAAAGGACAGAGCATCGGCCTGAAAATCAGGCTACACGCGTATGGAAGCGGATGGAAGTTGCACCAATCCTTCACCTGCGTAGCCTCTCCCTGTCGTCCATTACTACGTCCAAACTAGCGATTTGCACAGAAGATAGACGGAAAACCGTTGGAGTTTGTCGGACGATTAGGTAGACACGACAAAAAAAACATACACTTTCCAGTACAATTGTTCTTCGATTGTTCAACAAATCATGATTCTCATCATATGCTCGCAGACTGACAGCTGTCTGTATCTCTCTACAGCGCTTGCCTGCCTCATGTGCTGTCGGTAAAATGCAAAAAAACCGTAGCAGTCTTTCGACTGTACGGTTTTCCGTGTATGGTTGATACGGTTGTCAAAGTGAATTAAACACGCTTCGCGCCGCGTCCTCCGCGTTTACCCTCGGTGTTCTTTTTCAGCGACGAAATGCGTTCCTCACTATCTTTCAGGAAGCGTGACATTTTATCCTCAAATGAAGTTTTACCCGGTGCAGGCTTGAAAGAACGGCCTCCACGATCGCGGTTGAAACCACCACGTCCCTGACTTGGACCTGAACCTCCACCGCCGAAACGGTCTCCTCCACCTGTTCCTCCTGTACGCTCCGGTCTTGGAGCTCTTGGCGGACGGGCTTCACTTGCCGGCTTGTCAATCGTTTGCTTAATGGAAAGTCCAATTTTGCCATCTTTGTCAACATTAATGACTTTCACCGTCACGACATCATTAATCTTCAGGTGGTCGTTAACATCCTTAACGTAGTTATCGGCGATTTCCGAGATGTGAACGAGACCCGTGACACCTCCAGACAAATCCACAAATGCTCCAAAATGCGTGATGCCTGTCACTTTGCCCTCTAACTTGGTGCCCACTTCAATTGCCATAGAATAAAATGATCCTCCCTTAAAATATACAACCGATTTTTTGCAAAAAAATCCCGCTGTGGTGATTTGATTATACAAAATGGCGGAACTAAGGTCAACTAAGCATTGGCCCGATAATGCTCCTATTTCTGATCTCCGATGATCGGCGTCTCTTCCGGTTTGTAGAGACCATATTTGCTTCTGGCAATCTCTCCAATGTATTCGGGGTCCTTGAGACGATTCACTTCGGTTTGAAGCTGTTGTTCTGTTTGTGTAGCAGCTTGCTTCTGCTTTTCCTTCTGGGTGAGCTGTTCACTTCGATCAGCCATAGTCATCTCTTGAGAAAAAAAGGTGAAAATGGCCCAACTACCAAAGGCGGCAAGCGATAGCAACCAAATCATGATTCGCCTGCGCCCGCCCGCGTTGGACTTGGACGTAGGAGATGAATGGCGATCTACAGACGAATTACGCATGATACTACCTCCTTCCAAACCATTCTTTTGCTGTGTTTTTCACTCTGATGCCGAGCTTCACGAGTGGCTCTGGAGTCTTCCAGCGCGCTTTGAGCGGACCGATTAGCCATAGAATCGGCTTCCAAACTGGCATCAAGATGTATATCAGCATCCTTCCTAGGAACACGATAAGTGCCCATGTCCATCCGACCAGCTTGCGTACCAGCCGATACAGCGCCAACACCGGAAGAACAATCAGGATGCGCAGTATGCTGTTCACGATCAACGTCAGTCTGCGGACGATCTCTAATAACATTACCACAAAACGTTGGGTTGTAACACTAAAGGCCCAAAAATAGAGCCAAACCCCCAAAAGTAGTCCTAAAAAGACATAAAACCGCAGCTCACCGCGATTACTCGCGTACAGCACACGGAAAATAAACAGCGCCGAGGCCACCCAGTACAGCACGTCCAACATATGAACGCTCCAACGGGCAAAATGAAAGCGGATGGACAGCACCCGGTAGCTGTCAAACACCACTCCCATGGCTATGCCCGACAGCAGCATCCACGTCAACGTCAGCCATTGTGTGTGAGGGTTCATTTGAAGAGCTTGCCGAATAGGCTTTTTCCATTTTTGGCTGGGGCCCCGGGCTCCAGGTAAACGAGGGAATGAATCTGACCTTCTATGGACAGCAGCCCCTCTTCCAGACTGAGATTTTTGATATGTAAATGTTGTCCGCGAATGGTGAGATGGCCCAGCTCGGTCTGAAGCAGAAACTCTTCACTGTCAAAGCTCTCCACATTGCTGACGCCTGAGATATCGAGCTGTTTGCGGCTTTGCATGCGCAAATCATGGTGCTTGGGCTTCCCTTGTTCAATCATGGCATGTACCCCTCCTTCTGTTCTTAGCTTATGAGAGGGGCCGTATGATTTAGAACTGCTTTTGCTCTACAGAAAAAAACACCCCTTCATCAAATGATGAAGAAGTGCTTTCATGTACAGCGTGATGAGAAAATCCGATGCCTGCTTACCAGTTCAAACCGTTCTCCCTGGCGATAGGCTCTTCTTTCACCAAAGTGTACATACTTGCAGCCTCGTCCTTGCGTGTGGTGTCGGCGAGCCGTTCCACTCGCACAGTCACCAGCTTTTGGCCAAATTGGACGGTGATCTCATCGCCTACTTTGACCGCACTGCTCGGCTTGGCTTCGCGTCCGTTCACCACCACTCTCCCCTGTTCGGAGACATCCTTGGCTACAGTACGCCGCTTGATCAGCCGCGAGACTTTCAAGAATTTATCAAGACGCATTAGTTAACGGCTTCTTTAAGCTTATTACCAGCTTTAAAAGCAGGAACGGTCGATTCTGGAATTTCAATCGTGTTGCCGGTTTGTGGGTTGCGACCTGTACGGCTGGAACGCTTGCGCGTTTCGAAAGTACCGAAGCCGATCAGTTGCACTTTGTCGCCACTAGCGAGTGCATCTGTAATTTCACCAAGAACGCCATTCAATACAGCTTCAACGTCACGTTTGCTCAAACCGCTTTTGCTGGAAATATTGTTGATCAAATCTGTCTTGTTCATAGATAAAAGCCTCCCAAATGTCAAAAAATAATCATCACGCTGCATGTCCATATATGGAGCAGACGTGAGGTCAAGCTGTGGCCGAAGCCTCTCTGAATTCAACTGTAGCACGTTTGTCTGTAAGCTACAGTTATTTTCAGAATTACTACAAGTTATTCTGGCTTGTCCCTAAAAATCCTGCAATGGCAGGTGTTTTTTTATTGGACCCCAGTTAAGCCAACATCCTACTACAAAACGCTCCCCATTGGCAAGTCTTCCAAACCTGCTGTGCTTTTAAACCGGGATGCCTCCAAATCAGTATGCCTTCAAGCCGGATATATTTTCAACCCCATCATGAACCGGACCATGGTGCAAAGGAACGGCATAACTAAACACTGTCAGGGAGCTTTTTTGCCTCTTGCCAGTAGATTTCCATTTCTTCTACGCTGCTGTCCTCAGGACGACGTCCCTGCTCACGTAATTTTTGCTCAATATACTGGAATCGTTTTACAAATTTTCGATTCGTGGCAGACAACGCCTCTTCCGGGTCTACTCCCATAAATCGGGCTGCATTCACAGCAACGAATAATACATCACCCAGCTCCAGCAACTGTGCTTCTACGGAATGTCTTTCACGGACTGCTTCCTTCAATTCAGCCACTTCTTCGTCCAGTTTGTCAAATACACCTTCAATGCCATCCCAGTTGAAGCCTACTTTAGCTGCTTTCTTCTGAAGCTTGTACGATTTCATGAGCGCAGGCAAATCACGTGGAACACCATCGAGTACAGAAGGCTGTGCAGATGCTGTCCCTTTAAGCCGTTTTTCCTCAGCTTTCATCTGCTCCCAATTTTGCAGCGCCTCTTCCGCATCATTCGCCTGGTTGTCGCCAAATACGTGCGGATGGCGGAAAATGAGCTTATCATTCAGCCCTTGAATCACGTCATACACATTGAAGGTTCCGACTTCCTCTTCCATTTGGGCATGCAGCAAAATTTGCAGCAACAAATCGCCCAGCTCCTCCTTCATATGCTCAGGGTCATCCTCATCTATCGTTTCGATGACTTCATACGTTTCCTCGATCAGATTTTTGCGGATGGACTGATGGGTCTGTTCACGATCCCATGGACACCCTTCCGGGCTGCGTAAAATATCGACAATCTCGTGCAGACGATCAAAGGATCGCCGCTTGAGCGCCTCATCCTCACTACGGGGTATGTACACCAGCGACAGGTTTCCGTAACCCTCCACCCGATCCAGCTCGTACAGAGGCACCTTATGTACCGCTTCCTCCCCTTCCACCCCAAGGGCGTGGCCGACATACACTTCATAATCGTCAGGATAACGCTCCATCAAGCACAGCTTTACATCGGATGCAGTAAAGGTGTCATATACTTGTCCGATCAGCGTGTGTAGCTGAGGCTGAAGCCAGCTCGCATCCAGCGTTCCCGCATCCAGCAGCTGGAAACCCTCAATCGGATCAAATCCAAGTCGTACAAAAGCTTCATCCAGAAAACTTTCGCCGCCCAGGATATTCAGCTTGATGCCTTCCCCAGGACAACGCTCCTTAAGCAGCTGTACCACTGCTTCCGCCACCATCGGGTGACCGGGAACAGCATAGACAATTTCGCTTCCATCCACCGCCTTGGCAGCCGTTGCGATCAATTGACTGGTAATTTCCTCATATACTTCTGGAAAAGATTCCTTTGTCTCATACACTGTGTCAAACGACTCAAAAGCCACTTCAAACTCATCCAGCACTTTAACCGCCGGATGCTCCCTTGTCCGCAGGTACAGCGCTGAAGCGCCCCGCATTTTGTTCAATATCCCTATCGTAAGCTGATCGGGATCTCCCGAGCCCAAGCCTACGACCGTTAATGTTACGCTCATATCCCATCCTCCGTTCCGCAGAAACAAGGCATGCTCCGAAAAATACACAGCGCATCCCACTTCCGCTTCCTTTCTTTGGCATTTACTATACCACAAAGTTGTATAGACTCGTAAAATAGCCGTGCCGCTCCGCCTCACACTGTAAGCTTGCACAGCCA
>NZ_JH601036.1:30732-31030 GCF_000245715.1 Paenibacillus sp. Aloe-11 | reverse complement strand
AAAACCAGCGCAAGGATTGCTCGCACTGGCGGCGTGCCAGCTCCGTGCCGCCGGTCACCCGGGCCTCTGCCAGCGATGGGATGAACAATGCCGACAGAGTCGTGGCAAACATCATGACCAGCTGTACCAGCGGCATACCGCGGTTATAGATGCCGAAGGCGACCATCACCGCCGTATCGTCCAGGCCCTCCTGCTTTAATAAGCGGGGGACGGTGAACGTGTCTACCAGGTTAATTAACGGAACAGCCAGCGCTCCAAGACACACAGGCAAGGCATAACGCAGCAATGCTTTTAGTAA
>NZ_JH601036.1:30333-30683 GCF_000245715.1 Paenibacillus sp. Aloe-11 | reverse complement strand
CTGCCCCGGCTGCACTCTCCAGCACACCTGATACGACAGCACGACTGCCACTCGCCACATCATCCGCCGTTCTTTCTAGGGCGCCAGCATATCCTGTTGCAGTCTCCTGTATGCCCATTTGCCCGATCTTCCCCACAGGCCGCGAAGCCTGCTCAGACAGCTCCTCCTGCCTTCTGAGCTTCTTTCTGTGGTTGCGCCAGAATAGCAGCATGACGACCAGTCCCGCTGCACCACCCGCTGCTGAACCAAACACAGCTCCAGCGGCAATCATATCCGCCCCCGCTCCCTGCGACAGCATGAGCAGCAGCAGTACGATCATCACACTTACCCGGACCGCCTGCTCCGTCACT
>NZ_JH601036.1:0-30287 GCF_000245715.1 Paenibacillus sp. Aloe-11 | reverse complement strand
TCTCAGCCCTGCCATAACCGGCACGAACAAAAAGGCAAATGCCGCCGCCCTCACCGATGGAATGACGTGAGCATTATCGATCCACAGACTGATTAGCGGGGCACACGTATACATCAGCACCCCCAGAATCAAACCGAAGATGGCCAATACCAACGAAGATAACCGAGCGACCCTTTGGCCTGCTGCCCGGTTTCCCACCGCCTCATACTCAGCTACAAATTTGGATATCGCAGCCGGAAATCCAGCAGCTGCAATGGTAATGAACAGCGTATAAAAAGGATAAACCGTATTATAAATACCAAACACACCGTCGCCGCCGATATTTTGTAGCGGAATTTTTTGCAAAGTACCGATCAGCTTGCTCGCTACCGCCGCCAGTGTCAAAATGACAGCACCCCGTAGCAGCCGCGAAGCGGCGCGATTTTCCTGCATTCCCCGTCTCCACTCCTACCTGAAATATGCATCTTACACGATTCCTATTATACCGCCTCTTCTCCCGGAAAGAAAAAAACCCTGTACAACGGAGGACGGCTTTTGCCATCCTGTACGCCGTACAGGGGGTGAAACGGGGTGTTACTGTTCCATTTGCTTGCCCAGGAAGCCAGCGGCCGTTTCAGCCATTTTGATCTCCATTTCGGACATTTTTACATTCTCGTCCTTATTCAGCAAAATGACCGAACCAATGGGATCGCCACCGGAAACAATGGGAGCCGTCACAAAGGACGAGATTGTTTCTTCGTGGTCACGAGTCAGCTCATAGGAGCCGCCGGCTGTTTCCAGCACCGTTTTGCGATTATCCATACTATTTTCGATAATGCTGCCAATCGGCTTGTCCAAAAACTCCTTTTTGGAGCCTCCAGCCACCGTAATAATGGTGTCCCGATCGGTAATCATCGTAATATGGCCTGTGCTTTCAAACAGGGACTCAGCATATTCTTTGGCGAAATCACCAAGCTCACCGATAGGTGAATATTTTTTCAAAATGACTTCTCCGTCACGATCCACAAAGATCTCAAGCGGATCTCCTTCACGAATTCTCAAGGTGCGGCGAATTTCCTTCGGAATAACTACACGCCCAAGGTCATCAATACGGCGAACTATACCAGTAGCTTTCATTTCACATGTTGCCCCACTTTCCCAAGAAGAATTTAGTCAACTACTGACGGTATCGAAAGACGCTTCCACTCCCCCGGAAGCGGTCACGAAGAACGTCACGGTCATGGTGTTTATGGTGATATCTGACCATAGTATTCATCTGTTCCCAATTCCTTATGCATGTTCAGTTATTTACCTTCGTTTGTAGCCCCATCTTTGGCTGTTCCTGCCTTGGTATCGCTAGTACCACCCGTTGTTCCGCTTGGCGCAGTCGTGCTGCCTGTGCCCGGTGTGGTGCCGCTTTTCTCTTCCGCAGCAGGTGCCTTTGGCAAATTGAATTTCAAATTAAGCTTTGCCAAATCGTTTTCGGTAAATTTTTGGATGCTTTCCCCGGCCAGTTTGTTTTTCAGGGCAGCCTTTTCGTTGTCCTTCAATTTATCAAACGTAGGCTCATTGCGGGATTCCACCTTAATGATGTGATATCCATATTCCGTTTCCACCGGATCACCGATTTTGTTAATCGGCTGGGTTTCGGCTGCCTTTTTAAAAGCAGGCACCCATTGCGCTACGGACGCATTTTCATACAGACCGCCATTTGACGCAGAGCCTGGGTCCTCCGAATATTTTTTGGCAATTGTCGCAAAATCTGCTCCTCCGTCCAGCTTCGCCTTTACTTCCTTGGCCAGCTTGAGAGCATCTTCTTTTTTACGTTCTTTGTTCGTTTTTGGATCTGTGAAATTAATCAATACATGGCGCACGCTTGCGGTCGTGAATTGATCTTTATTTTTCTCAAATTCCTGTTTCAACTGATCGTCTGTTACTTTGTTCGTCTCACTGTTAATTACGGTCATTATGCGCGTGAAGTAATCTTTCACACCTTGCTCAGTCAGCTTTTGATCACTTAAAAACTTCTTGAACTTATCTTCTCCGACCGATTTTTTATACTGCTCCAGCTGTTCGTTCCCTTGTTTGGCACCCTGCTCCTTGGATTTGTCGTCCGCTTTAGCCGCTAGAAGCTTGTACACCACTTCCTGCTTTGCAATTTGCTCCCGCACTTGATCCGAAGCTAGCGCAGCTTCATATTCCGGGTACAAAAATTTCATCATGCTGATTTCCTGGTTGAACTCATTTTCTGTAATGGTTCCGCCTGTGTAGGTCACGACAGCCTTACTGTTGTCCTTCGGCTCGTCCTTGACCTTACTTTCATCAGCTTGCTTTGTACATGCCGCCAGCACGGATATAGCCAGCAGCGCTGCCATGCCCAAGGAGAGCATTCTCCAAGGTTTCCTTTTATTTAGTTGAGACATTTTGCAGTTCCTCCTTCAATGTGAATGCTTCTTTCAATGCACTCAAAAATTCCTCCAGCAGTTCTAGCAGTTGTGCATCATTTAGACCTTTACCCTTTATGCGTGCGCTCATAGAAGTACCCTGTTCAAATTGTACACGTCTTTCAAAGCGATTGCCAATCTCGGCAAGCTTGGCAGTCTGCAGCGCCTGCTGGCGCCCTTCGTGAAATTTCAACACCATATTGTCATCCCGTTGGACAATGGACTCGATGCCATACATCCGTCCATATACCTTGAGACGGGCTACGGCCAGCAAATGACGCACTGCCTCCGGCAGATCGCCAAACCGATCGACCAACTCATCCTCCAGCTCGGAAGCCTCGTCAAAGGTACTGACTGCCGCAACCTTTTTATAAATCTCAATCTTCTGAATGCTGTCATAAATATAGTCTCCCGGCAGGTATGCATCGACGCTCAAATCAATCGACGTACTCCAATTCCGATTCGATAGATCCTCTTCTCCAAGCACGCTGACCTTACGTTTATTAATCTCCTCAGCCAGCATTTGCGAATAAAGATCAAAACCGACGGATGCGATGAATCCATGCTGCTCTGCACCCAGCAAGTTACCCGCTCCGCGAATGGACAAGTCGCGCATTGCAATCTTGAACCCGGAGCCCAGCTCTGTGAACTCTTTGATGGACTGAAGGCGCTTCTCGGCTACTTCCGTAAGCACTTTATCCCGCTGGTACGTGAAATAAGCATAGGCGATCCGATTAGAACGGCCTACACGACCACGGAGCTGATAAAGCTGGGACAGCCCCATTTTATCGGCATCATGCACAATGAGCGTATTCACATTCGGGATATCCACTCCAGTTTCGATAATGCTGGTGCTGACCAATACATCATATTCGCCATCCAGGAAGTCCAAAATGGTCTTCTCCAGCTCGGTTTCGGACATCTGTCCATGGCCCACACCCACCTTAGCCTCTGGCACGAGCGCGTTGATCTCAGCAGCCATTTCCTGAATGCCCTGCACACGATTGTACAGGTAGTACACCTGCCCTCCACGTGCCATCTCACGTTCAATTGCCTCACGTACCAGCGTCTGGCTGTGCTCAACCACATAAGTCTGCACTGGAAAGCGGTTTTCGGGCGGTGTTTCAATGACCGACAGGTCACGCACACCCAGCATAGACATATGCAGCGTACGCGGAATAGGCGTAGCCGTTAACGTCAGCACGTCTACATTCGTTTTCAGCTTTTTCAGCTTTTCCTTGTGCGTCACGCCAAAGCGTTGCTCCTCATCGACAATCAGCAGCCCCAGATCCTTAAACACCAGATCCTGTGAAAGCAGGCGGTGGGTACCAATGACAATATCAACCGTACCTTGTCGAACTCCCTTGGTCGTCTCGTTCTGCTCTTTGCGCGTGCGGAAACGGCTCAACACCTGGATGTTGAACGGATACCCGGAAAAACGCTCACGGAACGTCTCATAGTGCTGCTGTGCCAAAATCGTTGTCGGTACCAGCACCGCTACCTGTTTGCCCTCAATCGCAGACTTAAAGGCAGCCCGAATAGCGACCTCCGTCTTGCCGTAGCCTACATCACCGCACAGCAAACGATCCATCGGACGGCTCTGCTCCATGTCCTTCTTAATTTCTTCAATGGCCCGAACCTGGTCACGGGTCTCTTCATATGGGAACATATCCTCAAATTCCTGCTGCTCCGGTGAATCCTTTTCAAAAGCAAACCCCGGCGCCGATTGACGCTCTGCATACAGCTTGATCAAGTCATCTGCAATGTCCTGAACCGAGCTGCGCACCTTGCTTTTAACTCGCGTCCACTCATTGCCGCCCAGCTTATAAATTTTGGGCTCTTTGTCTTCCGAGCCAACATACTTCTGAATCAGATCAATCTGTTCAATCGGCACCGACAGCTTATCGCCGCCCGCATAGAGAATGTGCATGTAATCCTTATGGATACCGCCAACCTCCAGCGTACCTATCCCCATGTATTTCCCGATCCCATGATTCTGATGAACGACATAATCGCCCACCTTCAGCTCGCTATAGCTCTTAATCCGCTCAGCATTGTCCACATGGCGGCCCTGCTTACGCGCTTTGCGCTGCTTCTGGGAGAACATTTCCCCCTCGGTAATGACTGCCAAATGAATAGATGGCATCTCAAAGCCGCTTTGCAGATTGCCAATAGCCATCGTAGGCTCATCAATGCCGTAGTCTTGAAGCACCCGGCGCATCCGATCCAGCCGTTCCTCTCCGCTTGCCAGCATCATCACCTGTGTGCCCGCCTTGCGCCAACGATCCATTTCCGCCTTGAGCACATTCATTTGACCGTGGAAATCCTGCATGCCCCGGCAAATGAAATTCAAAATATTTTGCGGCTGGGTATGCGGAACCTGGCGAAGGAAGATCGACAGGAACAAGGTCTGAAATCTTCGATTATACAGCAGATTGTCCGAGTTATCCGATAGCTCCAGTTGCGGTAGCGTTTTACCGTTTTGAAGCAAATGCAGATTCCATTCAGACTCATCTCGCTCCAGCTGCTTGGCCGTTTCCAGCATTCGCGCCGGTTCGTCGATCACCAGAATCGTATCCTCCGGCATGTAATCTGCCAAGGTTTTACGCTCCGGATACAGCAGGGAAATATATTTATAGATTTCATCAAAATACATATGCTCCCGCAGCAGCTCAATTTCACGATGGATCTCTTCTTTCAGATGCTGCTTGGCTTGGCGATCGGTCATTTTGCCCAACTGCTCCTCCAGCAAAATCGCAGCGGCATCCGCTGCCTGATCCATACGCTCGTTGCTCGCAATCACTTCCTTACACGGCGTTACAATCACGTTCTGCACCTTTTCTACTGAACGCTGATCCTGCGGATCAAACATACGAATAGAGTCAATTTCATCATCAAACAGCTCCACACGGTAGCCCCAACGGGTTGTCATCGGATAGAAATCAATAATTCCCCCGCGTACACTCATCTCACCACGCGACTCTACACGTTCTACACGCTGGTATCCCATTTCGACCATATGCAGCAAAAACGACTCTAGCTGAATCGTCTCGCCTTCTTTCAGCTCGATACGAGCCTCACGCCATGTTTCTGGAACTGGCAGTAAACGCCGAACACCAGAAAAAGGCACAACAACAACCCCACGAAAACCCTGGGCGCATCGTATCAATACATCAATTCGTTGGGATAATGTCTCTGGACTGGATATCGCTGCTTCAGCAGCTACCAGCTCGTTAGCAGGATACAATAAAACCTGATCAGGAGAAAGCGCTTCCTGCAAATCATCTGCTATTTTTTGAGCGGAAAACATATTGTGCGTCATGACCATCAACGGTCGTCCAATATCTTCGGCAAGTGCGGCCATCAGTACCTGTCTTGAAGAGCCCGATAAACCGGATATCAGCTGTTCCTTCATGCCTGATGATATGCCTGCTGCAATGGATGCATAATCAGCATCCTTCGTAAAAGCCTGAATAAGTGCTTGTAACAAAAAAGGCACCCCTTTATGCTTATAAATAGTTACATGTAAACCGAAAAAGAAGCCTCAGCAATGCTGCCAAGGCTCCATAAGCGAAAAATATCGCTTCACCTCTCAAGCTGGTACATCTGACCAGTTGAATACCTATTATTGGAGCGGATTTACGAGCAAACTCAGCTCCGGGTTATTTTCCAGCGCTTGGCTGCAATGCTCGCAAATGACTTTGACAGTCACTTCGCCGCCCGAATTATACGCTATTATATCTCTACGCTCGGCAGGGGTCAAGGAATGGAAGCCCAACCTTTCTTCGGTTATTGCCGCGGAATCAATGCGTCCCAAGAAAGTTCGACAATGTCTGCATACATAATTAACAACCATGTAATGTATATGCCTCCTGAAAGTTTTCTATACCTTTCAGTATGTCCAACAATCTTCCATTTAAGCCCGTCTGCCTCTGCCTGAGCTACTTATTGAATTCTGCCATCGTCCGTTCAAAAGGATGACCCAAGCTATATTCCAAAGCGTTGCACGTATCTTCTATCATCCCGGTCAACAAATCTTTTTCCTTCTTAGGGAAGGTCCCCAGAACGTAATCGACAATAGCATGTCCAGGCTCTGGGCGGGAAATGCCCATACGAATCCGGTTGAAGGATTGTGTTCCTGTATGCTGAATGATTGATTTAATGCCGTTATGGCCGCCTGCGCTGCCTTGATAACGCAATCTTATTTTACCAACCTCTGTATCCAGATCATCATACACAACGATCAAATCTTCGAGATCCGCTTTATAGTAGTCCATATAAGCACGCAAAGACTCGCCTGAGAGATTCATATAAGTCATCGGCTTGATTAACACGGTTTTTACGCCGCCGATATGCCCCTCTCCAATTAACGCCTTGCATTTGCTTTGATTGATCTGGATGTTATGACGTGAGGCCAGTGCATCGAGCGCCATAAATCCCACATTATGTCTCGTTTTCTCGTATTGGGGACCAGGGTTACCTAATCCTACAATCCACTTCATGAACCATGACACCCTCTTTCGAAGTCTGTATTTTTTGGTAAAATAGTTGTATTGAACAGGAAGGTGCGTGCCGATATGCTCAATCAGGGTGATATCCTCTTATACGACAGCCATTTTCTATATCATTTAAAACATTCCGTTCCTGTCCAGATTTATGACGGGAATGTACACATTCAGATTGGCATCATTGCACGTTTTAATGAGCATTTTGTCGAAATAGAGGACACGCTATACAATCGTCAACGCTTCACATTTATATCTCGGCCAGGCTTTTAGCCTGACATGCTGATAGGGGTTACCTTTTCCGTATAGGAAAAAGCAACCCCTTTTTTAATGAGCCAGCGCTTATTCGATTTCAAACAGTTTGCTGATCGACAATTCCTCATGCACACGGATGATGGCTTCTCCCATTAACGGGGCCACAGACAGAACCTTCAGCTTGCTTGTCGGATTCGGGTGAACGATCGGAATGGTATCCGTCACGACCACCTCTTTTAATGGCGAATTCTCCAGTCTTTCCATCGCAGGGCCGGACAGCACGGCATGTGTACAGCACGCATACACGTCTTTTACGCCGCCCTCTTTAAGCGCATTTGCGCCCAACACAATCGTTCCGGCTGTATCAATGATATCATCAATTAAAATAGCCGTTTTCCCTTCGATGTTCCCGATGATGTTCATGACTTCACTGACATTTGGCTCTGGACGACGCTTATCAATAATAGCGAGCGGCGCACTCAGGAAGTCCGCCAGTTTGCGCGCACGAACAACCCCGCCATGATCGGGTGAAACGACAATCGGGTTCTCAATTTGCTTGGAACGAAAATATTGGGCCAAAATTGGCGCTCCCAGCATATGATCCACTGGAATATCAAAGAATCCCTGAATCTGCATGGCATGCAAATCCATACTGATTACGCGGTGAGCTCCCGCCTTCTCAATCAGGTTGGCGACGAGCTTCGCCGTAATCGGATCACGCGAACGGGCTTTACGATCCTGACGAGCGTAACCGTAATATGGCATAACGACATTGATGCTTTTCGCGGAAGCGCGTTTAAGTGCATCAATCATAACCAATAGCTCCATCAAATTATCGTTAACCGGTAGACAAGTCGACTGCACAACGTACACATGACAGCCGCGAACGCTTTCCGACAGCTTAATCTGAATTTCACCGTCACTAAACGATGTGGTATGGGATTCCCCCATCGGGATTCCGATGTAGTCCGCAATCTGGTGGGCTAACTTCGGATTGGAGTTACAAGTAAATATTTTGAGTTTGGAATCGCAATAAGTCATTAATAGAAACCCTCCGTGCTGGTTCATTCATTACAGATTCAACAGCTTGCTGATTAAGGTCATTCCGATCTTTTTTTCTTCGCTTTGGCACGCGCGCGGATTTTATCCGCATATCCGGCTTTGTTCTCTTGACGTGGTCTGGCAATGGCCAGATCATTATCAGGGACAGCATGTGTTACAGTGGAGCCTGCTACGACATAAGCACCTTTTCCAATCTTAATCGGGGCGATCAGATTCACATTGCTGCCAATAAAGGCATCGTCTTCAATTTCTGTAATGGATTTATTATATCCATCATAATTGACCGTTATCGCCCCGCAGCCAATATTTACGTTTGTTCCCACCTTGGCATCACCGACATAGCTCAAATGAGACACCTTGGAGTGATCCCCAATGGTCGCATTCTTCACCTCAACAAAATCACCGATCTTCACATGTTCGCCAAGCTTCGCACCTGGACGCAGATAAGCGAACGGACCCACAGACGTGCTGCTTCCCACTTCCGCTTCGTTCAACACCGAATGTTTTACCGTTGCGCCCGAATGAACAATCGTATTTTGAATCTCAGCCTGCGGCCCAATGACGCAATCTTCGCCAATTTGCGTCTGACCATGCAGCCATGTGTTCGGGTACAGCACCGTATCGGAGCCAATGACAACCTCGCTCCCGATGTAGGTAGAGGACGGATCAATGATTGTGACACCATTCAACATGTGCTTGCGAACGATACGTTCACGCATATAGCCCTCAGCCACCGACAAAGCGACTCTGTCGTTTACACCGATGGATTCCGATACATCAGCTGTCAGATACGCCTCGATCTGCTCACCTTCACCATGCAAAATACCAATGACATCTGTCAGGTAGTATTCCTGCTGTGCATTGGTGTTCGTTACCTTGTCCAGCGCTGCGAACAGCTTGGCATTGTCAAAACAGTACGTTCCCGTGTTGATCTCCCGAACAGCATCCTCCTCAGGTGAGCAATCCTTCTGCTCCACGATTTTGAGCACAGCTCCTGAGGCGTCACGGATAACTCGTCCATATCCTTTCGGGTCATCCAGCTCAGCAGTCAGAATCGTAGCAGCCGCTCCCCGGCTTTCGTGCAGTTGCACCAAGCCCTCCAGCGTTTCCGCTGTGATCAGCGGGGTGTCTCCACAGATGACGATGGTCGTACCTTTCTCCTGACCGAGCAAGTCTTTGGCCTGCTTGACGGCATGGCCTGTTCCCAATTGCTCTGCCTGAAGCGCATATTCTGCTGATGGTCCCAAGTAAGACTGTACCGCTTCTGCACCATGACCCACGACAACTACACTTCGGGAAACCCCGATTTCACGAACCGTGTCGAGCACATGGCCAACCATCGGTTTTCCGCACACCGGATGCAGAACTTTATATAATTTGGATTTCATACGTTTTCCCTGCCCTGCGGCAAGAATGACTGCCAACCTTTCCAACAAGTCCAACCTCCTATCCTGAAAATAACAGTTACCCTTGGCTAAATCGTTAATTCCCAGATCAGATTTTGCTTAACTTTTCACAATCCTCCTGAAAAATAACGGCGAACCTTTGGTTAATGGCTATTTTTTCAGGCCAGCTTGTGCTGGACATTCATCCCCGGGACGCATAGCTGCACAGTCCCTGTCTTATGAAAAAGCCGCTTCGGCAGCCCGGATGACTCCAAGTTGCCTTAAAACTGACTGTTAACTCACTAAAGAATATATCTCATTCCAGCCAAAAAGAAAAGAGAGCCACAGTTAGTGGCTCTCTTTTTCTTTTGTACCCCAATCCTGCTTTAGGCGAATCAAGCGCCTTCTTCAATAGCGACTTCTTCATCCACAGCTGCGCGTTCGTACTCAGTCAAAACAGCAGCCTGAATCTTCTCACGGGTTCCTGAAGAAATCGGGTGAGCGATATCGCGAAACTCTCCGTCCGGGGTTCGTTTGCTTGGCATAGCTACGAACATTCCGTTATTACCGTCGATAACTCGGATGTCATGAACAACAAACTCGTTATCAATCGTAATGGATGCAATCGCCTTCATTCTTCCTTCTGAGTTCACTCGGCGAAGTCTAACATCCGTAATCTGCATGTGTGTTTCACCACCTTTTTCCAAATAGGACTTGGTGTAATATTCCACACAGCGATTCGAATTCCTTCTTTTTTTGGACAATTCGTATCCTAAATTCAGGTAATTTTTTTGAAAAGATTTCTTTTCGACATATTTAGGTATTTTATGATGGATTGTGACAATTTACTGCCCTGCCAAGTCATCAAAATAATTTCCCAGCTTGACTGTAATTTGTTTGCTTCGAGAATCGACTGCGGTCAGATTGGCCAGTGAAATATAATCTTGCAGCAGGCGCTCTTCATTCTCAACCTCGCCCGATTCCACCAGCACACCTACTCCGGCTACCTCAGCGTCAAACTCGGCCAGCAAATCGACCATTCCCTGAATCGTTCCGCCCGCTTTCATAAAATCATCTACGATGAGCACACGCGATTTCTCTCGCATCGCACGTCTGGATAAAGACATCGTATGCAGGCTCTTTTGCGAGCCTGAAACATAATTAATACTTACAGCCGAGCCTTCTGTCACTTGATGGTCACGCCGTACGAGAACGACTGGCAGATTCAGCTGCGCTCCCGTTGCATAAGCGAGAGGAATCCCCTTGGTCTCCACCGTCATCACCACATCAATTTGGCGATTCGCAAAAGCGGTCGCAAATATTTTGCCAGCCTCGTTCATCATCGCCGGTTGGCCCAGCAAATCGGACAGGTACAGATATCCCCCTGGCAATATGCGATCAGGCTGTTCCAGTTGGGCACACAGGTCGTTCGCAAACGTAAGTGCGTGCTCCTTGGAAAGCCTTGGGATGAGCTTGACGCCCCCTGCCGCTCCTGCAAGCGTCAGAAGCTCTCCAATGCCCTCATCCTCGAATACTTCCTTGATAATGGCCAGATCCTCGCTTATAGATGACTTGGCCGCCCCATAGCGATCCGCAAAATGAGTAAGAGGCACCAGCGTATGCGGCCGTGATAACAAAAATTGCGTCATTTCCACCAATCGTGAGCTTCTTTTAAGTTTCTTCACAACAATTCCTCGCGATCTATTCTCCTGCCGCCCGCTTCGTACAGCAAAGCACCGGCGGACTGGCCGGTTGCTGGCGGAATGTAAGTGGTATAGTAAAATCCGAATATTTAATAGTAAATATATCATCTTCGTACGTATTTGTACAACAATTACCACTATAATTGGCAAAAAATAATTAAAATCAGGTCAAAAGTCGTACTGCATACACATCTTTACAAAAACCTCTCAGACCGTTGTAGATCCGCGGCACTTTTGCTTCCTTCGATACCAGTCCAAACACCGTAGGTCCGCTGCCTGACATCAGCACACCATCTGCTCCCAAACGGATCATGGAGTTTTTGAGATGCTCCACTTCAGGGTAGAGCTTCAGCGTTACATCCTCCAGTACGTTACCCAATGCATTGCACACCTCGGTAAAAGAAGCGTTGCGGATCGCATTCTCCATCTGCTGGGCAGACGGGTGGTGCGCAATCTGGTCCGCTTTGACGCGTCCGTACACTTCTGCGGTCGATACATTAATCGGCGGCTTGGCAAGAATCACCCAGCATTGGGGCGGGTTCGGAAGCGGCTTGAGCAGTTCTCCGCGTCCGCTCGCTAAAGCTGTACCCCCTGTAATACAGAAAGGCACATCTGAGCCCAGTTCCGCACCCAGCACTCTTAATTCTGCATCCGAAATGCCAAGCTTCCACAGCTTGTTTAATCCACGCAGTGCGGCAGCGGCATCACTGCTTCCACCCGCCAATCCTGCCGCCACCGGGATATGCTTATCCAAATGGATATGCACCCCCGTAGACACGTTATAACGTTCCTTAATCAGACGTGCAGCCTGAAAGGCCAAATTCTTTTCATCCAACGGTATGTACCCGGCCTGGCTTGAAATAATAATGGTATCACGCGGTAACTCGGACATCGTCAAACGATCGGACAGATCGACCATGGTCATGATCATTTCGACCTCATGATATCCATCATTCCGCTTGTGTAAAACATCAAGCATTAAATTAATTTTCGCCGGTGCTTTTTCGTATATTTTCAAGGCGTTCACCCACCTTCAACTTTTCCCTCAAGACAGCTTAACATATTATATCAGACTCAGCGTGTCAAGTCATGAGGTTCAAAAAAGCGGAGATTACCCGGTACAGACCGGATATCCCCGCTTTTTCATAGCACCACCGATGATTACGATTTGCGGGAAGCTGCCTGCTCCGCAAGCTGAATGGCCCGCTTGACCATATTACCCGCATCTTTGGCCTTGATGCCTCCCCAGCCCTCTTCCTTGACCGTGTCGTAAAACCCGAGATCCTTGGCCAGCTCGTACTTTAGCTCCTCCGACATAACACTCCGTCTTCTTCGGCTCATGCATACGCCTCCTTCGGCAATGGAATAAGGAAGATCATTCCCGCCTTAGTATGCGCAGAGATGCCAAGCTTTATCCTGTTCCACATATACAAAACGGCCTCGTCATCTGGAATGACGAGGCCGCCGTTAAACCTGCAAAGCTGGTATAAATTACGTAACACCAATTAAGGTGCTTCAAAATACTCGACTACACTTGTATGGGAGTCGGGATCATATACAGTGACCTCCACCGACTCGGTAAGGATGTCAGCATAGCTGTAGGAGACGCGTTTAAACGTTTGTTGCTCCTGATCCAGCTTGACGATAAAAACAGAAGGGTACGTTTCTTCCAAGACACCAGTTCGTTCGACGGTCTTACGGCGTCCGCCGTTAGCCCGCAGCAAAATTTTTTGCCCTACATGTGCGTCGAGACTGCGTTTGATTTCCAACAGCGTATTTTTTGCCATTGCCTAACGACCACCTCTTTCCTTGTCCATTATAACGAATTTTAGAGAGATTGTCAAATCAAGCTAAATATTATAACAACACAAAAAATAAGTTGTCAATTTAAATTTTTGCGAACAGGAACGATGCCTATAAAAATGACAAAAAGCCCCTGTCTACAGAGGCTTTTGTTCAGGCAAATTTTATCCAGCATTAACACGTTCAAACTCTAGATAGCGGAAGGCGTTACTTTAAGGGTCGACAAATTTTCAAGCTTGGGCAGGCCGATGCGATAACTTCCCCGAGTCTCGATACCACCCACTCCACGGCTGCCGCTGATCGTCTGATGGAACAGATCTCCCATGTTGACCGTATCACGGATTGACGTAAAGGCCGCCTTGGCAGCCACGTAAACCGGGTCCAGCGCATGAATCAGGATTCGTCCCGGTGAACTGGCGAAATTCGCTCCTGCACGCAGCAGTGCCTCAAAATGGGACTGGCACGCCCCCGCTACAATCGTCAGTGAATCCAGATGGCGTTCATATTGTCTGGCTACCTGAATCGCCGCCACAAAATTTTGCGAATTTTTGTAGCTTTTCAGACTGTACAAGTCATAAGGCTGCGGCTGCTTCAATACACCGTCATGTCCAGTAATAACTACGATATCCGGACGGATGCGGGGAAGCAGCCGGTACAACGTGTCGGCCATCGCCGATTCGTGAACGTGATGCCCCTCTGCGGGAACACGGAGCTGCTCATATAGGCTGAGACATTTTTTCAAGTAGCCAGGGTCTCCATCCAGATGAAGCACCTTACCGGGCATTTCAAAGTATGTCGACTCTACCGGATCACTCCACTCCCCAATCAGAGCCGCCTGACTGCGGGCAGCTTGGCGCTGTCTTGCCTGCTGCAACAGATTAAGAGACTCTCCAGCCTTAATATGGGCCTGCCGAGTCTTACCGCTAATCTGTTCCGCAGGCACCTTGACCAGATCGTTCATAGGGGAATCGGCCAGCAGCCGAAATTCCGTCCCCTTGATGATCGCTTTATCCCGCTGGATGTCCTCGACGCGAAACGTGACATCTCCGCCATACGATTTTCGAACGACCAAGTCTCCTAAAATCATCACACTGTATCACCCCTCCTATATCGTATGGGTGAATGCACAGTTTGGTTACAGCTTAGGAAATCCCGGCTTCCAGCAGCACAGCGCTGAGACGCGCAAATTCCTCAATGCTTAGCGTTTCTCCCCGACGGGAAGGTTCAATACCAGCCTGCTGCAACAACGGCTCCAGCGCGTCCCTGTTCTCTTTGGTGAAGAAGCGGCTTTTCAAGTTATTGGAGATCGTTTTGCGACGCTGGGCAAAAGCGGCATGAATGACCTCAAAAAAGTGCTTCTCATCCACCACCTCCACCGGAGGGGTTTCTCGCACACGCAGACGAATCACTGCCGATTCTACATTCGGCTGGGGAATGAACACCGTATTCGGCACGATGCAGACCAACTCAGGCTCGCTATAATATTGCACTGCAATGCTCAGGCTGCCATAATCCTTCGTACCTGGAGACGCAGCCATACGCTCAGCCACTTCCTTTTGGATCATGACCACGATATTCTCCAGAGGAAGCTTGTCCTCCAGCAGCCTCATCAGAATCGGTGTAGTAACGTAGTACGGCAGATTAGCCACCACGCTCACTTTACTGACCCCTGCAAAATCAGAGGCGAACACCTCTCGCAAATCCAGCTTTAGCACATCCCCGTGACGGACCTTCACATGCTCATAAGGAGCCAGCACTTCCTCGAGAATAGGCAGCAGCCGCTGATCAATCTCGACAGCAGTTACGACCTTGGCCGATTGCGCCAGCTTTTCGGTCAAAGCACCAATCCCGGGACCGATCTCAAGTGCACCCTTGGTGTCATCCAATCCGGCAGCACTCACGATCTTGTTCAGAATATTTTGATCAATCAGAAAATTTTGGCCCAAACTCTTTTTGAACGAAAAACCGTGCCGTTGAATAATTTCCTTCGTACGGCGCGGTGTTGCTATATCTTGAATCCCTGTCATACGGATATCACAATCCTTCACTTTCGATTTGCGCCAGCGCACTGGCGAATTCCTCACGGCTGATCTGAAATACAGCGAGCCGTTTATGCAGCTGCTTTCCGTTGCAATAGCCAATACCCAGTATATTGCCGAGTGCCATACGGCGCGCAGCAGCATTTGGGTGGGTGATCAGTCCGGCGTCAATCAAATCCGCCCACTCAATCAGCGGATCGGCTCCTTCCACCGTCGTATGTACTCGTGCGAGAGCGTGTCTGATGGCCTCTGGTGAAGCATTCTCCACCCCAATATCTCCTTTACGCGTCGCTTCCGCCTCGGGTATAAAGGCCTGCTTGCAGCCGGGTACCTTGGAGGCGATAATTTTGCGGATGCGTTCCCCTGCATGATCGGGATCAGTCAAAATAATGACACCCCGCCGCTCCTGCGCCAATGCAATTTTGCGCAGCGTCATTTTATTAATGGCAGAGCCGCCAGTTTCTATTGTGTCCGCTTCAACAGCACGACGAATAGCCACTGTATCATCCCGACCCTCGACCACGATCACTTCCTTGATCATTTTACGTTTCCCTCCACTGCTACACAGCATGCTATATTTATCTTTCCCTGCTTTTGAAAACAAAATAAGAAGAGGATATCCTCTTCTTAGCATGGCATAACTATGATGTTAATACTATCGCATTGCCCTGAACATACACAAGCCGTTTTAGTTGATTTCAGGCTTTACCGGTCCGATTACATATACAGTTTTACCGTGCTTGCGACCAAATTGGTTAGCCCGGCTCAAACTCTCATAATACACATCGATTTTGTGGCCTTTAATGGCGCCACCGATATCCTCCGCACGGCGGAAGCCCACCCCTTCAATGTACACCCACCAACCGATTGGAATGATGCTTGGATCGACAGCGATGGTCCGTCCTTCCGTGACACGTGTACCGGAAGCCGTACGTGTACCGATACCCGGCTCCTGTGAGGAATACGCCGTCATGGAGACGTTCTGCAATACTTTGCTGTATTTAAAATTTACACCAGCTTTACGGACAGCATTGCCCGAACTCACCTGTGTTGCCTTACCGGTATCTTCCGGACCGACAGAAGCAGCCAGAACGACCGGTTTTTTCTTCGTTCCTACCGCAATTACCTTATCCACACGCTTCTGTGCGACTTCCTTGTTGACCAGCTGCTTGGATACCAATTTTCCGTCATGGTATACCTTCTGAACGTGCTGGACGACAACACCTGATTTACCGCTTTGGAGGACCCGATTATCGCCCTTATAGAGACTCGGATCGGACGTTTTGATGACCTGATAAGGCACCTGTTTCTTCTGTTCGACCTGCTGTTTCTTCACGCGGACGATTTTTATGTCCATGTTAGACGAAACAGAAGCATCGAGCGCAGGGTAAACCTTGTCATTTGACGATAATTTATAGCCCGAAGTGCGAATGGCACCCTCTACTGTATTTTCTGTTGTGTACAGCTTTTTCGTCTCATTGCCTGAGGTCACTTTAACTTGATTGGCACGTTTGATGATTACGCGATCCCCATCCTGTATGGCTCCGTTCAGCGGCATAGAAATCGTATCATGCGGCTGCAGTGAAATGGAATGCTCATTGAGCAAATCCTGGAGCTTGGATTCCCGGGTTTCTACCGCAGATGCCTTACCATTGATGACAAAAAAGACCTGTTTCTTAGATTGAGTGTACACCAGAATTGAAATCATAATCGTTAGTGCAATTAGAAAAATAGCGACCAAAGCAGCCTGGCGCACATTTTCCTTCTTCCAACGTAATACGTAAGACATGCTGGATGAGCGTGACTCATGGGTCTCCTCTTTTTGGAAAATGCCCATTTCCTCCGTCCTCCTTACATAGCCCGCCGTCTAGAGTAAGACATAGTTGAGATTTGACGTGACTATAACAGATTTTCTACAAGACAAGCCCGTAATGCGACTGTCCTGCACCATGTACCCGTCTTCGCGGCATGCTGTCCTCCCCTGTTTAACCACAGTATGATGACAGATTTTCTTTTATTCACAAACAAAAAAAGCCAGAGAAAGAGACTAGAGAGCTCTTTCGTGGCTTCCAGCATGTAGTGAATATGCGGAAAAATCATGCACGAGATGGCTTCTCTCTTGTTTACGCTTACGGGGTTAGCTGTCGGGTTCGGACGTAGAGAGTCGCCCTAGCTTGGGTCAACCGCTCATGGCGGTCGCCTTCACATTCACCCCAAAGACCCAGAAAGAAATCGAAATATGGCTTGACGGACTTGCAGTAAGCCATACCGGTTCCCCCGTTCCCTGTAAAAGGGACTCAGCGAGACTGGTTCATGAAATGACTTGTTGGAGTTTACATTCAATCAACAATTCACTGAAAAGATGATATCCTGTTTCTATGCATGTTGTAAAGCGGGTTTCAAGTACATTTTCCAAAATATTCGGTTAAAATATTGTAATATTCTCGAGTTTCCTGCAACAAATTCATGATTAGCTCCGTCTATCTCATTATTTTGGTTGGTTTCTTCTCTTTCTCATCTGATGTCAAATCGTTCCAAGGCATTTTGGGTCGTTATGGACACCAATTCCTCTACTGTGATCCCCTTGATTTGGGCGGCAGCCTCTGCCACCAGTCTCACATGTGCAGCCTCATTTCGTTTTCCACGAAATGGATGAGGTGTCAGATAAGGTGCGTCCGTTTCAATGAGTAGACGATCCAGCGGAACCTGTGCAAGCACCTCTTTGGGCTGCTTTGCATTTTTGAACGTAATTGGCCCACCGAAGGAAAGGTGAAAGCCCATATCCAGCACCATTTTAGCTGTCTCCCAGCTTCCGGAGAAGGAGTGCATGACTCCGCCAACCTCGCTCGCTTTTTCCTCGCGTAAAATCTTAATAATATCTTCATGCGCATCCCGGTTATGGACAACAATGGGCATATTCAGCTCCCGAGCCAGACCAATTTGATTCCGAAGCACCCGGTGCTGTACATCCTTCGGTGATGTATCCCAATAATAATCCAGACCAATCTCCCCGATGGCTACAACTTTTTTGTGACTGCATAACGATGCAATCCACTCCAGGTCGCCCTCCTGCATTGTAATGGCATCCACAGGATGCCATCCGACTGCCGCATACATAAAATCATACGTCTCGACCAATTTCATCGTGGATGGAATCGTCTCACGATTAAATCCGATATTAATCATCCGGGTTACTCCCGATTCGACAGCACGCGCTATAACTTCTTCACGGTCTTCGTCAAATTGCGGCGCATCCAAGTGAGTATGAGTGTCGAATAATTCCAAGTTACTGATCTCCTTTTTTTACTTTCATTGTTATACAGTTGTCTATTGTTTGACAAAATAATTCCTTATTTCGGCAGGAAGCCTGTCTTTTACCCCATTCAATTTATTTTGGGGATAATACATATGATATTTCCCTCGGTGAATGCCACTAATTGAGCGCACAATTTCTGAAACTTCGGAAATCTCTCTCACCTCACCCTGACGTCCAAGCAGTAGAATCTGATTGTCCGTCGAGCCACCCTTCCGAAACACATCATAAGGAAGATCGGTTGGAAAATCAATTTCAAGATCATATTCCGGGTGCAGACCAGCTTCAGCCAAAGCTCCTCGAATACTGTCAATGGTATCTGTATCCATATTATCAATCTCTACATATTTATACAATTTACGATCCATAAAACGAGTGCTCAGATCGCTTAAAATGTCGTCCTTTTCTCGTTTCCACTGGCCAAATACCGTCTGAATCAGAGACTCATCGAGCATCAGATATTGTTCTACTGTAAGGTCTCCCTTCAGAAGGTCCGGAAGCGGGTCCAACAGAAAACCAAACTCATATCCGTTTTTAAACAATTCCTTCGCCCGCTTGAAAATTTTACGCAAAAGGATTTCCGAGCTGCGTGTTACAGGATGAAAATAAATTTGCCAATACATCTGATAGCGTGACATCAAATAATCCTCTACCGCATGCATGCCAGACTCCTTTACGACGATTCTCCCATTATGTGGGCGCAGCAGCCGCAAAATACGATCCAAGTCAATGGTGCCGTAGTTGACACCTGTCGAATGAGCATCCCGCAGCAGATAATCCATACGATCGGCATCCAGCGGACTGGTTACCAAATTGACAACGATTGGCTTGTCATACGTTTTAGCAATGACCGCAGCCACCTTTTGTGGAAGCTCCTCATCGACCTGCCGCAGCACGGCGTTGATCTTCGTATCCCCCAGTACAATGCGACACGTCCAATCCTCATGGTTCATATGAAAGGCTTCTTCTATGGAATGGGAAAATGGACCGTGTCCCACATCATGCAGCAGAGCGGCGCACAAAGCAACCAGCCTTTCCTCCTTTGGCCAATCGGGAAAATCCCCGCGTTCAAATTGGGAAATAATACGTCTCGTAATTTCATATACGCCTAATGAATGTGAAAAACGACTATGCTCCGCTCCATGAAACGTAAGATAAGATGTGCCCAGCTGCCGGATACGGCGTAACCGTTGGAACTCCGGCGTGTTAATCAACCGCCATATCGCTGTATCCTGAACATGGATATAGTTATGTACCGGGTCTTTAAAAACTTTTTCTTCACTAAGTGGCTGGTGCAAGATATCAACTCCTTTAATTTTCGGAATAATGGATTAAAATACATTAAAATCCTAAATCGTTTCCCTCATTCGACATCATTTGTCGTAATATGTCGAATTATAGTTTTTATGCATTTCCAAATCGACAAAAGTGATAAATCATCTGAAAAATAAGGTAATAGACACGTATCAAGCTCTTTAATCAAAATATTTTTGCATAATCAGCCTGTTACTACTTTTTTTAGGTTGACTGTTTTGGGAATCGTTGGTATAGTAATTATCAGAAAAGAGAAAATTTTGTCGAATCATGACACTTATATTATTTTAATTGGCGAGAGGAGCCTGATTTATTATGATGAAATCCACTGGTATTGTAAGAAAAGTTGATGAGCTCGGACGTGTTGTTATTCCAATCGAATTGCGCCGTACTCTGGGAATCGGAGAGAAAGACGCCTTGGAAATTTATGTTGATGGCGAGCGCATCATGCTTAAAAAATACGAGCCTGCTTGTATCTTCTGCGGCAATGCTGAGAACGTAATTTACTTCAAAGGAAAAATTGTTTGCCAAGATTGCATTTCCGAAATCCCAACACCTGTGACAAACTGAGAATTTTAGTATATAATAGACTTATCAAAGATTGTTAATTCTAACCTTTTTCATATATACTCCTTGTTGCCTTCCACGGTTTGAACCCAACCGTTGGAAGGCCCTTTTTTGTCCGGACAAGTATTCACAGCAGTGCGTTGTAAACATCTCTCTTGGAAATGGAGCGATCCGCGGCTGTACGCTTCATCGCATCCTTGCGTGTAAGACCCTCTGCCTCGTAATGAGCAACGTGAGCCTCTAAGGATAAGGTTTGCCACCATGCTTGACGCTCCTGCTCCTCTTCCGCTTCGTTTTTTCCCTCAACTACCAGACAATATTCACCAATCGGCGGATACTCCTCCAGTTTAGCAAGGCATTGCTCAACTGTTCCCCGCACCCATTCCTCATGTAGCTTGGTCAGCTCACGCGCAAGCACCACTTTACGTGATCCCAATGTTTCCTTTAATACCGTCAGTGTCTTCACAATACGATGTGGAGATTCATAAAAAAGAATCGTGCCGTGAGATACCTGAAACGATTGCAGCAGCCTCTCCAGATCCTTTTTCTCCCGTGGTGGAAATCCAGCGAAGGTGAACCTTTCTGTATCCAGCCCAGAGGCAATTAAAGCCGATAATGCCGCATTCGCCCCTGGAATAGGAATGACGCTAATTTCTGCTTCCAGGGCCAGCTTGACCAAATCTGCACCGGGGTCTGAAATGGCTGGTAAACCGGCATCGCTGACCAGTGCCAAATTTTTTCCTTCTATTATATACCGTATTAACTCAGGCCCACTGGCAACCTTATTATGCTCATGATAACTGAAGAGCATTTCCGGCGTGATATCAAAATGTGTCAGTAATTTGCGTGTCTGCCGGGTGTCCTCTGCAGCTATAATACTGCACGATTTTAAGGTGTTAATCGCCCTAAAGGTCATATCGTCCAAATTCCCAATCGGTGTTGCAACGAGGTACAGCTTGCCCCGTTCTTCCTCGCTGGTACTAAAGCTTTTTTGTACAGCTGCTTTCACACTGAATCCTCCTTGCTTACTTCCCCATAGATATCCCTTATTTCCTGAGTATAATCCCCATTCTCCTGATAAACAATGAGCGGGGGCAATAGGCGAACCTCCGGCTTACCGTCACGCAGCGCTTCGATCAGTACCATATTGGCCTCCATATGAGCCCGTGGGTGAACAAAACGAATCCGCTTCGGTTCCAGACTGTGGGCACGCATCAGAGATATAATTTCACCCAACCGCTGCGGGCGATGAACCATGGACACTTTTCCCCCGTTGCGGACGAGTCGGGTACACGCTTGAATAACTTCTTCCAATGTACAGCTAACTTCATGACGCGCAATGGCCTGATGAGGGTTCACCTTCAAATCGCTGCCGTTTAACGGCATATAGGGGGGATTCACGGTAATCGCATCATAAGCACCGTGTCCCGTAATTTGGACCAGCTCGCGCAGATCCCCTTCCCGAATCTGAATCGTTTCCTCCAATCCATTCAGGCTGACACTGCGTCTAGCCATATCCGCGAGACGTGGCTGAATCTCAATTCCCTCAATAGCCGCTTTGGTCCGTGTCGTAAGCAGCAAAGGAACAACCCCATTGCCTGTACACAGATCCAAAATCTTCCCACGCTGCGGGATACCGGCAAACCGTGCCAGCAGAACTGCATCCATTGAGAAGCTGAATACCTCATCACTTTGAATAATACGCAGATGATGTGAAAGCAGATCGTCAATCCGTTCGGACTTCTTTTCATTTTCGTACATATGTGATCTCCCATCTTTTATAACCAGAATCACTCTTACATCCTTACAAAAAAGCCGTAGGCATCTTACTCCTACGGCTTGTTTTTATTTATTCAAAAATGACAGACAGAAGAGGCAATCGCCTTCTGTTCGCAAATGTCCGTAATACACGTTGCATATATGAAATCCTTCATGATACAGCCGTGCCAGATTGTCGTAGCCTTCGCCCACGACCTCGCCCGTTCCCTCTTCATCTTTAATGACGATTGGAGGAGAAAGCTTCGGTTTGCTTGCCGGCTTTTCTTCTCCAGAGGTTTCACGCTTGAGCATCTTGCGCACCTGTTCGTTTTCAATCGTTAGTCGTTGATTTTCCTCCAGCAGCTCTTTTACTGCCAGTTTCAATTCACCCAGATCGCTATACAACTGTCCCATTTGGGTTTCCATTTCGTGAATACGCGCAAAAACATTTAATTTATCCAAGTTTCCACCCCGAAGCAACCTAATGGTTTACTTGACGACTACATCGTCCATTGGAAGTTCCTTGACCTTGCTGATCTCAAACAATTGAACATGCACCGTACGATGACCTGCATTTACGCCTACAACCTTACCTTCCCCCAAAGAGGTGATCACCATCTTACCCACCTGAGGTAGCTCTTCCTTCATGCTCTCGTAGTTATCATGTTCGAACTTGAGACAGCACATCAATCTTCCGCACAACCCGGAAATCTTCGTCGGATTCAGCGACAAGCTCTGATCCTTCGCCATCTTGATAGATACCGGGTCAAAATCTCCCAGCCATGAGGAACAGCACAGAATACGTCCACATGGTCCGATCCCGCCGAGCATTTTAGCCTCATCCCGTACCCCGATCTGCCGCAGTTCAATCCGTGTACGAAAGATACTGGCCAAATCCTTTACAAGTTCTCGAAAATCCACCCGACCCTCTGCCGTAAAATAAAAAATGATCTTATTGCGGTCAAATGTAAATTCCACATCCACCAGCTTCATTTTAAGGCCATGGTCTTTAATTTTATTTAAACACGTACCGAAGGCATCCTTGGCCGCCAATTTATTCTCTTCTACAACAAGAGCGTCATCATCTCCGGCAATACGAATGACTTTTTTTAAAGGCAGGACAACATCCGAGTCATTTACCTCTTTTTTGCCCACCACAACCTTGCCATATTCAATACCGCGTGCGGTTTCTACAATGACGCAGTTTTCTTTCTCCACCGGAAGATCCAGCGGATCAAAATAATAAGTCTTGCCCGCCTTTTTGAAACGGACACCCACTACACTATACAAAAATTAACCCCCTTGTATGCCACTAAACCTCATTTGAAGCCGACATTGTACGAATGGCCGCAATTGAAGTCTCACTGTCGCACAAACCGGGAACCTGGCGTCGCGGATTGTGCAGAGTGGAACAAGCGCGCCTTCCTGTTAGCCGGTGATAGAACCGCTTGTATCGGACAACCCAATCAGAAGCTGCTCCACGCATAATTGCCCATTGACGTTAAAACGGAGCTTTTTCCTGCAAGTCGCGGCCAAATCCATATAAGAGACCCATTGTTCCGTGCTGCGGGTGATTGCCAATTTGGAGACAGACTCCAAATGATCTATGAAAACAATGCTTTCGTGCCTTCCGTAACGGAAATGAAGCATATCTTTAAACCACAAATGAAACAGATGAAACAGAATATCCAGGTGTTCAGAAAGTCCAGTTTTAAAAATCTTCTGTTGAGCCAGAATAATGGACGAGTTCCCCCGGCTCATGGACTCCTTCACTAATTGTAACACTACGTTTCTAATTTCTGCAAACCAATTCTGCTGGAGAATTTCTCTACATGATTCCAGTCCCGAAGCAATATAAACCACCGACCGAACAAGCCCTACCGTATAGCCTTCCCCAATCAACTCCTGCATCATCACTTCCGGATGCAAAGCATGAAAAGGAACTATCTGCGTCCGTGATTGGATCGTAGGCAATAAAGCTTGTCCATTTTCAGAAATGAGTATGCCAACCACGGGTAACTGGGGCTCCTCCAGAAATTTAAGTAGGCTGTTTGCAGCCTGCACTGTCATGGTGTCCGCCCGCTGGATGATATATACCTTCGGATTGGAGCTTTCTGATCTGTAAGAAAATATACGCTGAAGCCCACGAATCTGGTCAATTTTAATCGTAGCTCCATCTGGCTCTACAATATGCAAATCCGGGTGATTCCCGTGTTCTACCTTACGACATGACAAACACTCTCCACATGCATCATCCGTCCGTTGTTCACAAAATAAAGCCTTGGCAAAGGTCTGCGCCATTTTCATCTGCCCGCTTCCCGGCGGGCCGCTAAAAACATAGGCATGGTTGACCGTGTGATTCCGTAGCGCGCTTTGCAGCATTTTTTTAGCTATATCCTGTCCCATTATATGTTGGAAAGACATAATTCCTCACTTTCACGTCTGCCCACATGCACCACATAGTCAAAAATAATCTGCCAGCATGATCAGCAAGCAGATTATTCCTTCGTGGCGACAGCCCGTTGTATTCATTTATATCATAACCCTGCATTAAAAAGAGAGATTAATCAGCAGCCCTCTTATTTCACCGACTCCTTGCAAAAGCTCAATCTTGCCCTGTTCGGTTTCGAGCAGCTCATCCGCCATCTTGAGCAATATCTCATCCACTTCATCGATCAGCTTGTAACGCTTGCTGCGCCCGCGCCGATCCCAGCCCTTCGTATCCTTCATGGATACGCCTCGCCGAACTGTATCCTCCAAAAACCGTTTAACCAGCATCTTATAAGCCTTCAGCTCACGAATCGTCATTGAGCGTGCAAGACGATCTCCCTGCATTTGAATTTCCTTGAAGCGCCGATTCAATTCCTGCTGCGAAGCCTGCTCCCCATTTTGCTGCAAAACATCGGAAAAACTCTTGGGCTGGATCGGCTTCGTGCTCATTTCATTTGTAGACAACGTACTTTGTAAAGGGCGATAGCCCGGATTTATTTTCATATAAACCTGCTTTCTCCCCGGATGCTTCCACTTTCCCCCTCTTCAACAGTTCAATCCAGAACTTAGGGGTCCCATCGGCTTTCCGGGGACTGCGCTTTGGCGCTGCCGTTTAGTGGATCTGCTCTCACTCCCATCATGTGAGCAAGAAACATGCATTTTCCCTATCATATCGGCAGAATAGGTTCTATTGTGTAGATTCAGAAATGCTCGAAACGGTCTACAGGCATCACGAACACCGTAGCTCCACCCACCTGTACTTCAACAGGCAACGGCAGATAGGAGTCCGTCGTCCCGCTCATAGGAGTAACGGGTGTGACCAGCTGTTCACGAACCTTGCAACTGCTGCGAATGACATTCATCAACGAGTCCACCTGATTGTCATCGACACCGATCATAAACGTCGTATTACCTGCACGCAGAAATCCCCCTGTGCTCGCCAATTTCGTAGCACGGAAATTAGCTTTCACCAGTCCGCTGGATAATCTGTTACTATCCTTATCCTGTACAATCGCAATAATCAGCTTCATCCTGTACTCCTCCTTCAAGCCATATTTGGGACAACCTTGTCCCTAGCTCAATTTTACCGTATATCCTTCGACAATTACACGTTAAAATTCTGAATAAATCGCTTTTTCAGCAAATCCTTTAATACTTGCTCTACCTGCTCCGGTGCAGGAGATGCATCGACAATCGTAATTCGCTCCGGAAATTTACGAGCAAGTTCCAGATAGGCCTCTCTCACCTTATGGTGAAACGATATGCTCTCCATATCGAGGCGATCCATTCCCTTTCCCCGTGACGCATTAATTCTCGCTAATCCCAACTCGGGTTCGATATCCAGATAAAAAGTGGCATCCGGCTCCCAATCGTCGACCGCAAAACGGTTAATCGAAGCAACCTCATCTATCCCGATTCCTCTCGCAAATCCTTGATAGACCAAGCTGCTATCCACAAAACGATCGCACAATACGATAGCTCCCTGTTCAATAGCCGGCTTTACCTTCTCCACCAAATGCTGGCGCCGAGCTGCCGCATATAAAAGCGCTTCTGTCCGGGCATCCATACTGGTATGGGCCGGGTCCAAAATGATAGAGCGAATCTTCTCAGAAATTTCGATGCCACCCGGCTCCCTCGTCGTGATGACAGGATGGCCTTCCTCCTTCATAAACTTCGCCAGTCGTTGGATCATGGTTGTTTTACCGGAGCCGTCTCCCCCCTCCAGCGTAATAAAAATGCCTTTGCGATTCATGTCATTCCCTGCTTTCCAGCCTGAAAAATAAAAGTCACCCACAGGCTCGTATGCTTCTTTTATTCAGCCTTCTGTATTTGTTGAGTCTCTCGTACCTATTCTTTATTCTAAACGGAATACCCGAATCGTAAGCATGCTTTCATCTGCTACTCCCTGCCACTTGGCTCCCAGCTCACGTAAACGCCTCATCCGCAGAGCATTCGCCTCCGTGATCTTCTCTCCTGCATATAGCAGCGGAATACCTGGAGGATACGGGATAATCATTTCCGCAGCTATCCTGCCAGCCGAGTCCTCTACAGGCACGACCTCTATCTGTTCCGGGCTAATCGGTTGAAGTCCGAACTCCACCGGATTAGAGTAAGCTGTCATACGATCATTGTTCCACGTGGAAAAATCATAATCTAGCCCATGCTGCTCCAGCTCCATGGAACCCCGCTCACCAACCGCCTTCTTAAACCTTATATCATTATTTATATGCACAAGCGCCTGCAACAGGTGACTCGCATCTCTGGCCGTAGAGCCTAACGTAAACAGTAAAACAACATGCTTCTCGTCACTCATCTCCGGAATACACCCGTAAGTCTCCAGCTCATGCTTTAGTCCAAAGCCATCCAATACACCCAGCGTATCGTACAATACTATTTTAAATGGGTCCTGGGTTGAATACTCGCTAGTCCTCTCCCCTTCTAAGCCCTCAGAGCTGTCCTTATGAGCTTCTTCCCCACGTTTTGCTTGCCGTGTAGGCTCTACCAAGCGAAAGCGTGGAAGCTGCTCCAGACCCTTTCTAAAAGCATCCACCGCTGCCAAGCCCTTCGTAAAGGCTTCCTCGCCATGAACATCAATATGCCATCTTGCCAAATCCAGCGAGGCCATTAACGGATACGAGGGGCTGGAGCTCTGCACCATAGCCAGCCGCTGACGGAGCAACTCTCGCTGGACTCGCTCTCCCTGCACATGCAGCATGGCCCCCATGGTCATAGCTGGGAGCATTTTATGTGTCGACTGAACAACTACATCAGCCCCACAGGAGAGAGCAGAGGCTGGCAAACGAGAATGCAATCCATAATGAGCACCGTGTGCCTCATCTACCAATAGCGGCACATGGGCTGCATGGCAGACTTTAGCCGTTGTCTTCAGATCATACCCCATCCCGTAGTAATTAGGTAGCGTAAGCAGTACCCCTTTAGCCGAGGGATAGGCCTTCAGCGCGGCCTTTACCGTATCCGTCGACGGAGCAACCGCCAGCCCGCTGAGCGTATCTATTTCAGGCTCCAGGAACACCGCAGTAGCCCCTGACAGCATAAGACCATTCAGGACAGACTTGTGTACATTTCGCTGTACCAGCAGTATATCTCCCGGCCTTGTACATACAGTCAGAATCATAGCCAAATTACCGACTGTACTCCCCCCAACCAGCCAAAAGCTCTCCTCTGCACCAAAACACTTCGCAGCCAGCTCTTGCCCTTCACGAATTACGTCTTCTGGGTGGTGCAAATCATCCAGTCCCGTAATTTCCGTCGCATCAATCGACATCACCTCTTGTAGCAGAGACGCGATATCTTCATGCTCATATACTTGCCCATTTTTGTGACCCGGTACATGAAAAGAAGCATTTTCCTTATCGCGATAGCGTATGAGGGCTTCCATTAGTGGTGCATGTCCCGCCTTTTTTCCCATCCTTCTGCAATCCTTCCGAAACAAAGCTTTATATCAACCCTATTTTATCGTAAAATCAAGCAGAATCCTACTTTTACTCACAGAAAAAAGGCCCGTATCGACAGGCCTTGGAATGCCAATCCTCTAAAGACTAGCTGACAAAGGATATTATGCATTTTTCTGAACCCAGATTTGCTTAAGTTGATCAATAAAAAAATGATATTTGGCGTCTGTTGCATCCGTATGCACCATTTCTACTTCACACGCATCGCAGATAAACTCGGAAACGATAAAAATGCCTTCATGCTTGTGTTGGCCGCATATAATGCAGCGGTGGCCGTTTTGATCATGCATATCCATCCCACCTTGTTTCTTTTACTATTAGTATGGGGCACTTTCTACTATTTTAAACCTTTTCATAGCCCAGCTCGACGATATACTCTATATATATTCCCTCTGGGCCCTTATGGTGTTTGTACGCCGTATGTTTAAAAAAACTGCCGCCTATGCCGATATAATAAGAAAAGCTCCTAAGTATGGATACCCTTTCATGGGAGCCTTGTACACTTCATTAGCGATAGCCTTCCCTCAAATTATAGAATAGGTTAGCTAACGCTAGATGCCAATCATTCTGTACTTTTGCAAAAACGATTTGATGCTTGTTTAAAGCGGCATGAGCGAAGTACCGTCCCTCTATCCGGCTGTGGGCGGGAAGCCACTTGTGATGCAGTAGATTAATGAAAGGACTGTTTGCATGACAGAGGAAACCGGAACCAAAGCTACCTACTATCACTATAAGCTCATTAAAAAAATCAGTATACCGCGTCAGCTGATATGGAGCCACATCTCATTGCCTGTCATTATGCTTCTTTTTTTGCTTGTTGCCTTTTCCTGGACCAGCATTTTCTTGTTTGCCCTCGCCTTTTTCTTGACCTTATGGGTACACTTCGTCATTTCGCGATCTGTACTATTCATAGGCCGCGGAACAGCTTTCCGCAAACGCTGGACATTCCACCGCAAACTACCTTGGCTGGGATATATGACAGACCAATACATAGGCTACAGTATCTTTCGTCGTGTGCACATACATACACTCTGGATCGGAATTTGCTTGTCAGCTGTATTTATACTCTGGTCTCCACCAGCCTTTACTGTATCCTTACTCTTCTGGCATCTCTGGCTTATTGCACCGCGTCTATACATTCTAAGCCGGCTTACAGGCGAGAGAAAGGACGGCATGTTGAAGTTTACTGATGAAGATGCCTCCTATTATCAACAGTAAGTCTTGCCATGCATCTATCCACACAGATAGAAAGCTCAGATCCGGTCTGACTATCTTTAATCATCTGTACCAAAAAAAGGAGCAATCCTGTCGAGGTTGCTCCTTTTTACCTATACATAAATATATGAAAGGAAGCCACTCTGCTGCTTCAACAGCAGTTTTGAGTGCTCCCTTATCTGATCTCTTCATTCAGTATTATACACAGCATTCTACCCGCATGATTTGGAGTTAACAATGACATACAACATATTTTGTGCTGCATGCCCTTGCACCCTTGTTGATATCGCGGCCTCACTAATTAAGGTCTACACTTTTGCTCTTTACAGCAGTCTTTCCATCCTTCGGAACCAATACAGTAAAAGAGCCATCATGTACAGACAAATGCACCATGTGCTTATTTTTCTGAAACACTTTCTGATTAGAAGTGGATAAATTCGGTTCCTCCGTCCAGCCCCAAGCCGCAATCTCCTCCAAATAAGGAGCAGGCAAGCTATCGCTTTCCTTCAACGCTGGCAGTGCATAGCGGACATAGTCCATATCCGAGTTGCTGCTGGCCCGATCCGTTTTGCTGGCTTCTTTGGGAACCGGAAACGTCTTCTCGTTGGCTGCTCCCTCAAACGATGTCCAAGAAGGCTCCTCTTCCACGCACCCGGTAAGAATCGCGACAGCGACACTGAATAGCACCAATAGAGCAAGCCATTTATTTCGCCGCATGATCTTCCCTCCTTACCAGCATGATTGATTATACAAATTCCACCATAGGAAGTTGCATAATTCTGCAATAATGCAGCGTGTGTATATGGGATTCAATACCTATTATACAGGGTTTACTCTTACATTCCGTAACAAAAATGTTACCTTCCTTTTGTAAGGACATTTTTAAAGTATATGTTATATGCAAAAAGAGAACCATAATCTCATTGAGATCATGATTCTCTTCGTTTGTTGCTTGGCAACGTCCTACTCTCCCAGGACCCTG